>JALHPC010000001.1 GCA_022842685.1 Candidatus Kapaibacterium sp.
GCATGAACGGGCCAAGCGTCATGTCGCCAAATGGCAGGGCGGCTACTAACAACAGCGCCGTTACCATTACGCGCACGGCCGTCCATTTGCCATATTCGCGCACTCCGTCTGTAAGGGGCTCCGACGTACGCCGCGGCGGCGACATTCGTTCGGCAACCTGGCGGCGAACTTCCAGGTCGAGGTCCGCTGGCACTTCAGGCAGTCCTGCCGTGGCCATTTCAACATGTAACAACGCGGCCTCCTCAAAGGCATCACGCGCCAGCGGGTCCGCCGCTACTAACTCGCGTAGCTGCACATCCTCTTCGGGCGAAAGGTCGCCATCGAGATACTTCGAGATGAGGTAATCGAGAATCATCGGCGTGCCTCCACGAGGTCCGCCAACAACTTGCGCATATGAAGCCGCGCCCGGTACACTCGCACTTTCGCAAGCGACAAGTCAATGCCTACGATGGTCGCGATTTCGTTGTAACTATAGCCGTCATATTCACGCAGAACAAGTGCCTCGCGCAATGGCACTGGCAACATCGCCAACGCACGCTCGATGTGCTCGCGTAGGTAGACGTCGACGATTTCGTCTTCAATCGGTGCCCCATGATACGTTTCGTCGAACGCCTCGTGGTTCTGACGTCGAGCGCGCATCTGATTAAGGCAGGCCCGCCGCGCTATAGTAAACAACCAAGAGCCGATGTTCTGGCCTCGTAGCTCCATCCGATGCTCATACATGCGGATAAACGTTTCCTGAAAAGCGTCCTTGGCCAACATCTCATCGGTCATCATGTGCAAACAGAACCGATATATCCGCGCCTTGTACATGGCATAGAGTACGTCGAACGCTTCGGAATCTCCCCTCCGAAAGGCCTCGACAACCATGGCGACCTCAATCTCGCTCAGTTGTCCGATATGTTTGCTGCGTTCCATTGCTGACGTGGCGGCTGTTGGGTGGTTGACACAACGCCGTCAATAATGGTTACACCCGAGCAAACTTTTTTTCGGAACACCCCTTAGCTAGTGCGCGCGGTAAGCCGCTGAGCGACCTATGCGTGAGTGCGCTCTACTGCGCACCAGAAAGAATCCAAGCCAACAACGAAAAGCCGCCGAAGACGATCAACGTGATAAGCCACGACGTAACGCCAACTACCCTGCCGTACGTGATGTGGTGTCCATGTGCCGATACCAATACGCTCGCTGCTGCCATATGCTCCCACGCAGTGAGAACGTTGACCCTTTGCAGCCAGGCAAAGAGATGTGGCGACGCAGAAGGTGATACGAGCCAGCCAAGGTGTGGTCCCGCCTGAATGCTACCAAAAGCTACCTGAAGACCAGCAAGAAGGATTGTGCCTGCAGCACCAATACCAACAGCCGCCGAGGCGGCCATGAGGGACTGTGTAAACGTCGCCGGTACGTTGAGCATAAAACGCACAAGAACGTAGAGCAGGGCGGCAAGAGCAAGCGTCGAGCCCATCGACACGACAAGCGCCCCCCCAAGTTGTCCGGTAAACTCACGATTAGGTACGGCCTCTTGGTTGGCTTCTGATTCACTCGGACGCACCTGCTGCATCTGATGCGCGAGTTCCGGATGCTGTTGCACAACAACTGCCGTCGTGGTGTTAACCGTGGTTAGCAACAGCATTGCCACAGCGAACATCGAAACAACTCGAAGCTCCGTATCCAACAGCACGCGCTCCGGATGCACGAAGGCATCACGGAGCGCGCGCATAGCTTTTACAACCTGAAACTCCATCACCTACTTCGACGGCTGGAAGTCGCCATCGACAGCGTCGTTGATCGTGACCTGCCCCTTACACTCCATCGAAAAGATGGTATTCGAAATACGCAGCGTATGCGGGAACAACACATTGCCCACAGCGCGATAGTCACCGTAGGATTCGATCGTCGTTACCAACTCGCCCGAGCTTGCATCGTCGGTTTCGCGGCGAGTCAGCAATCCTGTTGTTTCGTCGAACTGAAAGCGCACTTGCCGCTCTGCAGGGTCGGTTCCTTCAATCACAATCTCGCCACCCCGCTTACCCTTTACCTCGAGACGATATCCCAGCGCCTTCCAACGAGTTGGCGCAAACATCAATTCGTCGAGCATGAGTCTGCGTGTTTCATCAGCTGGAGATTCGCCAATGTTTTTTCCATCAAGCGAAGCCCACCCCTGACTTCCATTTACCCATTGTAGCTGCGTAAAAAGGGGCGTCGTAACACGAACGAAGGCCTTATCGGGCTTGCCACGCTTCGTTGTCAGGGTTCCGTTAATGTCGGTGCCTTGGAACCTGAGCGTGAGCGGGCCAGTGAACGACGATGACGTCACAGCATCAATGTTCGCCTGCCCGCCCAAGGCAGTAACGTAGCGCGCTACGATGTTGTCGAGCGACTCCCTCACCGGCTCAAGTTTGGCGGTTTCGGCTGGCTGAAGATCTAACGTGAACTCGCGAATCGGTCCGAACTGCTCGAGTGCCGACCGAACCGACGGGTCGCCAACGACAACAAGACGCAGGTTGAACATGTCCATGTAACGCTGGGCTGCGCGCTGCACGTCGGCTACCGACAATGAGGCAATGACGTCAGTCTCGCGGCGAACCTCGTCGATACTGCGCTCGTTTATCCATGCATATTGCAGAAGCGATGCAACTGTCGAGGCACTCTCCATGGCCAAACGATACTGACCAATGCTGAATGCCTTCTTGCGCTCCAAGTCGTCGAAATCCGGACCATACGACACGGCCGACTTGATCTCACGCAGGATAACAGCGATAGCCGAGTCGGTAACAGACGTCCGAACTTCGGCACCAAGGGCCACCCGATTGTAGCGTTTTCCTTGCGTCAAGAACCCGAACGGTGAATAGGTGTATGAGTACGTCTCACGGAGAGTCGCAAAGAGACGAGAACCAAAGCCAGACCCCAGATACTCTGCCAAGAGATCCATGGCCGGCCATGCTTCATCGCGCTGCGCTGGCGCGGCCGCCGTAACGACGATACCGCTCTGAACGGCGCCCTTCCGAGGAATGAAGTACACGGCCGCTGGGGATACCGACATGTCGGGCATATCGATGGTCGGCAATGCACCCTTTGCCCACGCACCAAGGTGCGTCGACAGCCACTTCTTTACTTCCTTTGCCGTAACATCACCAACAACGGCAATCGATGCATTGTTTGGCTTTAGGTACGTGCTATGAAATGCGGTAACATCAGCCCTTTGAATTCCCGAAACCGATGCCTCGGTCTTCCTTCGAGCCAGTGGATTGTCGAATCCGTAAACAACCTTTCGTGCCAATGCCTGTACTAACTCCATCGGTTGGCTGCGCTCGTTGGCAATCGAGGCAGCATACTGCTGCTTGAGCTTCGTCAGCTCATCCTCTGGAAATGTTGGGCGAACAATCTGATCGGCCAACACCCCAAAAAGCAACTCGGCGTGCTTCTTGAGCGAACTACCCGATATGGTAAACGTCTCGGAGCCTGCGCTCGCTCCAATCGAAGCACCTACGTTGTCAAGTGCCAAAGCAATCTCGACTGCTGATCGACTCCCGGCGCCCTTCGATAGCATGTCGCCCATAATCGATGCAGTCCCTTCCTTGCCTTTTGGGTCGTATGCCTCGCCCGCACGAAGCATGAGGTTCACGGTAACAATAGGCTGCTCGTCGTTCGAAATAACGTAGACGTGCAGGCCGTTCGGCATGGTAAACTCTTCGAATGCCGGGAATGTAAATGGCGTTCCCTCGAGTGGCCCCGGCCGCTCGTCCAACGAGATCGACGTAGTCGATACTCGATCATCTTTCGCCTCAGGCTTGTTCGACTTCTGCTTCGACGTTGTTGCCTTGCTAGGCTTTGCCTTGGGTTTCTTCTGTGCAACAACGTCGGTCGACGTTGCAAGCATCATTACACCTAGCAGAAGTGCCCAGAAGAGCATTGTTGTTGGTCGCTGTTTCATTGTAGTACTTGTCATGACTTAACCCTTTGCCGGAATGTAGTGCAGAACCGAACGATTCTTTGCCGAAAGCAAGCGCTTCGCAAGCTTCGTTACCGCGTCCTTCGTTACAGCCATGTACTTTTCGAGCTCTGTGTTCACATGACTAGCATCTCCCATAAATCTCTTCGCATCTGCTAACGCAAGTGCCTTGTCATACACGCCAAGGCGCTGCCCCACAAACTTCGACTCGATGATCGCTTTGGCCTTGCTCACTTCTGCCTCTGTAACGCCACCGCTAACAAGGCGCTCTAACTCTGCATCAATTGCTGCCTCAACATCATCAAGCGACCGCCCAGGGGCCGCAATCCCAACAACAGTTAGCGAACCCGCATATTCTCGTGCATAGTTAAACATGCTAACCTGTACGGCCGTCTGTTGAGAATCAACGATCGATCGGTACAAACGCGAACTCTCCCCACTCGACATAATCTCCGTAAGCACATCCATAGCAAACATGTCGGGGTCGGTCATTCCTACACCCTGGTACGACATAAACAACGCAGGCAGTTGCGCCTTGGGGTCTTGGATAACCTCGCGCTGTTCACCGATAAGGGGCTTCGACGACGTAAACGATGGGCGCGGCGGCTCTGCCGCCCGCGGATAACCACCGAAGTACGTCTCGATGGTCGATCGAACAACGGCAGGGTCAAAGTCGCCACTCACAACCAGAATTGCATTGTTCGGCTGGTAATAGGTGGTGTAGAACTGAACGAACTCTGGAATGGCCGCAACATCAATGTGCTGTGCTGTACCGATTGGAGTCCAGGCATAGGGCGTACCAGCAAACACGGTGGCCATTTGTTTTTCCATCCACCCACCGTACGGAGCATTGTCGTAGCGATTCTTGCGTTCTTCCTTTACGACACCGCGCTGCGTCTCGACACCGATCTCGTTTACTTGGAGCTTACGCATACGCTGTGCTTCAATCCACAGAGCTAGGCGGACCTCGTTCGAGGGCACCACGAAGTGATAGACGGTTGCATCTTGGCTTGTAAAGGCATTGAGCTGACCACCTGCCCCATTGATGAGCTTGTCGATGCTAGCCCGGTCGATTTTATCGGTGGCCTCAAACATCAGGTGTTCGAAGAAGTGTGCAAAGCCGGTGCGCCGAGGATCTTCGTCGCGCGAGCCCACCTTGTAATGCAGAACTGTGGCAACCACAGGCGCTGAATGATCTTCGTGAAGAATCACGTGCAAGCCATTGGGCAAGGTGTATTCGGTAAACACAATGGGCTTGTATTGGGCACGTGCCGCAACGGTCAAGAACAGCAGCGCTAATAGCGCGCCGTACTTGGTATATCGAGCAATCATAGTGAAGTTGAAGTTGGTGTAGATTGTGATGTCGAAGAATGTTGTGATCGTTTACGTCGACGCATTAGGCCTGAATAGCCGGCCATTCCGACTGCAACCAAGGTGATCGCAGACGAAAGGATAGGTATGACGTCGCCAAACTTAGCGTACAACGAAGTGGTGTGCACGTTGTACACGTTCCCGATCATGGCGGATGACGTAACCTCTGGGAGCTCAGTTACCGATGTTCCATCCGGAGCAATAATTCCTGTCACGCCACTAAGCGCACAGCGAAAAAGCCATCGGCGTTGTTCGATGGCTCGCATGCGCGCGATGTGGTAGTGCTGCCTCGGACCGGGAGTACCGTTATACCATGCGTCGTTTGTAATGACGCATAGCATGGTAGCACCATTGCGAACAAGGTCACGCACCATGTCGGGATAAATCGACTCGATACAGATGATGGTGCCAATCTTATACTCCTCGGAGTCATGTCGCAGCGTAAGCGGCGTTCGCGACGCCCCCTTCCCCCACGACGAAATGCCAACACCCCATTGGAACCATGACTGAGCGAAAACGAGCTGGTCGGCAAAGGGTAGGCGCTCGGCAAAGGGGGTTAGGCACGTTTTGTAGTGGACGTAGGTGCCTGCGTCCGAAATAAGCCCAGCGGCATTAAAAATGTCGTAGCGGAGTGACGGGTCTTCTTGTGATGTTCGCGCCGAGGCCGGCGCACTAGCGTGCGGATAGACGTAGAGATCGCTTAGACCCGTAAGAAGGTTAATCGATCGACGACTGGTCCATTGCAACAGAGCCGACCACTGCGAGGCATACTGTGAATGACGGATAGGGAATGGAATGGCGGTCTCGGGCCAAACAAGGAGATCAATCGGACCGTTCGAGTGTACGCTGTCTAGTACATGGTCACTATACCGGCGCGTGCGCTCTGCTTGTTCTACGGGACTCGTCCACTTATCCCACGGGTTGTCGTTGCCCTGAATCAAGGCCACA
This sequence comes from Candidatus Kapaibacterium sp., assembly GCA_022842685.1. Taxonomy (GTDB): domain Bacteria; phylum Bacteroidota; class Ignavibacteria; order Kapaibacteriales; family Kapaibacteriaceae; genus JALHPC01. The sequence continues at coordinate 6,269 of JALHPC010000001.1, forward strand.
CGAAGGTGTCGGCCTTGGGTAACCTCCAGCGAATCTGCCTCGAAATCAGACGAACGTGTAAGACCATATGCAGACCATATCGCACATACGAGAGTAGCGGCAACCGCAATTCGAAGTCGGGCTGTGGGCCATACGAAGGCCGCCACGATTGCAGCATTTATCGTGGCAATGAAGAATCCGAGACCATAAACACCAACGACGTCTGCGAGTTGCACCAGAGGGGTATCAATCAGGGCATACCCAATCGAAAGCCATGGATAGGACGCATCGGTTTGACCATGCAACCATTCAAACCCCGTGAGCACAAACGGGGAGCTCAGCAGTGTTACACCAAGTGAACGTCGTTTTCGAATGTAGACAAGCGCGGCCCACGGCAGCAAGAGGAAGAGCGGGTGCCCGATCATCAGCGCGATTCCACTGGCAAGAAGGTAGGGATCAGTCTGTTCTTGATACGATCCAACCCACCAGTTGGCAATGCCGTGAAACACTGCCATCCCAAGGTAAAGGTGTATCAGCTTGGGCAGCGTCGTGCGGTCCGAACAAACGGCGCTCAGCAGTGGCACGAGCGCTACAAGAGCTAGCCAGCCACTTAGCCACGTTGGCAGAACACCGCTCGGATAAGCAACGCCAAGGAGAAGTCCAGTAGCTAGAGAACGTAGGAGTGGCGTTGACATTAGGGCAAAAATACAACCGCTCCTACACCCGAAGGTGTAGGAGCGGTGTATATAAAGAGATTGACGTTCGGCCGCTTAGCGGACGATTGTCACGTTCTTCGTTACCATGGCTGAACCCGAGCGCAGAACAAGCGTGTAAACGCCAGCTGGCAGGATGCCGGTGGTAAAGCTCTCAGATGTAGAGCCCGAGAGTGCACCGGTGAATACCGTTGCAACCTCATTGCCGTTCATGTTGAAGAGCTTCAGCTCTACTGGCTCATTCGTCGAGCTACCGAAGGTGATATTAGCCGAAGTTGCAACAGGGTTTGGTGTTACGTCAGTGATCCACAGTGCGCCTGTAGCGTCACCGATTGTAACAGCAACTTCCTGTGAGCGTGACGACGAGCCGTCAACGTCGACCATATGGAGGCGATAGAGGTACGAACCAGGTGCGAGGCCCTGATCTGCAACGCGGTAGTCACGCTGTTCGGTTGTGTTACCAGCGGCAGGAACCGTAGCAACAAGTGCGAATTCAGACGTGCCGGCATCGGAGACGTTTGCGCGTTCAACTTCGAAGCGATCGCTGTTTTGCTCTGATGCAGTCGACCAGAACACGTCAACATTGTTTCCACGATTCTTTGCATCGAATTCAACGAGTTCAACAGGAACAACCTGACCACCATTTGTTTCGAAGAAGTCGATAATACCGCGCATAACGCGCTCGCCACCAGTGCGGACACCGGTCTTGCCATAGTGACGCCAGTCAACACCAAGGAATACCGTGTTATTCGACAGACCGGCAATGGCTGTACCCATAATTGAGTCGCTTGCCGTAGTACGATCTGTACGATTGTACGAGTATGCCATGCTAACGAGACCACTTGAAAGCGCATCGTTGAACAAGCGAACCAAAGCTGGTTGCGGTTCGGCGTCGTTAGTGAAGCCCGTACGTGAAACAGTTTCAACAGCATTGCGCGAAATAGCAAAGCCTTGAATACGGCGTCCGTGGTACGAGTTCGTTGGGGCAGGTACTGGAGTACCAGGTGCAATATTCGTTGCACGCAGGATACGACGTACGAACATTTCATCGTTGATGACGCTCAGACCAATGTGACGACGAGCTGGTTCTTGCGAACCGATTGCAAGATTCTTCTTCTCAGTCGGTGTACCGCTGTTGATGAAGTTCCGAATATCGTCGCGCTCATTGCGTGTGAATGCAGACTGATCATGCGACCAGAACATCGTACGATAGATGGTGTAGTTCACTGCGCGCTCTTCCCATGCATTACGATCGATAACGTCATATGCGTAGGTGTTGTTCGCAGCATCGTTGCGCCAGCCCAGGTCAGCCAAGTAACGCATTACAGAGTCGGCGTTCAACCGGCCGGCAATCTGATTGGTTGTTGGTGTACCTGTTAGAACGTTTGTAGATGCACCACGTGTAGACACAACCATGTGGAGTTGTGACTTCAGAATGTAGAAGCGCACAACCTTTGACTGAGTGTTGTTCGGTGTGAACTCATCAGAAGCTGTGGTTACTTCAATGCGATAGCGTGGAGAGACGTTGTTCACCATTGATGCAAATCGAGCTGGAGCCGTATAAGCACCTAGGCCAAAGTATACCTGCGGAGTCCAGTTAGGAATCGAGAACTGAATGTCCTTGATTTCACCAGAAGCCATAGCAGTGGTAACTGTACGATCGACAACAGGGATGGTATTGAATGCAGGTGCAGTCAGTTCAGCATTGTTTGATGCTGCAGTTTCCATGAAGATGCGAACGCGTACCGAGGCATTTGTAGTTGCCATCGAACCGTTGTTACGGAAGCGTGCGCGGACATCGACAGGAGCTGTTGTCATCACATACTCTGCATCGCTGGTAGTACCAGTTACACGGCGATAAGAAGCTGGGTTAAGAATGTCAACAACTTCTAGGTCAGAAACGTAGAGACGGCCGTTGAATTCATCTGCACCGATATCGTAACCACCACCGGATTCACCACGAATACCACCGTCGATGTCGTGCGTTACTGAAGCAACACGGTCACCGCGGTTATTCAAGATCGAACCAATTGGAAGAGGATTCGTGCGTACACGCAGGCGCTGATTTGGAGCGATACCATCGAACACGTGGTCAGCAACGAAATCACCGACCATTGAGTTGATGTCTTGGCGCGTCCAGTTACGCCATTGGCTCATTAGAGAGAATTCCGTTTGGTCACCAGCGGAGACAAGCTCGGAAATCTCAGAGATCTCGATAAAGCGAGCGATTGCTGCATTTGGTGCCCAGAAGGCGTTCCGGTTCGACACGAGCGCTGCCGGTGCAGTAGCTGGCAGGTAGTCAGTATTGAATGCACCTTGGCGGAACAGTGTGCCTTCATACAGAAGAGCGGAGTGTGAAATAGCAGCTGCGTTAGCTGCACCCAGTGCCGCGATAGCATTGTTTACTACGACTGGTCCATTGGCGTGTTGTACACCAATACCAGCAATAGCACCTGTACCAACAATGTTGTCGTTAGAAAGCACGACTGTATTGTTAACCACAGAGTCGGCACGCGTGAAATACGTTGTAGAGAATGGGTTCACGAGGCCGAGAACAGGATCGGACGTAATCGCACGACGTGTCCAAAGGTGGATACCCGCCATGTTCGTGTTTGCTGCACCGCGGCTAAGCCCCCAAACTGCATTTCCTTGAACAACAGTGTGCTCAGCGCGATTCGGGAACATCACAACGCCACCAGCCTGAACAACAGATTGGAATTCGTTGCGGACTTGCTCAACAACGATACCACGGCTCCAAGTGTTGCCACGAACGCCTGAGATCTCATTTCGAGCAATAACGGCGTCTACGTTGTTGTAACGTGTTTCGCCACCCAAGATGATACCAGCAGCGTCATTAACTGCTCCGCCGGTAGCAGCAACGCCAACATTATAAATGCGGTTGCCAATAACACGAGCACCTTCTTCATAACCGAGGAAGATACCTGCGCGACGTACGTTAAAGATCGTATTGTTTTCGATACGATTACCTTGGTTATAGTAACCACGGAATTCGTTAACACCAGACTTGATGAGAACACCAAGACCCATAGAAACAACGCCGTAGCCAAAACCACTGATTTCGTTATTGAGGAATGCGTTGTTGTTGTTAGGGATGGTGTCAAGGTTACCAAGATTGAATACCGCAACTGTATCACGGTTTACAATACCTGCCGTGTATGACTGGTTAAGGTTAACCGTATTAGGATCGAAGCGGAACTCTTGCGAACCACCGTTGTAACGAGCGATTGGCAGTTGATGCGCATACGTTGGGGCAACGAACGTTGAGTGTTCAATCAGCAGATTCTGAATCGTATTGTTCGTAGAACCGCTGTTGAGATAGAACGCAGCTAGGAATGGTGATGGCGAAGTTACCGAACGCTCAACCGTCACACGAATCGACTTTTGCGAACCACCGTCCCATGTGATGTAGCCGGCAGAGTTCGCATTGGTTGGCGATGAGAAGTACTGTTGATTCTGTACTGCATTCGGATTCGTCGGTGTTAGATTTTGGCCGAGAAGAACACCAACGCCATTACCTGAACGAAGACGGATAGTAATGCTACCACGCTGAAGCGAACGCTGCAGACTTGGCTTGAAGGTAATGGTGTTTGTTGATGAAGCACCAATGATTCGAGCCGACAAGTCCAGAGCTGGCTGCTGTTGGTTTGTGTTTGTAAGCGTGTAGCTTGCGTCTGTAAGCTCGAACGTAACGGGACCACGCACACCAGCGCGGTACATCTCATTCATTGCCGAGTCGAACGTTGGGAAGTTACGTGGCTTACCAAGCTCAGTGTTGCCAATCGTGTACACACCATTGAGGTTGTCACGGAATGTGAAGACCTGACAAAGCTGATTGTTGGCCGTGATTGGATCTCCAGGATACTCAACTGAGAAGCAGAACTCATAGTCGCCGCCTTCGGTTGGAGTAAACGCGTCAAAGACAAAGATCGCCTTGTTAAACTGGCCAGCACCAATATCTGGGATAATGCCAGTGCGGTTATAAACAACCGTACCGTTGCGGCGAATAATCAAACGAACGGGTACGTTCGAAAGGTCCATGATACCACCGTTATTGAAGGTTGCTTCAGGGCGGATTGGACGGTTAGCGTACAGGAACGAGTTCGTGGTGTTGGGAACATTAATGGACTCAACACCTGCTTCTTCGTTATAACCTACTTCAAACAGATAGTTTGACTGACCAGGACGTGGCAAACAGTCGTTGTAGTTGTTCTGATCAGGGAAAGGAGTAATCAAGTCTGCACAAACCGACAAACTGTGCAAACCAACTTCGTGTCCAAGTCCAACAGCTGTATAGTTGCGGAACGTTACCGTTGTACGGGCGCGAGGTGCTACCAACTGCTCTACATTGACAGTATCACGGTAGGCAACTACGCCTGAAGGGCTAGTAATCGTAGCAATGGCGTTAAACTCATCAACTGCCTGCAAGCCAACGTTTTGGAACTGAGCTTCTACTGGAATCGCAACAGTGTTTGGATACTTGAATCGCGACGGTGGCTCGTTTGTGCGAGGCGAACGAATAAGACGTGTCGACATGTCGCGGTCAACAGCAATCGAGAATGTCTTGGTCCAATCGCTAAAGCAGCCAGCCGAACTGTTCACGGTAACGCGAACCTGATACTCGCCTCCAATAGCGTTGGTCGTATTCAGAGCACCGTTAACTCCAGCAAGAGTCCCAGAAGCAGCTGGAACGTCAAATTGGAACGTGCGTGGGAATGGACCAACAGATGGACCACTCACTGTGAACGTTGTGTTATTCGGATTTCCAACTTGGTGTCCTACGTAGACAGGATTGGTCTCTGGGAGGGGACCAGTGATTCGATACGTCGTTTGAAGCTGCTGGTTAGCCGAACCAACGCGTAGCGTAACACTCGGACGAGGGTTGCCCGCAGTTCCATCGTAAACGTTTCCACGAGTAAGTAGACCCAGTGCGTCTGAAATGTCATCAGGGAACGACTGAACGATATCGCCACCGATAACTGCTTCAAAGTCGAGCGAACCGCCAACCATGGGGTCACATGGTCCCATGCCAAACCCAACGTAAGGATAATGCATCCGAACGCGCATACGTGTCTGGCCTAGCAAGGCAGCACATGGCAGGTTGAACGTACCCACGAATGGTGTATACGTGAAGACGAAGCCAGCTCCATCATAAATGAAGTTGGCGTATATCCAGCCCGTCGTTACCTGCTCTGTTGCAGCGAAGGTTCCGTCTTGATTGAGATCAATCCAAACAGCAACCTGGAACGAAAGGGTTTGACCATTCTGAGCCAACACCGTGATTGTCGTAGGAACCTGCCGAAGCATGTTTACGACAGCACCCGTGTTCGTGTAACAGTTCGCGTTACAGAATGGGGACACATAGTCCAAATCGTTGCACGTAACACGTGCGATGCCACCATACGCCCCCCACCCCGGCGCTTGCGTCGGGATACAGTATTGGGCGAAGGCGTCGTTAGATGCGAACATGAACAGAGACAAGAGGAACGCTCCTGTTACCCTGCCAAGTCGCGTCGAGAGGTACCGCTGCACCATAAGACACTCCGTGAGAATGTTGTTAAACAAGCCAGTCAATAGTTGTCAATCTCTCGTTACAACCCGTGTTCTTCGTATGTCTCGAAGAGCACAAGACTGCAACGCTTCAATACCAAATCCTCACCTCGTGAGGGCTTGGCATCACGAAACTTACCAAAAGGTTTCCAAACTGTCAAGCAAAAAGTTATCTACGGTTAATAGATGGACTTTCACCGCCGAAGCGTACACCCAGAACTGTCGTTCCGTCAACACGTACATACTGCGGTGTTTGCGAGAGATATCCGCCTCCGTATGGAAACTCGATCTTCCGTGTACGACCGCCAGAGATGTCAAGGAGACCATTTGTTACACCCTTGGGCGGAACCACCGCCTTGCCGGCCGGCAGACCAGTCCACAACGAGGGCCGCTCTTGGTTGACGACAGAAAGAACAAGGTCGCGATCTGTAGAAGTTCCGCCTAAAGGAACGATCGTTCGACCGTCTCCAGGCACGTTGAAACCGGCGCGCAGCTGCTCAACGGCGGCAAAGCCACCCTTACCGTCACCCATCATAACCAGGCCTCGCCCAGCGTCGTACTTTATGATCTCGCGGTCGGCCCCCATAAGGTTACCCGATGTAATGACGTCGAGATTGCCGTCGCCGTCGACGTCGACCACGTATGCACCGTACAGCGGCGCCATTTGTACCTCAGCAGGCAGGATGTTCATCGTAAACCGACCTGTCCCGTCGTTGACGAGCACCATGCTCGCCAACTCAGTTGCCTTGCGCGTGTGGACGGTATCAAGGGCCTCCGGCTCTGCTTCAAACATGTTTTCAAATGGTGTGCGTGCGAATTGTTCGAACGAGTTGAACCGACGCTGCAGTGACGGCATCTGACTGAGTATCGTCGATCGGTCTCGCATAACCCACTCCTTATCACGCTGGAAGTACGTGATGATGGGGTCGGTACTGCCATTATCGTCAAAGTCGGAAGCATGTATCCGGATAGGATTCTCGGTCGATGGTCGGCCGAACCGCGTGTTCCAACCGAGGTTACCTGCGACGTAGTCCATATCGCCGTCGTTATCTACATCGGCTGGTACAATGACATTCCAGAATCCATGTGCGTCAGCTAGGCCCGCCTGCTTGGTCGTCTCGGTGTATCGCCCGCCATTATTGGTGAACAGCCGTAGCGACATCCAATCGCCCCCAACGATGAGGTCGAGGTCGCCGTCGTTGTCAACGTCCGTCCAAAGGGCAGTCTTAATGAGTCCGCTGTATCGAAGGCCAGGAGCAACCTCCTCTGTAATGTCGACGAATCTCCCTGCCTCGTTCCGAAGAATACAACTTGCAGGACTCAACGGATACGCACCCGGGATGATTCGTCCACCGACGAAGAGATCAAGGTCGCCGTCACCATCAAAATCGGCAGCAGTCACAACCGACGAGTTAACGCGCATGTCTGGCAAAGCTCCTTCAGGGGCCTTTGCAAATCCCCCAGCTCCATCGCCAAGGTATAAACGATCTTGTGTCTCTGGCTCTCCCGTCTCCGCTTCTAAACTTCCGCTGGCAACATACAGATCCAGATGCCCATCATTATTGGCATCGAAGAACAATACGCCCACATCTTCATACACGGAGTCAGCAGCAAGTACAGTCGGTGTACGCTCTTCTACGACTCCAGCCGACGTCTGCAAAAGAAGGCGTCCAGGTTTGCCAGCAGCCCCACCTACGTACACATCGTCGAACCCGTTGCCATCAACGTCGCCAAGTGCAACGCCCGGCCCCTCCCACGACACTCGCCAAGGCAAAAGCCGCTCGCGTTTGAAGTCGTCGTAAATATTCTCTTCGTGCTTCTTCTCGAGAGGTGTGCCAGACGTCTCCACACGAGAGAGCAACTGCGGCACATCCGTTGGCGTGATGTTCGTTCGAATGGGCTTAGCAGTACTGCGCTTAACAACATGCCGCTTGTTCACAGCAACATCATACAGATGCGTTTCACCACCCGCATGCCACTGTACGATAACGGTGTCGATTGTTGTGGCATCGCCAACGCCAAACGAGATGAGCGGTTCAACACTCGACATAAACCCACGCGAAACAGCAAGTTCTTGCACCTGTTGCTGGCCCTTATACTTGAGCACGACCTTGCTGCCAAGCCCCTTGGTGTTGCCCCATGTTTCGTTATCCAGCACAAACTGCAGCCAGTTACCTCGACGCTGCTCTACCGCCATGTTGCGATAGATATGCACCGTAGTGTCGAAGTTGCACACGATGTAATCCCAATCGCCATCGCCATCCAAATCAGCATAGGCCGATCCTAGTGACACCGACTTGTCATTAACGCCCCACGTCATCGAACTATCACCAAAGGTTAGGTCGCGCTTATTGTGAAAGCCAAAATCGGGCTCTCGCAACGGAGGCATTTTCTTCAACTTGTTGTCCGCATCGCCCTGAACGTTGTACACGTAATCCTGATCGGACAAATCCTGTAGGTAGCCATTGACGATAAACAGGTCCTTCCAACCATCTAGGTCGGCATCAAAGAACAAGGCTCCCCACGACCAGTCAGTGGCCGCAACACCTGCACCAAAACCAATCTCCGAGAAGGTCCCGTTGCCGCGATTCAGCTGCAAGGCATTGCGCATCACCTGGTTAGAGTCAAACGACGGATTGTACGACGAGAAGTCACCCGATGCTCCACTGCGACTGATGCGCCGAAAGTGGTCCATGGGATACATGTCCACTGACACAATGTCTGGCCAAAGATCGTTGTTAAAGTCAGCGACGTCGGTTCCCATACTAAACACCGACATATGCCCGATGGCGTTCTTCGTCTTGTTTGCAAATGACGCGTCACCGTTGTTGATGTACAGGATGTCTCGTGCACCAAAGTCATTGCTGATATACATGTCGGTATGACCGTCATTGTTTACATCAGCCGCAGTGCAGCTTAGCGTCATGCCCCTATCAAGAATCCACGATTCGTAGGTGTAGTCTCGGAATGTCCCCTTTCCATCGTTGGCAAAGAAACGATCGGGCACACCATAGTGCCGCAGTTCGTTATACGATGAACCGTCTCTTGAAGCGGCACCTGGATGCATCAGATTGTAAATCTCCATCGCCTCTGGCGAGTCAATGGTCATCCCAGGATCATTCGTGTACCTCGGTGTTGCTCCGTCGTGCGTCCTTCCACGGTCAACAGCACGTTGCTCCTGCGGTAGCCGTTGCTGTTCGATGTACGTATCACGATTATGCCCGTAGTACGCAAGGTACAAGTCTAGGTCACCATCCGAGTCGGCATCAAAAAACGTCCCACACACGATTTGGCCCTTTACTTCTAGGCCGCGCTCCTTGGCACGATTCGCAAACCGACCCTTGCCATCGTTGATGAACATTCGTATCGGCTGCTCCATCCTACACACAAGCAAGTCAAGGTCACCGTCACCATCGACGTCAGCCAGTGTAAGCCCCGAAGGCAAGGTACAATCAACATTCCCAATGGCCGATGCGGTGATATCCTTAAACTTCCAAGCCCCAAGGTTCTTGTACACTCGCAGGCCCTGATAGTAGTTTCCAAGGATAAGGTCTGGACGTCCATCGCCATCGATGTCTCCAACGGCTACCCCGCCACCAATCACCATGTACTTGGCCGACGTCGAGTCGTTGATGTCTTTCATCTTGGCACGATCGCCAAACCACACATTACTGTAGGCGGGGTTTACCCGCTGAAAGAGCGTATTGGGATCGCGGCCGGGTAGCGTCATTCCGGGCGCCATGGTGCGCTGCTGTGCAGCCTTTCCCCCTTCAGATCCGCCCTTGCGCTGCTGCCCCATGGCCTGCCCCATTCCAGCTATGATAAGGGGCATCGCGATACTGACGGCAAGTACTCCGATATGCCTCATGATCTACCTCGAGCTGTTCAGATTCTTCGTATGTGCTTGGAGCGGGGCTTGAACCCGCACGTCCCGAAGGACACGGGATTTTAAGTCCCGTGCGTCTACCAATTTCGCCATCCAAGCATGACCAACCTGTAAGTTAGCCAATTCGTGCCACGTTGTGGCTATGCTGCGCTCTTTCGCTGCCGCATCTTGTGTCGTACATACTCTATCACACCAGGCATCACACTCAGAATGATGATTGCAAGTATCACCAAGCTAAAGTTCTTCTTGATTGCCGGCATGTTGCCAAACCAATATCCCAACAAGCCAAAGCCGGCAACCCACACGATGCCCCCTACCACATTGTACAGGAGAAAGCGTGGATAGTGCATGTTGCCAACTCCAGCTACAAAGGGGGCGAACGTTCTTACAATGGGCATGAACCGAGCAAGGATGATGGTCTTGCCGCCATGACGCTCGTAGAAGGCCTGCGTACGCTGGATGTATTCGGGCCGTATGAACCGACCCAACCTGCTGCGAACAATCACGTCGCCAAAACGCCGCCCGATGGTGTAGTTGAGAGAGTCACCAATGATGGCTGCAACGATAAGCAGGAGAACAAGCAGGCCTACATCAAGCGTTCCAATGGCACAGATGGCCCCCGCTGCAAAGAGCAGCGAGTCGCCAGGCAAGAACGGCGTTACAACGAGTCCGGTCTCGGCAAAGACAATCAGAAAAAGAATGGCATACGTCCACACGCCGTACTGCGAGGTGATGGCCGCCAAATGAACGTCGATGTGAACGATGAAGTCAACAAGGGCAAGAACGTATTCCATTAGCTGCACACCAAAATCGACTCGTTCACTCGTCCCACAATCTCCGCTTCTACGGCCCGGCCACCGTCCTTGGCATACCAAGCGTGAACCGCAGCGTAGATACTCTCCTTCTCTACTCCGGCCGCACGCTGTTCAGCAAAGAGCAGCTGAGCAGCCTCGGGTCGGGGTCCCCACGTCCAACATTCACGACCAGCTTGGTCGAACACAACAATCTTCGGAATGCCTCGCGACCCATTAGTGAGATAGCGATCCATGATGTCGAGGTTATCGTCCCTGTCGATAATAGAAAGCGTCACATTGGGCGAAGCCGCTGCGATTGCGGCAATGGCAGGTAACGACTGCGAGCTATCTCCGCACCAGTCCTCGGTAATCACGATCCATAGCTGTGGCGCAGTGATGCGCTGCATGGTCTCTAGCGTATCATGTGATGGCTGAAAGGTCTTCAGCACCCGTTGCATGCGTTGCACATTCAAGCGTCGGTAGTCATGATAAGGGTCGTCGGCTGTCGACGTTGCGGCTCGCTGCTCGGCACGTTGCAGAAAGGCGCCAAAGGATCGCCCAGCAGCCGCTCTGCCGTCTAAGATGTTGTCGAATGTCATTGCGAAAGAGCTGTTGTTGTTAAGATGCATGAGATGCCGCGGAACAGACACGACTACACGTGAAGTGCCACACGCACGCGGCCCGAAGCAGCGGCAAGACGTTCTTCGGCCTCGGTTCGTGGACAGTGCAGATGGGCCATCACCAGGGCAGTTTTAACACTACCGCCTGAGTCTTTTAAGAGCGTCATGGCCGTTGGACGATCTACCTGACCAAGCACCTCGACGATACGTGTGGCACGAGCTACGAGCTTGGCATTGGTAAGTTGAAGGTCGACCATGATGTTGCCATACGTCTTACCTAGGCGCACCATGGCAGCAGTCGTAATCATGTTCAGTACCAGTTTTTGTGCCGTGCCGGACTTCATGCGTGTAGACCCGGCAACGACTTCAGGACCGACAACTGGGCACACGGCTGCGTCCACAAATGGTACACGTTCGCAAACGTCGGCCTTAGGATTGGTCGACACAATGGCGGTAAACGCTAGGCGCTGCGCGGCTTCGAGTAGAGCTCCAAGTACAAACGGCGTGCGGCCGCTTGCAGCAATCCCCACCACGACGTCATGTTCGCCCACGTTGCGCTCGGCAATCGCGGCAGCCCCCTCGGCGGAATCGTCTTCGGCGCCTTCTTGCGAGCGGAACACGGCCTGAGGGCCACCGGCTATGATGGCTTGGACCAAATCGGGATGGGTTCCGTAGGTAGGCGGGCACTCCGACGCGTCTACCACGCCAAGGCGGCCGGACGTTCCAGCCCCCACGTACAGCAGGCGTCCGCCTCGTTGCATTCCTTCGGTCACCGCATCAACGACGGCGGCCACATCGTCGAGCACAGCAGCCACGGCAAGGGGTACCGACTGGTCTTCGGCATTGATAAGGCGCAACATCTCGATCGTACTCATGGTATCGATCGACGCGGACCGTGGGTTTACGGCTTCGGTAGATAGCCGTTCGAGATCATCTATCAGCGACATATCGGCAAAGGTACGGGCCACGAAGTTTTTTCGGCGCCCCCTTGTTGGTTTCGAATCAGGTGGTATATTTGCGGTCCTTACAAAACAGACAACACGAGTCAACGGTACATGGCACATCATAAGTCAGCCCTCAAGCGCATTCGGCAGACGCGTACGCGCAAGCTGTACAACCGCGGCAATCGCAAGTTGATGCGGGAAGCAGTCAAGGCAGTTCGTCTAGCAACGGATGCCGGCACAGCGCGCGAGCTCCTGCACAAGGCATACAGCATCCTAGACCGCGTTACGGCACGTGGCATCATTCATAAGAATGCTGCTGCCAACCGCAAGTCGTCGTTGGCCGCTCACGTGCGCAAGCTCGAGCAAAAGTAAGCTCGGCGCCTAGCGCGTTTCACGCACAGACAATCGAACGGACCCGTAGCTCAACTGGATAGAGCATCTGACTACGGATCAGAAGGTTTGGGGTTCGAATCCCTACGGGTCCGCTTCATGATAGCCGCAACATTATTAGGTTTTTCGACCTACCGATGTTGCGGCTTTTTTTGTTTGCGGTGCCTCCCGTGCAAACGTCCCGTGCAAACGTCCCGTGCAAGTGTCCCGCGAAGCGTCCCGCAAAGCGTCCCGCAAAGCGTCCCGCAAAGCGTCCCGCGAAGCGCATTATTCCCCTACCACCACCACGGCCGATGCCGTAAACGTACTGCTGCTGGACGCATCAACCACCTCGATGCGCACGAAGTACGGCCCCGCAGCAACGGTTACATTATCGTCGTTCCTGCCATCCCAAATAGCACTACCCTGACGCCCCGCAAGTACGGCGCTTAACACTCGGCGTACAACGTGTCCCTCAGGACTGTACACCGCAAGCGACACTAGGCCATGCCGAAATGGATGCTCAAATTCGAGCCGACATGGATGCAGGCGGTGGCCCACCACGGTGCTAAACGGCGATGGCACACATCGCACCTGACCACGATATTCTGCCTCGCCAAGATCGACGCTGTTGGCGCGGCCTGGCGTGCCCCCATTCAGCGACCCGCTACTTGCCCACGACGCTCTTTCCATGCCCGGCACGTCGGCCGCAAGGCGCTCTAGCGCTATGCCTTTGCGCGTCGGCAAACTACGCTGGTGCCACAACGCATCTACTCGCACAATGTCGGCCAAAAATCCCGACGGCGTTAACAGCAACACGTCATCACCCGATGCATCGATGTTAAAACTGCGGCGCACAAATGCTAGACGTTGCCTGTCGGCTGCGTCCATCATACGTCGCACGTTTGTATCTACCGACACCACACCATATTCTCCCGGCAGCAGCAGCAACGGCCCCAGAATCACTGCCGTGTCTCGGTGGCCATCAACCAATTGGTCTGCAAGCATCCATCCCTCTAAACGTACGGTGTCTGCTCCAGCATTGTATACCTCCACGTAGTCGCCAAGCTTGTCGCCGGGATCAAACATCACCTCGGTAATCACCAGCGTAGCAAACGACGGCGGCAATACCATCACGGCGTCAACAGTGTCGTTCTCAGACCTGTCGTCGCCCTTCTCGAGCCACGCCCGCACGGCCACGCTCCCCGTTGTTGTATGCAATTGGTCAACCGAAAGCACTCCCACCCACTCGCCGCCCACGTCGATAGGGGGCACCGAAAGACGATGGCGATGGCCTTCGACGTCAACCACGAGTGTACGCGGCGCCGAGCGCCGCATCCCCCACTGTTCTATCACAACGTCGATACTCGGCAAACCGCCGCCAGCGCGAACGGTGGCACACCGCAAGTCGTGCTGCAGCCGCACCGTGCTGTTTAGCGTGCCACATGTGGCACTATCGCGCGCAACACATACGTGCCACGTTTCGCCGGTACGTTCTAACGACCGCCCCTTGACAAGAACGCGATAGAACGAAGAATCCACTACCGATGAGTCTTGCCGGCGTAGGATAACCTGATCGGTAGTGTTGTTCAGCGTTGGCAGAGGCAACTCCACAAGCACGACTCCACGGCCAATTGTGCGGCTTTCACGCAGCGAGGCCGTGTCGCGTACTAGCACGGCCCGCTGACCGGCGTCGAGCTGCACAGACGGAAGGCGCACACAGGTGCGATTGTCGCAGATGATCCATGACGACAGATCTACACGTGCTGCCGAGGTGTTTTCGAGCTCGACCCATTCGGGCTCGCCGCCGGCAGGCACTGGGTGCACCTCGTTAATAAGAATTTGTGCTTGGGCCGCGGCATGGCTTACAACGCCTAAGACGACGACGAACCTGAGTAGCGTACGGGTGGTTGGCATTGCGTCCTTGTGCGACGACAAAGGACAAATGTGACGCAGCCAATACGCTATCGCATACAACGCCCAACGGCTGCGGCTACCTGTTCTAGCGCCAAGACGTCATCGGACGTAAACCGTGCGAGATCTGGGCTGTCGATGTCGAAGACGCCGATAAGCTGCCCACTCTGCGCATACACCGGAATCACAACCTCGCTGCGCGAAGCGGCGTCGCAGGCAATGTGGCCCGGAAATGCCTCCACATCGTCCACCACCACGGTGCGTCGCTCTGCCGCCGCCGTGCCACATACGCCCTTGCCCAGCGGTATGCGCACGCAGGCCGGCAGTCCCTGAAACGGACCCAGCACCAGCTCGTGCCCACGCAACACATACCAGCCCGCCCAGTTTAACCGTGGCATTCCGTGATACACCACCGCCGCAGCATTGGCCATGGCTGCTATCATGTCGTCTTCGCCAAGCAATATGCCCTCTACCGCCTTCATCACGTCTTCGCGGTGAGTAGGGGGCACCGGTTGGCCTGGCGGCAATCCTGTAAAGGTATACATGCGGCAAAACTATGGGCAACAACCGGATTCGTTGCCGCTCCCAACCACATAGTGCCGATATTTGGATCATGACAAAGCAAACCCTCGTGGCCCTGCTCCTGCTGTGTTGCCTTACGGCCAACGCTCAGGTACATCACTGCAGTCCTGTGGCGTCGGCAGAAATGTTCGACTTGCACGCCGTCATCACTCACGACTCCACCACGTGGTGCTTTGGCAGCTATGGCGCTGTACGCAAGCGCACTGGCAGCGGCGGGTGGGCGCTCATGCGCGATGCCCTGCCCGACACGCTCGACGTGCGCGCGGCCACCCGCCATGGCAATAACATGCTACTGGTAAGTGCCGATGGGTCGGTGGCTATCGTCAACCAAGATTTACACGTGCTGTTCCACGAACGCCTAGTGAACAACATTCTCGACGTTCGGTCGGCACTGTTTGCAGCCGCATCCTGCGGTACGTTTAGTCTTGCAATACATGGCAAACATGCCACCGCCTTCGATGTCCGCACGAACACACCTATAACGATTGCCCAGCCAAGTTCTGCCCAGTTCGACTGCTTTGCCTATACCATTTCCGACACGTCTGCGGTCCTGCTTTACCGCGCCGCCAACGAACATCCCGCCATGGTGGTGCGCGCGCGCGCTACCGCCACCGGCGTGGCCTTCGATACGTTGGCAATAGGCGAGGACGTGTCGGCTAACGCCAGCGTTATCGACTCGCAGTCTGTGATGTTGTTTCCCAACAGAATTACCAACGAAGCTCATATCCTCGACCTCGTCGATGGGTCGCGACGTGTTGTGTTTACAGACTTAACCACGTGGTTCGTCCTCGTGCCCCCAATTGTGGTTGTCGATCAAGCCGGACGCCCCTACGGTCAGTTTGTGCAAATGAGAGGCCATATTCAAAGTCTCCTTCGCGAGTCGGAATTCCGTTTTACCACCCTGCCACGCGGACATACCATACCAGACTCGTACGTGTTTGACCGTTTAGCACTCTACGCCGATCACGATGGTGCTATCACGATACCGAGTCTTGGTGGCGGACTCTTTAGCGCCGACCCACGCTTCGGCATGGTGTCGAGCGCATACCAGCCCCGCCGCCTGCAGCGTCTTGCCACGTCTCCGTACGGCAGGGTTGCCATACATTCTTCCGACACGCTTTCGGCTATTGTAGACGGGCTTCGTTCAACAGATCAGCCTAGCGGTGAGCCCTTTTCGTTCCGACTAACGTCAGCCAACAGCGGCCGCACGTGGCTGTCACACGTCGTACCCGACACTGTTGCTACAACGCTTGGCACCAGGTCCGACTGGGCCTACCGTGCCGATGGCCCGGATGCACTGCTAGCCACCGTCCTGCGCGACACGATGTACGTATGGCATGTGAGCAACAAGCATGTTTGGACTCTTCGACATACCTTCCCGGCCGAGGGGCGCCCTGTTCACATCACCACCGATGCCGTCGTTGTTCAAGACGCATCTCAGGCACGCCGCTATGAGCTCGCTACTGGTTCTGCAGCCGACTCCTATTCTATTCCCCTGCTTGATCTGATAGCGGAGCCCTGGGGAAGTGCCGACACCTTCGCCTTGATGGGCCGCGAAGAGATCTTCGCATGGAGCAACGATGGTGGCCGCACCTATACCCAAACCACGCCAGACTGTGCCGATGGCCTTCTTAATGGTGGCACGTTTGGACTCGAAGCCGACTCGCTCTGGTGCAGCGTCGTAAACGGCGAAGCGCAGCGAATTCCCATCGGTGTTGTGCGTGGCACGATTCGCCGTGGCGGCGTGCTTAACGGCAGGCCGTTGTATTATACCGGCCCATCTCGTGTAGAGTATTCGCGAGCCGCACTCTTCAACACAACCACGCTAAACTTCGACAGCTCCACCGTGGTACGCCGACGCCCCCCCGCCACCTACAACCCCGAGTTCCACGCTCTTGTGCAAGGGGCACCGGGCATAGCCGTGCGGCAAACCAATGGCGTCATCGACGTTGTTACCGAAGCCCCTTTATCGAGTGTCGATGAAAGAATAATGGCAGCCCAACGCACGCTACACCGCGCGGTGTGGCAGATATTGGAAGTACAAGCCGAAGCCGGCGATGTGGTTCGCATCGTCGATGCTACTGGCCGCACGGTGCATGTAGCGAGCACAATCGAGAACACAACGATTCAGTATCGACCGGCAACGGCTGGACTGTATGTACTGGTGGTAGTAGGGGCAATGGGCACGTACACAACGCCTGTTCTTGTGCTGCAATGAAGTGGCTTACCATTGTCGCCACGGCGACCGCGTTGTGTTGGTTTTGCTATGGCTATGTAGACATTCCCGTTGCCGAATATATTCACACGAACACGACGCCGGCGCTACGTGGCGTAGGGGCGTTTCTTGATGAACTTGGCAAGTCGCATTGGCTATTACTTTCCAACGCCGTTATCATTCTTGCTGCTTGGTTTACACAGCATCGTCGACGGGTACTTCGTTCACACGGCACGCTGTTTTTATCAATAGCAATAAGTGGACTATTAGCGAATGGTATTAAAGTCAGCGTTAACCGCGCACGGCCGCCACTGCTGTTTGATCAAGGCCAATACGGCTTTGCGCCGTTGAGTTTTCAGCTTGATTTTTTGCACAATAGTTTTCCGAGTGGCCATGCCACCACGGGCCTTGCCTTGGCCGTTGCGGGTTCGATGGTAGCACCAAAATATCGGTGGTTTTTTTGGACGGTAGGCCTATCAATTGCCGTTGGCCGTGTGCTGTACAATGTGCACTATGTGAGCGACGTACTGGCAGGAGCTGCACTAGGCGCTGCCACGGCCATCGTAGTGTCAGATATCATGTGGCGCGGAAAGAGCGGATAGGCGTTGCCGCAATACGTCGAGGCCCGGATTCGCCACACTGCCAATGTGGGCATGGTCAGAGATCGACGCGCCGTCCGGACGTACAAAGGACCCACGAGCAACGTCGTCGGCAATGCACTTGTACGCATCACGAAACGGCATACCGCCAGCTACGAGGGCGTTTACTGCGTCTACGGTGTATGCAAGATCGTACGCGCCATCATCCATCAACCCTTGCACTGGGGTAATGTGCGGCACAACGTGCTTGGCCACATGTAGGCACAGGTGCATCTCGTCGATTCCTTCGATGATTCTGTCCTTGGTAAACTGTATATCGCGGTGATATCCACTGGGCAGATTCCCTAGCACGCTGCCAATGTCAAGGGGCAATGCCTGCATTCTGTTGCAGCGTGCGCGAAGCACTTCAAACACGTCGGGATTGCGTTTGTGCGGCATAATGCTGCTGCCGGTTACGAAGGCGTCGGGGAGCGTCACAAAGCCGTACGACTCCGAGCAGTACAATACAACGTCGGCCGCAAAGCGCGCAAGCGTACTGGCTACCTGCGCAAGAGCCATGGCGCACAGGCGCTCGGTGCGTCCGCGCGACATCTGCGCAAAGGTGCTAGTAACATGCAGGCGGTCAAAGTTCAACGCACGCGTTACAAGGTCGCGGTCAAGCGGAAGATTGCTGCCATAGCCAGCGGCCGACCCTAGCGGGTTTGCATTCGCGCCATTGATGGCCATGTCGAGAACGGCTACGTCTTCGATACACGCTTCGGCATAGCCACCAAACCACAGCCCAAAGCTGCTGGGCATGGCCACCTGAAAGTGCGTAAAGCCGGGCAGGGCAACGTGCCGGTACTGCTCGGCGCATTCGAGCAACAGCGTTGCGAACTCAATTGCGGTGCGGCGTAGCGTGCGCATTTCGTGACGCAGGAACAGCTTCATATCCAGCGCTACCTGGTCGTTACGCGAGCGCCCAACATGTATGCGTTTACCCACATCGCCACAGCGTTCCACCAGAATCTTCTCTACCTGCGAATGCACGTCTTCTACGCCGTCGTCGATGGCAAAGCCGTTGGCGTCGATCTCTTCAAGCAGTTCGCTCAGCGCGTGCACAAGCGTTGCGGCATCGTCGGCAGCCAGCAAGCCCACCTGTCCCAGCATCGTCGCATGGGCAATGCTGCCTACCACGTCCCACCGTGCCAGGCGAACATCCATTTGGCGGTCGCGCCCCACGGTAAAGTCTTCCATGATGCGATCGATTTCTCCGCCTTTGTCCCAGAGTTTCATTGTGTGGTTCCCAAAAATTCCCTCGTCAGTCTAGACATCTGTTCAAGACCGTTCTGCAGCTCGTCCAATCCCAACCACTCGTTGGGCGTGTGCGATCGGGCGCTGTCGCCCGGACCAATCTTGAGCTTCGCTATGGGAGGCATCAGGGCCATGTCGCTCATGGTTGGCGACCCGTACGATTCCATTCCCAAGCGTCTGCCTGCTTGCACCAGGGGGTGGTTGGCGTTGATGGCCGACGACCTAAGGCGCATCGACCGCGGCTCGACCGTGCTTGCTACCTGCGCTCGTACGGTTGTCAGCACCTCTTCATGCGTATACACATCGGGCACGCGCACGTCCACCACAAAGCGGCATTCATCGGGAACAACGTTGTGTTGCTGCCCTGCCTGAATCTGCGTCACCGTCATCTGCACGCCACCCAATACTTCGCTCGTACGCGCAAAGGGCTTGCTACGAAACCATGCAATGTCGTCCACCGCAATGTCAATGGCATTCACTCCTTCATTACGCGCGGCGTGTCCAGTACGGCCGTGTGCCGTGCAGTCCAGCACTAGCAGTCCCCGCTCGGCTATGGCCATCTTCATGCCTGTGGGTTCGCCCACACAGGCCACGGCAACGCCGTCGAACACACCTTCGCGCACCAGCCGGTCGATACCACCTGTACCGCTAATCTCCTCTTCGCACGAGCCTACGAACATCACATGATGGTTCCATGACGTGCTGGATCGCAGAGCCAGGAACGTCATAAGCATCGTTACCAGCGCGCCGCCGGCATCGTTTACGCCAAGTCCGGTAATACGTGTTCCATCGTTCACGGCCGCATGTGGGTCGGTATGCCACCCCCCACCAGGCCGCACCGTATCGTGGTGGGAATTAAGCACCATCCAAGGGGCATCGGCATTATTGCAGCGGTGGCGAGCGATCACATTGTTGCCGATGCGCTCTACAACGCAACCTTCACGCTCTAGAACGTCGGCCAGCAGACTGGCAGTTGCCGCCTCCTCCTTGCTAAACGAAGGCGTTTCAACAAGGCGTGTTAGGATGTCTATAGCGTCGGAAAGGGATGGGGTCACGATGAATTTCGCCAGCGGATGTTCAGTCGGACGAAATTACGCCTTGGCGAACACCTGTGCCCCTTAATGGGGAGGGCGGGGTGAGCGGAGCATGAGCCCTGTTAGTAGGCGTCGTGGGATGTTCTAGACCGACGGTAAGTACGTACCATACAACAAAGCGAGGCAAGTCATCAAGAACAACAGCGTGAGTGGTTCAGCACAAACAACACGACGGCTCGACGACGCGTAGTGGAAGGGTCGGCGACTGATGATTACGACTGGCAGACGTTTCTACAGGCGAATATGACACCGCGCCCAACTCAGCACGCATTGGCTGACGAACGACGCTATACTACTATACTTGTGCGAATACTGTGCAGCAACCTTCCATATTCCGTCCTAATCTACCCACATGATTCGTCGTTGTCAAATCCTCATTGCAGTGACTGGCCTTCTTGTTCTTTGCCCCGTGTTGTCTTCTGCTCAGCGCACTCCAGGCAATGTATTCTCGCAAACCTATTCACGCGAAGATGGTCTTGTGAATTGCAGCATATCAAACGACGGGCTACACGCGATTATTCAGTTCGACAAACGCATCGAGTGTCTTTCGACGGCGAACGCTACGAAAATCTGGGGCCGCGAGTACACGAACGAATCAGAGCTGAAGGGGCATTGCATTATATGGACTAGCAACCATGAAGTGGTCGTTCCAACGGAATCGGGACTCGAATGGGTTGATGCCAATCGGGGCACTGTGCTGGCATTTGTCCCATTCCTTGTTGAGGGACTTGACAAACTCCTACATCAGGCGAGCAAACAGACCGAGAATTCGTATCAAATCCGGCCGCGTAGGTTTGGGAATGTCCTTCTCATTCCATTTACGACAGGATATCAACTCGTCGACCTAGTACATCGGCGCGAGTTGTATCGAAGTGATGAAGTCCTAGATATGATACACATTGAACACTGTGGCCCAGCCGTGCTGATCTATGGAGAAATGGATACGGCAATCGTGTTTGATGCCGATCAGGCGCGGATTCTGGCGAAGCACAGCGTTGCTGATGAACCGATCGATCGATGTCGGTATAAGAATCTAATCCGGCACAAGGACCAGGTGGCGATCATCACGGAATCGAACGTTGTGTGCTATAACGGGGCCACTGGAGTAAGAACTGGAATATTAAAGTGCGATCTTGATGAAGTGGACACGTATGATCTCATCGTATTGAAGGATGATCTTGTTTTGGTTACAAGCGCCGAGAACATCCTCGGTGCTTACAGTGTAGGCGAGGCCAAGCTGTTGTGGACGAGCTCATATCGCGAAGCCAAGAGATCTACCCCAACGGATGTTTGGCCCCTTCCGGATGGCTCGATCATTGTTGCTATGTTTGATATCGAATTCGTGCAGACTCTTGTTCGAATCGAAGGATCATCAGGGAGGATTATTTGGGAAAAACGCCTTGTGAAGTTTGGCAGAAAGGGGCGTCCTGGACTTGCCTACCAGAAGGTGTTTTCACTAGGCTTCGAGAAGAAGCAGCATGACAAGCCCAAACCACAAGTCTACTCCCCTGTTGTACTCGATTCTGTTGGGAAGCAGACATTTTACTCGCAGCAAGCGCTTGATTCCACGCGCCCATACCACGACTGGGAGTTTATATCGTTATTGAACCAGAAGTTCGTGCATCAAGACCGATACGCCGATGCTATGGTCCGCTACCTTGGACAGTACGACTCAGTTCTCGTATTCCAAACGGTTGGCGACCTTCGAAGGATGTGGGATGGAGCCGAGTCAGAAACCGAGTTCGATGCAGAGGGCATCATGCGAATTGCAGCAAGCACAGGAAGCGTTGCATCGTTTATGCCGATTCCATTCGCGCGTGATTACAGCCGGTTGAATGTCGCCCTCTCCTTCTGGCCTATTCCAGTAGAGAGTGGTTCGCTGATCTTAGGGTCGCGCAATGTATCACTCCTTAAGTTGGATGGAAGTCTTGTATCAACCGAGTTTCCACTAACTGGCAAGAATAGTATTAGATATGATGACGTTGGTAGGGATTACGTGTCGTTCTCATATAAGGATGACAACAAGAGCACCTCATATTGGCGGGTCACATTCTCGTCAACAGGTGCCAAGAGGGAGCTTATGGCATACTGTTACAAGTGTAATACGTTCGGCCAGTTCTTGGACAGTGCTCATGTACCTGTTACAATGAGACTAACCGATGGCCAGCTCGAGGCCTATAGTGTTTTGACAGAAGTTCCTTCGTCATGGCCCACGCCATTATGGAAACTAACGAGCGATCAACTCGAGGCAACAGGAATTGACGGGGTTGACGTCGGTGATGATAACAGAGGTTCAGAAGGCATCTATCCGTATGAAGACAAGATCTTCGTGTTGGGAAGGGATGCTCTAGGTGTCATTGAGGCAAGAAGCGGATGCCTAAGGACTATACCGTGGAAAGGTTACAATGAGAGTAATTCGAAGAAATACCGCACGTACGGCTTTGTTCCCCGTATGAAGCATGGTGTTGTATACGACACTGGAAACGAAGTCGGTTTCGTTAAGCTCGGTCAGACTTGTGACGCAACTCTCATTGGTTCGAACACCGAACCGCGCAAGGATTTGTTCCTCGCATATTCGTTACAAACAGAGTTGCTCTTTGTTATCGACACAGTGGATGACAGACTCGACATTTATCAGATTCGATAACTGGATGTGATGAGAGTCATTCTCGGAGCATAACAGCGGGCGTAATGTGTTAAGCAACACCACCAGCCCCCTCATTCAAGATACTTAGCAGCTCGTGATACACATATATCCTATTGCGCTGCTTGCCTGTTATCTCGCGAACGATTCCGGTGCCCCCTAACACCTCCAATGCCTTTGCGGCTGTTGGATAGCTAACGTTGAGTTCTGTTGCGATACGGTTGATGGTTACAAATGGCCGTGCTCGCATGTGTGTATGCACTCGGTACACGTTACTAAGCGTAACACCACTGCTGCGTAGGGTCCTTTCGTCGCTGGCAAAGAGCTCCATCAGTCTGTTTGCCGTATCGACTGCGCCTGTTGCGGTGTCGTACACACCGTCGAGAAAAAAGTCTAGCCATTGCTCCCAGTCGCCCGTGCTGCGCACATGGTCAAGCAGACGGTAGTACTCTGTCCGGTGCTCCTTTAGGTACAGACTTAAGTACAGCAGCGGAACACGCAGTACGCCCTCGTTGTGGAGGATGAGTGATATCAGTAAGCGACCCGTTCGCCCGTTGCCATCCAAGAACGGATGGATAGTCTCAAACTGAACGTGTGCCAGCGCAGCTTTTAACAGAACAGGAATATCCTGTTCGTGCAGGAACGATTCTAGTGCAGACATGCAGTCCACAACTCGGTGGGCCGGTGGAGGTACAAAGTGTGCGTTACCCGGTCTTGTGCCTCCAATCCAGTTTTGGCTCGTTCGGTATTCTCCCGGCTGCCACTCAGAACCACGTCCATTTGCCATCAGCTTTTCATGCACCTCGCGTATGAGCCTGGTTGAGAGCGGGAACCCGCCTTGCAACCTCTCCAGCCCATGGTTCATGGCAACAACGTAGTTTGATACCTCGATAACGTCGTTGAAAGGGGCACCGGGGGCCTCATCGAGTTCAAACAGCAAGAGGTCGGAGAGCGACGACTGTGTGCCCTCGATTTGCGACGACAGCACGGCCTCGCGTCGAACATACGAGTACAAGAACAGATGTGGATCGGGTAGCACGGCAGCAATTCCGTCCAATCTACCGCATGCTAAGAGCGCGCGCTCGTGTTTCCGGCCCAGCTCGCCCGACACATCAAGCGGCGGGTTTGGAGGTAACGCGGCGGGCACAAAGGCCTGAACGGTTTCACCCGCTACCGAGGTTGTTTCGTAACGTCCAGTGTTCGCACGGTTCATACCCTGCAAAGCTACGCTATTAAAGCAAATCGGCAAGACCTTTAATAGTGTACTGCTTATTCAAACAAGCTTTAATAAGTCAGATCGCTATTAAAGCTTTCGGCGGTTTACTTTAACAATGGCCTGTTTCGCGTGTTTTTGGCGTGGTTTGCCCCTCCCCTACCTACACACCGTTCCCCCACCCAAGTTGTAGGCGTTGGTGATGCGCACGCTGCTAACGCCAGCACGCACAGCCGCAAATGCCATGTCGAGCTTGGGACGCATGCCGGCCGTGACGATGCCCGAATCGACAAGCGCTGCTACGTCGCCCGCGCGGAGCTCTGGTATCACAGAGGTTTCGTCCGCCACATCACGCAGCACTCCGGCATGGTCGAACACGTACGTTAACGCAACCTGCTCACCCAGCGATGCCGCAATATTCGAAGCCATGATATCGGCATTGGTGTTTAACAACTGCCCCCCGCCGTCATGCGTTATGGGCGCTATCACTGGTGTTAGTCCCCCATCCAGTAGTCCATGCAACACCCCTGCATGAACCGCTGCAACGTCGCCCACAAAGCCGTAATCGATGTCCTGAATCTCGCGCTTGGTAGCGCGCACAACGTTTCCATCGGCACCCGATAGCCCAATGGCATTCACCCCCCGCGCCTGCAACTGCGCCGTTAGCCAGGTGTTAATCCACCCAGCAAAGGTCATAACAACAACTTCTAACGTTGCCGCATCGGTAACTCGCCTGCCGTCCACCATGGTTTGCGGCAGGCCCAACTGCTCGGCCAACGTCGTAGCACGCCGCCCCCCACCGTGCACAACGATTAAGGGGCGCTGCAAGACTTGGCAGTGGTCAAGCACGGCAGATAACGCCGCTGCGTCGTCGATGACGGCGCCGCCGATTTTTATGACGTCAATCACGCGAGCGCCTTTAGCATTTCTGCAAGTACCGTCTGCGCACTCACCACGCGATTTGCCGCCTCGTCCAACACGATGGATCGCGGAGAGTCGAGCACGGCGTCGCTGACGATGACGTTGCGCCGCACTGGCAGACAATGCATGAACTTGCCGTTGTTCGTTAGCGCCATCTTTGCTTCGGTGATTTGCCACGACGGATCGCTGTTGGTGATGCGGCCGTAGTCCGCATAGCTGCTCCAGTTTTTGGCATAGACAAAGTGCGCTCCGTCAAGCGCCTCGTCTTGGTTGTGCGTTACGTGTACACCACTCACAAACTCGTCGGCAAGCTCGTACCCTTCTGGGTGCGTTACCACAAGGTCGACCGGTGCCCCCTTCATCCATTCGACAAATGAGTTGGGCACGGCCTGCGGTAGGGCCTTAGGATGAGCAGCCCAGGTGAGCACAACCTTTGGGCGCACCACGGGGCGGTGCTGCATGATGGTGATGAGGTCGGCAAAGCTTTGCAGCGGGTGGCGCGTGGCGCTTTCGAGGGAGATAACAGGCACGCCGCTATAAGTGACAAACTGCTCGAGGACGGTCTCGGCGTAGTCGTAGTCGCGATCCACAAGGCCTGGAAAGGTGCGCAGACCTAGGATGTCGCAGTACCGCCCCATAACGCCAGCGGCTTCGCGCATGTGCTCGCCTGCGGCACCGTCCATCACCACGCCGTCGCGGGTTTCGATGGTCCACGCATCGGCACCGGCATTGAGCACAATGGTGTCCATGCCCAAAAGCTGTGCGGCCTTTTGCGTACTCATACGCGTGCGCAACGACGGATTGAGGAAGACAAGCCCTAGGGTGCGACGCCGACCAAGGTCGGCGCTGCGCCACGGATTGGCGGCATAGTCCATGGCTTCGGACAGCAAGGCGTCGAGATTGGCAACGTCGGCTATACGGGTGAATCGTTTCATGACGCAAGCTCCGCAAGTGTGTGTGTGAGTGCTTCGACGAATTGTTGTAGCAGGCCATCGTCGATGGTAAGCGCCGGCAGTACACGTACAGTGTTGGGCGTAGAGGCATTGCCGGTAAGCATGCGGTGGTGGCGCACAAGATGTGCGCGCACTACGCTGGAAGGCACAACGGTATCGATGCCAATCATGAGGCCGCGCCCGCGCACAGCGGTAACGCCAGCAATGCCACGCACGGCGTTGATAAGGTAGGCGCCCTTGCGTGCTGCTTCGGCCACAAGGTTGTCGCGTTGCACAACGTGCAGCGTAGCCAGTGCCGCAGCACAGGCAAGGTGGTTGCCGCCAAAGGTTGTGCCCAGCATACCGTCCCAAACGGCAACATCGGGATGCACCAAGATGCCCCCAACAGGAAAGCCATTGCCAAGACCCTTAGCCATGGTTATGATGTGGGGCTGGATGCCAGCCACCTGGTGCGCAAAGAAGGTACCGGTGCGTCCCATGCCGCTTTGCACTTCGTCGAGAACTAGCATGGTACCGGTATCGGTACAGGCCCTCTCGATTGTACGAAGGGTGTGGGCCGAGGCCTCGTAGACGCCGCCGACGCCTTGTATGCCCTCGATGATAACGGCGGCAACGTCGCCCTGGGCAAGACGTTCGGCAACGGCTGTGGCATCGTCGAGCGGCAGGAAGGTCACGTCGTGACAGCGATTAACAGGCGCTTGAATCTTGGGATTGTCGGTAGCAGCCACGGCCAAACTTGTGCGCCCGTGAAAGGCGCCACGCATGGCAACAACGGCACTGCGTCCCGTTGCAAACGAAGCGAGTTTAAGAGCATTTTCGTTGGCCTCGGCACCAGAGTTTACCATAAACCAACGGTAGTCGGGATAGCCGCTTGCATTGGCCAGTTCTACTGCCAGCTGTTCCTGCACGCCAATGTGAACCGAGTTGGAATAGAAGCCCAGCTGTGCTACCTGCTGCTGTACGGCAGCAACGTAGTGGGGATGGCAATGGCCAATGGTAATAACGGCATGGCCGCCATAGAGGTCGATGTAGTCGATGCCGTTGGCATCGGTGACAACGCTGCCAGCGCCACGCACCAACTCGACGTCCATGAGTGAATAAACGGGCAACAGACTCATGGCAGGAGCCCCGCCATTTCGGCCCAGCCCAAGGCAACATTCATGTTCTGCACTGCTTGCGCCGATGCCCCTTTCAGCAGATTGTCGATGACAGAGACAACTAAGAGCTGACTACCGTTTTGTTGGAAGCCGATGTAGCAGAAGGGCGACAGCACGACGCGCCCCACGTCTGGAAGGTCAGAAACAACGTGCGTGGCCGGCTCGTTGGTATAGGCCGCTGCAAAAAGCTGGGCAACGTCTGGGGCATTTTCTGGGAGATCGACAACACACGTGGCAATGATGCCTCGCGCCCACGGAGCACGCATGGGAATAAACACAACCTTACCCGTACCCAGCGTAGCGTGGATTTCGGCCAGGTGTTGATGATCAAAAGCTTTATAAACACTGGCATTGTTGTTACGCCAGCTAAAGTGCGTGGTGTCGGTTGGCTGTTGCCCTGCACCGGTAGAGCCAGTAAGCGCCGTAACATGGGCGGTGGTTAACAAGCCCGCATTGGCTAGTGGCAGCAAGGCCAGCTCGATAGCCGTTGCAAAGCAGCCGGGGTTGGCAATGCGACGCGCCTGGGCAATCTGCGCGCGGTTGGCCTCGGGTAGGCCATACGTCCACGCGCTATCAAGTCGGTGGTCGGCGCTTAGATCGATGATCAACCGGTCAGACGGCTGGGGGTTATTCGCAAGCCACTCTGAGGCTTTGCCGTGGGCGACGCACAGAAACACAACGTCAACGTCGTCCGGCAAGGCATCCACAAACACACCGTCGGTACGACCTGTTAACGAGGAGAACACCTCGGCCCACGATTTCCCTGCGGAAGATGAACTAACAGCAGCAACATCATCAACATGTGGATGCGTTGAGAGAATGCGTATCAGCTCGCCGCCAGTATAGCCGGCAGCTCCAACAATGGCGGCCTTCATGAGCGCACCGACCGGTGAATGGCCGTCGACATGGCCGACAGCAGTGCAAAGCCCCGCGCATCCTGCCCAGTCCAGCCGTTATTTTCCTCGCCATACGTTGCCACCGAACTTCGCATCATGTCAAGGGGCGCTGCTACACCAAGAACGCTGGCGCTATGCGGCCGCAGTTGCAGCGTAACCGTGCCAGTAACGTCGCACTGCGTGTTGGCAAGGAATGCCTCGATGCTTCGCATGGCTGGCTCGAGGAACTGGCCTTCGTGAAGCAGTTGGCCATACCATAGCGACAACTGATCTTTAAGCTGCAGTTGCCACTTCGTGAGCACATGTTTTTCCAGCGCATGGTGCGCTTGAATCGTAAGCAAAGCGGCAGGCGCCTCAAAGGCGACACGACCCTTAATGCCAAGAATAGTGTCTCCTACGTGCATGTCGCGTCCCAGCCGGTAGGATGCGCCAATGGTGTTAAGCGAGCGCAGGAGTTCGACAGGGTCCATATCAATACCATTGAGCGACGTCGGCTCGCCGCTTGTAAAACCAATCTCGAGCTTGATGACGTCGGTATCGGCAGGTGTCGATTCCGATGGCCATGCCGAATCGGGCAACCCTTGTGTTGCCGTAAGCGTTTCGCGTCCACCAATGGTCGTTCCCCACAATCCTTGATTGATAGAGTATGCCGCCTTCGTCCACTCCCCTTCCACGCCATGTTGCACCAGGTAGGCAATCTCTTGATCGCGGCTAAGGCGTTGGTCGCGGATGGGCGTAATCACGGGAATGTGCGGACACATAATGCGGAACACCACATCGAACCGAATTTGGTCGTTACCTGCACCCGTACTGCCATGGGCAAGATGCGTAGCGTTGATTTCGAGAGCATGCTGGGCGATGCGGCGGGCTTGCACAACGCGTTCGGCGCTCACAGAAAGCGGATAGGTGTTGTTCTTGAGTACGTTGCCAGCAATGCACCAGCGAAGCACATCGGAATACAGTTCCTGGGTTGCATCAATCGTGGCATGGCTGGCCACGCCGCACTGCGCTGCGCGCTCGGCAATGCGGGCAAGTTCCTCGGCAGAGAATCCGCCGGTGTCGACCACGACGGTGTGAACCTCCATGCCGAGATCTACCGCTAGGTAGCGCGCACAGTAGGTTGTATCGAGGCCCCCTGAAAAGGCAAGTAACACGCGGTTCATGATGTTGAGTCGGATGATGGAAGGGAAATCTGCACGAGGGACGATGCCGTAGCGGCAGTGTCGGCAGACGGATCGTACATCATGCCAGTACACAGGCACATCGTACGGTTAGTGCGGGTAAGGATATCGAAGTTTGGACAGCTTTTGCAGCCATTCCAGAAGTCTTCGTCCTTGGTAAGGTCGGTGAAGTGTGTGGGCTTGTAGCCCAGCTCCGAGTTGATTTTCATGACGGCAGCGCTTGTGGTGATGCCAAAGATCTTGGCATCGGGATAGCGTTGTCGGCTTAGCTCGAAGGCGGCGCGTTTAATAGCGCGGGCTAGGTTGTGTTTGCGGAATTCGGGTACAACGATAAGGCCGGAGTTGGCAACGTAACGGCCGTGCTCCCACGTTTCCACGTAGCAGAAGCCGGCGAAGTCGCCTGTGGGTGTAAGCGCAATGATGGCCTTGCCTTCGCGCATCTTGGTGATGATGTACTCTGGTGTTCGCTTGGCGATACCAGTGCCGCGTTGTTGAGCGGCTTGAAAGATGGCTTCTACGATGGTTTCGGCATAGACTTCATGCCGTGCATCGGCTACGCCGATCACTACATCCATGGTGGTGGTTGCTGACGAAAAAGGTGGAAAGCGAAAGAAGTCGCGGTCGACCAAGACGTTACGCGGTAGGAGACGCCTTGCACGGCAGCATTGCGCTGCGTCGAGTGGGCTTCGCTGCGGGGGCGGTTAGCAGCGCGGGAGAACAGCCACGCCAACAAACCGGACTTCCCGCAGCGGAAGTCGTCGGACGGATGGGCGATGTGGTCTGGCAGTGTTCATTGGGCTGCAAATGTACGGCAAATCGATGGAATGAGCGAGGGCTCGTAAACAGGTCAACGAACCTTGTATTGCGTACACCTAGGTGTTCGATTAACTAGGATGCGGCATTACTCCTCTGTTTGCACCGGGCTTTGCAGCCGGTCGTTCTTTGCTCGAGACTCGTTTGCCAAGCGCCCCTTAAAGTCAATAATGCGCTGAAGGAGTAGTGGGTCGGCAGTAGCAAGGATCTCAGCGGCCAGGATACCGGCGTTACGACCTCCACCCACGGCCACGGTGGCTACGGGCACACCGGCGGGCATTTGTACGATGCTTAGAAGGGAGTCCAGACCACGAAGCTGACGTGTAGGAATAGGTACACCAATAACGGGCAATGGCGAGCACGAGGCCAACATTCCCGGCAGGTGGGCTGCACCACCAGCACCAGCAATGATCACCCTTAGGCCCCGTTCATGGGCATTGGTGCCGTACTCAATCATGTCGTGCGGCGTTCTGTGCGCACTTACAACCTTTATCTCGTAAGGGATGCCGAACTCCTCGCACATTGCGGCTGCATCTGCCATTACGGGCAGATCGGAATCACTGCCCATGACGATTCCAATAAGGGGCGTCGGTGTCATGATTGGGTTTCCTGTGATGACTGAGTAACACGTTTGATGATGCCGATGAGAGCGTTGCGCCCATCGCCGGCTGTGGCCGAGGTTGGAACGACGTCTACAACATGGTGGCAAAACGCTAAAAGGCCACGTAGCTGTTCCACGCGTGCCTCAACATCGGCCGGTTTTAACTTGTCGCATTTTGTCAGCACTACGGCGTAGCGACGTCCCATAAACTCAAGCCGCTCAAGCATGGCCATATCGTGCGGCATGGGGTCGTGCCGTGCGTCTACAAGCACAAACACGCACTGTAGCTGTTCACGCTGGTTAAGGTAGGCGTCGATGAGGCTGGCAAACTCGGTGCGACGCACCTTCGATACAGCTGCATAGCCATATCCGGGAAGGTCGGCCAGTACGACGCCGAGTTCGGTACGAAAGAAGTTGATTTCTTGGGTTTTACCAGGCGTTTGGCTTACGCGCGCAACCTTGCCAGTGCGAAGAATGGCGTTAATGAGCGACGATTTACCAACGTTCGACCGGCCAACCATGGCTACTTCGGGCGCATCCGTTGGGGGGAACTGCGCAGGTTGCGCAGCACCAAGAAGGAATTCTGCCGAGAGCGTTACAAAGGCCATAAAATGGAAACGCCGAATCGGAGCGATTCGGCGTGCTACCAATAGTGATTGTCAGTGATTATGCGTCGTTCTTGGGCTCTTCATCGGTCGACGACGCCTCGTCAGTAGCCGGTGCATCATCCACGGCAGGTGTTTCATCCACGACTGGTGTTTCGTCGATGGCTGGCGCCTCTTCGACAACAGGGGCTTCTTCGACAACTGCTGCGGCTGCTACTGGTGCTGCGGCGGCAGCGGCTGGAGCTGCTACTGGCTTTGCCTTCTTAGGCTTTGCAGGTGCCTTTGCACGCGTGTTCGTCGAAACACGACCGTCAACCGGATTCGACCAGTCTACTAGTTCGATGATGGCTTCGGGTGCATTATCGCCGCGACGAGCGCCAAGCTTTACAATGCGTGTATATCCGCCGTTGCGCTCGGCAACAATAGGTGCAATGGTGTCGAACAATTCTTGCAGAACGCCCTTGTTGCGGATAAAACGCCCTACCATGCGGCGGCTGTGTACGTCGACGCCCTTTACGGTTGCGCCGGCCTTCTCGGCTGCCAATGCGTGCTTTGCACGCGTAATCAGCTGCTCGGCAAATGGAC
Source organism: Candidatus Kapaibacterium sp. (assembly GCA_022842685.1). GTDB lineage: Bacteria > Bacteroidota > Ignavibacteria > Kapaibacteriales > Kapaibacteriaceae > JALHPC01. The sequence goes on from JALHPC010000001.1 coordinate 38,408, forward strand.
GAAGTTCCTTGGCCTTTGCTACGGTGGTAATCAAGCGCTTGTGCTCGAACAACGACGTTGCAAGATTGCTCATCAACGCACGCTTATGACTTGCTGTTCTCTTGAGCTTGCGCCCTGCTACGTTATGTCTCATGATTCTTCTCTGTTACGATGGTTTTCTACTGCCGGTCACTCGGACTTCGGCTCGTCTCGCAAATAGTAGTCAACGTCCATTCCGAACGTCAATCCGTTTGTGTACACAACCTCGGCAAGCTCGGAAAGCGACTTGCGACCAAAGTTGCGGAACTTCAGCAGGTCGGCTTCCTGCAGGCTTACAAGGTCGGCCAACGTCTTGATGCTGGCGGCCTTCAGGCAGTTATGCGCACGAACCGACAGTTCAAGATCATCGACGGATTGCATCAGGATGCGACGAACACGATTCTCTTCCTTCGTCCGGCCACCCGATGTGTCATCTGCAGGTGCCTCAGCAACTGGGGCTGCAGCAACGGGGCTGCGCTGTGCACCCATAAACAAGGCGATGTGGTCGCTCAAAATTGTGGCGGCCTGTTGCACAGCATCCCATGCTGTAATCGAACCGTCTGTGGTTACGTCCAGTACAAGCGACTCATAGTCGGTTTTTTGCCCTACGCGGAATGGCTCGACGGTATAGATAACATTCTTAACAGGCGTAAAAATAGAGTCAATTGGCAGCATCGAAACTGGAAATTCCGTTGTTACCTGTTCTTCTGCTGGAACATAGCCCTTGCCTGTTGCAATGCGCAGGTCTACGTCGAAGTCGGCATCGTCGGCCAACGTCGCAATTACCTGATTAGGATTCAGCACAGTCACGTCGGGATTCGCTTCGGCGATATCGCGCGTTGTCCATGTGCCAGGACCTTTCTTGCGGAAGTTTACGCGGGCTACACCCTTCGGGTCGTTCACGCTCAGACGAACTTCCTTGAGGTTCAGAATAATCTCGCACATGTCTTCGGTGACACCGGGGATGGTCTGAAACTCGTGCTGGACGTCCGACACCTTCACGCCAACAATGGCATGACCGTGAATCGACGAAAGGAGCACGCGGCGGAAGGCGTTACCAATCGTTACGCCATAGCCCTCCTCTAGCGGATTCATGACGATTCGCGCGTGGTATGGACTGCCAACTTCCTCGATGTTTACCTTCTCGGGGAGAAGCATACTGGTGTTCATGGTGCTCATAATGTTCATAGCGTAGTGGATACCCTGTGGCAAGGCCTTACGGCCAAGCATGATGCAGCGCCATCTGTTGAAGACGGCGCAGACGTCTTACACGCGGCGCTTCTTCGGCGGACGGCAGCCATTGTGCGGCAACGGCGTCTGATCTAGGATCGATAGTACCTCGAGACCAGCAGCGGTAAGGGCGCGAATGGCAGCTTCGCGGCCAGAGCCAGGGCCCTTGACGACGACGTCTACCTTACGCAAACCCATTTCGAATGCCTCGCGGGCAGCCTTGTCGGCCGACACTTGCGACGCATAGGGTGTGTTCTTTTTCGATCCGCGGAAACCGTTCTTACCAGCCGACGACCACGACAATGCGTTGCCGTATGTATCGGTAATGGTCACGATGACGTTGTTGAACGTCGCACGTACGAACACTTTTCCGTGTACGTCGGCGACAATTTTCCGCTTGACGCGCTTCTTTGCAGCTGCCATGGTTTTCTCGATTCTGTCGTTGTCTGATGTTCTGAAATATTGACCACTTTAGCACACAATCGTGTACTACGGTGGGAGGCCTACTACTTGCGAGCTGCCTTCTTCTTGCCGGCAACCGTCTTTCGCTTGCCCTTACGCGTACGAGCATTCGTACGTGTGCGCTGCCCGCGGGCAGGCAAGCCACGACGGTGACGCAGACCGCGGTAACAGCCAATGTCCATCAATCGCTTGATGTTGAGCTGTACCTCCGAGCGCAATTGGCCCTCGGTCTTGAACTCCGAAATCACCTGCCGCAGGCGGGCAATCTCGTCGTCGGTCCACGCATTTACGCGCTTGGTTGGATCTACCGCAGCTTTTCCAAGGACGCTCTCACTTACCGTAGGTCCAATGCCGTAGATATATGTGAGCGCCACAATGCCGCGCTTATTCTTGGGTAGGTCGATGCCTGCAATACGAGCCACGTTACGTCTCCGGTTTATCCTTGCCGCTGCTTGTAGCGGGGGTTCTTCTTGTTAATGATGTACACACGTCCCTTCCGACGAACAATCTTGTCGTCGGGGTTACGCTTCTTCACCGATGGCTGCACTTTCATGCTGCTTCTCCTTTTGTACTAATCTCTTTAATCTTCTGTTTTCTGTAAGGGGCTTCGACTCACTTGTAGCGATACACGATGCGACCTTTCGTAAGATCGTAAGGCGACATCTCAACAGTTACTCGATCGCCCAAGAAAATGCGAATGAAATTCATGCGCATCTTTCCCGACACATGGCAATGGATTTCGTGCCCGTTCTCCAGCTTTACTCGAAACTGTGTGTTAGGCAGCGTATCGGTAATCACGCCGTCAACACGAATCAAATCACTACGCGACATACATTGTCTCCTGTCCATCGCGTGCCGTGAGTATCCTCGGCGTCGCGCCGTCGATAAACACAGTGTGCTCAAAGTGTGCCGCTGGCTTTCCGTCAGCCGTAAAAATCGTCCAACCATCGCTTGCCGTATGAACCTGGAAGGTTCCGGCGTTCACCATGGGCTCAATCGCCAACGCCATGCCCGTTACCAGTTTGGCATTCGGATAACGCGACCGATGAAGTAGGCCAGGGACGAAGTTCGGTACTGGCGGTTCCTCGTGAAGCTGACGACCAATGCCATGACCCACGAGTTCGCGCACTACCGAAAAGCCATTTGCCTCAACATGTGTCTGCACTGCTTTGGCAATGTCATAGACCTTGTTACCTTCAATGGCAGCTGCGATTCCTTTGTACAGACTTTCTAGCGTGACGTCCATTAGACGCTGTTTTTCCGTGCTAATCTCGCCAACACCATAGGTCCAAGCACTGTCACCAAAGTATCCGTCCAACTGCACACCGCAGTCAATCGTAACGATTTGACCTTCCTTCAACTGGCGACGCCCAGGGATGCCGTGCACTACCTCTTCGTCGACCGAAATGCACAAAGAACCAGGGAACGACTTGCCATCAACAACGTATCCCTTAAAAGCAGGTATTCCGTTATGACTGCGAATGAAGTCTTCTGCAATAGCATCAAGCTCTGCCGTGGTAACCCCTGGCAGAATATGGCGTTCAACCTCTGCAAAGGTCATGGCTACCAAGCGGCATGCCGCGCTCAGTTTTTCAACGTCAAGCTCAGCCATGGTTGCAGTATGGGTGTCGGCCATCGTCATTACACGCTGGCTCCGGAACGACCGCGAATGCGGCCAGTCTTCATAAAGCCGTCATAGTGACGCATCTTGAGATGCGAATCAATCTGTGCCAATGTATCCAGCGCAACACCAACGATAATCAGGATGCTCGTTCCACCGAAGAAGTCGGCAAAAAACGGCGGAACCTGCAATACCGAGATGGCGAACGTTGGAAGAATAGCAATGACAGCAAGGAAGATGGCACCTGGAAGCGTAATGCGGGTAAGGATGTTTTCGATGTAGTCGCTTGTTGCCTGACCTGGACGAACGCCGGGGATGAAGCCCTTATTCTTCTTGAGGTTGTCAGCCACTTCCTTCGGATTGAAGGCGATAGCTGTATAGAAGTAGGTAAAGAACACAATCATCAGGCCAAAGAGCAGTGCATACCAGCCTGATCCCGGCGAAAAATTATTGGCTGCGGTCTGAAGCCACATTGTTTCTGGGAAGAATCCCGCAATCGTAGCTGGGATAAAGAGAATTGACTGTGCAAAAATGATTGGCATAACACCGGCAGTGTTAACGCGAAGCGGAATGTATTGGCGTTGTCCGCCATAAACCCGTCTTCCCTCCATACGCTTGGCATATTCGACCGGAATCTGGCGAACGCCTTGCGTTATGAGAACAACGCCAGCAATGACAGCGACGATTGCAGACATGAGGACGACGTCGACAACCCACGGACGAGCGTCGGTTGCCCATAGCGAGTACAGCTGCGTGATGGCCGTTGGGAATCGAGCGATGATACCGATCATGATGATGAGCGATATACCGTTACCGATACCGCGGTCAGTTATCTGCTCGCCAAGCCACATCATTGTCATCGTACCTGCCGTCATCATCAGTACAGCCGAGATGTACCACAGCATTGTTGGATCGGGAACTACCGATACGTTAACACCAGTCGTTGCAACGATCTTGGCCGTTACACCCCATGCCTGAAGCATGGCAATAAACACCGTCAGAATGCGCGTGTATTGGTTCAGCTTGCGTCGACCGTCTTCACCTTCACGCTGAATCTTTTGAAGTTCTGGAAGAACGACACCTGCAATCTGAAGAATAATGCTTGCAGAAATGTACGGCATGATACCAAGTGCAAAGATGGCCGCGTTCGAGAACGCACCACCTACGAACATGTCGTACATGCCCAACAGGCCCGTGGCACCGCCACCAGAGGCCAACGATGCCTTAAGAGCATCCACATCTACACCAGGAATGGTGATGAACGAACCAACACGCACAGCAAGCAATACGCCGAGCGTGAATAGGATTCGTTGCCGCAACTCTTCGATTTTGAAGATGTTGCGCAAAATGGTAAAGAAGTTATTCATTGATCGTAACTGCTCCTCCTGCCGACTCGATCTTCTGGCGGGCCGCGGCGGACACCTTGGCAGCCGTCACATTGAGGGCCACGGAGAGATCGCCGTTACCAAGAACCTTAACAGGCGCCGTGCGCTTGCGTGTTACGCCCAACGCGTACAGAACCTCGGCCGTAACGATGCCCCCTTCAAGTTGCTTATTGGAAGCAAGTTCCTGAAGACGCGAAACATTGACGACGGAGTAGACGACGCGATCGGGGTTCGAGAAGCCGAACTTAGGAACGCGACGAGCCAACGGCATCTGACCGCCTTCGAAGCTTGGGCTTTGGCTGTAGTTGCTGCGTGATTGATGGCCCTTGTGTCCACGCGTCGATGTACCGCCATGTCCAGAGCCTGCACCGCGGCCAACGCGCTTTTTCTTATGGCGTGAACCGGGGGCGTAAGAGAGATTTCCAACGTGCTTCATGCGAGTGATGCGGTTAGTCTGCGATTTCTTCGACGGTGACAAGGTGGCGAACAACGTTCACCATGCCTAGGATTTGGGCGTTCTTTGGCTTTACGGAGACGTAATTTGGCCGCCCAAGGCCTAGTGCCTTGATTGTGTCTTTTTGATTTTGAAGCGAGCCGATTACTGATCGGACTTGCGTGATTTTGAGTTTCATGATATCGATTTCCCTTCGCTCGTTGCGTGCTTAACCTTTGAGGACCTTGTCGACGCTGATTCCACGTCGAGCGGCTACCGAAGCAGCATCTTCGAGTTGCATCAACGCCTGCATGGCGGCCTTCACAGTATTGTGGGGGTTCGAGCTTCCCTGCGACTTCGTAAGAACATCGTGTACGCCAGCCAATTCAAGAATTGCACGAACGCCACCAGCGGCGATAACACCTGTACCTGGTGTAGCTGGACGAATCAGAACCTTGGCGGCGCCGAACTTACCTAGGACTTCGTGTGGAATGGTACCATTTTGCACGCGTACCTTCACAACTGACTTCTTAGCTGCCTCGGTTGCCTTTGTAACGGCATCGGATACTTCACCGGCCTTGCCGAGACCATATCCTACGTGTCCGTTTTCATCGCCAACAACAACGATGGCCGAGAAATTGAAGCGACGTCCACCCTTTACTACCTTAGCCGTACGGCCAACGTAGACGATTTTGTCCTTCAGGTTCAGATCCGATACTTTTTGTTTTGCCACTGGGAAATACTCCGTTGAGTTCAGATTAGAAGTCGAGCCCGCCTTCGCGAGCGCCATCGGCCAGCGCCTTAACGCGACCGTGATAGAGGAAGCCGTTCCGGTCAAAGGCCACGCGAGAAATGTTCGCGGCTTGCGCACGTTGTGCAAGAACGGTGCCCACGAGCTTGCTGGATTCGGTCTTGGAAAGACCAGCAACCTTTGCCCGTACTTCGGAATCGTTTGTAGATGCCGAAGCCACGGTTACGCCCTTCACGTCGTCGATGATTTGCGCATAGATGTGCGACGATGAGCGAAAGATGCTTAAGCGCAGCCGATCCGGCGAAGGAACGATGTGTTTGCGGACGCTCTTCTTGCGGCGCGCTTGACGATGTAGTTTTAGTGCTGTGCGGTTCATAGTCGTACCTGTCGGAATTACTTGCCGGCTGACTTGCCAGCCTTGCGGCGGATGTATTCGCCCACGTATCGAACGCCCTTGCCCTTGTATGGCTCGGGTGGACGGAGCTTGCGAACACGCGATGCGATCTCACCAACGAGTTGCTTGTCGATGCCACTTACTGCAAACGCCGTTGGAGACGTTACGGTGAACTCGACACCATCCGGTGGGATAATGAGAATGGGGTGTGAATAGCCAAGGCTAAGGAGAAGACGCTTGCCACGCAATTCGGCCTTGTAGCCAACACCTTCGAGCTGAAGAGCTCGGGTGAAACCATTGGTGACGCCTTCCACCATCCACGCTACCATTGCACGGGTAAGACCGTGCTTAGCACGTACGTCCTTGTCGTCGTTCGCACGTTGGAATGACAATTCGGCGCCGTTCTGCACAGGCGTAATGGATTCGTCAATCGAACATGACAGCGAGCCCTTCGGACCCTTAACTGTGCATGAACCACCGCTAAATGTCACGGTGACGTTCGATGGGACGGCGATGATTTTTTTACCTACTCGAGACATGCTTGAATACTCCTGTTCGGTCTTACCAGATGGTGCAGAGAACTTCGCCGCCAACGTTTTCACGACGAGCTTGCTTGTCTGTCATCACACCGCGCGGTGTTGAGACGATAGCAACACCCAGCCCGTTATGTACACGTGGCAGTTTGTCGGCTGGCGCATACACACGTCGCCCGGGCTTGCTCACCCGCTTGACTTCGCGGATAACAGGCTGGCCAAGGTAGTAGCGCAGCTTGACGTGAAGCACACCTTGCTTCGAGTCGTCAACCTTTGAAAAGTCAGCAATGAAACCCTGATCCTTCAAGATTTGCGCAATGGCAATCTTGAGGTTCGAGGAGGGTACTTCAATACTCTTGTGCTTCGCGCTAGATCCGTTTCGGATCCGCGTTAGGAAGTCTGCTATGGTGTCAGTTACCGGCATAGTCGTTGCGTGAGATTCGTGATTCGTTTGGCAGCTATGGTTTACCAGCTGCTCTTGCGTACGCCAGGGATCTTTCCTTCAAGGGAGAGCAACCTGAACATGTTGCGACAGAGACCGAACTTGCGATAGACTCCGCGGCCCCGGCCTGTTGCCAAACAGCGACTGCGAACTCGTGTTGGCGAGCTGTTGCGTGGCAACTTCTGCAAGCCAATCATGTCACCAGCAGCCTTGAGTTCTTCGCGACGCTGCGCATACTTTTCTGCCAAACGCTTGCGCTTTTCGTTTCGCGCAATCATGCTTTTCTTTGCCATTGATCAGTCTCGCTTACGGAATGGGAATCCAAATTCTTGCAGGAGTGCCTGCGCTTCTTCGTCGGTGTTCGCTGATGTCACGAACGATACGTCCATGCCAGTGATTCGCGACACCTTGTCAACGTCGATTTCGGGGAAAATAATCTGCTCTTTAATGCCAAGCGTGTAGTTGCCACGGCCATCAAAACTGCGATCAGGGAATCCGCGGAAGTCGCGAACACGAGGCGCTGCAATGTTGATGAGGCGATCGAGGAACTCATACATGCGGGCACGACGAAGCGTCACGCGAACACCAATAGGCATTCCTTCGCGGAGCTTGAAGTTCGCAATCGACTTCTTTGCACGCGTTACCGCAGGGCGCTGACCTGTGATCAACTCAAGCTCGTTGATTGCATTCTGGACGAGCTTCGCGTCCTGCGTAGCACCGCCAACACCAATGTTGAGCGTAATCTTCTCCAGGCGTGGTACCTGCATCGGCGAAGTGTAGTTGAATCGCTTCTGCAAGGCAGGCACGACGTGCTCCTTATAAAAGGCAGCCAAGCGAGCAGGAGCAACACTGGTGGTTACTTCTTCTAGCCGTGGCCCGTCTGGGCGAAAATCTACCTTCTTAACTACTGTTTTAGCCATGATAGTCTGTCCTTATCAGGATCGAAATCCTTACACTTCTTCGTTCGTGGTTTTTGCTATGCGCTTTGTTACACGCTTGCCGTCGGCATTTTCGCTCACTTCAGTGCGAACACGCGTTGGCTTGTTCTTGCCATCCACAAGCTGTACGTTGCTGTAGTGAATCGACGCTTCACGCTTCATCAAACCACCGTTCGGGAATTGCTGCGATGGACGCATGGCCTTGGTGCGCATGTTAACACCCTCAACCAATACACGCTGGCTTTTCGGATCAACAACAAGCACTCGACCTACCGTGCCCTTGCTGTTGCCGGCAATTACCATTACCGTGTCGCCCTTTTTGATTTTCAGTTTCATCGTCGATGTCCTTCTTTCTGCGTATCGTTACAGCACCTCTGGTGCGAGCGAAATAATCTTCATGTAGTTGCGCTCGCGAAGCTCACGAGCTACTGGGCCAAAAATGCGCGTACCACGTGGGTCGCCATTGTTGTTAATGATCACAGCAGCATTCTCATCGAAGCGGATGTATGATCCATCGCGACGACGGATTTCCTTCTTCGTACGAACGATAACTGCCTTGCACACTTCGCCCTTTTTTACGGCTCCGCTAGGCAGCGCCGCCTTAACTGAGCAAACAACAACATCACCAACGCCAGCATAGCGCTTGCCGTGTCCGCCAAGAACCCGAATACAACGAATGCGGCGGGCGCCGGAGTTGTCGGCTACAACGAGGTTTGATTCTTCTTGTACCATGACTCAGATTCTCCTTATTGGGCTCGTTGAGTGATTTCAACCAAGGTCCAGCGCTTGCGAGCACTTAACGGACGGCATTCGACGACCTTGACGGTGTCACCTATTTGACACTGGTTGGCCTCATCGTGAGCCATAATCTTCTTCGTGCGCTTGAAATACTTGCGATAAAGCGGGTGTGCAATTTGGCTTTCAATCGACACCACGATGGTCTTGTCTGCCTTGTTGCTGACAACCTTTCCGGTGCGGATCTTCTTTCCGCCTGTTGCATTCGTTTGTGCTGTGTCTGCCATGATCTACGTCCTTACTTCGCTTCGTTGGCGCGTGCGTGGAGAATGGTCTTCATTCTCGCAATATCCTTGCGCATTGTCTTAATGCTTGAACTGTCTTGCAACTGTCCCAATATCAATTGGAACCGCAGACGCGTAACGTTCTCTTCGCTTTCACGCACAAACGTCTCGAGTTCTGTTGTTGAGAGCGTGCGCAGATCCTCTGCTTTTCTCGACTTCATGTTATGCCTCCAGGTCTCTGCGTTGTACAAACGTGCACTTCACTGGCAGTTTGTGTGATGCTAGGCGCACGGCTTCTTCGGCACGTTCGCGCGTTACACCGTCGATCTCGAACAAGATTCGACCTGGACGGATCGGTGCTACCCAGAACTCTGGATTACCCTTACCAGAACCCATTCGAACTTCGGCTGGCTTCTTCGTCACTGGCTTGTCCGGAAAAATCCGAATCCAAACCTTGCCGTCACGACGGAGGTAACGATTAATCGCGATACGAGCCGACTCGATTTGGCGATTCGTAATCCATGCGGCCTCAAGTGACTTGAGACCGAACGAACCAAATGCTACTTGCGATCCGCGCTCAGCTTTGCCACGAATGCGGCCACGCTGGGTCTTACGGTGTTTTACTCTTTTAGGGATAAGCATGGTGGGTGTGCCCGTTTGCTAGTCGTTGCTTAGTCTTTTTGTTGTTGCTTGCCGATTACTTCGCCACGGCAGATCCATACCTTAATGCCAATAGACCCATAGATGGTCTCTGCGCGGCCTTGCGCATAGTCGATGTCGGCACGCAGCGTATGGAGTGGCACACGGCCTTCCTTATACTGCTCTGTGCGACTCATGTCTGCGCCGCCCAAACGTCCCGAACACATTACACGAACGCCTTCTGCACCAACACGCATGGTTCCGCTGACGGCATTCTTCATTGCACGACGGAACGAAATCCGGCCCTCAAGCTGGGCTGCAATGTTGTCGGCTACCAACTGCGCATCAAGCTCTGGGCGCTTGATCTCGCTGATGAGAATCTTCACATCTTTCGATGTCAGCTTCCGAAGTTCTTCTTCAAGCTGCGTGATGTCCTTACCTGAACGGCCAATAATCACTCCAGGGCGCGAGGTATTTATCGTGATGCGCAACTGCTTTGCAGTACGTTCGACGATTACACGCGACACGCCGGCCTTCTTCAGTCGGTTCTTGATGTAATTACGTACCATCAAGTCTTCTTGAAGTTTTTCTGCGACGTTCCTCTCGTCAAACCAGTTGGCTTCCCACTGGCGGATGATTCCGAGACGTAGTCCTATCGGGTTGGTTTTCTGACCCAAAGCTGGCTCCTGCTGAAATTATTTCACCGAAACGATGATCGTGAGATGATGCGAACGCTTACGAATGCGGTAGGCGCGGCCCATCGGAGCCGGCGAGATTCGCTTGAGCGTTGGTCCTTGGTCTACAAAGCATTCCTTGACGTAAATCGCCTCGGGATCTACACCAGCGTCCTTGCCCTGCAAGTTGCTGATTGCAGACTTCAGCGTCAGCTCTGCAGCTTTCGCTGCATCCTTGTCGCTGAACTTGAGGATGTTCAACGCCTGCTGTGCCGATTTTCCACGAATGAGATCCACTACGAGGCGCATCTTGCGCGGCGAGGACCGTGTGTATCGTTTAATTGCGCGTGCTTCCATCATGGCGTCCGTTACTTCTTACCTGATTTGAGATCTTTTCGGTTGCCTGCATGCCCGCGGTACGTCCGCGTCGGTGAAAATTCACCGAGCTTGTGGCCAACCATATTTTCCGTCACGTAAACCGGTATGAACTTGTTTCCGTTGTGAACCGCAAAGGTGTGCCCAACGAAATCGGGAATGATCGTCGATGCCCGCGCCCACGTCTTGATGACTGTCTTCTTCGACGTGGCGTTCATTGCTTCTACCTTTTTCAACAGCTTGTAGCTGACGAATGGCTCTTTTTTAAGAGAACGTGGCATTGTGCGTGGTCCTTCGTTTCCTAGCTCGTGCTGTTACTTGCGTTTGCGAATAATCGAGGCCGATGAGGCCTTTTTCTTGTTCCGTGTCTTGAGTCCCTTTGCCAGCTGACCCCACGGCGATCGTAGATGCTGACGTCCACCACCCGACTTCGAGCGGCCTTCACCACCACCGTTAGGGTGGTCGATCGGATTCATCGCCATACCACGTGTCTGCGGACGAATACCAAACCAACGCATACGGCCAGCTTTGCCATACTGAAGGTTCTCATGCTGAGGATTGCTTACAATCCCTAGCGTCGCCATGCAGTCTGCAGGTACACTGCGAATTTCACCCGAAGGGAGCTTCAATTGTGCCTTGCCTGAGTCGATGCCAACAAGCTGTGCCGACGTTCCCGCCGCACGTGCCATCTGGCCACCCTTTCCGGGCTTCATTTCGATGTTATGAACAAACATACCAACAGGTATCTTGCGAAGGGGCAGCGCATTTCCGTCGCGGAACTCGCAGTTCTCGCCACTCATAAGTACGTCGCCAACCTTTACCTTATCTGGCGCTAAGATGTAACGCTTCTCACCATCGGCATACTCAACCAAGGCAATACGGCATGTGCGGTTTGGATCATACTCAATCGTACGAACCGTTGCTGCTACACCATGCTTGTTGCGCTTGAAGTCGATAATCCGATACGTACGCTTATGCCCACCACCACGATGTCGTGATGTGATGCGACCAGTGTTGTTTCGTCCGCCCGACTTCTTAAGGGGCGCCGTCAAACTCTTTTCAGGACGATCAGTGGTGATTTCGTCGAACGTGTTGACGGAGTAAAAACGGGTGCCCGGCGTAATGGGCTTCAGTACTCTAATGCTCATGGTCTTACTCCTCGTTTCCACCTTCGCCAGAAACGATGTCAATCGTCTGTCCCGGCTTCAACGTGATGTATGCCTTCTTACGAAGATTGGTTTTTCCAACCATCAAGCCACGGCGTGTAAAGCGCTGCTTTACCTTGCCCTTAATGCGAACAGTACGAACGCTTGCAACGTCGACATCGAACATTTGCTTGATGGCCGCCTTGATTTGAACCTTGTTTGCCGAAGGCTCGACTTCGAAGACGTATTGCCCCTGGTTGCCAACCTTTGTGGCCTTTTCGGTAATTACCGGTTTACGTAGGACCGTTATCATGCGGCGCCCCCTTCCGAATCACCAAACGAACGTTCGATGGTTCCAATTGCACTTTTGAAAATTAGTAGCTTGCCGTGATTCAACACGTCGTACGCGCTAATCTTGTCGGCCGGAAAGGTCGTTACACCAGGGATATTCTTTGCTGAGCGAACAATCGACTCGTCGACGTTGGGCAGCAGAACAAGAACCTTCGAGCCGTCTAGTTGCAGACTCTTCAGTACCGATGCAAATTCCTTCGTCTTGGCTTGCTGGAGTGCAAAGTCCTCGACAACAACGACGTTGTTTTCGCGAGCACGAATTGCAAGGGCAGACTTACGGGCAAGTCGACGAACCTTGATAGGAAGATCGACACGATACAAGTGAGGCACTGGTCCGTGAATTGTTCCACCACCAGGCATCAGTGGAGAACGGCTTGAGCCACGACGTGCTCCGCCTGTTCCCTTTTGCTTGAACGGCTTCTTACCGCCGCCACGCACTTCCGTGCGCGTCTTCGTTTTATGCGTGCCCTGGCGGCGGTGCGCCAAGTACGCACGGACTGCCAAGTACATGGCGTGCTCATTCGGCTCAATGCCGAAGACACTCGCCGGCAGCTCTACGCTGCCAGACTTGGCGCCGTCTTTCGTGACTACATCTACGGTCATGGTCGTGTCTTACAACTTGATGATTTCTACCAGTCCGTTAATCGGGCCCGGAATACTTCCACGCACCATCAACAGGTTCTGGTCGGGAATCACGCGTACTACTGAGATATTGCGGACGGTAACGCGCGTACCACCCATCCGACCTGCCATGCGCATACCCTTAAAGACGCGCGATGGATAGGAGGACGAACCGATCGAACCGGGAGCGCGAGGGCGGTCACTTTGACCGTGCGTCGTCATGCCAACACCACCGAAGTGGTGGCGGCGCACAACGCCCTGAAAGCCCTTGCCCTTACTAGTCGACGTTACGCGCAGCTTATCGCCGGCAGCAAAACTGTCAACCGTTACGATGTCGCCCAAGAAGACCTTGTTCGCCAAATGACGAAACTCCTTGAGGTGACGCACCGGTGCAACGCCAGCTTTTGCAAGATGGCCGGCCTTGGGCTGGTTGAGCTTGCGCTCAGCAATAGCCTCGTAGCCTAACTGCACGGCTTCGTAACCGTCGTTCTCCTTCGTTTTTACCTGTACGACGGGACACGGACCGGCTTCAATCACCGTGACAGGCACAAATTGCCCATCTTCGGTAAAGATGCTCGTCATTCCGAGTTTCCGTCCAAGAATTGCACTCATGGCCTGTTTCCTGGTTTAGACTTTTACCTCGACATCAACACCGGCAGGAAGTTCGAGGCGCATCAGCGCGTCGATCGTCTTCTGCGTACTGCTGAATATGTCGATTAAACGCTTGTGGACGCGAGCTTCAAACTGCTCTCGCGACTTCTTGTCGACGTGCGGCGAGCGCAGCACGGTGTAGACGGACTTTTCCGTTGGCAAAGGGATAGGGCCAGAAACGACGGCTCCCGTTTGCTTGACGGTTCGAACAATGCGCTCCGCTGAGCGGTCGATCAGATTGTGATCGTATGAGCGAAGCTTGATACGAATGCGTTGCGTTGCCACTCGGCGATACTCCAGTTAGCGTTCTCTGTTTCGGAGAAAGAAAGAGGGAAGGCGAGCCTTCCCTCTGTGATTCATCGTTTATTACGTTTTAGTCGAGGATTGCAGTCACTACGCCTGCACCTACGGTACGACCGCCTTCGCGAATAGCGAAACGCAAGCCTTCTTCCATAGCAACCGGTGTGATGAGTTCAACCTCAAGGTTGTCGACGTTGTCACCAGGCATGATCATCTCAACGCCCGAAGGTAGGTTGAGGACGCCCGTTACGTCGGTCGTGCGGAAGTAGAACTGAGGACGGTAGCCATTGAAGAACGGCGTGTGGCGTCCACCTTCGTCTTTGTTCAACACGTATGCCTGAGCACGGAACTTGTGGTGCGGCTTAATCGAGCCAGTCTTGGCGATAACCATGCCACGCTCAAGTTCTTCCTTGTCGACACCACGAAGGAGCAAACCAACGTTGTCGCCTGCTTGGCCTTCGTCGAGCAACTTGCGGAACATTTCGATACCGGTAACGGTGGACTTCTTGTGAAGACCAAAGCCAACGATTTCAACTTCTTCGTTAACCTTCACGATACCACGCTCGATACGACCTGTACCTACTGTTCCACGACCAGTGATCGAGAACACGTCTTCAACAGGCATAAGGAATGGCTTATCTACGTCACGAACAGGTGTCGGAATGTACGAGTCAACAGCATTCATCAATTCGTAGATGCACTGCAAGTCTGCATTGTCTGCTGTTGCACTTGGATCCGAAGCGGCGTCAAGCGCCTTCAATGCGGAACCCTTGACGATCGGAATGTCGTCACCTGGGAATTCATACTTCGACAGAAGTTCACGAACTTCTAGCTCAACAAGGTCGACCAACTCTGGGTCGGCAATGTCAATCTTGTTCATGAACACCACGATACGTGGTACACCAACCTGACGTGCAAGCAGGATGTGCTCACGCGTTTGTGGCATTGGGCCGTCTGTTGCGGCTACTACGAGGATGGCGCCGTCCATCTGAGCGGCACCAGTAATCATGTTCTTTACGTAGTCAGCGTGACCTGGGCAGTCAACGTGGGCGTAGTGACGGTTCTCCGTCTCGTACTCAACGTGAGCGGTTGCAATTGTGATACCACGTGCCTTTTCTTCAGGGGCGTTGTCGATCGAATCGAATGAACGCTTTTCTGCAAAGCCCTTTACGGCCAGCGACATGGTGATGGCTGCCGTCAGTGTGGTCTTGCCATGGTCAACGTGACCGATCGTGCCCACATTGACGTGCGGTTTATTCCGCGAAAATTTTTCCTTTGCCATCGTTGAGACTCCTCAGGAATCGTGTTAATTGATACTGTTGTTTGGTTTCAATTCAGAACGGTACAAAGCGTACGACCGTTTTGGGATAGATTTCAAAGTTACGGAAAGTTCTTGACATGACAAAACGCAACAACGCCGTCACCCCCTCGCCACATCAAAAAAGTTGTGGAGAGCGGCACGGCACGCCGGCATGAACAGCAGCCCCTAACGTCGGCCGACGGCGGGTTCGTAATGGCTAAAGACCATGGTGTACGAACCTCGTCCCTGCGTTAGAGAGCGCAACTGCGTCACGTAGCCGAATAGCTGCGAAAGCGGCACTGCCGCCGTCACAACCTGAAGGATGTCTCGGGTTGCGATACCCTCGATCCTTCCGTACCGCGAGCTGAGGTCAGCTATGACCTCGCCAACGTACTCCTCGGGCGTTACGACCTCGACGCGAAAAATAGGCTCCATGATGACAGGGCTTGCCTGCCGCACAGCGTCCTTCGTCGCTATCGAGGCGGCGATGGCATAAGCCATCTCCGTTGCGTCTTCCTCGTTGTACTCCGCTTCCCTCAGGACGGCCATGACATCGATCATGGGGTATCCTGCTAGCGGTCCTACATTCAAAGCTTCACGAGCACCCTGCTCGATCGACGCGAGATACTGCGAAGGCAAAGCCCCACTGTAATTCTTCACGTCAACCTGCAACCCAGATCCACGTTCGCCTGGCATCACTTCGATGACGACCTTGGCAAACTGGCTCTTTGCGCCAGCACTTCGAACAAACTCGCCGTGGTGCTGAGCCGATGCCGAAACGGTCTCGCGATATGCTACCTGCGGCTTACCAACCTTGACGGGAACGTTGAATTCCCGCTTGAGTCGGTCGACCAAGATTTCAAGGTGGAGTTCACCAACACCTGAAATAATGGTCTGCCCAGATTCCGTATCGATATGGAACCGAAACGTCGGATCTTCTTCGGAGAGCCGATGTAAGGATTCCGCCAGTTTGTCCTGGTCGGCAAGCGTTTTCGCTTCGATACTTTGATTAATTACTGGGGCTGCAAATTGAATGGGTTCAAGTAGAATGGGGGCCTTGGCGTCGCACAGGGTGTCGCCCGTACGCGTAAACCGCATGGCTGGAATCGCAACAATGTCTCCAGCATATGCCGCCTCTATCTCCTCGCGACGATTAGCGTGCATCCGCAGAATCTTACCGGCACGCTCCTTCTTGTCGTTCGTCACGTTCGTTATCTGCTCGCCAGCCTTGAGCGTTCCCGAATACACTCGAAGAAACGTCAAGCGCCCTACAAATGGATCGGACAAAATTTTGAATGCAAGTGCTGCGAATGGCTGGTCATCGTCCGGTGCCCGCGTTATGTCTCGATCAGGCTGCTTGACGTCAAAGCCGTGCACATGTCCAACATCGCGCGGCGATGGTAGGTAGGCCACCACGGCATCGAGCAACTGTTGAACACCTTTGTTTTTGAAGCTCGAGCCACAAAGGACTGGTGTAAACTTCAGATGAATGGTGCCAGAACGAATTCCAGTGCGCAACTCTTCGGGACTAATCGAGTCGCCCGTGAGATATCGCTCAAGAAGTGCGTCGTCGGTCTCAGCTACTGCTTCCACAAGTGCCATGCGCATCTTCGCTGCGTACTCGACAGCGTCTTCGGGAATCGCTACGACGTCGAACGAAAGGCCATCATCACTTGTGTACAAGTAGCAGACTTCGTCCACGAGGTCGATTACACCTCGAAAGGTGTCTTCCGCTCCGTACGGCACTTGGAGCGCCACTGGCCGGGCACCTAATCGGTCTCGCATCATTGCCAACACTCTGTCGAAGTTGGCACCAACACGATCCATCTTGTTCACGAAGGCAATTCGCGGAACATGATACTGGCTGGCCTGATGCCACACCGTTTCACTCTGGGGCTCTACACCTGCAACGGCACAGTATAGTGCAATTGCTCCGTCGAGAACCCTTAGCGATCGCTGTACTTCGGCTGTAAAGTCTACGTGGCCCGGAGTGTCGATGATGTTAATCGTCGTGTCTCGCCACGTACACGTCGTTGCCGCCGATGTAATAGTGATTCCACGCTCTTTCTCTTGGTCCATGTAGTCCATGAAGGCCGTGCCCTCGTGAACCTCGCCCATCCGGTGCAATACACCGGTATAGAACAAAATGCGCTCCGTTGTTGTCGTCTTCCCAGCATCGATATGCGCCATGATTCCGATGTTTCGAACGTGCTCGATAGCTACGGATCTAGGCATGAGGATGCAGGGTGCGTCTCGGAGGGGGGTTACAAAGAAAAGGGTACTACGTCAAAGAACAAGCGCCCTTCCGCTTACCAGCGGAAGTGCGCAAATGCACGGTTGGCATCGGCCATACGGTGCATTTCATCGCGACGCTTGATGGCACCGCCTTCGCCATTAGCCGCTGCCAGTAGCTCGGCGGCAAGCTTCGACGCCATCGTGCGCTCACGGCGCTCACTCGCAAACTTCTTAATCCAGCGGATAGCCAATGCTACACGACGCTCTTCACGCACCTCCATTGGGACCTGATACGTTGCACCACCAACACGGCGTGGACGAATCTCCACCGCAGGAGCAGCATTTTCAATGGCCTTGCGGAATACGTCAATCGGATCCTGTTGCGTCTTGGCAGCAATCTGATCCATTGCACCATACACAATCGAACGTGCAGTTGCCTTAGCACCACGCTCCATGACGTTATTCACAAACTTCGCCACGATGACGTCGTTGAATCGTGGATCCGGTGTTACCCGGCGCTTCTCGGCTCGCTTTTTACGCATTGCTGTTCTTTCTTATTCAGATTCTTACTTCTTACCACCAGCCGCAGGTGCACCCGGCTTCGGACGCTTGGCACCGTACTTCGAACGGCCCTGACGACGATTGTTTACACCCTGCGTGTCGGCCGCACCACGTACGATGTGGTAGCGAACACCAGGCAAGTCCTTCACACGGCCACCACGAATCAATACAATCGAGTGCTCCTGCAAGTTGTGACCCTCGCCAGGGATGTAGGCCGTTACCTCGATCTGGTTGGTTAGACGCACACGGGCAACCTTACGCAATGCCGAGTTCGGCTTCTTTGGCGTTGTTGTATACACACGCGTACATACACCACGCTTCTGAGGACATGCCTCAAGCGCCGGCGACTTACTCTTTACCGTGATGGCCGTACGGCCCTTGCGGACAAGTTGACTGATGGTTGGCACGAATTGACTCCAGTACTCTCGCCGATGATGATCGGCAGTTTTCGACGTTGCTTCTTTTAGAGCCTGCAAATATAGGGGGTTGAGACACAAGTTCCAAACTGTTGGATTGTACCCGTTCCGCAAGCCCACTTTCCCACCCTGATAAGGGGCTCCGAGTTGATTTCGATGCCCCCTTCAGGACCATACGATGGATACTAACGAACGACAGGAACGCTGAGCGAACGAGATTGGCCGTTTTGATAGAGAACAACAATGCGATAGATGCCAGATGGCAGCCCACCTGCCGACCACCGAACAGTTGGACTGCCACTGTCGATGATGTCCATAACCTGCACACCTTGTGCGTTGTACATCACAACCCGCACGATGTCCCAGCCATTACGACTACGTAGCGTGACGTCGCCTGCCATAGGCAAGGGCAATACTTCCACTATCGACGGCTCATCAATCTCGACACTCGTTCCTTGATCTCGCTGCGATCCTCGCAACACCCTTCGAGCCGCAGAAATGGGCTCGTTGGTTTCCGGCACCTGCCAGTGCACGCGCAACGGCGATGCATGCGCGCCTGTGCCCGTAGGTCGAAAGCGGACGCGAACCTTGAGATACTCCCAACCATGTAGGTCGGCTGGCAGAGCCGGCGATGTTTCGACGACTTCAAACGCTCCCTCGACGTCCTCTATAGAGTCAACTCGAAGCCCCATGTCGTAGATGTGATGAAAGACAAGCAGGGTGTCGCGCTCCTCACCCGGCAACACATCACCGAAGTTAACGACGTGGACGTCTCCGCCTTCGCCACTAGAACCGAGTAGCGGAACAATGACGTTGCGACCGTCGACAATGCACTGCAGGTGCGCTCCGTATGAGCCGCGTTGAAATGGCACGAACCGCAGCACTGCGTCGAAGGACTGCTGCGGCTGCAGCGTCACTGGCAATGCAGCATGATCCACGAGTGCAAAGTGATATGCATGAGGCCCAACGATGCGAACGTCCGTTATGCTTAACGGCTTCGAACCACTGTTATGTAGCAACCCGACAATCGACGTATCGCGCACCTCGTAACCGTCCACATTGCCAAACTGTACTGGACCATGGAGTTCTATCCCGGCTGGGAGATCATCTTGCATAGCAACGGTTGTCACCCAGATAGAAGGGTCAATGTCGGATACAGTGTTTAGGTCGATTACAGCATTGGCAACACCTGCCGACGTCGGCCGAAACCGAAGCCGAATGTCAATCGCCTCTCCTGGCTGCACAACACCGGGGCCGACCGCAGACATGAGAACCACGTCTCCCCCGCCGCCGAACACCCTAGCGCTAGTAATGGTAACTGGGGCCGTCCCCACATTTCGGAACGCCTCACGGAGCAACGTGTCTCGTTGCTCGCCAACGGTAGTCATTGGAATTGCGATGTGCGACTCGTTAGCAACGAGAATCCCCTCCGATCGAAGCGAAACCGTGCAGCGCTGGACATGCGCACCGCATTCGTTCTTCATTACGAGTTCATATACACCGGCATCGGACCTACGCAGGCGCATGATTGCAAACATGGGCTCGCCTTCGCCCTCTAGAAGCCGGCCGTCCTTGTACCAGGAGTAAAGAACACCGTCGGTGCTCGCAACCGATTGCAACGTGAGCGACGCCCCAACGGGGCGCGACACCGATGCTGGAAGAGGCCGCAGCGGCTGCGGCACGGCGCAGCCCCCTGTATCGACAACGCTGAATTCCGACGCGCGAGAACGTCCAGCAAGGAGCCAAAAAATGAGAACCAAAAGTATGATAAAACGCGGCATGGCACTGTGTGAGATTGTGAGAAG
This sequence comes from Candidatus Kapaibacterium sp., assembly GCA_022842685.1. Classification (GTDB taxonomy): domain Bacteria; phylum Bacteroidota; class Ignavibacteria; order Kapaibacteriales; family Kapaibacteriaceae; genus JALHPC01. The sequence goes on from JALHPC010000001.1 coordinate 58,707, forward strand.
TATGTTGTTGTCTTGTTGCGTTGTGCTCCATCAACGCAGTAGTCGATTGGACGTTAATGCCAACTTGGGCGATTCCTTCGATGTCGGTCGCATTGCCTCGACGGCGTACCAGCAGTACACGTTAAGCACGCACGAGGTGCCAATAGAGCTGCACCGCATAGAATACCCAGTAGTAACGAGCCGATCCATGCCTATGGCATATCGTTAGCCCTTACGACCGATTTTTGCGTATTCCTTCCACCTCGAACATTCTCACGCCTATGGCTCGCACTGCTAGCGACGGGTTATTCCGGCTGATTCACTCGCTCAACCGAACCGAGAAGGGCTACGTAAAGCGTTACTGTTCACGCCACGTTGTTGGCGATGGCAACGACTACCTGCGATTGTTCGATATCATCGACAGCCAAGAGCAGTACAACGAGGCACTCGTAAAATCCAAGCTGGCAGACACTGCCATGGCGCGCCGACTCTCGGCCGTGAAGAACTACCTCTATCAGCAAATCCTCGAGGCCATGCGCTCGTATCACGCATCGTCCTCGCACGAACGCCAAATCGTCGAACTCCTTGAGGACGCCGACTTCTTATGGGAGAAAACGCTGTACGATCAAGCCATGCGACGCGTGATTCGCGCTCGAGAGCTTGCGATTGCTCATGACGAATATCCCTTCTGGCTTAAGACACTGTCGTGGGAGAAGAACTATCGCCACGTGGTACTCGACGAGCCAGCGACTGATGGTGCCGAGGACGCGCTAAGCGTCGAACAGCGCCGTGTTCTCGAGCTGTTGCGCAACACGATCGACTATGAAAACCTAGGGAATACGTTTCACGACAACCTCATCCGATCGACCAAGGGAGATGTCGCTGCAAGAGACTGGCTTAAGCGTCTTCCGACTCACGATCTACTGCAGTCGCCCGCGACAGCTATGGCACGACCAGCCAAGCTGAATTACCACTTGATCCTCTCGAACTGGTGGTCGTTCGTTGGCAACGATCCAGACCGTTCTGTCGGTCATACCCAGGCACTGGTCGACCTGATGATGTCCGACGACGAGCTTCGCAATGCTCGCCCTGATACCTTCCTTGGCATCCTTTACAACCATGCCGTTGCGAATGCAAGCGAACAGCGCAGCCAGCAGTTCGCCGCAACGATGTCGCTGCTATGGGATGAAGACCATGGCCATCCCTCTCGCAACATCGAGGTAAAACGCTACTATCGCGCCGTCAATGCCGAGTGCACCTATGCGCTGCATACCGGCGACCATAGTAGGATCCTCGACCGCATGGCGTTCATACGTGAGAAGTTCGATGGATGTAGCGAGTTCATACCGCCACAGTCGCGCGTTGCGCTGTGCTTCATGTGTGGCCGAATTGCCCACGAACATCGGCGCAATCGGGAGTCGGACTGGTGGTTCCGACGTCTTTCAATGTGCGACGATTCGATTCGCCCCGACTTGCACGCAGCAGCTAGAATGCTACAACTGCAACGCGCTATGATGGACCGCGATGTCGACTATGTGCGGCCTGCCGTTCGAACCCTACGGCGCTTCCTACAGTCCTACAACCTTACATCAACACGCACCGACGCGATTCTGTCGTTGTTCCGTCGTTATGCTGAGTCGCACGGACTTTCTAGCGCTCGACTTATCGCCGATACGGCACGCCGCCTAGCCGGAACGTCGCCGTCATCATCGTTCGACCCTGTAAGCAACAGCGGAATCGACGCATGGATTCTTGCGTCGCGACCCTCGACAGCAAAAACGCTGCAGCCGGCCTTCAATATCTGATTACCGATGGCAAGTCGTGGACACTGGCTACGAGCGGGCAGCCGTGCAGGCGTGAGACAGCTTCGAGCACAACGCCAAGCCCTTCACTCGTTTCCCGCAGGTGCCGCACATCGGTAGCGCCACGCGATTTCGAGAGCTTCTCACCACGCTCGTCGCATATCAGCCGATGATGTACAATCTCAACATCGACGAACTGCGCTAAGCCTGGCACTCGACAAGCAATCTGCCGCTGTACGAGCGACGACGGCTCTAGATCGGCACCACGAAGAATCCACGTGATGTCCATCGAAACGTCATCGACAAGACTGGCGATATGATACGCCGGCAGCCCGTTTTTAAGGCGAACAACAGGGAACGGCAACTGCGCCACGCTATCGTCGAGCAACCTCAACGATACGTCCGTAGCATCAAGAGAAATACGTCGATCTCTACATGTGCCCGGATAGACTCCGCTGCTTCCTGCCAATGCTATTTCGCGGCGCGTACAGCCGCAGGCAAACAGTGCCCCTTGATCGACGAGTGTTTGGAGCACAGCGTCATAGGCCGCTCGCCTATACTGCTGCGACCACGCTTGCTCTACTTCTAGAACCGACGAAGGGCCAGCGTCGATGTCGATTCCCAGCCAGTCTATCGTTCGAAAGATGTCTTCGAGGTATTCTACCTGCGACATCTGCGGGTCGAGGTCGTCGATGCGAAGTGTAACATGCCCGCCCACTGCACGAGCGTGCGCCCATACCATAAGGGCATTTACCACATTCCCGATGTGAAGATAGCCCGAAGGCGTGGGGGCGATGCGCGTGCGAAGCATCTTCATACAGCGTAAAGATACAACGCGAAATCGCCCCCACGAGAATTCCTACTCGCCTATGCGAAGCACCGCTTGACGGCGCACACCCTGCGCATCGCTCACCTCGACTTGATACAAACCAGGCGCCCATTCATGGGCCGCTAAGACGATGTCTAACCCGCCGCCATCACAGTACAAACGCTCGCGTGCCACAACGCCACCTTGCAGGTCTAGCACACGAAGCCACACCCAGCCCGAAGCCTGAGCATCCTTCACGTTCATCGACGCACGTACAGGATTGGGATACACCAGCAAACTCTTGGCAGCACGCTCATCTACGGACGTTGGGTCGGACGGGCGTACATTCGCCACCAGCACTGCTCGGCTCGTCCACGTGCGCCCATCATCGAACACCCATGGCACGTCGCACCTGCTAACCACCAACCCCGACTCCATCGGAGCGCACTCTACATCCATGCGATACTTCGTCCACTCGCCTTCCCGTACTGCCTCGGCATCAACCAATCTGAAGGGGGCGTCGAAAGCAACCTCGGCGTCAGCCGTTGCGTGCCTATACCATTCGGCTGACGTATGATACACTGAGTGCCGACTCGCACTGTTCTGCACAACTCCAGGCATCGACACTATATCCTGCCAGCTTCTCATCCGAACGTATCCAACAATCGGCACACGTACCACGCACGTATCTGTCTCGATCACCATCGTTGAGCGGTAGACTCCAGGAGCAAATCCAGCGAATCGCACCATACATCCAAACGACTCTTGCGACTCTAGATCGTATGGCAATGACTCTGGATCTGCAATGTGGAATGCCACATTATCACCGCCCTCGAAGCGAATCGACCGAACAACCCGTTGCGAACCGGTCGTGTTCACGAATAGCTCCCCACTATAAATGTCCTCGCCCAATGGACTAAACGACTCATACAGTACCGATACCGGCGCAACTTGCGCCATGCACGATTGGTGCTGTTCTTGAACAGCCGTTGCGCTGGTGTGTACAACGGCTGTATTGCCATCGCTCATGGTAATCACCACGGCCGACCATTGGTCGCCGCTCTCAATCGGTTCAAACTGCAGATGAAGGTCCAATGCCTGGCCTGGCAGGAGGGTCGTACCAACGGGATTGACGAGGAGCGACAGACTGCGGCCGCCCGCAATGCGAGCCTGGCGGACGAATAGTGGCGAGGCGCTAGAATTCACAACGACTCGCTCGAGCAACGTATCTCGAACCGTTCGCGCAGTGCCAAACTCGACGTGCCGAACGAGGCGCTCAATGCTGGCCGGTACAACGGGCTCGTACCAACGAGTCCACACTCGGCCACTGTCGCCCACCATCACGATGTGATTCGCCGTAGCCGCAACCGATGTTAGGCCAAAGAAGCCATCTTCGACGTCGGCAATGTTCCACGATCGTCCAGAGTCGGCACTCAGGAACGTCGTCGTAAACACCATTACATCTTCGCCCGACACGTCGGGGGTCATACGAACGCCCGAGGCAATGTAAGAATCACTCGACAATGCTTGCAGCGAGCCCACCATCGACAAGTCGGACTCTGATTCGAACTGCCACGTCAGACCGTCGTTTGTCGACCGTAGGATGCCACCATTGGTCAACGTTGTGATTCCCGCGGCAACAAGGTCGTTGCCCACCGCAGCGATGGTTGTAAGCAGTTCGAAGCCAGAAGCGTCTGACACTTTGTTCCACGACGAGCCGCCATCGGTTGTGCGGTAGACCACGCCGGAGCTCGTACCGCCGGGCGCAACCTCGGCGCCGACGATGAAGCCCAGCGTTGGCGAAACGAACCTCATGCCAACGACAGTAACGTCGCCGCCTAGCCACGCCACGCGTTCGAACGAGTCGCCATTGTTGGTAGAGCGCATGATGCGCACACGTTGCTCCGCCGAGTCGCGCCCTGCAATGAGAACGACGTTCTTATCGGAGTATGCAACGGCAGCCCACCCAGTAGAGCGAGCCGGCTGCTGTAAAGCGAGCGGCCCAAAGATCATGCCACTAGCTACCGTACCATCGTCGGCCACGGCCACAACGGCTCCATCGCTATTAGCATCAACGGCAAGAAAGGCAACGTTGGCACTTGCAGTGCCGCTATGTTGCGACCACGTTCGGCCGTTATTCGAACTGCGGAGCATGGCTCCGTTGCCCCCTACCGCAACAAACGTGGAAGGAGGAACAGCTACCACGGCCCGGAGGTCGGCAGCACTATTGATATCAACCCGATACCACCTGCCGGGTATCTGAGCGTGAATGGCCGAAGTCCATAGATAACTTACGGCAAGAACAATGAGGGTATAGGATTTCATTGCAGTGAGTGATTGGTTCCACAACGTGATGTGCCCTTAGAACGCAGGCAACGCCCATCTGTTCGTACCAATCTTGGCCATTCTTTCGGTGTCGAACGACACAGTCGTTCACACTACATTTCGCCACCCCGACCATTTCCACTGAAGTAAAAACAACAAGGCCTTGAATCCCACAACAAGGATTCAAGGCCTGTAATTTACTCGAGTAAGACGGGTGTACTACCTACCTTCAGCTCGCTTCTTTTGCCATTCCTTTACCATCTCTTCTTGAATGTTACGGGGCACCGGCTGATACTTGGCAAACTCCATCGAGAATTCACCCTTGCCCTGCGTTACCGAACGAATGTCGGTTGAGTATCCGAACATCTCAGAAAGCGGTACTTCGGATTCAACGGTCACGTAGCCCATGTCGTTTTCCGTGCCCATGATAACGCCACGGCGCTGGTTGATTTGACCGATAACCACGCCTTGGAATTCTTCTGGTGCCGACACTTCGAGCTTCATGATTGGCTCGAGAATGATTGGCCGTGCAGCCGAATACGCTTCGCGGAACGCCATGAGTGCCGCGGTTTTGAACGCCATTTCGGACGAGTCGACGGGGTGTGTTGCACCGTCGTTAATCACGACGCGAGTGCGCACGACGGGCTGGCCAATGAGAGAGCCCTCTTGAATGGCTTCCTTGAATCCCTTGTCGCAAGCAGGAATGTATTCACGAGGAATCACGCCGCCTACGATGTCGTCGACAAACTCGTAGTTCTCTACAGCGTCATCCGGAAGCGGTTCGATGTATCCACCTACACGACCAAACTGACCAGAACCACCGGTTTGCTTCTTGTGAGTGTAGTTGAATTCGGCGCGCTGCGAAATCGCTTCGCGGAAGGCAACCTTCGGCCGACCAACGGTAATTTCGGTGTTGTATTCACGGCGGATGCGCTCGATATAAATTTCGAGGTGCAACTCGCCCATGCCCTTGATGATGGTCTCGCCTGACTCCTCGTCGCGCATCACGCGGAAGGTAGGATCTTCCTTGGTAAAGCGGTTGAGTGCCTTCGAGAAGTTTACTTGTCCGGCCTTGTCCTTTGGCGCAACAGCCAACTCGATAACTGGCTCGGGAACGAACATCGACGTCATGGTAACGCGGATGTTATTGTCGGTAAACGTATCACCGCTAGCGCAGTCCACACCAAAAAGTGCCACGATATCACCTGCCTGTGCAGCTTCGATGTCGTGCATTTCGTTGGAGTGCATGCGCACGAGGCGCGGGACCTTGACCTTCTTGTTGTTGGCAATGTTTGTGATGGAGTCGCCCTTGTTCACCGTACCTTGATAGACACGCATGTACGTGAGCTGACCATAGCGACCATCCTCGAGCTTAAAGGCAAGCATAACGAGTGGCTTTGAAGGGTCGCTGGAAAGAACAAGCTTCTGCTCGTTGTTGTCTTGGTCGAGCGCCTCGTTTGTAACCTCCGAAGGGTTGGGCAGGAAGTTAATAACGCCGTCGAGCAACGTCTGCACTCCCTTGTTCTTATAGGCCGAGCCGCAGAACACGGGCGTCATCTTCATCGTGAGGGTTCCCTTACGGATGGCGGCAATCAGCTCGTCGCGAGACGGCTGCTCGTCCATCAAGAACTTCTCCATCAACGAGTCATCAAAGTCAGCGGCAACTTCGATAAGACGGTGACGGAGCTCCTTGGCTTTATCCATCAGCTCGGCTGGGATGTCTGCCAAACGAATCTCGGATCCGCCTTCACCTTCGAAGTACACTGCGTTCATGTCAACAAGGTTGATGACACCCTTGAGGTTATCCTCGAGGCCAATCGGGAACGTAACGAAGGCTGGGTTGTGCGACAGCTTTTCGCGAAGCTGATCGGCAACGCGCTCGGGGTTAGCACCGGAACGGTCGCACTTGTTGATGAAGGCCAAGCGTGGCACGTTGTAACGGCGCATTTGGCGGTCGACCGTGATCGACTGCGACTGCACGCCGGCAACAGAGCACAACACAAGAACAGCGCCGTCGAGAACGCGCAAAGCGCGCTCAACCTCTACGGTGAAGTCCACGTGGCCTGGAGTATCAATCAGGTTGATGTTGTAGTCGCCCCACGTGGTGTACGTAGCAGCCGACTGGATGGTAATGCCCTTTTCGCGTTCGAGGTCCATCGAGTCCATCTTGGCACCAACGCCGTCCTTGCCACGCACTTCGTGAATGGCGTGGATCTTGCCAGTGTAGTACAGGATGCGCTCGGAGAGCGTAGTTTTGCCCGAGTCGATGTGGGCCGAGATCCCAATGTTCCGGATCTTCGAAATGTCTGCCATACGCGTAGATGAGAAATGTGAACGACGAGCTCTAACCAAGAGCAAAGCCCGGCGGCCAGCCGTTAAACGGCGCAGGCGTCGGGCAAGACCACAAAGATACGGAAAAGTTCTGTTGGCAAATGTGCAAGCGTTATACCAATGCCGCACAAGCGGGCTAACCCCTGAGCCCCGTCCTATTCACCGATTTTCAGTCGCCGTAGCGCTGGCGCCTTCCAGGCCACCACGGCTACAACTACCAACGTCATGGCTGCACCAAACATCACGCTGGGCACGGCCCCCATTAACCTGGCAGCAACGCCGCTTTCCACCGCTCCTAGCTCGTTACTACTCGAGATGAACATGGTGTTGGCCGCTGCTACCCGGCCCCGCATGTGATCGGGCGTGTACAACTGCAAAATGGTGTGACGCGTAACGACGCTTACACTGTCGCACATGCCGGCAAAGGCCAACGTCGCAACACTTAGCCAAAACACCGTGCTTATGCCAAACGCCATCATGGCAAGACCAAATCCAACGAAAGCCAGGATGAGATTGCGCCCAGCGTTAGCACTTGGAGGTCGCCAGGCGAGGAACAACATCATAACAACGCTTCCAGCCGACATTGCCGCCCGAAGCATGCCGAAGCCCCGTTCATCAACGTGTAAGATAGTATCGGCATAGACGGGCAAGATGGCCGTGACGCCACCAAACAAGACGGCAAACAAGTCAAGACTTAGCGCACCAACCACGATGGGCGTGGACAGGATAAATCGCATGCCCTGGGTAACATCGGCAAGCATCGAACCCGTGCGCTGTCGCTCGATTGGCGGCTTGGCCGCAATCTGCCATGCACCAATGCTTCCCACAACCATGAGCGATACGCAGGTTATGGCTGCCACCGTTGCCCCACCCGATCCGTAATAGATAAGACTGGCCACAAGTGGGCCGGTTATCATGGCGGCCTGCCAGACTGTGCTACCTACGGCCGTTGCACGAGGAATGAGATCTTTGGGCACGATAACGGCTAGGATGCTAAACATGGCAGGGCCATACATGGTACGTGCTGTACCATTGATCATGACCATCGAAAGCATCGACCACAAAAGAGCAGTAGGGCCCAAAATGTCCAGCGCCGCAGGTGTGGTTAACCAAGCTGTTACGGCAGCGCTGCAGACAATGGCAAATGAAGCTATGCGAAGTGTTGTTCGCTTGTCCATCTTATCTACCAAGTAGCCCATAGGCAGCGCTGCACTCAACGCCGGCACTGCCTCGGCAGCCCCCAACAATGCAAGTATCAATGGGTCGCGCGTAAGCGTGTAGATGTACCATGCCACAACAACGGCCTGCATGTGCCAGCCCATTGCAACAAAGAATCGCAATTGGAGATACGGCTTGTACTCAGGCAGTGCCAACAGAGCACGAAGCGTCATGCGGGGCTTCCCCCACGACGCTTGTCCCATCCATCAACGACAAGACTTACTACGGCATCGCCAGACACATTTACCACGGTGCGGCACATATCCAAGATGCGGTCGACAGGAATGATGACGGCAATCCAAGCAGGGTCCAACCCTACACTTTGCATCACCAACACAAGCGTCACCAAACCAGCGCTGGGCACAGCCGCTGCACCTATCGATGCAAGCGAGGCAGTTAGAACAATCACAAGTTGCTGCTGCAACGTGAGGTCGACCATGTGAAACTGCGCCAAGAACACCACGGCAACGGCTTGATACAAGCTCGTCCCATCCATATTGATGGTAGCGCCGATAGGCAGCACAAATCCAGCCACCCGCTCGCTTACACCCAGGTTGTTCTGAACACAGTCTATCGTTGCTGGCAGCGTGGCTGCACTCGACGACGTACTAAATGCCAACGCCTGTGCCGGACCCATTCCACGAAACAACCAGCCGAGTTTTACCTTTGGTCGGAACAGCTTCACGATGCTGGGATAAACAACTCCTGCCATTATAAACAGCCCCAGCAACACTGTAGCACTATACCAGCTTAACCCCTCGAATACATGCAGAACTTTTGACACATCGTCGCCAGCAATGCTCGAGATGGTACCAGCCAGCAAACAAAACACAAACAGTGGTGCGGCCCGCATCACAAGTGTCACGAGCGCTAGCAGTACATCATCTAGCGCTTCCAGAACATCGCGCAACGGCTGAACCCGCTGTACCGACACTAGCATCATCGCAATGCCAAAGAGGATTGATGCAGCAATAACCTGCAACATCGACGCCCCCGACAGAGCGGTAAAGATGTTCTCAGGAACGATGTCCACAATCGGCTGCAGAGGTCCACTCTTCGCCATCGACGCTGCAGCCGAGATCTTCGACTCCAGCACGGTGCCTACGTTATCCGTTGGGCTTGCTGCACCCTCCGTCTGCCCCCTCCATGCGTCAAACCTCGCCCGATTCTCCATTCGCTGCTCATACTGCAAACGCTCGCCAGGGGCGATAACATTCACCAACACGAGTCCAACGCCAACGGCAAGTATTGTCGTGCTGATAAAAAGCAGCAGCGTACGTATCCCCAGAACGCCTAACGTGCGCACATCGTGCAAGCTGCACACACCCTTCACAACGCTTACAGCTACAAGGGGCACCGCTATCATCTTGAGCAAGCGAAGAAAGATCTCGCCAAAGGGCGCGATCCAGTTCGAGGTAAACGTCGCCCACCCAAAGGATGCCGAAACCAATGCCCAAACAATGCCCAGAATAAGGGCAATGATGATGGACCAATGCGAGGCCAGCCGCTTTCGTGTCATTGACTACCGAACAACCACCATTGCTCGACCACTACCTGCAACAACGGCATACACCCCTGGCGTCCAGCCGGAAAGGTCGACACTAATGACGTCGCCCATTGTTCCTTGCCACATGCGTCGTCCCATGACATCGACAACGGCAACATCAACGACGCCCTCGGCACTGCCTCGGTCGATGGTAAACGTGTTCGACGCAGGATTGGGATATACGGCAACACGTTCGGTTGATCGCGGCGCTTCCTGCACGCTGAGTGCTATAGGGTTGTACTTTAACCACCACCGTTCCCACGTGTCGGAACACCAGTGCGAAAGCACCTCCATGGTATCACCTAATGGACGCACCACAAGGCAATCGCCTTCCATGAGCTCGGCCGTGGTAAGCGTCTCGCCACCGCCATCACGATTAAACACAAAGACGGCCACAGCGTCGTGCGTCGACACAATGCGATTGCCCGTTGTAGGCGGCGTCTTAAGGTTGTTCAGACGATCGCTCACGGCCTGCGGCGAACCTCCAGAGGCCCACTGCGATGCCTTTTCGTGGCGTCCAACCATGAGGTCAAGCGTTTCCCAACAACGGCATACGGGGCTCGACAAGGCTTCACCTTGTGGTACGCCAAGCGCCCGCTGATGTGCACCGATACTGACGCTTTGCTCACGCCCCTCTGTAATCAGATTCCGGCCGGGAAAACACTCTGGCGATGGGCCTGGATCGCGCTGGTCCCAGTCCGTCTTGGCATGTCGGAACATGAAGACAAGCTTTCCCTGACGCATCTCATCCATGAGTTCCAGCTGCGGAACCCGTCCGGCACGCTGCGCCTCGTAAGCGCCTAGGTCGATCTTGCGTCCCACCAAACGGGGATTACCCAAAATGTCCTGCTGACGATGGTTGACGAACTTGTCGATGAAACCACCATCGCGAGCAATTGAGCTTGGCCCCGGGCGAAGTCCGTCGTCGTCGGTGCCAAAGTAGCCGTCCCACCCTGTTGGTACATCCGGATTTTCGAACAACGGATCAAACTGCCAGAAGCCTAGTTCGGTGTCGTTCTCGATGAGGTTCGCCGAAGCCGTAATCTTCATTGTGTCGCCACTCGGACTAAGCTTGCGGACGTGTGCCGCCGTGTCCTCTACACCGTTCCATATGATGGTATTCTGGATGTATCCCCCTTGCAAGGCCATGGCCCTGCCGCCAGCTCCCCCGACCGACCCAACTTCGTTTCGTGAAAACGTGCAGTTGTTCACGTAGAGGTACGTTTCCAGCGATGCCACAGCACCACCGGTCTGCGCGGCCTCGTTCGATGCAAACACACTCGAAACTACTTGCGGCGTACCGGCACAACGCTCAACACAGAGTGCACCACCTTGCTGCGATTGATTGCCAACAAAGAAACTCTGGCCAATGAATGGGCCAAAGCCCTTCGCATCGGTTGTCGACTCCGTGATGTAGATTGCCCCACCCGACTCCATGGCGCGATTACCCTCAAAGACGCAGTATTCGATCCGTAGGCGGCTTACGCCTTGCGCACGAATGGCTCCACCGCGCACAGTCCCAACGCCGTTGTTTCTAAAGTGATTGTTGAAGAGTCGCGGAGCTCCACCATTGATGCGCAACGCTGACTCAGTCGCATTGTGAAATTGCACTCCATCGATTCGCGACGACGAATCGCAATTCTCCATGGTCATGATCACGTTCAGTTCGACAGCTTCAAGGATCGTCCTCTCTCGAAGCCAATCGCGAAGCTCGCGCGCCTTTTCGACCGCCGAGAACCCGCCATAGACCCGAACGCCATTCGTGAATGCTATGGGCGCTTGCTCAACGCGATAGACGCCCTTTGCCATCCATATCTCGTCGCCCGACACAGCCGTCTCAAAAGCCACTCGGAACAGCATTGGGTCCGACCACGATGTACCCATGCCACCAACCTTTGCATCTGGCGCAACAAAGAGCGTGTCGGCACTTGCGGCCATCGCAAATGCGCAAGCACTCACAATACATGATATCAACAGTTTCATAACAGTCTCGTTACAATGATTTGTCGCCCTCGAACTTACGCACAATGCAGCCCACGTTGTGCTAACGTTGTTCTCGCTGGCTGTTCCGCTTGGCGGACGATATGAATGCAACACCACTATTTGATACCAAAACGGATCTGATGCATTGTCGATACACGAACATGTACAAGCCCGCGGGGAGATCTTGTGCTTCTGCTTCAGACGTGACGTGCGTTGCAACAACTCGCCCAGCCAGATCAACAATTGCATGCAAGTGTCCGCAATGCTCTTGTTCGGTGGCAGGCTCATTGGTCTGCACAGACAATCCAGCGGCAACAAATTGATAGACGCCTGTGGTGGTAGACACCACGATGTGCGAGCCGTTCACGGCCACGGCCATGGGGACGGCGTCGACTGGCAATGGCGTCGCCATTACCCGCCACAACACGCCGTTCGTGCTCCAAAGCACCACCGGCTGCCCGCTTACAAGCCCTGCACTCCACAATCTTCCATCCACAAACACAGGGCGCACCATCTCTTGCGCCGCCAATGGAACTGGCACCCACGTTTGACCGATGTCATTACTCAAGCGCAGTCCGTTTCCAACGTGTATGAGCATTCCGCTTGGCGTAGAACAGGCCCAGCGGTAGACTGACCGGTCGCGACCACGATGAACTTCGCGTAGCGACGTAACCTCGCGTTCGCCAGCAAACACGGTCACATGTAACACGTTGTCCTCGCTCGTAAGCCCTGGGTCAATCGTCATAGCCCAAGCCGTGTCGCCAACCAAAACGGCGTCGGCAAAGGGCATGCCCCTCATCGAACCAACAACTTGCCACGTGGCTTCTCCCCTCGGGCGTCGCAGTACTCGCATAGTCGACACCGCAACGTCGGCATCCTGACCTGCTCCAGCAGCAAGCGCCACCTCGCCTCCCGCACCAGATACGCCACCTTGTGGCACAACAACACTATCCCCGTTTTCAATTGTTGCCAGGTGAGGCACTGCTAGCCACGTTTCAGAGGAACTCGTCACAGAGCCGTATCCAACGACTCGTGCAGATTCATTGCCATCAAACGGAATCACGTCGTAATCGTTGAGCTCCGTTGGAATCCACCGCACGAGCGCTCGCTTGGTTTGTCCGGCACGCCACACAATGTGATCACCAACCCAAGCACGTTGCCCCGCCTGCCGAAGCATCGCGAACGATGCATCGGTAAGAGCAGGTCCGAGACTCTGGAAACTCGTTGTGAACGGACTTGCATCCCCCATCACTGGATAACGACCGTCGGCAGTTATCACCAGCGTATCAGCTATCAATGCCAAGTCCACACTGCCGCCACGCCCGCCGGCCGTCTCCCACTGACGACTGCGAGGCACCCAGCGATACAAACGGTCGCGATACGACATGAGCCACTCGCCAAATGCGTACACGACATGAGACGGCTCGATGCACATGGCGGCATCTATCTCACGCGGCAGTGTAAGCACCTCGCCAGCAGAGGAATCCCCAACAAGCAACCCATCAACCACTAGAATGGCGGTATTCCTCCCAGTAAGTCCATCCACATCATATGCTCTGCGCATGTGCGCCTGCCCGCGCAGTGTCGACCATTGTTGCTGGCTTTCAAGATCCCACACTGCCACTACACCCAACGGCTCTTCACTCGATGTTACCCCAATCAACAGCGTATCGCCGTTCGACGCCCCTTTCAGCACAGCACCAGGCGGGAATGGTGTAGAAAATCGGCTTACACCACCATCTGAGGGGTTGATAACGACTACGTTCGACAACGCCGGATCTGCCCTTTCTCGACACACGATTCCACCTGGATGTACGGCAATCAACTCTGCTACCGTGGCGTCCAATTGAATTCGCAGCTCCCACCGCATACCCCAATCTGTGGTTCGCATGATGCCCCGCTGCGGCTGCGTAGCCGTGCCATACGTACATAGCACATCAATCGTATCACCGTTTATGCCCACAACGTCGAGGTCGCGCTGAAAAGGGGCAATGGTGCAATGTCGCCAGGTCGACGCAAGCGAGGGGGCCACAAAGACGTTGCGTTGGGTTACAAGCACCGCGCCATACGGCGACGACATCGCCCAGCGCATCGAGCCCACGTACTGGGGAATGGGAAGGCGCTGAAACTGTGCCGTAGCGGCGACACACGACACGGCAAGCAGCGCAACAATGTAAAGCAGCGATTTCATAGTCTGTCCACGTAGATGTGCAAGTGGTACTACCCTTGTAACGAAAGAAGGCCGTCCCATGGGAACGGCCTTCAACTGAACATCACATACGATCGATGGTTACGCTACAGGAGCAGGGCGCTTACGCGCTGGTCTCTTTGTAGAGGTTTCGTCTTCGGGAGTTGCCGTTGGCAAGATGGCGTCCGAACCGAAGATGTTACCAACATCCGAGGCAACCAGAAGCTCTTGATACACGCGCAAGCCTGTACCAGCAGGGATGAGCTGGCCGAGAATGATATTCTCCTTGAGACCCAAGAGGCGGTCGGCCTTGGCAGCAGCCGAAGCATCTGCCAGAACGCGCGTTGTTTCTTGGAACGAAGCGGCCGACAGCCACGACTCTGTCGTGAGCGAGGCCTGAGTGATTCCCAGCAACAACGGCTCGCCAATGGCCGGATCGGCGTTCCGGCTCTTCACTGTTGCCTTTTCCTTCTTCTTCAGGTCGGCATTCAGTTCACGTAGCGCCTTCTTCTCAATAAGCTGGCCAATCTTCAGCTTGGAGTCACCCTTATCGGTAACAACGACGCAGCTCTTGATGAAGTCGTTCTCGTCGTTAAACCGCAGACGGTCAATCTGGTCGCCCTCGAGGAATTGCGAGTCGCCAGACTCTGTCACGCGCACCTTCTGCAACATCTGACGCACGATAACTTCGATGTGCTTGTCGTTAATCTTCACACCTTGCATACGATAAACTTCCTGGATTTCATTTACCAGGTAGCCCTGTACTTCGTTAATGCCCTTGATGTGCAAAATGTCGTGCGGATTGATTGCGCCTTCGGTCAAACGATCGCCAGCGCGCACCAAGTCGCCGTCCTGAACAAGCACGTGACGTCCAATCGGCACTGAATACTCGCGGCGCAGCTCGTTGTCGAGCGACGTTACAACGATATTGCGCGAGCCGCGCTTTGGCTTTTCGATCGAAACAATACCATCAATCTCAGTCACTGCGGCAGGTGCCTGTGGCGCACGAGCTTCGAACAGCTCAGTAACGCGAGGCAGACCACCCGTGATGTCACGAAGACGTCCAAGATCGCGAGGCATCTTCACAAGCTTCGAACCTACGCTAACCAGTTCGCCGTCGTCAACTACGATTTGACAACGCGTAGGAATGATGTAGGACTGAATAAGTACACCATCCTCGTCAACGATTTCAATCGCTGGGCTCTTTGTCCGATCACGCGAATCGATAACGATCTTAGTGGTGTGACCCGTTTGCTCGTCAATTGCCTCCTTATAGGTGAGGTTTTGCACGAGATCGCGGTAGCGAACGCGTCCCGACTTCTCAGTAATGATAACCGAGTTGTACGGATCCCAATCATACAGGATGTCGCCCTTCGATACCAGCTGTCCTTCTTTCACCTTCAGCTCGGCACCGTATACAGCGTCGTACTTCGTTAGGGGGCGTCGTGACTCTGGTTCGAGGATATTGATGACGCCGGCACGCGACACAACGATGCTGATTTCTTCGGCGTCGCCTTCGTACGTTACGTAACGCACATTGTCAAACTGAATGATACCGTCGAACTTCGCTTGCGCGATGCTTGCTGACGTCGACAACGACGCGGTGCCCCCTGTGTGGAAGGTACGGAGTGTAAGCTGCGTACCGGGCTCACCGATCGACTGCGACGCAATGGTTCCAACGGCTTCGCCGGTGTCGACGATTTGTCCTGTAGCCATATTCCGGCCGTAGCACTTTGCGCACACGCCTCGGCGAGATTCGCACGTAAGCACGGAACGAATCACAACGGCTTCCACTGAGGAAGCCTCGATGGCCTCACCAATTTCTTCGGTGATGAGTTCGCCCTTGCGCAGCAACAACTCGTTCGTAATTGGGTCGGTAACTTCAACAAGCGATACACGACCAAGGATGCGCTCGAATAGCGATTCCTTTACTTCTTCGCCATCCTTCAGTGCGCGCATCTCGACGCCACGGATCGTTCCGCAGTCATCATCAGAGATCACAACGTCCTGAGCAACGTCGTGCAAACGACGTGTCAAATAGCCGGCATCGGCCGTTTTGAGAGCCGTATCGGCGAGACCCTTACGAGCACCGTGAGTCGAGATAAAGTATTCAAGGTTGGAAAGGCCTTCCTTGAAGTTCGAGATAATCGGGTTCTCAATCAATTCGGCCGACGACGAACCAGCAGTTTTCTGCGGCTTTGCCATGAGGCCGCGCATTCCTGCAAGCTGACGAATCTGCTCTTTCGAGCCCCGAGCTTGCGAGTCGAGCATCATGTAGAACGTATTGAAACCATCCTTGTGCGACTGGAGCTCGTTGTATAGCTTGTCGGCAACACGGTTGGTGGCCGTCGACCAGGTATCAATAATCTTGTTGTAGCGCTCACCTTCGGTGATAACACCTGAATGGTAGTACTCTTCGATTTTATCAACGTCGTTTTGGGCCTTATTGATGATATCCTTCTTGGCATCGGGCACAACTACGTCGGCAATCGACACGCTGAGGCCTCCACGCGTGGCAGTGGTAAAGCCGAGTTCCTTTAGCTTGTCGAGGAACTCCACGGTCTTTGCTAGTCCGGCCTTGCGGAAGCACGTAGCAATAATCTGACGTAGGCGCTTCTTCGTTAGAAGCTCGTTGAGATAGCCGATCTCGTTCGGTACAATCTGATTGAAGCGAATGCGACCGATGGTGGTTTCAATCAACTCACCGTCAATACGAACCTTCACCTTGGCGTGCATGTCGGCGCGGCCAGTGTTGTGTGCAACGATTACTTCGTCGACCGACGAGAAAATCTTGCCTTCACCCTTGGCGCCGGGACGAATCTTGGTGAGATAGTACGTTCCCAACACCATGTCTTGCGACGGAACCGTGATAGGTTCGCCGTTCTGCGTATGCATGATGTTATGGCTCGACATGATGAGCAACAGCGCTTCGAGCTGTGCTTCATGGCTTAGCGGTACGTGGACCGCCATCTGGTCACCGTCGAAGTCGGCGTTAAACGCAGTCGTAACCAATGGGTGAAGCTGGATGGCCTTACCTTCGACTAGACGTGGCTGGAAGGCCTGAATTCCTAGGCGGTGCAGCGTAGGAGCGCGGTTGAGCAACACTGGGTGACCGTCGATGACCTTTTCGAGGATATCCCACACCTCGGTGGTCTTCTTTTCGACCATCTTTTTGGCGCTCTTGACGGTTTTGCAGTGCCCCCTTTCAATGAGCTTGCGAATGATAAGGGGTTTGAAGAGCTCGACGGCCATGTCCTTTGGAAGACCGCACTGATGGATAAGCAGTTCTGGACCTACAACGATAACCGAACGACCAGAGTAGTCGACGCGCTTACCGAGCAGGTTTTGACGGAAGCGGCCAGTCTTACCCTTGAGGGTATCGGCAAGCGACTTCAGAGCGCGTTGCGACTCGCTGCGAACACTGCGGCGTGAGTTGTCGAACAGTGCGTCGACGGCCTCTTGAAGCATGCGTTTTTCATTGCGCAGAATCACCTCAGGTGCCTTGATATCGATAAGGCGCTTGAGACGGTTGTTGCGGATAATGACGCGACGGTAGAGGTCGTTCAAGTCGGATGTTGCAAAGCGACCACCTTCGAGGGGCACCAGAGGGCGCAAATCAGGCGGAATGACGGGGATGATGTCGAGAACCATCCACTCGGCCTTGTTGGGCTCCTTGCCTTCGCCCGAACGGAAGGCATCAAGAATGCGCAGGCGCTTTAGCAGGTCGGCGCGCTTCTGCTGCGACATGTCGTCGCGAAGCATCTCGCGTAGACGATAGTATTCTTCGTCGGGCTCAACTCTGCGAAGCAACTCCTTAATGGCCTCGCCACCAATCAGAGCGATGAACTTCCGAGGATCCTCGTCGTCCATGTTCCGCTCTTCGGGCTTAAGATTGGCGAGTACTTCCAAGTACTGCTCTTCGGTAAGAAGGTCCTTGTCCTGCAGCCCTGTAGAACCGGGCTGAATTACAACATAGGATTCATAGTAGACAATACGCTCGACGTCCTTGGTGGGCATCCCTACAACGCCCGAGATCTTGCTTGGCAAGGAGCGAAGGAACCAGATGTGTACGACGGGCACAGCAAGCATGATGTGACCCATGCGCTCGCGGCGCACAGACTTCTGCGTTACTTCCACGCCGCAACGATCGCACACGATACCCTTGTAGCGAATGCGCTTGTACTTACCGCACGCGCACTCCCAGTCACGAATTGGTCCGAAGATCTTTTCGCAGAAGAGGCCATCCTTTTCAGGACGGAACGAGCGATAATTGATGGTTTCGGGTTTGGTGACTTCGCCGTGCGAACGGTTCAGGATATCGTCGGGCGACGAAATGCGCACCGAGATTTGCGAGAAGCCGCGCTTGGGGATGAAATGATACTGCATCGTAACTCCGATGGTGTGTCGTTCTATTTCTTTGAGTTATCGTTTGGACATCAATCGATGCGAACATCCAAACAGAGACCTTGAAGCTCGCGAACGAGAACGTTGAACGATTCCGGAATATTCGGATTCGGCATGTTCTCGCCCTTAACGAGCGATTCGTACATCTTGGCACGGCCTTGCACATCGTCGGACTTGACCGTGATCATTTCCTGGAGCGTGTGAGCGGCCCCGTATGCTTCGAGAGCCCACACTTCCATCTCGCCAAGTCGCTGACCACCAAACTGCGCCTTGCCGCCAAGGGGCTGTTGCGTAATAAGAGAATAGGGTCCGATCGATCGAGCGTGGATCTTGTCTTCGACAAGGTGTGAGAGCTTAAGCATGTAGATGATGCCAACGGTTACCTCGTTCTCGAACGGCTCGCCTGAGCGGCCATCATACAGAACAGTTTTACCGGTTCTTGGCAAGCCGGCTTTCTCTAGGTAATCGCCGACTTGATCCCACGAAGCACCGTCGAAGATTGGCGTGGCAAAATGAACGCCAAGCTCGCGAGCAGCCCAACCTAGAGCAGTCTCATAGAGCTGCCCAAGGTTCATACGCGAAGGCACACCAAGTGGGTTGAGTACGATATCGACTGGCTTGCCGTTCGGTAGGAACGGCATGTCTTCGGCGGGTACGATCTTCGACACGATGCCCTTGTTGCCGTGGCGGCCGGCCATCTTGTCTCCCACCTGCAGCTTGCGGCGCTTTGCAACATAGACCTTGGCCATCTGGAGGATGCCCGGCTGAAGTTCGTCACCAGCAGCAATCTTATTGCGCTCGACGCGAGCCTCATTCATGATCTCGGCACGGCGCGCAGCGTAATTATCAAGAAGGGCCTTGAGAGTGGCCATGACCTTTTTGTCGGCAACCCAGTCGTTTTCCGTCGAAACCATCGATGGTACGAACTGGCCTTGCTCGAACTTCAGTGCAAGGTCGGCCTTGCTGAGCTTCGATCCTGAACGGAAGATAACGGTGTCGTTCGTAGAACGAATACCGAGCGAGGCCTCGCCATCGAGAAGCGTACCAATACGCTCAACGCAATCGGCATCGAGAGCGCGTAGGGTTTGCTGTTCACGCTTCGTGATAAGGTCCTGACGCTTCTTTTCTTCTTGACGGAACTCGGAGTCGCTCGTGAGCACTCGACGGGCAAACAACTTCGTATTGATGATGGTACCCTTTAGACCCGGAGGGGCCTTGAGCGACACGTCCTTGACGTCGCCTGCCTTATCGCCAAAGATGGCGCGCAGCAGCTTTTCTTCCGGTGTTGGGTCGGTTTCACCCTTCGGCGTGATTTTGCCGATCAGGATGTCGCCTTCGCGAATCGTAGCGCCGATGCGCACCAGACCGCGATCGTCGAGGTCCTTCGTAGCTTCTTCGCTGACGTTCGGTATTTCGCGCGTGAACTCTTCCTCGCCTCGCTTGGTGTCGCGCACCTGAAGGGTGTATTCTTCGATGTGGATCGACGTAAAGACGTCTTCGGCCACCATGCGTTCGCTGATAACGATAGCATCTTCGAAGTTATAGCCACGCCAAGGCATGAAGGCAACCATGACGTTGCGGCCGAGCGCTAGCTCGCCCTGCTCGGTTGATGCACCATCGATAATCGGTTGCCCCTTAACGACCTTTTGGCCTTGGGTAACGATTGGGCGATAGTTAATGCACGTATCTTGGTTGGTGCGGTAGAACTTGAGGAGCGGATAGGTGACAACTTGGTCATCCTTGAAGCTCACTAGACGCTCGGCATCCGTGCGCTTGTCTTCGTAACGAATACGGACAAAATCGCCGCAGACGTATTCAACAACGCCAGTACCTTCGGCAAGAATCATGGAGCGTGAGTCGCGGGCTACGCGTGCTTCCATACCGGTTCCAACAACGGGGGCTTCTGGACGAAGCAGGGGAACCCCTTGGCGTTGCATGTTCGAGCCCATGAGCGCACGGTTGGCGTCATCGTGTTCGAGGAATGGAATAAGCGACGCAGCGGGCGAGGTAATCTGGTCTGTCGAAATTTCCTTGTACTCGACGTCACTCGGCGGAACAACAACGTAGTCGCCCGACACACGAGCACGCACGGTATCGCCAACAAGTTTTCCGTGGTTATCGGTAGCCGTGGCCGCAGGAACGATAATCTTGTCTTCTTCCTTGTCGGCAGCGAGGAATTCGATCTCTGTGGTTACAACGCCATTGACAACCTTGTAGTACGGCGTTTCGATGAAGCCGAACTTGTTGACGCGGGCATGGATAGCCAGCGACGAGATCAGACCGATGTTCGGACCTTCGGGCGTTTCGATGGGGCACAGACGACCGTAATGGGTGTAGTGCACGTCGCGGACTTCGAAACCGGCGCGCTCGCGGGTAAGACCACCGGGGCCAAGGGCCGATGTACGACGCTTGTGGGTGATTTCAGAAAGCGGATTGGTTTGGTCCATGAACTGCGACAGCTGGTTGGTGCCGAAGAACTGGTTGATAACCGACGTAATGGTACGAGCGTTAACGAGTTCTGCTGGAGTGATGTTCTCGCTATCGCGAACGCTAAGGCGCTCCTTGATTGTACGAGCCATACGGGTTAGACCCAGGTTGAACGTCGACTCAAGCTGTTCGCCAACGGTACGAACCCGACGGTTGGAAAGGTGGTCGATATCGTCGACAGGAACCTTGCCGTCACGAAGCTCGATAAGGTGCTTAATGATGCATACGATGTCGTCGACGGTTAGCGTCGTTACATCGAGCGGCACATTCATGTTCAACTTCTCGTTGATACGGTATCGACCAACGACGCCTAAGTCGTAGCGCTTCGGGTTAAAGAAGAGCTTTTCGAGAAGGCCCCAAGCGGTGTCGATGTCAGGTGGATCGGACGAACGCAACTGGCGATAAATGCTCTCGAGAGCGTCTTCGCGCGTACGTGTCACGTCCTTTACGAGGGTCTTTGCGATGATTGGTTCATCGTTCGGATTCTCGTACTTATACAGCTTGATCGACTCGAGGCCGCTATCGCGCAGAATGACGTACAGATCTTCGGTAAGGATGTTGTCACGTGTGGCGATGATTTCGCCGGTGTTCATGTCGATGGTATCGGCTGCAACGCGGCGTCCAAGGTGATCTTGCGTGATGTCGGTAATCTGCACATCCTCGGCAAGGTCAAAAAGTGCTAGCAAGTCTTCATCGCTAGAATAGCCCAATGCGCGCAGCAGCGTTGTCACGGGAAACTTCTTCTTGCGGTCGATATAGGCATACATCACGTCGTGGATGTCGGTGGTAAACTCTACCCACGACCCCTTGAACGGAATGATTCGCGCTGAGAAGATCTTTGTTCCGTTCGGGTGAATGGCATCATCAAAGAAGGCACCTGGCGAGCGGTGTAGCTGGGCCACAACAACGCGCTCGGCGCCGTTGATGATAAAGGTACCACGAGGCGTCATCGCAGGGATGTTGCCAAGGTAAACCTCTTGTTCGATGGCCTCAATGTAGTCTTCCGAACTCGGATCGGCCTTCGACGAAAGGCGCAGGCGTGCCTTCAGCGTCTTGGCATACGTAAGCTCTCGCTCGCGGCACTCCTCTTCGGTGTACTTTGGCTTTTCGACATAGTAGTCGAGGAAGCTCAACTCGTAGATGCCCGAGTTGTCTTCGATCGGAAAGTTATTCTCGAAGGCACGCTGCAGTCCAAGCGGACGCCGCTCATCGGCGGCTACGTCCTCCTGGATGAACTCGTGAAACGAGTCGATTTGAATACCGAGTAGGTCTGGGTACAGCACCTCGTGCTCGGCCCTCGAAAACGACACGCGATTGCGCAGCCGTACGAGTGGCATGGTGTAGAGACTAGTGTCCTGTGGTCCGTTCATAGAAGCTCCCGAAAGCGCTCAAAAACAAAGGATTTTTCGATCGACGGGCAGCATGGCACGACGGTCGAAAAACCCTTCAGAAACTGATGCGATGGTATGTTGTTCAATGGTTGGCGTGCGTAGGTGGAGGCAGCGCAGAAAAACGACGACGCCCGGAACGCCTCGTTTGAGGCATTCCGGGGTCGAAACAACGTTATCGATACTTACTTGAGCGTGACCTTTGCACCGGCCTCTTCGAGCTTCTTCTTGAGAGCTTCTGCGTCGGCCTTTGGTTGTGCTTCCTTCACGATCTTTGGTGCGCCTTCAACAAGATCCTTGGCTTCCTTGAGGCCAAGGCCGGTAACTTCGCGAACGACCTTGATAACGTTGAGCTTCTGTGCTCCACCGTCGGTAAGTTCGACGTCGAATTCCGTCTTCTCTTCGGCTGCAGCAGCGGCAGGAGCGCCAGGCATGGCACCAGCCATCATAACTGGAGCAGCAGCTGAAACACCGAACTTGTCTTCGAGGGCCTTCTTGAGTTCGGCTGCTTCGACAAGCGTAAGGGCGCCAATCTTTTCTACGAGTTCTTCAACGATTGCTGACATGTGTGTGTCCTGAAAGTATTGTGTTCAAAAAAACGTTACGCCGCCTTCTTTTTGGCGACTTCTTCGATGAGTGAGGCAACATCGCGCATGACTGCGTTGATGCTTCCCACGATACCAGTAATTGGTGCATGAACGCTGCCAGCGATGGCGGCAATCATGTCCTCGCGAGTCGGCAACTCGCTCACCGTCTTTAGTTGCGATCCGTCGAACACCTGTCCTTCAACCACGGCATACTTCAACTTGGGCTTCTCACCCTTCTCGAAGAATTGTCGAATGATCTTAGCAGGGGCAATAGGATCGGAACCACCAAAGATGAGCGCCGTCTGTCCCGCCAGCTTCTTCTTGTCGAACTCGTAGCCTCCAACCTCGGCAAGAGCGCGCACGATGAGGGTGTTCTTAGCAACCCGCATCGAGACGTTCTTGGTGCGCAATTCGGCACGCAGTTTTTGATCCTGCGCTACCGTCATGCCGGTGAAGTCTACGAAGTACAGACTCGAAGCCGAGCGAATCGACTCGACGAGCTCGGCCACTACGGCCGTCGTGTGTTCCTTCGTTACCATAACTCCAATGTGTAGTGTGGTTCCCCTCCCCTCAACAGCGATGTTGCCATCACCATTAGAAGCGTGAGGTTATGGGGCAATGCGTAATAGTCGTAAAGATGATAGTGGACCAAAAGGCTTATGTGTCGGCGCCAACGCTGTGAGCGTCAACCTTGACAGACGGCCCCATGGTCGAGCTGAATGATACGCTCTTGACGTACTTGCCCTTTGCCGTAGCTGGCTTGGCACGTACGACGGTCTGGATGAACGTTTGAACGTTGTCGGCCAACTTCGCCGCATCAAACGAACACTTGCCAACCGAAGCGTGAATGTTTCCGGCCTTGTCAACGCGGAATTCGATCTTACCGGCCTTGACTTCGTTAACGGCCTTGGCAACGTCGAACGTAACAGTGCCACTCTTCGGATTCGGCATCAAACCGCGAGGTCCAAGGACGCGGCCCAGCTTACCGACTTCGCCCATCACGTCCGGAGTGGCAATGATGATGTCGATGTCGGCCCAGCCGCCTTGAAGCTTCTCAATGTACTCGGCAAAGCCGGCGTGATCTGCTCCGGCCTCGAGTGCCTCTTTGTCCTTCGGCGACTTGGCAAGCACGAGCACTCGCACGCTCTTACCCGTTCCGTGAGGGAGCGACACCGTGCCGCGCACAAGCTGATCGGCCTTCCGTGGGTCTACTCCAAGGTTCATCGCGATGTCGAACGATTCGTCGAACTTCGCTGTAGCGTTCTTCTTCACACGGTCGATTGCCGCCTTGAAGTCGAACGTCGTGTCGCGGTCGTACGTCTTTACTAACGCCGCGTATCGCTTTCCGCCTGCCATGATGTTTCCTTTGATTCGTTGTACCAGCGGCTTGCTACCAAGCCTCCAACGTTGAATGAAAATTCGAAATTGTTGCGTAGAACGCTTAGCCGTCTACCGTGATACCCATCGAACGCGCCGTACCTGCAATCATGCTTACAGCACTTTCCATGGTGGTGCAATTCAAATCGGCCATCTTAATCTTGGCGATTTCCTCAAGCTGGGCCGTCGTAACCTTGCCCACCTTAATCTTGTTCGATGCCGCCGAACCACTGCTGATGCCGGCTGCCTTCAAGAGCAATACCGGCGCCGGTGGCGACTTGATTTCGAACGTGAAGGACTTGTCGCTGTAAAACGTGACCACCACCGGCAGGATCGTTCCCTGCTGCTTGGCCGTCTTGGCGTTGAACTGCTTGACGAATTCCATACCGGGCAAACCACGCTGACCGAATGCCGGACCTACCGGCGGTGCCATCGTGGCCTCTCCAGCCTTGAGCTGGAGCTTGAACAGGCCCATTACTTTTTTTGCCATTGCGCTACTCTACCTAAAGTGATCGGTTCGCGGTACGATCGCCGCCCCACCGTGGGACGGCTCCCGACTCCCGTCAATGATTTTCTGGTTCAACTTGGTGGAAGTCCAATTCGATCGGCGTTTTGCGCCCAAGAATTCCAACTTCTACCTTCAACTTCTGCTTCTCAATATTTACTTCCTTCACCGTGCCCGAGAAGTTTGCAAAGGGGCCCTCGATTACCTTGACAGGGTCTCCCTCGCGGAAACTTGTCTCGACGGTCGTGACGTCCTTGCGCTCTTCTACCCGACCCCGTATGCGGTCCACTTCGTCCTTCTGCAAGGCCTGTGGCTCGGTCTTCGTTCCAACAAAGCTCACAATCGACGGCAACGACAAGATAATCTCCTTGAGACGCTTGTCCAATGCAGGCGTGACTTCAATCAGAATGTAGCCCGGCAGGAAGTTCTTTACCTTGGTGCGGCGCTTACCGTTACGCACCTCAAACACGGTCTCGGTTGGAATGACGATGGACACCACGCGATGCTCCATACCAACACGAACCATCTCTTGCTCAATGGCCGTCTTGACCTTGGCTTCATGGCTCGTAAAAGTTCGGATGGCGTACCACTTCGTTTGTTCAGCTGTGGTTGCCTGTGGTTGTTCCGGCGTCATGCTCATCGTAGATTCCGCGGTGATCAGTAGATAAGACTCATGACTTGCGACATCGCGAAGTCAATGATGGCAACGATGCCCGTGATGAGTAGCGTAGCCACAATCACTACGATAGTGCTCTGACGGAGCTTCTCCTTGTCCGGCCACGACACCTTCTTCATCTCCTTCGAGACGTCGTTGATGAATGCCTTCGTTTGTACGATCATGAATATTCTCCTGAATCGATTGCACGGGCGGCAGGACTTGAACCCGCAGCCTGCGGTTTTGGAGACCGCTGCTCTACCAGTTGAGCTACACCCGTTTGGTTGTTGCCGTCGAGCTGATGACCGGGATTGAACCGGTGACCTCCACCTTACCAAGGTGGTGCTCTACCAACTGAGCTACATCAGCGTGTCTTCCGCAATGCCCACAAATCTTTTCAATCGCCACTAAAGCGACAAATCGGTTTGAAGACACCCCAACCCTTCGAGCCAAACACATGGCAAGGCCCGTAGGGTTGAACACTTCGAGCGGGAGACGAGACTCGAACTCGCGACCAACAGCTTGGAAGGCTGTGACTCTACCAACTGAGTTACTCCCGCACGATGCCACATCAGCACCGCTATGTGTCGTGGGCAGGGAAGGATTCGAACCTCCGAAGGCGTAGCCAGCAGATTTACAGTCTGCCCTCGTTGACCGCTTGAGTACCTGCCCGGACGATAGAGCCTGCAAATATACGGCAGCGAATGATTCCTGCAAGCCAGGAACTTTTTTGGGTCCGCTGAAGTGGCGACCTCCCCACATCAGTCTACGCAGCTCCTACGTGCTCCATCATGGCTACGAACTCTCGAAACAAGTAGTCGCTGTCGTGTGGGCCTGGCGATGCCTCGGGGTGATACTGAACCCCAAAAGCAGTCTTGTCGGGGATTGCTATGCCGGCACATGTGCCGTCGTTGAGGTTGACATGCGTGACTTCAACGCCATCAGGCAGCGTGGAGGCGTCAACAGCAAAGCCGTGGTTTTGCGACGTTATCTCGATGGCTCCGGTCCGCATATTGCGTACAGGGTGGTTTGCCCCGCGATGGCCAAACACAAGCTTATACGTGGTAGCTCCTACGGCAAGGGCAAGAATCTGATGCCCTAGGCAGATGCCAAAGAGCGGCAACTGCCCAAGCAGATCCTTCGTTGTGGCAATGCCTTGGGTGACCGCTGCGGGATCGCCAGGGCCGTTCGACAAGAACACGCCGTCAGGCTGCAACGATAGGATATCCTGTGCCGTAGCGCCCGCAGGCACCACAGTTACATCGCAGCCATGGGCTGCCAGTCGACGCAGGATGTTTCGCTTGATGCCAAAATCGACGGCAACAACGCGAAATCGCTTTGCCGCCGTAGCAGCATCGCCATAGCCCCACTCTTGATTCTCGACGTCGGCCCTATAGACTGTGTCGGTAGTGACTCTCGACGTTAGGTCGAGGCCTGTCATCGACGGAACGCTTCTGGCATGCGCCACGAGTTCTTCATCGGTGGCTTCGCTACTATGCACGATAACGCAGCGCATCGAGCCCTGACTGCGCAGCACGCGCACCAATTGGCGCGTGTCTACTCCCTCGATTCCTCCGATGCCCCCTTCTTCGAGATATGACTGAAGAGACGTGTTGCTACGCCAGTTACTAACGGTGCGCGACAGCTCGTGTACAACGATACCAGCGGCTTGTATACGGCCCGATTCAACGTCCCGCTCGTTAACACCGTAGTTGCCAATGTGCGGATACGTAAACGTTACAATCTGACCACAGTACGAGGGGTCGGTGATGACTTCCTGATAGCCGGTCATTGCAGTGTTAAAAACCAATTCGCCGGTGGACACAACACCCTGCGCACCTATAGCTGCGCCGTGGAATACCATTCCGTTTTCAAGAACAAGCCGAGCAGGGAGTGAGGTCATTGTGGACAATCAGGAGAAAAATCTTGGTAGCATAGACCGAGGCGCGTGCAAAGTTATACCTACACGGTGTAATTTCGACACGTTCTGCACGGCAAGATGTCTTACTCACATTTCCACGCCGTACCTCATGGCACGGCGCGTGATCAGGAAAGGAGGAACGGTCTTCGACGCAAAATCCGCCCGCATGCATTCTGTGGCACCGCTAACGACGGCGCGCCCCTCGCACCCCGCAGTGTCTGCCAAGGTGCTCGTGCTCAATCAGTCCTACGAACCGATTAGCGTTTGTAGCGCCAAAAAGGCACTCCTGCTTATGTTCTTAGCTAAAGCAGAACTGATTGAACAACGCCCAGAGGCATCGGTTCGCACGCCACGCCAGCATTATCCATTCCCCAGCGTGATTCGCCTATGCGCCTACCTGCGCATCCCCTACAAGAAGATCGAGTTGTCGCGTAAAAACATCCTGCGCCGCGACAACCACCGCTGCCAATACTGCGGCACCACAAGCCCACCTCTTACCGTCGACCACGTTATCCCCCGCTCTCGCGGCGGCGCCGACCAATGGGAAAACTTGGTGTGCGCCTGTGTTCACTGCAACAACAAAAAAGGCAGTCGAACCCCAGAAGAAGCCAATATGCGCCTTGCAACTATCCCCCGGCGCCCTCATCACGTTCAGTTCCTCAAACAGTTCGTGGGCAGGGTCGACGAAACCTGGCGCCCCTACCTGTTTATGGATTAAGGGGCATCGGCCACCGCTTAGCGCGCGATAACGACCGGCAGACGACTGACGTTGCCGGCCGAATCGACAGCACTAGCTACATAAGCCGCCGAAGGCAGTCCATGCGTAGGTATCGAGACGGTTCCAACGCCAGATGCCGCGGCAACAACAACACCACGCATGTCTGTGAGCGTTACCGTGGCATGCTGTTGCGCAATCATCGTAACAACACCGTCGATCTCTGCAAGTCGGATGCGTACCTGATCTGCGTCGTCAACAGAAGAAGTCGACATGCGATACCGAATCTTGAACCAAGGCGTTTCAGCCGTATTCGTTGCAAGCTCAAAGACGAACCGGCCATTGGTTCGACGGACAGCCACAACCGGGTCGCCGGTGGGCAGCCCGTTTTGGCCCAGTGGTGTGGCCGTTACCTCTTGAGCATCAGCCAACGCGGGCAACGAAATCCGAACAGTGTTGCTCTCCATTGCCAAAGCACCGGGACCAATGTTCCTAAGCGTAACACCATCATAGATTGCGCCTTCATTTGCAGAGCGGCTTGCGATTGTCACCATGATGTCGCCACCGGTACCAAGCGGAAGAGTGTCTAACGAATGAAGTGCAACAGTTGCATGTCCTACGCGACCAGTTTGCTCAACTTGTACGCCTCCAAGATTGAAGATTTCGCCGAGTAGTGGCCCCGATACGGCCACGGCATGTGGCGTAACAACACGAAGCCGTCCCTGCAAGGCATCCAAAAACACTTGGTCATTGTCTGCATTGAGGTTGCGCACATCGACATTGTCAACCAGGGCACTCACCTCTCTGTGGGGCAGCACGGATTCTTGATCGGCTAGGTCCATCGACACGGCAACCGGACGGAACAACGCCATGCGCGGGTCGGTGTAGATCGAAAGATTGTAGACCTGCTGGAGCCGTGGCCGTGGCGCATCAAGGATGTCCTTGCCAACGTCAATCACGATGCTTCGCGTTGGTGTTGCCACAAGCCCAGAACGCATAACCGTCGACGACCAAGGCGCCAACGCTAGCACGTGGGGCTTCGTCTCCATGGCATCGAGCGAGGTGCTATCGATTCTTCCCCTTGGTAATTCCATCTGTGTGGAGTGCACACCGCCAAAGACGCCATCCCAATCTTGTACGCCTGCATATGCAGGCCACATGGTGGCCATCTCGGTTTGAGCCGGATTAGGATAGGCCAACGAACCTGCCTGGAGAACGAAGGCACGCTTATGCCGACGGAACTGCGACTGAAAACCAACGCTAGTGCCACTCTGATTCGTTAGGTACGGATCTGTACTACCTGAACGGTCGACCGTAGACGCAACCTCATAATCAGCAGCAACGTGGTGATCGAAGAAAGAGAATGCCAATGAGGAAGGACACAGCAAAACGTCGCTTTTCAGCGTGTCGCGAACCATTCGGCGCACACGTCCATACAGCGCCTCAAGGCGTTCTTGGTAGAACGCCATTTGATCACGCATGCGTGCATACGGTGCCGAAGACTGGAATGGGGCCCGGCGGACATTCCCTTGAACGAGCCCCTCATCGGGCAACAGGCCAGGATGACCAACGGCAACAAGCGATACATCATCGATGTATACATCGCCAGAATCTGCACCCATAAGGAAGAGCACGCCAGTGACGGCTTCGGCCGTTGGCTGCGCCATAAACGTGTACTCAAACGATTGCCATGCGCTGGTCAACCGTGGCTCGACAGCAAGGCCAACGTTGTTGTACGGAAAACCCGTTGCCATTACAGCAACCACCATCGATCGCGAACCACGCGTATCGGTGGTTCGAGATTGAAACCGCAGCCGATAATATTGCCCACGTTCCACGCCGGGTACAACTTGAGCAAGATTTATCTGGAAACTCTGCGGCTGCGATGCAAGGCGACTAATCCGTACACGCATGCTGGATTCGCCCTGTGTTTTGTCGGCTTCGCTGTATTGCGTTAACGCTTGGACGCCAGCGCCGTTGTCGGCTTGAAAGACCCATGCAGTCGAAAACGGGTCTTCAAATCCAGGATTCTGCAGCAGGTTAGCACTGCTCGAAACGGGCGTACGCCACGCCTGGCGCAAGGCGTTGTCGTTACCGTACTTGGCGCGCAGCCATTGATTCCACATTGCGTCGTAACGCGCAAGCTGTGAAAGGCCAACATTTCTATTTCCATCGGTGGAAAGGTCGATGTCCTTGCTATACATCCAGAATGCCGAAAACGATAGGTCTTCTGACACCGTGATGAAGGGCACAGCCGGATCGTCCTTATAGGCACGTCCTGTATGCGGATTCACGTGCTCGAGGAAGAGCTTCATGATACGGCGCTGGATATTCTGCACTCTGTCGTCCAACATCAACGGTGTACGAGTACCCCATCCTAGCGTATCGGCGATACCATCTTGCGCCTTTGGCTGCCATGCGCCGTGCATCACAAACACGGGGTGAATGCCTTGTTCTTCGAGAACATGCACGAAATAGTCAAGGCGGGCCATACCTTCTTCGCTTAGACTGTTGGTGGCATCATTCCCGCCAATAATCGAAGCCCCTGCGAACCACGTGTTGTCGAGATACGCCAACCGCACGCAGTTGTAGCCGAGCGAACGAAACTTCTTGGCCAGAACGTCGGCCGTTGCCTGATCGGGGAAGCATGCGCCAAACTGCAACGTGGTTCCGTAAAGGCGGCAACGCGTTCCGTCGGCGTATACAAGATGGCCGTCGTCAGACAGGCGCACGCGTCCGCGCGCAGCGGCGTGCACACGTGGTATCGGCACTAGGCCGGTATCAATGTCGGTGCCCCTTCCTAGATCAAAGGGGAACGGCGAAATCAGGGGTTGTGCGTGGGCATCAAGGGCAAGCACCACAACCAAGGCAACCAGAAGAGATCGAATCATCGTTGGACGGATACAAGAGTGTGGACGGTGCGCCGGTTTGACGTGAGCGTGGCAACATAGGTGCCTTGTGGAAGGTGCGACACGTCGAGCGATGCCGTACCGGCCCACGTATCGACGTCGGCACTAGCTACGACCTTACCCGTTACACTGTGCAACGTGAGTGCTGTTGCAGCGAACGGTTCGACCGACACTTGGAATCGAACAACCGAGGAGGCAGGGTTGGGAGAAACTGCGCCAAAGCCACAACGTGGACCAGCACCTTGATCGTGAACCGAGGTTGGCAGCGACCGGAACAGTGGGAGTTCACGCTGTGAGAAGTCGCGGAAGAGCACCTGACTGGCCAACGACGTCGACGTGCCGAACCACTGCATGAGTACCGAGGCATACACTTCGCGATAGTCGTATTGCATCAGCATGTCGCCAACGTTGTCGACGTTAACCAAGTCGGGATCGGAACCGTGCACCACGCCGCCCAGAACATCTTCGCCAAATACGAAGAGCGGTGCAGCTGTACCGTGATCGGTTCCTGTCGATCCATTTTCGGCTACACGGCGTCCGAACTCGCTAAACGTCATGCCTGCAACGCGCTTGCCATGGCCTTGCTGCTGCATATCCTGCATAAAAGCTCTTGTGGCATCAGACAGTTCGCGAAGCAGGTTAGCATGGGTGCCGGTTGTTGGACTTCCCGACACAACCTGATTGGCGTGGGTGTCGAAGTTGTTATTCACCCACGAAACAAGATAGACGCGCGATCCAAGGCCACCGCTGATGAGTTTGGCAACCACCTTTAGGCGCGCTGCAAGTTCGGTATTGGGATACTGCACGGCATTGCTTCCACCGTCAGCAGCTCGTTTAACAACCCGCGCATAAACGTCGGCCGACGCGGCCACCGTACGCATATAGGCCACCTCGCGACCAGCAGGTGTATCGCCTTGGAGTGCGCTCGGCACCTCTTCGTTTTGGCCCGTTGTTACGAGCCGATAGAATTCCTCGGGATCACGAATCGTAAGCCCCATCGGCCCTTGCGCTCCGATAAATCCCAGAGACGTTGCATTACCAATTTGCACAGCCAACGGCTCGCCCGGCAGAACATTCGGAAATTCGGGCGCAAGCGTGCTTAGGTAACGCCCCATCCATCCGGTCGACCCAAATACATCGGCATCGGTTGCCGTTAGCCAGATGTCGGTGCCACGGAAGTGCGACCGGTCGGGATTCGGATACGTCACCCCTTGCACAATGGCCATGTGGCCCTCGTCGAACGTACGCCGGAACCCATCCATGGCTGGATGCCACCCTAACGTCGAGGTAAGGGGCAACGCCTGATCTTTGCGAATACCAATGGTAGGACGCGCCTGGTAGTACCGTGGATTCTCAAATGGTATCAGTGTGTTCAAACCGTCGTTGCCACCCTGAAGCTGAATGAGCACGAGCACGCGATCCGACGATGCTAGCAGTTGTGACATTGGCGTTTCGTCGGACGCTAGTGCGCGCAGCGAAAAGCCATCCACAAGCCCTGGTAGGGTTGCTACGGTAACACCGGCAGTACCGGCTGTACGAAGAAAGTCACGACGTTTCATGGCATCCTCACTTCAGTTGAAATTCCGGCATCCGAACGATGGCCTGCAGCAGCCCGCGTAAACGTGGCCGTGCTGCGGCTTCGTCATCGATATCCCAGTAAAATTCCTCAAGGCCAGTCATCAATATCTCAACCAGCACATCCTCCTGTTCCTGCGTTATGGGCACAGACAGCAGAGCATTGGCATAGGCCCGCACCAGCTGGCGCGGATTGGTATGGTCGGGCATGGTTCGAGCATGCGCAACAAGATCGAGCGTATACGTACCACCGCCCTGTAGCGGTATGGTGCGCCCGTCCGCCGTGCGCGACACCACAAAGCCCTCGCCTACGCGCTGACGCAACGGAAACGTTGTACTGCTAATCCACATACGGTGCCCCTTCCAACCCTCTACCGTTGGTGGGTAGAACAGCACTTGGTCGAGGACGCCAGCAACGTTGACAAACAAGGCACGGTCTAGGGCAGTGCCACCAAAGAAGGCCGCCAAACCCACAACAAGGTCGACAGGGGCCTTGATGAGCGACCCACGCACGTCGGCGTGATAAAAGGCCTCGGACGCAAGCAAGATGCGCAAGACCTCGCCGATGTTGTAATCCTTAGACCGGATGACCTCTGCCAGTGCGTCGATGTCTTCGGCCGTTGGAGTGGGAGACACAAACGTCCGCCAGAGTTTCGAGGCCAAGAAGCGTGCGCACTGAGGCTGTTCAAGCGTAATGCGAATGACGTCACGCCACCCCCAGTTGCCAGTCTGTCCAAGAATCGTCTTCGAGCCAGCGTCGGCAAGCGCTGGATAGTGTCGGCCTTGCAAGCCAATCACGGCCCAGCCAGTAAATGCTCGGGCTGCTTCTTGGATATCTTCTTCGGTGTAGTTGCCAACGCCAAGCGAGAACAATTCGAACCACTCGCGGGCAAAGTTCTCGTTAGGATTTCCCTTGATGCTGAGGTTGCCATTCAAGTAGATAAGCATTGCTGGATCGCCTACCATGGCCAGCGATAAGTCGCGATAGGACTCTAGCGCCATTCGGCGAATAGTACGCATCTGGGTTACGTTGTGCTGCGGGAAATAGACCGTAATGTAGTCGGTCACAAACACGTTCATCCAGAACAACGTCATGCGCTCGCGCAGCGAAGGGCCAGCAATGAGCCGGTCGGCCCACCATCGCTGTAGTTCGCCCCAGCGACCGGCCACAACGCTGAAATCCTCGCCCAACGCCGGCGCAGTATCAGCCCATGAAGGAACGGCCCCATCATTGGGAGCATCGATTAACATACCCACTGCCTCTGCAGGCGTCTTTCCAACGAACTGCTCGGCAAACGCCTTGGATGGATGCAGCGTAGCTCGCCGCACAAGATGGTAGGCGTCGGAAATCGTAAGCGGCGCAGTTCGCGCCGAAAGTCCAGCCATGGCACACTCCTAACTGTATCGTATAGCAATCTACGTAATTTTGGCATTCCTTTGACGCGCACTCACTAACCACCACGTCATGTCAGCATCATCCTTCTTTCAACGCTACGCCACAGCTCTGTCGGTCGCGCTAATCACAGCAACGGTTGTTGTCTTTTTTGCCGACGCCTTATTTACGGGCAAGAACTTCCTAGCAGAGAGCGACAACGTAGCTTTTTACAGCTTTATCCCCTACCTGAATGAAGCCAAACAGGATGGCGAATTCCCTTTGTGGGTGCCCTATATTTTTTCGGGCATGCCGTCGTTGGCATCGTTCCTCGCAGCCGGCGATCGCAGTTGGGACGTGCTAAGCAAGGCCCTGTTTGCCATCCCACGGTTTTTTGGCGAAGGCACCGGCAACGACACATGGCGTCTTGCGCTTTGGTATGCCATTTATGGCTGCGGCATCTACCTGTTGATGCGCCAAAAGAAACACGACCACCTTGTGGGCGTGCTCTCGGGCGTCGGCGCCATTTTCTCGACCTTCGTCATCGTATGGGTGATGATTGGCCACAGCACGAAGCCAGTGTCGATGGCTACCTTCCCCTTCATCCTGCTAGCGCTCGAGCGCATCCGCGAACGCTTTACCCTGCTAAACCTCTTCTTCCTGATTCTTCCTCTCATCGTGTTGGTCTCGGCAACGCACCCCCAAATGATGTTCTACATCGGGTGCGGCACGCTCATCTATCTGCTGGTCGAGCTGATTTCGCGTTTGATTACAAAGACTGAACCGATGGCAGTTCTTCGAGCTGGCGGTGCCCTTGCCATAGCCGGCACGCTGGCCGTGGCAACACATGCCGATATGTTCTTGGCCACGCGCGAGTACACGCCAAACTCCACACGCGGTTCAGCACCGCTCGTGCAGTCGCCCGGTGCTGCCGACCAATCTGGCGGCAACGACTACGAATACGCCACCAACTGGTCGTTCTCGCCCGAAGAGATGGCCACCTTCTTCGTACCCAACTACTTCGGCTTCGGCAAGATGAAGGACGAACGCGGCCGCATGACCATGCCCTATTGGGGCCAAATGCCCTTTACCGATGCAGCCAACTATATGGGCATTGGCTTGCTGCTGCTGGCTGCCCTTGGTGCATGGCACTATCGCAAAGATCCCTTCGTGCTGTTCTTGGTTGTTATGGGTGTGTTTTCACTGCTGTTGTCGTTTGGCAAAACCATGCCCCTCCTCTACGACCTGTTCTACAACGTCGTACCCGGATTTAACAAGTTCCGCGCTCCTAGCATGGCCTTGTGCCTCCTCCAATTCGCCGTACCCGTCCTTGCCGGATATGGGGCATCGGTACTCATTGCATGGGCAAGCAAAACCGACGCCGCTTCGCGGCGCATAGCCACGTACGTTGGCGGCGCTGCGGCGGCGTTTTTTGTCGTCGGCATGATCGGACCGTCGATGATTGAAACGGGTTACCGCCAAGATGTCGCAGATGCAATCGTAGCAAAGAATCCCGACCAGATCCAAAGCGCAGACCAAATTCCACGTCAGTATATCGACTCGATTTATACGAACATGTCGTCGGACTGGCGTACCACGGCCACAATTGCCCTGCTATTCGGCGCTGTTGTTTTCTTTGCCGGACGCGGTACGCTCAAGCCAGCCCTAATCTTGCCTGTGCTGCTGGTGCTTACCGTGTCCGATCTTTGGCGCGTAGCCAAGCGTCCATACGAACCGTCAAAGAACGATGTTGAAAAGACGGTCTTTCGGAAGACCGACGTGGTAGATTTCTTGAAGTCCGACCCCGGCATGTACCGAATAGCCGACTTCAGCCGCACGCCGCCCAACGCATGGGCCTATCACTTCATTGAACATGTCCACGGCTATAGCTCGGCCAAACTGCGCGTGTACCAAGACATGCTCGACATTGCTGGACCCGGCCCAGGACAAGCTCCTGCTCCTGGCAATTCTCGCATCGCGAATCCCTTCATATGGAACCTGCTGAATGTGAAGTACTTAGTTGCTGATCAACCGCTGTTCCCAGGTCAGCAACCGATGTTTACTTCGCAGCAAACCGGTCAGATGGTCTACGCCAACCCTTCGGTTCTACCTCGCGCATGGTTCGTAGACAGCGTTGCCGTCAAGGCCGATCGCCGCGCCTTGGCCGAGATGCTACGCGACGGAACGTTCGACCCGCGAGCAGTTGCCATGCTAGATGCACCACTGAAGACGGCCATCCAACCCGGCAGCGGAACGTCGGCCCGCGTGACGTCAAGGACCAATCAGTCTCTTTCACTCGATGTTGAGGCCAAGGCCAATGCCTTCCTTGTTGTTAGCGAGATCTACTACCCAGAGTGGCAGGCAACCATCGATGGCCAGCCAGTCACAACACATCGCACCAACTTCTTGCTACGCGGCATCGAAGTACCTCCTGGCAAACACACGCTCACGTTTACCTTCGTTAGCAAGGGCTTCGAAACGGGTCGCACACTGTCAATGGCCGCAAACGGTATCGCCATTCTGATTGGCATTGGCGGCATCTTCATGAACAGGCGAAGGAAGGTCGTCGCATGACCGATTCAGAAGTCGTCGATATCTGCACGCAGTCGATTGCCGAGGTTGGCTACATACGCCTTACTCCGGCCCAGTTCGCCGTCATCACGGTAGAACAGGCCAACCTTATAAACGCCATGTTTGGCGATGCACATATGATGCAGTTGCCCGACCATGAAGTGGCATTCTTCGAATGGTTGCGCACGGCCGACCCTGACGTGTGGAACGACCTGTGGTCCGACCCCACACCACCCTATCATGTATCGCTTGCCTTCCTTGGTAGCTTCTGTGGGCCAAATGCCAATGGTATCTTCGTCATCTGCGATTTGCAGAGCGTCGACAACTACTACTTCTCAACGCATACGTTCATCGAAAAAGAGTCCGACGCCTACGTCCAAGCCGTCCGCGACCGCTTTGCCGAAGGCCTTCCACTCACCACGGCCCAAGCTCTTACGTTGGAAGCGTCGGTTGCCCCTATCGACGTGTGGCACTTCGCCTATCGCTATAGGTTGAGCGTCGACGTTGCCAAGCAGGCAGCACGGGCTTTGGCCGAGGATCGCGTTGTGGTCCACGTACCAAGTGCCGAACATCTGTCACAACTGTTCGACGTTCAATGACCATTGACGTTCTAAAGTTTGGTGGCACCTCGGTAGCCGATGCTGCGGCATTGCGAAGCGTACTCGACATCGTATCTGCTCGCTCGACGAATGGCGCCCGCCTCCTGGTGGTGCTCTCTGCAACGGCAGGCACGACCAATGCGCTGCTAGAGCTTGCAGCGGCGGCGGCGCAGCAGTCTACTTCCGTCGTTGTGCAGTCACTCCAACAGCTTCGTGAGCGCCACCTGCAGATTGTAAGCGACCTGATACCCGACAGCGCACAACGTACACAAGCCCATGCAGCCGTATCGGAGTTGTGCGATAATCTCGACGAATACTGCCACGGCCTTTCGCTTCTCGGCGAGTGTAGCCCGCAAAGCTTCGACGAAGTTGTTGCCTACGGCGAGCGCCTAAGCACCACCATCGTGGCGCAAGCGGCACGCTCGTTCGGCATAAGCGCGGCCTGGCTCGACGTCCGCCACGTGATGCGCACCGATGCTACGTACCAACAAGCAGCCGTCGACATGGACGCCACAGAGCGTCAATGGGCTCATCGGGCCACGCTCTTCACCAACGTCGACGTCGTTGTAACTCAGGGCTTCATCGGCGCGGCTCCCAATGGCACCACAACAACGCTAGGCCGCGGCGGCTCAGACTACTCTGCCGCTATCCTTGGTGCTGTTTGTGGTGCACGCATCATCGACATCTTTACCGACGTCAGTGGCGTGCTCTCCGCCGATCCACGCCTTGTTCCTTCGGCTCGCCCCATCGCCACTATCGACGTAGCAATGATGCGCGAACTCGCGCTATACGGCGCCAAGGTTCTCCATCCCGACACCATTCTACCGGCCACCAGCCGAAACATCCCTGTTCGAGTCGTTAACACCTTTGAGCCCAGTGCTCAGGGCACGCTCATCACGGCAGGGGGCACCGACGTCAACGTTGTGGCCGTCACCGGCGTTCGCCAGTGTGTGCGCCTTGCCGTTGCCCCTGCCGACGCTCCTACCGTTCGCAACGCCCTTGCACGCCGGCACCTGACGGTACTTCTGCATTGTTCCACGCTAACAAGCGAGTCGTTTGTGGTTCAGCGCCCCAACGATGTGACAATACTCGATATCGAGTCGGCCGTAGCCGATGCTAGCACCGTGGTGCATGAATGTTCGATGGTGGTGGCCTGTTCGAACGTTGCGTTGCATCACGCAACGGCGGGAAGGGCTCTGGCGGAACTGCCTGACGTGCCCGTTAGCGACGTCACGTGGTTCCCACATGGAAAAAGCGTTGCACTTTGTGTTCCACCGTCAGCGTATAGCGACGTTGTCCTTCGGCTGCACCAGTCACTGCTTGACGCTTAGTCTGCTGAGCTATCCTCTTGCCGCAGGGCCTCGCGTACTGGGGCCACGTGCCGCATAAATAGCGGTACGCAGCACGCGAACACTGTCCACCGCGTTGCGCTTGCCTCAAGCACGTTGGCATAGTCCATTATGTCGAGAGCCGCATACGGCGTGCTCCAAATAAGCACGGCAACACCGATTGTGCCCGTCATGCTTGCGATGTGAATGTTCTTTCGAATGGCAAAGTAGCCCGTCAGATACATCACATCCCAGATAATCACGGCTAACGGGTTAACAACCAGGAAGGCCCCCATAGCCGTTGCTAGTCCGCGGCCGCCCTTGCCTCGCAGAAAGATGTTATACGTATGGCCCACAACAACAAACAAGGCCGCAACGCCTGCGTGAGGCCACACACCGTCGTTAAGGTAGTCGCCAACGGCTACTGCCAGTGCCCCTTTCAACGCATCGACAAGCATAACGAGGATACCCCAGCGCTTTTTGCCGGACACGTCGTAGGTATTCATGGCGCCGACATTACCAGTGCCGTGCTGGCGAATATCAATGCCATGTGTGCGACGAAGCAACAGGTAGGCAGTGGGGAAGCAGCCCAACAGATAGGCAATAACGGCGGTAGCGACTATCATGAGGTCTTGTTCCGTAAAACGTGCATCTGGATGCCTGAAAACACAAGAAGGATAACAAAGATGATATAGGCAAGCGCACTGGCCTGGCCCATCATATCGGATTGCTCGAACGCTTGGTGGTAGAGCTCATAGACAAGTGTTGTGGTGGCACCGAGTGGCCCACCTTTCGTCATAACATAGATTTCAACAAACACCTGAAAACTCTTGATGGAGTTTAGTACAAGAATAAAAACGAGCGTTGGCCGAAGCAGTGGTAACGTAATTCGAGCGAACTGCTGCCAGGCCGTAGCGCCAGCAAGGCGCGCTGTTTCGTACAGGTCTTTTGGTATGTTCTCCATGCCGGCCAATACGAGCACCATGTAGTAGCCGGTAGAAATCCAGATGTCCATAGCCATAATGGCTGGCAAGGCCGTCGACGTATCAAGAAGCCAGCCGCGCTCGGGCCCGGCCATGCCTACCATCGAGAGCAAGGCATTGATAACACCGTCTCGGGCGTACAGATTGGTAAAGATCAGGGCGATGACAACGAGCGAGGTAATGCTGGGTAGGAAGTAGCTTGAACGGAGAAGGCTAGCAACGCGGGGCGACTGACCGCGAACACCAAGTGCAAGAGCAATGGCCAAGGCCGTTGTAACGGGCACAGTGCCCACGGTAAAGATTGTGGTGTTGGAAAGTGCCAACCAGAATCTATCAGAGGAAAGAAGGTTTGTATAGTTGGCAACGCCAACCCATTCATACGTCGAGGCAAGCGTGGAGTGTTTCGTAAAGCTCAACACGGCGGCATAAACAAGGGGGTACAGCCAGAACACGGCTGCCGTGACAAGCCATGGCAGAAGCAACACTAGCGTGGGTGCAGGAAGGGCCCGGCGCTTCGTCATGACGTGGGCACACGCAGTCCGTGCAACATGGTAGAAAGAAGCGACAGCGGCAAACCCACGACGGTAAAGTAGCAACCCTCGATACGCTCTACAAAGAGCGCGCCGGCGTCGCCCTGGATGCCATAGGCCCCGGCTTTGTCCATTGGTGTTCCCCCGGCAACATAGGCGTCGATTTCATACTCGCTAACAGGCCTGAACGAAACCTTGGTAGCACTGCAGTTGCAACGAACAACGTCGGGACCACGGCCAACAACGGCAAGCCCGGTATACACGGTGTGTGTGTTGCCCTGCAATCGCAGAAGCATGCGCCGCGCGTCGTCGGTATCGCGAGGTTTGTTCATGACCACGCCATCTAGCACCACGGTTGTGTCGGCGCCGACAACCACCACGGGCTCAGCACTCCGTTGTGCGCACCAAAGGGCCTTGCGCTGTGCAAGTTCCATCACGTACTCTTCGGGAGGCATTGACGTTGACACCGCGTCTTCGTCAACGTCGGGCACAACAACATCAAAGGTAAATCCCACCTGCTCTAATAGCTGTCGCCTTCGTGGCGATGCCGAGGCAAGGATGAGCTGGCGAGTAAGGCCGTGCACGTCGTTCTGCGTCATTGGTGCGAAGATACTGTGTTAGATTTGGACGATGGTGTGCACACAACCGCGACGCATCTGCAGATGAGAGTACTGATTGTCGAAGACGAGCCGTCACTTGCCGAATTCCTCCGGCAGGGGCTCGAGGAGCACGGCTGCGCCGTTAGCGTAGCTACCGATGGGCATATGGGACTTGCGGCGGCAGAGGAGGGTGGCTTCGACGTCGTCGTCCTTGACATTTTGTTGCCGGCACTGAATGGCCTTGAGGTATGTCGGCGCTTGCGCCTGCAACGCCCGGCGCTACCCATCCTTATGCTAACGG
Source organism: Candidatus Kapaibacterium sp. (assembly GCA_022842685.1). Classification (GTDB taxonomy): domain Bacteria; phylum Bacteroidota; class Ignavibacteria; order Kapaibacteriales; family Kapaibacteriaceae; genus JALHPC01. The sequence continues at coordinate 99,693 of JALHPC010000001.1, forward strand.
CACTTGGAACAACAACCGACACCGTACGTGGGCTCGAGGCCGGTGCCGACGACTACGTAACGAAGCCTTTTGCGTTCGACGAACTGCTGGCACGAGTGCGAGCGCTTGCCCGGCGTGTGCTAGGTGCAGCCATAGACGTACCGCCGCTGCGCGTAGCCGACCTCTCAATCGACACGTTGCGGCGGCGCGTCCAACGTGGCGACGTTGAGCTTGCACTCACGCCACGCGAATACGCATTGCTCGTAGAGTTCGTTCGAAATCCCGGTAAGACGTTCTCGCGTGCCGAACTTGCCGAGCGCGTGTGGGGTGTAGATTTCGATACCGGCACGAACGTGATTGACGTCTACGTGAACTACCTGCGCAACAAGGTCGACAAGCCGTTTCCGACGAAGCTCATTCACACAGTGTTTGGCGTGGGATACGTAATGCGCCTGCCTGAGGCCGTATGACGATTCGTACACGCCTTACGCTGTTGTTCACGGGCCTTATGGCCGTTGTTCTTGGCTTCATTCTCGTTGCCATCTATGCGTTAAGCGTAGCCAATACGCGCAGCGAGTTTTTCGGCCGACTTCGAGAACGAACCACCATTGCTGCCAACGTCTTCCTAGAGAAGGACGAGCTTGCTCGGCAGACACTGATGCAGTTTAACACGCGCTATTTAGTGACGTTGCCAGAGGAAGTCGTCTTTCTGATTGACTCTGCCGGCACACACCGTTTTGTTGAAACGTCGGATGCACCCATCCAGCCATCACAAACGTGGATCGAGGCTGTTCGAACGAATGGTGCAATACAAGAGTTCGACAACGGCACGCAGCGCTACGGAACGTATTATCACGACAACCAGGGCGACTTTGTTATTATCGCTCAAGCACGCGACGTCTACGGACAGTCGAAGCTCGACAACCAGCGCTTCGTCCTGTATGGAGCCTTCGGCGCTGGCGTGCTTCTTGCATTTTTCGCGGGTATGGTGTTTGCTCGCAGAGCACTACAGCCAATGAATGCCGTGATTAACCGCGTGGACTCTATCACGGCATCGACGCTAGACGAACGCGTGGAGGGCGGCGAAGCCGCCGACGAAATCGGCCATCTCGTTCGTACGTTTAACGGTATGCTTGAGCGCCTCGAAGAGTCATTCCGCCAGCAGCAGGAGTTCGTTGCCAATGCTTCACACGAATTGCGCACGCCTCTTACGTCAATCGTTGGACGGCTGGAAGTGCAGTTGGCGCGAGCACGTTCGATCGACGAATCTCGCGAGTCGAACCTAGCCGTTCTTGCCGAAGCTCGCCGCCTGAGCACCATTGTTGATGCCTTGTTGCTGATGGCGCAAGCCATAGACAACGCTCCAGCTATGGAGCGTAGCAGCGTACGCCTTGATGAGATGCTCTTGGACGCCGTCGGGGCCGCCAGACAACGGTACGGAACGCAACGTATCGTACCGCGACTAACGGTTAGCGGAGACGATGCCGACAGTGTTACGATTGCCGGTTTTCCTACGCTGTTACGCGTAGCACTCGACAACGTCATCGACAACGCCGTGAAGTACAGCGAGGGCGAAGTAACGGTCGAGCTTCGCGCTAACGCCGAAGGTTGCGCATACATCGTAACCGACAGCGGCCGAGGCATCAGTCCGACCGAGCTAACGAAGATTGGCACGCTCTTTTATCGGTCAGAGAGTGCCAAGGTAGCCCAAGGGTATGGCATTGGTCTTGCGTTGACGGGACGCCTTATCGACGCACATCGCGGTTCGATCAAGATTCGTAGCGAGGAAGGTCGCGGCACTGTTGTTGAGTTAAGGCTTGGATCGACATGAGGATTAGAAAACTCTCATAAGCTTCTAATGCGACCTTAACGAGGTGCTTCGGTATGCCTCATAGTTTCGCAGGGCATGTCCCCGTCGTTGTTTCCCGTCCCGTACGTCCCGCTGCTTTGCCCTATCTGCATCGTCTTGGCAGCGCTATGTCTTCCGTTGTACAGCGCTGCCAGCTCGATGCAGAGTGACGCAGCACCGTCACCACAAAACCCTGAGTCGTCCACCCTTTCACTGCCAACGAAGGTTCTTCATGCCGAACCGCTGTTTATCGATCTCATCCGCGACCTTGGCGCCCGCAGGGGCGAAGCCGAGTGGAACGTTGCTTTTGAAATGATCGATCGGCTGCGCTACGATCGCTATGCAATGCTTATCGAATACGAGTGGGCTCCCGTCGACCGCCTAGGCCTAGAACTCGAAATTCCCGTCACCCTCTACTCACGTTCACTTGCCCAGAATGGCATACAACCGTCGAATCGTATCGAGAGCATCAAGGCCGCAGCACAGTGGACGTTTCTTGTCGACGACAGCAGGGCGTTGTCGGTAGCACTCGGCTACATTAACGAACTAGAGTTTACAGACCTTAACGCTATCACCCGTGGCCCCATCTTCTCTGGCAACATGTTCAACCCTTTTCTGATTGTGGCCAAGCGATGGGGAGAGCAATTCCACAGTCTGTTATACACCGGTCCACGATCGCACCTCGCGTTTGCAGATGGATCGGTACATACACAATTCGAAGTGAACGCCAGTGCTCACTTCATGATTGGCGGCACTCGAAACTTCATTGGACTCGAAACCAACACGCTTTTCGACCAGCAGGCATTTTCGACCGTGCTACGCCCTCAGATGCGAGTAGGAATCTCCCATAACACGTTGGTGGGCATGGGCGTCTCGGTTCCCATCGACCGCAATGGCGATCGCTTGGGCATGTTCATGCGTCTGATATGGGAGCCGAATTAGTGCACATTATTCGGCGAGGGCTGCCTCGACGTCGCGACGAATCTCGTCGCTCATCGGGTCGACGCGGCTGCCATAGCGCTTAATCACACGGCCGTCCTTGCCAACAAGGAACTTCTCGAAGTTCCATGCAATCTCGCCAGCCGGTACGGCTTGATGTCCGCCCGTAAGCCACGCAAACAGCGGGTGAATCGATGCCCCCTTTACAACAACCTTCGAAAACATGGGGAAGGTAACATTGTACTTGAGAGAACAGAACTCCTTGATTTCTGCATCGGTACCGGGTTCTTGTGCGCCAAACTCATTGGCTGGGAAGCCAAGCACTGCGAAGCCCTTGTCTGCATAGGCATCATGCAACTTCTGCATGGGCGCATACTGCTTGGTATAGCCGCAAAAACTCGCTACGTTTACTACCAACACCACCTTACCGTTAAACGCTGAAAGGGGCGTCGGCTGGCCGTCGATCGACGATGCGGAAAACTCGTGAAACGAAGATGGCGTTGTGGATGCAATGGTCATGGCTGTTATCGCTGTAAGTAGGGCGTGCATGGGAGTTCTTGTTGGTGAAGGCGCTGTTAACGTCGAAGGATGTCTAGCGGTTCCTCTGCGGCAGCAAAAGCGAATATCACAGGGGCAGAACCGTCGCGGTTGATACATCGCGTTTCCATGCACAGACCTTGCGGCGGAGGTATTGAGGCAAACGAGGCGCGCACGGCATCGAGCTCGCGCTGGCCCTCGTCGTGGCGATAGCACACGACGGTGATGAGGCCGTCGGGAGCCAGCAGCTGCCGAGCCGCATTGATAGCCGCGACTGTAGTTGACGCCATGGTGGTAATGGCATGATCGCTACCGGGCAGGTATCCCAAGTTAAACGTAACGGCACGCACGTTGCCGTGCATTGCTCGCGGAATAACGTCGAGCATCGATTCGTGTCCGCAGCGATGTAACGTGGCAGTAAGTCCGGCCTTGGCAAGCTTGGCGGCGGCAACATCAAGAGCAACCTGTTGAACATCGAAGCCAACAACGGTGCCACTTGGCCCTACAAGGCCAGCAAGAACAAGGGTGTCGTTACCGTTGCCAACGGTTGCGTCGATGGCCGCATCGCCCGGTACAAGGTGGGCACGCAGAAGATGATGAACGTAGCTTACGGGACTATACATTGTCAGAATAGGGATAGTGGGCAATGTCGATGTCGGCAGGCAACGCCTCGCCATGCACCATATGATTGGCTAGGGCGTTGGCCGCCCACGGAGCAAGCGAGGCCCCCTTGGTGCCAAGGCCGTTAAGGATGTAGTGGTTAACCTCGGTGGGATGCTGCCCCACGATAGGCCGCCGAGGGAGCACTGCGGGGCGTATGCCTACGGCGTGATGAACAACGTGCATCGGCCGCGGGCCAAGCAGCGCGGCTGCGGCGTCGAGTAGTTCGCGCCTGAACACGTCGTGAGGAACACTGTCCAAACGGTCCCAGTCGTATGTTGCTCCAAGTCTGTACAGGTTGCCACCTTGGGGCACAAGCCAAATCCTGCCGGTGACAACGTGTTGCAGGTCGAGATCGGGAATCGAAACGTCAAGGATGTCGCCGCGCACAGGAGCAAACGGCAGCCAGCGCCAGCGTTTGTCGCTGGCTGCATGCCATCCGGTAGCCCAAACAACAGCGCCTTGCTGGCTCTCATTGTGGCCAACGATTCTGTGGCTTACCGTTGAGCCGTTACGTTGGAGCCAATGATGCATGGCCTCGACAAAGGCGACGGTGTTGACGGTATAGGCCTGAACGTCGACCGCCCCAAAGGGCATGTCGATGCCGTGGTGTGAACCTGCGTCAACAAGGCGCAGGTTCATCCAGTCGTACTCGCCTTCGTGCAAGCGCTGACGAACGCGCCGAAGTGAATCGGCATCGCGAATTACGCGCCATAGGCGCGTTTCCCGCAGGATGGCGGCGCCTGTGGCGCGTTCGACGCTACGATATGCCTCGGCCATCCATGGCAAGAGCGTTGCCCCCTGCCATGTGGCTTGGTAACGCGGGCCGGTGATGGGATTCACGAGTCCGGCTGCAACGCGCGTAGACGTAGTGGGCTCGTTAGCATCGACGAGCAAAATGGTGCAACCACTCTGCACCAGCCACCAGGCCAGCCACGAGCCGGCAAGGCCAGCGCCGACAATGGTGATATGAGGAGAGGACGCAGACGGACTGTTCACGTTCGTCCGGCAAGATGAAGGATGGCAGCGCTGGCGCATGCACCGCCAAAGGCAGCGGGAAGCCAGGGCACAGTGCCAAAGGCCGATTTCTTGAAGTTCGTACCGTCGGTAAACATGATGCTGTCTTCGTCGGTCTGCTCGAGCGAATACACGGCGGTTACGCCGGTGTAGATGCCGTGGCGCTTGAGGCGCTTGCGCACGTAGCGAGCCAGCGGATCGCGCTGCGTTTCGGAGATATCGGCAATGCGAATGAGCGACGGGTCGACCTTACCGCCAGCGCCCATGCTGGAAACGATGAAGTAACCGCGCTGCAGGGCAGCCATGATGAGGTATAACTTCGGGGTAACTGAGTCGATAGCGTCAACAACGGCATCATACTTCGTAGCAAGAACACGATCCATTCTGTCGGGCATCATGAACTCCCGCATCGTTATAACGCGCACGTCAGGATTGATGTCTCGCAAGCGGTCACGCATGACGTCGACCTTGTACTTCCCTTCGGTGCTAGACAAGGCGCAAAGCTGGCGATTGCGGTTTGAAGGGTCGACGACGTCGCCGTCGGCAATGGTGATCCGGCCAACGCCAGCTCGCACAAGGTACTCTGCGCAGTACGATCCTACGCCACCCTGGCCCATCACAAGAACGTGGGCCGAGCGAAGTGCGTCGCAGGCCTCGTCGCCCAGCAGCAGTCGCGTACGCGACGTCCACGTGCCGTCTGTCATGGCCTGCAAACGCGACTGGTAGTCGATTGATGGATCGCGCATATGCAAAGGTACGGCGCTTCGCGCGGGCGAATGGGGAGTCTTCACAGGCACGATTGCGACGCATACATGTGTGTTACAACACATATCTGCATTATGCGTCTTGTGCGCCTTTCCTATCCGTTATTCCACCTTTTTCCTCTTCACATGAACTTTGCTGCCATTTCTGGTTCGCTTCGCACAACATCGTATAACACAGGACTGCTGCGCGCCGCTGCCGGCATTCTCGATGGCCACACGGTCGATATCATCGATTGGAGCAATGTGCCCGTGTTTAACCAAGACAACGAGGCACTGGGCGACCCGCCATCGGTAGCCGACGTGCGTGCGCGGATAGCTGCTGCCGATGCGTTGATTATTGCCACGCCAGAGTACAACTACTCGTTCCCGGGTGGACTAAAGAACGTCCTCGACTGGATGTCGCGCAGCGCGGTTAAGCCACTCAACGAAAAGCCCGTTCTTGTAATCGGCGCCAGTGGCGGCAATTACGGCACGGTGCGCGCTCAACTTGCGCTGCGCCAAGTGCTCACCCACATGAATGCCCATGCGCTACACCGCCCCGAGTTGCTTGTTACACAAGCACGAACGAAGTTTAGCGACGATGGCACCCTGACTGATACCGCTACACTTGAGGTGTTTGCCAAAGTCCTTGCCGCGTTCGTGGATTGGACAACTCGCATGAATGCCCCCGTAACCACAACCTGATCGTAATCCAGAAAGTCCTATCTCATGAACACAGTCATTTGGAAGGCCAGCGAACGCGGAACAACGAACATCGGCTGGCTGCGCAGTCATCATGGCTTTAGCTTTGGTGGATATCGCAATCCGAACAACATGCACTTTGGGCGCTTACGTGTGTTTAACGACGACAGCGTTGCGCCGGGCGCTGGCTTTGGAACCCATGGTCACGAGAACATGGAGATTATCTCGATCCCGCTCAAAGGCACCATCGTTCATCGCGATAGTCTAGGCCACGAAAGTCCACTTCGGCCGGGCGACGTTCAGGCAATGTCGGCCGGCAAGGGCATTCTCCATTCGGAGTTTAACGGCTCGGACACCGACGATCTTGAGTTCCTACAGATCTGGATCATGCCTAACACGCTAGGCGTTGCACCCCGTTACGCGGAAACTACTATCGGCTGGCCTTTTCCACTGGGCGTTACACAAGTGGTTGGCCCCCGAGGCGGCAACGCTCCGTTAACCATTCACCAAGACGCTTCCCTGTCGATCGTGCGGCTTTCTGACGGTGACAACACCGAGTTGGCCATCGCGCCGGGCCGGCTTGGCTACGTCTTTCTTGTCGAGGGAAGCGCAAACATTGCGGGCGTTGATGCAGAGAAGCGCGACGCTGTGGGGTTTGTATCGAACGGGGCTACTGGTCTTACCGCCAAGGGCGAGGCCATTGCCGTCATTATCGACTTGCCCGCCGAGTAACGTATCGGCGCAGACGCTTTTCGAACGACACTAGAACAAGGACGATCAGGCCGCTGCCATAGGCCAGCAACCACGACGTGCCGTCTACTGGCGCGGTTTTGAATAACACGTTCATAAACGGCACGTGCGTAAAGCCGAGTTGCAACACGGCCATAAGAGCAGCGCCGCCCCACACGTAGGCATTCGAGAAGTAGCCAACGACGCGCGTGGGAGCCAAGAGCGTCCGACAGGCAAACAAATAGAAGATCGCCATAATCACGAAGCCGTTGGCGGCCGCTGTCCGTGCTACGTCGAGACTATTTCCGCGCAACAACTCTACTTTGTACAGCGCGAACGACAAGATGAGCAGAAGAATCCCAACGAACAACGTTCGCATAACGAGATCCCGCCCAATCAGCGGCTCGTGTACGTTGCGTGGTGGCTGGTCCATCACATCTGGCTGACGTGGCTCGAAGGCCAACGGCAGTCCAAGAATGACGGCTGTCGTCATGTTAATCCACAAGATTTGCACCGGCAGAATTGGCAGGTCCAGCCCCAGGGCAATCGCAACAACAATCACAAGTCCTTCGCCGATGTTCGTCGGTATTGTCCATACAATGAACTTCAGCAGATTGCTGAACACCGTGCGGCCTTCTTCGACGGCATTAACAATCGTCGCAAAATTGTCGTCGGTTAACACCATGTCGCTTGCGTCCTTCGCCACCTCGGTGCCAGTGCGGCCCATGGCCACGCCGATGTCGGCTTTGCGCAAAGCTGGCGCGTCATTCACTCCGTCGCCTGTCATGGCAACAACTTCTTTGTGCTCCTGTAATGCTTCCACTAGTCGAAGCTTTTGCTCGGGCGACGTTCGAGCGAACACATTTACGTCGTGAGCAACTGCTTTAAACTCGTCAGCGCCCATTGCCGCAAGCTCCCCGCCCGTTACCGCCACCAAGCGTCCATTAACGTGCTTGCCCGTCATGCCAAGTTGCTGGGCAATGGTCGATGCCGTAGCTGCATGGTCGCCCGTAATCATCTTTACAGTAATGCCAGCTCGCTGGCACGCAGCAATGGCCTGCTTAGCTTCATCGCGTGGAGGGTCAACCATGGCCACTAAGCCGCAGAACACAAGTTCTTCAACATCGTCTCGCGATAGTTTGCGGACGTCTGCGCTAACAGCGCGCATTGCCATGGCAATCACACGCAGCCCTTGTTCGCTTAGCTTGGCAGCGGCATCCTCTACACGATCGAGCGGCCGTTGCTGAACCGAACCATCTGCTTCAAGCACAGCCGAACAGCGTGATACAACGGCCTCGACGCTCCCCTTCATCAGGAGCAACGATTGGTCTCCGTTTCTGTGCAGTGTTGCCATATACTGATGTTCCGAAGAGAACGGGATCTCATCCACCTTCGGACGCATCTCCTCCTCGACGGCGCGGGTAAAACCGCCCTTTCCAGCCATAACAATCAAGGCCGCTTCGGTAGGGTCGCCCACAACGTCGGCATTGCCCGCAGCGTCAACATGTACGCTGGCCGTGCTGCACAGCACCGACGTGCGCATGCACAACTCCAAGGCAGCATCGTGTCCTACCTTGGCCCGATGTCCATCATGTGTAATCTGTCCCTCGGCGCCGTAGCCCGTACCGGTAACCAGGTACCTATAGCTAGCAGTAAGCACCTCGGTTACCGTCATCTGGTTTTGCGTTAGCGTGCCGGTTTTGTCGGAACAGATAACCGTCGTACTGCCCAAGGTTTCCACCGACGATAGCGTTCGGATAATGGCTCGTCGCTTCGCCATTTGATTGACACCGATAGCCAAAATAATCGTCACAGCCGCAGGCAAGCCCTCGGGGATGGCTCCCACACTAAGCGCCACAGCAGCCAGCAGCATGTCCAGCACGGTACCGCCACGCAACATCCCCACGCCAAACGTCGCAGCAGCCAACACCAGAATCGCTATCAGCAGAATCTTCGAAAAGCCCTCAATGGTCTTGGTAAGGGGCGTCGCTAAACTTACGGTGTCTGCAAGCAGCGTGCTAATCGCCCCTACTTCGGTCGACGAGCCAGTGGCAACCACAACGCCTGTAGCCATGCCAAACGTAACGGCCGTCGAAGAATAGGCCATATTGGTGCGGTCGGCAACAACGGCGTTCTCGGCCACGGGCAACGTCTGCTTTTCTACTGGCACACTTTCGCCGGTAAGTGCAGCCTCGGCCACGGCAGCATCCCTGCACGAAACAATGCGCAGGTCTGCCGGCACCTTGTCGCCCGCCTCGAGAACAACAATGTCGCCTGGCACGAGCTCCCACGCAGCTACACGCACGTTCTTGCCATCGCGACGCACAGTACACTCTGTTCCTACCGTCTCCGCTAGCGAGCGCAACGCATTTACGGCTTTCTCCTCTTGGAAAAACCCAATAATGGCATTCACAAGCACCACACCAAGGATCACGCCTGCGTCGGCAATGCCCCCTACAACAACGGTAAGGCCAGCGGCGACAAGTAGGACGATAACGAGCGGGCTGGTGAACTGGGCGCCGAAGCGCTGAAGGGCGCTCTTGCCAGACTGTTCACGAAGACGATTCTCACCATACTGCACCCTGCGCTTCTCGACCTCTGCCGCCTCAAGGCCATGCAAAGGGTCAACGCCAAAGTGGTCGATCACGACGTTGGCATCGAGGGCATGCCAAGCTTGTTGGGACGTTGTATTCATGCGATAGAGCTACTGAAGAGCGTCCGACACAGATATGACGATGTCGCCGCTGGCAACAACGGTCTCAACTGCCTCCATGTCCAGATACAGCACACGGTCGTGGTCGGTAAACGGCACCACGCTTCGCACGATCTCCATTACTCGTTCGAGTACTTGGCTGGTGCGTAACGGCCGCAGGAGGTCGATGGCCTGCGCGGCACACAGTAATTCGATGGAGAGAACGCGCTGCGTATTGGCAATAACTTGGGCCAACTTGCGCGCCGCAATACTGCCCATCGAGTTATGATCTTCTTGGTTGGCGCTGGTTGGAATACTGTCGACACTTGCAGGGTGTGCAAGGACCTTGTTTTCGGATACCATGGCGGCAGCCGTGTACTGGGCTATCATCATGCCCGAATGTAGTCCACCACGGGGCGTCAGGAATCTAGGCAAGCCGCTCAGCGCGCTGTTCACCATGCGCTCGGTTCGACGTTCCGAGATATTGGCAATCTCGGCCATGGCAATGGCCATGTAGTCCAGTACAAGCGCCAATGGCTGACCGTGAAAGTTTCCACCTTCAAGGTGAATGTCGTCGTCGGCAAATATGAGTGGATTATCAGTGGCACTGTTAATCTCTCGTTCAATAACATCCCACGCATGTCGAATGGCATCACGCGACGCACCGTGCACCTGAGGCATGCAGCGTATCGAATATGCATCCTGCACCCTGTCGTCGCCAGTTCGATGCGACTCGCGAATCTGGCTGCCCTCCATGAGGCGCCGAATGGTTCTGGCGGAATGTCTCTGGCCCGGATGCGGACGCACAGCATGCAGGCGGTCGTCGAAGGCATGGTCTGTGCCTCGCAAGGCATCGGTTGTTAACGCGCCAACAATATCGGCGGTGTCTAATAAGCGCTGCGCATCGGCTAATGCAAGACAGCCGTAGGCACTCATCATTTGTGTGCCGTTAATCAGAGCAAGCCCTTCCTTGGCTGCAAGGCGCACCGGCTCGATACCGTGGCGCCTCAACACAACGTCGCTTGGTTCGCCACTAATCCTGCCGCGCCCAATCAGGGCAAGGGCAAGATGCGACAACGGTGCAAGGTCGCCACTCGACCCCACAGAGCCATGCATGGGCACATCGGGAATCAGGTTAGCGTTTACCATGGCCACGAGTGCATCCACCGTCGATGTTCGTATGCCGCTATAGCCCTTGGCTAATGCATTGATGCGCAAGATCATCATGGCACGAACAACGTCTGCCGGCAATAACGGCCCCATGCCGGCACTGTGCGAGATAATCAAATTCTCCTGCAACGTCTCGACGTCCGACGCCGGAATAAGCACGTTGGCGAACTCGCCAAAGCCCGTCGTCATGCCATACACTACGCGCCCCTCGGCTATCCAGCGTTCTACGGCGGCGCGAGCCGCCTGCATGCGTTCGCGTGCCTCGGGTTGTATGACGACGGTAACAGAAGGGTTGCGTGCCGCAAACGCGACGTCGGTCGGACGTAGATGGTATCCGTCTAGCTCGAGTTGTTCAATCGTATGCGTCATCATCAACGCCTACTTCTTCTTCTTTCCACCACCAATGAACTGGCTCCAAGTATACTCGTCGGGAACCTTGCGCCCCTCTTGAGCCAGCTCGATAAGGAACGATGCAGCCGTGTCGAGAATCCACGTGAAGTTCTCGTCCTGGATCGAACTCCGCTCGGCATCTGGCGCGGGATTCATGTAATCAATCGCATAGGGTATACCATCGCGCACGGCAAATTCAATCGTGTTAAAGTCATAGCCCAGCATGGTGCAAATGCGAACGCACAGGTCCTTTAACGTTGCCAGCATTGCTGGCGAGGGCGCAAAGTCGGCAGCATAGCGCAAGTGGTGGGGGTTTCGTGGCTCGTATGGCATCACGTGAACATGCTTGCGGCCAATACAGTAACACCGATAGTATTCGGTAAACTCAATGCCTTCCTGCAGGGTCATCACAATGTCGCTTGTCTCTGCATAGGCGTCAAAAAACTCTTCAATGGAGTTCACCTTATACACGTGCTTCCAGCCGCCGCCATCGAAAGGCTTTAGGTAGGACGGGAATCCCACGTAGTCAAAAATCTCCTCCCAGTTCAAGGGAAATCGTAGGTTGCGGAACGACTCTGCAGTCGTATCCGGCGGGTGTTGCTTACTTGGTAGTAGTACCGTCTTTGGCACAGGAATGCCTGCCTTGTGGGCCAGAGCATAGTTAAAAAACTTGTCGTCGGCGCTCCACCAAAACGGATTATTCACCACGCGCACGCCATTCAATGCAGCAAGCTTTAGCATTGCCCGATAGTATGGAACATCCTGCGAAATGCGGTCGAGAATAACGTCGTACTCAAACAACTCTTCGAGCGTTACTCCGCCAATGCGTACAAACTCTGCCGAGACTCCGGCGTGACGGCTATTGATCTCGGCAACTAGGGCCGGTGGGAACGACTGTTCCATTCCAAACAGCAAGCCAATTTTCTTCATGGTGTTCTCCAGTTCTCGGTGGTAGTTCGTGGTTCGTTTGTTCTAGATTGTAACTGACTAAGGGGCATCGGCAACACCTATGGGCGTGCGTCCAGAATACTGTAGCCCGCGGGAATCTCGAAAAGACTTTTGTCAACGTCGACGTTCTCGCGAAACGACTGCGGCTTCATCACCATGCGCGAACCCTGCATGTCGACGTCGATCTTTAGCGGAATGCACTGCCACACGTAGTACGTTCCTACGCTGTTCGACGCCTTGTCACGAACGACGTAGACCGTACACGGCCTTCCTAAAACGGTATCGGTGCCACGCACAAGGATGCCACTGCGTGCACGCCCAGCAGAGTCTAGGGAGCAAAAGTCAATCGATGCAGGCGACGACGCCGACTGCGATGCCAGCGATATTCGTTTGGCAACGCGTTCGTCGGGCAATAGCGTGTACAAGAACTGTCCATTCGTAATGCTAACATAGCGCGCCGTATCCATTCTACCGGGTCCCGTCTTAACAGCCACCACCGTTTCGTTACGCTCTAGGGCTCCGTACTGATCGAAGGTAATCACCGTTTGGCCTACGCTTCCCAGGGCAGGCAGGTCGGTAGTTGCGGTAAGAACCCCTGAACGCACGCCATAGCGTCCTGCCACTGCGGTATCAGCGGCTTGGGCCGCGCCAGCGTTTTCCGTTGCCCCCTGGCCAGCATCCTGCGGTCCGGGCTGGCGGCAGGCAGCCATAGCAAGGGCAATGGACACGATAAGGAGAAGGGTAGTTCGCATGGTCGAGGGCATGAACAGCGCACGAATATAGGTAAGCGGTCGTGGCTGGTTAGTCCAGCACCATGTTGCCATCCCGTAGCCAGCGGCGAACCTGTCCCACCTGCATGCTACCCGTTGCTGGGTCGAACAACCCAAAGGTCGGTTCGGCGCATAGCCAGTGGCCGAGGTTCACATACACGCCGTTCTGCGATTCCACGTACTGCACCATGTGCCTGTGCCCCATAACCACTACGTTGTAACCCTCTGCTAACGCATTCTCGGCAAAGGCCCGAAGTCCGTCTTCCTGGCCAAGGTCGCGGGCCGAGGTATAGTCGCGGCTGCCGTGCGACGTACGCGAGGCCAACCAGATGCCAACATCGGGATGTATCAAACGGAACAGGGTTTGGGCTAGACGATTGCGCAGCACGCTACGCAGAATCAGGTAGCCCGTGTCGTTGAATGCCTTGCCGTCGCCATGGGCAAGGTACATGGTTGTAGGACCGATTACGGCTTCAACATCGGTTGACACGATGGGAATGTCGAGCACCTCACGGAAGTACCGAAAGTGGGCAAAGTCATGATTACCCATCAGATACGTTATCGGTATGCCCGCCTCACGCAAACCGGCAAGAGCTGCTAGGGTACGCACATGACCTCGGGGGATAACCTGGCGATAGTCGAACCAGGCATCGAATAGGTCGCCCACGATAAACACGTGCGAGGCATCGGCGGCAAGTCGATGAAGTAAGGCCAAGAGTAGGCGCTCGCGCTCTGCATCGGAATCGGCCGAGCCATAGCCCAGGTGGACATCAGAAATGAAGTAGACGGGCCGCCCCGGCTGAGCCTCGACCGTAACGGTGAGGGGCTTGGCGGACGAACCTGGGCTACGACGTGGCTGCATGGGCGGCAAGATACCACACGGCAGTAACGAAACCGTAACACCATTGGTCTTAGAGTGCTACGTACCGTTGTGCCACAGGGGAATGCCCTATCTTTGCCGCCGCATGTCTGTTAACCCTCCAACACGCCGCAAGGTAACCACGCGCCGCCTCGTCGAAATGAAGCGCGCTGGACAACCTATTGCCTGTCTAACTGCTTACGATGCACTCACAGCGGGAGTATTCGACCGTGCCGGCATCGACGTATTACTTGTTGGCGATTCGGTAGGCAACGTGGTGCAAGGTCACGACACAACGATTCCGGTTACGCTCGAGCACATGATCTACCACACGCAAGCCGTGGTACGCGGTACCGAGCGTGCACTTGTGGTTACCGATCTGCCGTTTATGTCGTATCAGGTAACGCCGCAAGAGGCCTTCCGCAACGCGGGCCGCCTAATGAAAGAAGCCGGCAGCGGCGCCGTAAAACTCGAAGGCGGCGAACGTGTGCTGGAAGCCGTACGAATGATGACAGACGCAGGCATTCCCGTTATGGGACACCTAGGTCTTACGCCGCAGAGCATTCATCAGTTTGGCTCCTACAAGGAGCGCGGCACCACTCCCGAGGAAGCCGATCGCATCCGCCGCGATGCCATTGCCCTGCAAGAGGCAGGCGCGTTCTCTGTCGTCCTCGAGAAGGTCCCGGCCGACCTTGCCGCTACCGTGACTGCGTCGATCGACATTCCAACCATCGGCATTGGCGCCGGGGCGGGTTGCGATGGTCAAATCCTTGTGTGGACTGATATGATGGGTATGAGCATGGAGTTTCGACCGCGCTTTGTGCGCCGGTATGCCGAGCTTCACGATGCCATGACGTCGGCCGTTGGCTCATACATTCGCGACGTTCGTGGGCGTTCGTTTCCAGGCACCGAGGAGTCGTACTAATGATGCGGACCCTACGCGTTTTTGTGCCGGCAGTACTGCTTGCCTGGCTAACAAGCTGTTCGAGTCAGCCCATGCTTACCTCGCCAGAACAGATCGTTTTCCCCGACAGTGCCGTAAGCTATCGCAACCACGTACAGCCCTTTCTTGCGCTAACCTGTGCATTCTCGGCCTGTCACGGCGATGTTAACCCTGCTGGTGGCGTGCGTCTAACCACGTATTTCACGCTCTTCACCGATCGGGCCAACCTTGTGGTACCTGCTGCTCCCGACGAAAGTCTCGTCATCCAAGTACTCGACCGCCGCATACCCCACTCTCTCGACGTGATGCGCCCCGTTAACAGCAACCATATTTCCGGGATGCGCCGTTGGATTCTTGAAGGGGCTTTGAACAACTAACGACCATCATGCTGAACTTTCCATGCAACCATCAACGAACACTTCGAGGACAACCATGAAGCGCCTTCTGACGCTTGCTGCCGTGGCATCGGCGATGATTATCGGATGCGGCCCCAAGGCCGACCCTGTGCCCGTCGACGACCTGAAGCTCCACAAGGACGAGATCCGCAACTTCGAACTTCTGCTGCCTACCAATTGGATTGTGCAGAAGGTGCCCGGCGAACTGCTTGTAGCCACAACGTCGCGCGAATCGGCACGCCGATTCCTGAACTTCCAGCAGGGCCCCGCCGGAGCAAAAATCGAACTGCGCGTAGCACCCGTCGATAGCACACGTGCTCTCGACTCGGTCATTAAGAATATGAAGCTATCCTTCAAGGACGGCTTAGACCGCTATGTTGGACCCGAAGACGTAACCCTTGGGGGCAAAAAGGCCAAGAAGCTAACTGTGGAGTTCTATCAGAAAGATGGCAACTTCAATTCTGAAGCATACTTCGTCGAACACGACAGCACCATCACCGTTCTGCAATTCAGCACCTTCGGTTCTACGTTTGGCGACTATCGCGAGACGTTCGACAAGATTATCGCCTCGGTGAAAGTTGGCCAACGACCAAAGGTCGTTGAAGTGCAGAAGGACACCGTAAAGCGTGGACCGGAGCCCCCTTCAGACACCTTGCGGCCAGTTGCCGGACCGGACTACACACTCGAGATTCCGAAGAACTTCCAGGGCTCGCGCACCACAACGGCGGGCACCATCTCGTCGATGAGCTTTGCTGGATCGCGCTTGGACTGCACCATTCAGATTGACGTTTTCGACGCATCGAAGCAGAACAACCTAAGCAAGATTCTCGAGCAGAACAAGGACAAGTACGGCGGCGCTGCGGCTTCGATGACTACGCTCAGCGGACAAAAGGCGGGTTACTTCTCATACAACCCAGTTGCTAACGTGTCGAGCCGTGCCTATTTCATGGTCAAGGGCGACCGTATGTATCGAGTTACTATGAACTGGTTCAAGCCCGAGCAAGGCACATACCTACCATTGTTTGAGCGCTGTTTGAAGACGTTACAGGTCAAGTAACCAACATGCTTGAACAGGAATCATTAACGCCTGCCGCATCTGCGGCAGGCGTTTTTTTTGCAATCGTAAAATCTTACTCGTAGTAATCCAGTAGTGCGCTAGACAGATTCTTTCGATGCGAACACCTACTATTGCAACGACTTCCTCACTTACGCCTTCCACGCCGTGTACGCACCCATCGCCACAACCCTTTTCATCCTCTGCATTGGCGTGCA
Source organism: Candidatus Kapaibacterium sp. (assembly GCA_022842685.1). Lineage (GTDB taxonomy): Bacteria > Bacteroidota > Ignavibacteria > Kapaibacteriales > Kapaibacteriaceae > JALHPC01. Next base: position 116,287 of record JALHPC010000001.1, read on the forward strand.
CTCGCTGTACGCCATTCCGCAGTACACCTTGCTTACAGGCAACCGCTGCATCAATTGCCATGTGGCAACGCAGGGGGGCGGACTGCGCAACGAACTGGGCTGGTATTCGCGAAGCGATGCTGCCCTGATTCCCCCAACAGAGCCAGCAATCGCCTGGCTGTACAGCTCGCACGAGGGCAATGACTATCTCGACGGCAAGTTGCTCATTGGCATGGACGTACGCGTACAGCACACTCGATCGGTGTTCTCGACGGCAACCAGTCGATCGACATTTCCCATGCAAGCCGCTATCAATGCGGCTTGGAAGTTTGGCGACGAAGTCGTCATCAATGGCGGCATCAACCTTGCGGCCTTGCAGTTTGGCGATCGTGCTGCCAAACGATTTCCCGGCCAGCAGCCAGCCCACCTAAGCGCCATTATTCAGCCCACGCACGACTGGCCTTCGATTCGCGTTGGTTACTTCAGACCCACGGTAGGCATGCACTACGACGACCACACGGCCTTTGCCACCAACCTTGTCACGTCGATTTCCCGACGCCCCTTTATCCCACCCAACTGGGCTGAAGGGGGCGCCGAGATAACATACGAAACGCCGTTATGGCTCACGCTGCAGGCAGGTGTGTTTGGATCGGGCTCGCTGCGACAGGTGACGGGTCCAGACGGTTCTACAAGTCTGATTGATGGCAGCGGCCCTACAGCAACAGCACGAGCGGTCTTGTGGCCCAAGTTGTTTGAAGACAAGGTAAACACATGGCTGGGAGCCAGCCACCTTGCCAACGGCGGGCTAGGCATTACGTCTGTGTTTGCCGGAGTTGGGCTCATGGATGTTGCCTCGCTCATGATCGACAACTCGATGGTGCAACGCGACAGTTCGTTTAGCACCTCGAATCTTATGGTTGAACTCATGGTAAGCGTGCACGAGGGCCTTATGCCCTACGTGCGATACGAGCAGGGTGCAATGCAGATAGAGTCTGGCCAAGCCAGTCGAAGAGAGTTTGCCGAGTCGGTTGTACTGGGCGCCCAAGTATTCCCCATTCCCTTCGTCGAGCTGCGTCCCGAATACCGTATATGGAACACAAGTCTGCCGGGCCATGTTGGGCGGTGGAATCTACAACTGCACTTGTACTACTAATGAAGGGGCACCGAAATGTGGAATGGCGTTATAGCGGCTGCCGTGGCGGCCATGTTGATTGGCGGAGGGTTTTGGGTAGCAGATGGGATGCATATGTTGTCGAAGGACAGAATTGCCACAACCGTCCAAGTTGTCGATCCGCTGTTTGGCACCACGACAACAGACACGAAGTACGAGGACGGGTTCTTGTTTGGCCTGTTACCTCTTGACGACTCTGTTGCGGCTGTACCGAAAAGTTATGCCTTTGTGCTAGGGGCATCGGTAACAGCCATCATTGTGAGTGTTTTCATGAAGCGTCGTGCGCGGCGCAAATAATTCCAGGTACATCATGCCGCAGACTCCTATTACCGACGTTGATTCACGACGTGCCTTCCTACACTCGGCGCTAGCCGTAGCCGGCGTTACACTATGCGCCACCTCTGTAGCGAGCATCCTTGCCTCTTGCGAGCCGGATGAGACGATGCCGACCTTGCCTAAGGGCGAGGTGGTGCGTTTTCCCATTGGCAGCATCACAGAGCTTCAGACCGTTGGTGGCATTGCCGCAACGGTTATCCCTGGTATCAACTTCAATCGCGACGTCTTTATTGCGCGCATTGCCGCCAGCAGCTTCGTTGTGTTTAGCACCGTGTGTACACACCAGGGTTGTCCGTTACCGCTCCCTGCCAATGCCGACGGCGCCACGCGGATTGTATGTCCGTGCCATGCGGCCGAGTATCAAGCATCCAGCGGCAAGATAACGCGCCAGCCCATTGGCGACACGGCCACCGACCTACCGACGTTTGCCGCTTCGTTCGAGGCCGACACACAGACACTCGTCGTATCGGTGTAATGGGCCGTGCGGCGGGCATGTGCCGTGTTCTTACGAGTTTTGCCCGTATGGCAACGTTTCACGACACCACATCGTCATGGCAGGAATAGTCTTGCCACCGCCGGCAGAGGCACAATCGGCCGATGAGTTGGTGTCGGCCGCCTTAACCGACGTGATGAAGCGTGGCCGCCATCTGTCGTCGGCTATCGACCACATCTTTGGCGAGCTACGTCCGAACGAGCAACAGGCGTCGGCCATTCGCGCTTCGCTGTATACCGCCTTGCGTACGACGCCACAGCGTGGTGCCGAGGATGCAGCGCCGTGCGACCGTCCGTTTCCGTCGTGGCTTCGCGACCGACTATCGGCCGAAGAGCGGGCGTGGCTGCTTACGGACGCTCCCGTTGTTATTCGCACGAACACGATTAAGGCACGTCGTGCCGACTTGATAGAGCGTCTTTCGCCCCACGAACCCGACGTGCATCCAACGCTAGACGACGCCATTGTGATTGGCCGACCATATGGGTTGTACCGCACAGCGGCCTATCGCGAGGGCTGGTTCGAGCAGCAAGACGCTTCGTCGCAGCGCGTCTCTGCGGCGCTTGATGTGCGCCCTGGCATGCGCGTCATAGATGCCTGTGCCGGCAACGGCGGCAAGACTCTTCACATGGCATGCCTCATGAACAACCGAGGCCGCATCGTAGCGCTCGACCCGCACGAGCACAAGCTAGCGGCACTACGCTCGCGCTGCGCGCGTGCCGGTGTCGACATAGCCGAGCCGCGACAGATAACGTCGACGAAGACCGTAAAGCGATTAGCCGAAAGTGCCGACCGCGTTCTCATCGACGCCCCTTGCACAGGATCGGGAGTAGTGAGAAGGAATCCAGACATCCTGTGGCACTTTACCGAGGCCATGTATGAGGAGATTGTGCGCTTGCAGGCCGACATCTTGTGGCGTAGTGCCCTGATGGCTCGGCCGGGTGGTCGTGTTGTCTATGCCACGTGTTCATTGTTGCACGAGGAGGGCGAGCACCAGATACAACGATTCCTCGACCACCACAAGGAATTTGCGATGGCCGAGGAATGGAGGATGGGGGGAGTGGGAACTGAAGACGACGGATTTTACGTGGCCGTTCTTACGAGGCAAGGTAGCGCATAAGCTTGCGCTTGGCTACCGGAAGCATCGTGGCATCGAACGGGAAGTCGAGTTCTGTTTCGCATACGAACGTTGCGGGATTTGGAAGGTCCGAATACGTAGCCACCAGCTCAAGCTTGACATTCTCGGGAGCTTCGAGCACATGGCGTTGTGGACGGACGGGCAGCTCGACGGTTTTCATGGCACGGTACTTTTCGTCTTCGCGCGAAAACAGCGCCAACTGAAAGCGAAACACATGAACAACATCGTTAGCCGCATCGGGCACGAGCAGATAGCCTTCGTCGCGGTACATGGGTAGAATGCCAACCGTGTCGAGCGACATATTCAGCGATACAAAGTCGTAGACCGCCATGCCTTCGTCGGCAAGCGGCTTAAGCAGCGGAAGAGCCCACGAGATGAGGTCGAGCATACGTTCAACTTCGCCATCCTGTGGCGACCGTGTTTCATCGAAGAGAAGGACCTTGCGGTCGAGATCAACGCCGGCAAGCGTTTGGGACGTACGTTCGTTGAGAGCCGCCGCATTCTGGCGGATGGCTTCAAGCATCGCTCCCGTTTCGAGCAAGGCGCTCAAACCGGGATACAATTTGTTATGACGGAAGGAGCGCTCCAAGTCCTTCACTGCGGCCAAGATTCTATACTGCGCCGCCTCGATATCACGCCCTGGGTGCGTGAAGAGTTCAAGAGATAAGGTGTTCATGACACAACCTCCTCGAAAACGGGTGGAACATCCATGCTGTACAACTCCATAACACGAATGAGAGCGGAGTTGTTACAATTCTAGGTTCGGTTGTGGAGACGGAAGGTCAGCTTGACGAACCGACGATCCCATTTTTTCCCTATCTTTGTGGTTCCTTCGAATCGAACCACTCCCCGGAGCACCAATGAGCACCTACATCGTCAACCCCGTCGTCGTTCGCATGGAAGAGTCGTCCAAGGGCTCAATCTATAAGAGCATCGTTGCAATGGGCATGCGTTCGCGTCAGATCAACGACCAAATCAAGACACAGATCAGCGAGCGTATGGCCGACGTCATCGTCGAAGGCGATGAAAACGAAGGTCCTAACTACGACCAAATCGCCATTAGCCGCGAGTTCGATCTTCTGCCCAAGCCAACATTTTTGGCTATGCGCGAAATGATTGACGGCCAGATTCACGCCAAGTATCCGGACGCTCCTGCGTCCCAACCTGAGTAATCTCCTAGCCCCGACTCATCCAACGAGCCATCCGGTCCGCCGCGATGGCTCGTCTTGCTTGCAACCCAACCCACCATGTCCACCACCAACGTCATTCTAGCCGTAACCGGCAGCATTTCGGCCTATAAGGCGCCGTGGCTGGTGCGCGACCTACGTCGCGCTGGCTTCGACGTTCGTGTGGTGCTTTCGCCTTCGGCCACGCAGTTTGTTGCACCCCTTGCGCTCGAGTCGGTCTCGGCACATCCCGTCGTCGTTAACCAGTTCGATCCCACCATCCAGGATCGCGGATCGTGGCACGTCCACCTAGCCCATTGGGCACATGCCATGCTTATCGCTCCGTGCTCGGCTACCACGCTAGCACGACTGGCCTATGGACTGTGCGACACCGCCCCAATGACCGTTGCCCTGTCGCTGCCTCCTGCCACACCTTTGCTCGTAGCACCAGCCATGGACTCCGACATGTGGCTACACCCCGCAACACAACACAACGTTGATACGCTGCGAGCAAGGGGCACCGTTGTTATACCGCCAGAAGAAGGAAGTTTGGCTTCGGGACTGACTGGACATGGCCGCCTGCCCGAACACGATGTCCTTGTCGAAGCAGTTATAGCGGCAACAACGCCATCGTCACTCCAAGGTCACCACGTCCTCGTTACCTCGGGTCCTACCCATGAACCCATCGACGCAGTCCGAGCCATCGTCAACCATGCGTCTGGACGCATGGGCCATGCCGTAGCCGCAGAAGCCGCCGCCCGAGGAGCACGCGTGACGCTTGTTACCGGTCCTACATCGGTGCCCACGCCTTCGGCGGTAAACGTCATTAACGTGACCACGGCAGCCCAAATGGCAGCAGCCGTCCAGCAGCACGCTGGCATGGCGTCGATCGTTGTGATGGCGGCCGCCGTAGCCGACTATACGCCGACGCAACCGCACAGCGGCAAGCTGAAGAAGGACGTCGCAGGCAACACCATGACGGTTGAGCTGTCGCGAACAACCGACATCCTAGCACACGTGGGCGCACACAAGACAGCCAACCAATACGTGGTTGGATTTGCGCTTGAACACGACAACCTTATCGAGTATGCAACGAAGAAGCTTGCCACCAAGAATGCCGACATGATTGTGGCGAATGCGGCTGGGCAGCCAGACGCTGGATTTGGTGGCGAGCGTAATACCATGACCATTTTGACGAAGACTTCCAACCCACGCCCAGTGCCTACGGCCTCGAAGCGCGATTGTGCGCGCGCCATGTTCGACGCTATCGAAAACGACCTCGATAATCGCGGAGGTCGGCAATGATTTCGCTTAGCGGCGTCACCGTCGACCTTGGCACCCACGTACTGTTTGGCAATGCCTCGTTCCTCATCCAGCGTGGTGACCGCATTGGCCTTGTTGGCCGCAACGGCGCTGGCAAGTCGACCATGCTTGGCATTATCACCGGCGCACGCACGGCGTCGAGCGGTAGCGTAGGCAAGGAGCGCGGCATTACCCTTGGCCTTCTGTCGCAGGACTTGACGCTTGATGTAACGAAGACCCTTACAGAAACAGCCGAGCTGGCGTTTGAGCACGTACTCAAGATTCAGAAGCGTATTGAAGAACTTGAGCACTTGCTTGTAACGCGCACTGACTATGAGTCCGACGACTACATGAACCTTGTGCAAGAGATGAGCGACGTGCATGAGGAGTTCGACCGCAAGGGTGGCACTACCATGCATGCCGATATCGATAGAATTCTGCAGGGCTTGGGCTTCCAGCAGGCAGACTTTGGCAAGCTGCTTTCGGAGTTTAGTGGCGGCTGGCAGATGCGCGCCGAGCTAGCGCGGCTGCTGCTAATGCGCCCCGACTGCTTGCTGTTGGACGAGCCCACGAACCACCTCGACATCGAGTCGGTTCGTTGGCTGGAGGACTTCCTGCGTTCGTATGAAGGCGCTATCGTGCTTGTGTCGCACGACCGCACGTTCCTCGACAACGTCACGAACCGAACGATCGAGATTACGCGCTTTAGGGTGTGGGACGAACCAATGCCGTACACCCGTTATGTAAACTTGCGCACCGAGCGCATGGAGCAGCAAAAGAACGCTGCCCTAAACCAGCAGAAGGAAATTGAGCGCGTACAGAAATTTGTTGACAGGTTTCGTGCCAAGGCATCGCTGGCAACACGCGTACAATCGCGCATCAAGCAGCTCGAAAAAATGGAGCGCATCGAGGTCGACGAGGAAGATACTGCCAGCATCCGCTTTGTATTCCCCCCGGCGCCACGCTGTGGGCGCGTTGCTGTTGAATGTATCGACTTGCACAAGCACTACGGACCAAAACACGTTCTGAAGGGCATCGACTTTGCGCTAGAGCGCGGCGAGAAGGCCGCCTTTCTTGGCCGCAACGGCGAAGGCAAGTCCACGCTGTCGAAAATCATCGCTGGCCTTGAACCGGCAACAGGCGGCACGTTTCATCTTGGACACAACGTAACCGTTGGCTACTATGCCCAACATCAGGCCGAAATGCTTGGCGGACATAACACCGTACTGCAAGTAATGGAAAACGCCTCGCCAGCCGAAATGCGTCCACGCCTGCGTGCACTCCTCGGCTGCTTCTTGTTTTCTGGCGACAGCGTCGACAAAAAGGTCAGCGTTCTATCTGGCGGCGAAAAGTCGCGCCTTGCTCTCGCCCGCCTGCTGCTGCAGCCTGTAAACCTGCTCATCTTAGACGAGCCCACGAACCACCTTGACATGCTAGCCAAGGAAGTACTCAAGCAGGCCCTGCTAGAGTATGACGGCGCAATGATTGTGGTATCGCACGACCGTGACTTCTTGGAAGGTCTTACCGACAAGGTCATTCACTTTGCGCACGGAAAGCTGCGCGAGTATTTGGGCGACATCAACGACTACCTTGTGGCCATTGATGCCGACAAGGTAGCCGGCAGATTAGATGACGCCTTGGATGCTGCAGCTCCGCAAAAGCAGGTGGTGGCAGCGGCGACAACGACGGCGCAGCCATCGCGTGACGACCAGCGCCAGAACGACCGCGACAAGAAGCGAGCAGAGAAGGCATTGGCCGAAGCAGAGGCACGCATTGCCGAGCTTGAAGCCTCGCTTGCCGAACTCGACCGACAGCTTGCCGACCCTGATTTGTACAAGGACGCGACGCGGCAGCAGCACATCGTTGCCGAGCACGCCAAGGTACGCGCACAACTTGATGCCGAGTGGGCTGCACTAACGTAACCATGGCCTCGTTTTGCGCATCTCACGCTCACGATTATTCACTCTAGGAGCCCCCATGATTCGCCTCGCTATCGTTCTATCGCTACTACCGTTACTGCTTGCGGTGCCCCTTACCGCCCAACCACAGCATGATACTCGGCGCACAGTAAGTGTAGAGGGCGAGGCCGAGGTGCTAGCGTCGCCCGACATGGCAACCATCACCATTGGCGTGGTAAGCGAGGGGAAGGTAGCGTCCGACGTGCAACGCGACAATTCCGACCGCATTCGAAAGGTCCTTGCCGCCGTAGCCAAGCTGGGCATCGAAGCGCGAGACGTGCAAACAACGCATGTGTCACTCGAACCTGTCTACAATTGGCGGCAGGATGGCAAGCGTGAGTTCTTGCGCTACCAAATGCGGAACAGCGTACTCGTAACCGTCCGCGACCTTAGCAAGGTATCCAACGTAATCACCATCGGCGTCGACCAAGGCGGCAACGAAGTTGGCAGCATCAGCTTTGGCTTGTCGACCATGCAATCACTCCGCGACTCTGTTCGCATTGCAGCGTGCAAGAATGCCCAGCGTAAGGCCGGCGACATGGCAACGGCCGTAGGTGCCAAGCTCGGCAAGGTTGTTACGCTGTCGGAATCCGGCGGCTGGCAATCCCCACAGCCCATGTATCGCGCCATGGCCATGTCCGACGAAATGAAGTCCGAGCCCATCATTGCCGCCGGCGAGCTTCGCATTCGTGTTACAGTTTCTGCTAGCTTCGAACTCGAATGATTAACAACCGTCGCGTCGTCGTCGTCTTACCCGCCTACAACGCCGCCCTCACCCTTGAGCGCACGTATCGCGAGATTCCCTTCGACATTGTGGACGAGGTAGTCCTTGTCGACGACCACTCGCGCGACGACACCTCGGCCCGTGCTCGAGAGCTTGGCATTGGCCACGTTATTCGGCACGACCGCAACCGCGGCTACGGAGGTAACCAAAAGACGTGCTATGCCAAGGCCCTCGAATTGGGTGCCGACATCGTTGTCATGCTCCACCCCGACTACCAATACACCCCCAAGCTCATCACGGCAATGGTCTCCATCATTGCCTTCGATGTGTATCCCGTTGTTCTAGCCAGCCGCATTCTTGGCAAAGGGGCACTGGTTGGCGGGATGCCCCGTTACAAGTACCTGGCAAATCGGGTGCTCACGCTGGTGCAGAACATTCTGGTAGGACAGAAGCTCAGCGAGTATCACACGGGCTACCGCGCGTTTTCGAAGGAGGTGCTCGTGCGGTGCAACTTACAGGCAAATAGCGACGACTTTGTGTTCGACAACCAGATGCTTTCGCAGATCATTATGGCGGGCTTCGACATTGGTGAAGTTACATGCCCTACCAAGTACTTTGCCGAAGCAAGCTCTATCAACCTTCGCCGGAGCATTATCTACGGCTTTGGCGTACTATCAACGTCGGTACAGCATCGCCTGCACCGATGGGGCCTCCTTCGCCATCCACGGTATTCCGATATTTGCACATGATTCTTACCGACGCCCTCATTCTTGCCTGTATCGACGAAGGCAGTATCGTTATCGAGCCCTTCGACCGCGACTGCCTTGGCAGCAACTCGTACGACGTCCACCTAGGCAGTACACTCGCTCGCTACGTCGATACGACGCTTGATGCCCGCAAGCACAATCACATCGAGACATTCGAAATTCCCGAGGACGGATTCGTGCTGTTGCCACAGGAGTTCTATCTTGGCGTTACACATGAGTATACCGAAACGCACAAGCATGTCCCCTTCCTCGAGGGTAAATCGTCGGTAGGCCGCCTTGGCATCGACATCCACGCCACGGCAGGCAAGGGCGACGTTGGGTTTTGCAATTATTGGACGTTGGAGATTAGCGTCAAGCAGCCCGTTCGGGTATATGCCGGCATGCCCATTGGGCAATTGATCTACTTTGTGGTAGAGGGCGACGTACTCAACCCGTACAACGTCAAGCGCAGTGCTAAGTACAACGAGCGCACCAACAAGCCCGTCGAGTCGATGATGTTTAAAAACTTCCCGCTCAAGAGCCGATGATGCGCGTCCTTACCGGCGTGCTGTTGACTCTCGTTCTCGTGGGCTGCGCGTCGGAGCACGACGGCGATGCGCATGCGTGGTTCGACGCGTCGGCCGTCGAGGAGCACCGCCGTGCGAAGGACGATGCGTTTCGCTCCACGCCCGACAGTCCGATCCCCGCAGAGGGGCGCGCCGCCTTTGGCGGCTTGCGCTACTTCCCCATCGATGCACGATTCGCTGTCGACGCAACGTTCCGCGCCGAGGCGTCTACCGACACCGTCATGCTCGGCACTACGCACGGCGACGACGTGCGTCCGGCCCTTCGTGCGGGCACCTTGGTGTTTACGCTTGGCTCCACCAAGCATCGCCTAACCGTATACCAGATCTTGCCTTTGGACGCTCGACACTACTTCGTTGCCTTTCAGGACTCGACCTCGGGCATTGAGACCTACCATGGCGGCCGCTACCTCGAAGTGGCAGCGTTGGACGAGTCGGCGCCTGTGAAGCTCGACTTCAACATGGCCTACAACCCGTACTGCGCCTATAACGCAGACTATTCATGTCCTCTCGTTCCGGCTGAAAACCGTCTTGCCGCGTCGATTCGGGCTGGGGAGCGCACATGGAAATAGCCGTTTTGCTACGCAGAGCTTTCCACATCCTTGTAACGGTATCGCTCGCCGGTTGTCTGTTCGTGAAAGCTCCCGAGACGAAGGTCGAGGTTCGCGATGTAGCCCTAAGCCCCCTTCCCGAGGTGGAGATGGGCGACGAGTTGGTACGAACGCGGGCGGGCGATATGATTGCTCTTTTGCCGAAGGGCTGGGTGTACCTCGATCCGCGAACGGAAGCGTCGGCAGATGTCGTAGCAGTGGCGGTAGACCCAGACTACACCATGACGGCTGTATTTAGCAGCATATCTGGTGTGGAACCGGCGGCCGACGGAGCCGAGCACGAGGGCATGTTGGGATTGGCACGGCGTGCCTTTTCGCGACACGCACGCAAGACGGCAGGGGCCGTACGACTTGTGGGTACGTACTCCGAGGCAAGCGTTGGCACGCGGCGATTCGGACTATACGAGTTCACGTCGTCGAATGGCGCCTCGAAAACACGCTGCTCTGTGTTCACGTCGTCGCTGGGTCAGCATTATCAGTTTGCGCTTGTGCCGCTGGCGGTAAGTGGCCGAGACCAGCGCACCGACGCCGAGTTGCAGCGCATCTTTCGTTCGATTTTGGCGACCATTCAGTACTGAAGTGGTTGCCTTACAACTTGTAACATTTCTCCAAACATAGGATTGGTTGGCCCGCATGTCATCACGCGCTTCACGCGATGACGAGTACAGACAGATGTCCGACGAGGAAGTGTTTGCTCTCGTAAGCAAACGCGACCTTAAGGCGTTCGACGAGCTGTACCGCCGATACGAACGGCGATTGATGGCATACTGCCTTGCGATTATGGGCGAACGAGAGCTTGCTCTCGACGCGTTTCAAACGTCCATGATGAAGGTGTTCGACGCTCGTGAGCGATTTCTTGGCGGCAACCTTGAGGCCTGGATCTTCACCATCACCAGGCGAACGTGCATCCGAATCAAGCAAGATCGGCAGCGCATGGTGTCGACCGACGACTTCGACGAGCGCCCAGCTGAATCCGGAGCTGGAACATCGTTAGACATGACAGAACACCAGGCAATCCACAAGGCAGTGCGCATGCTATCGGCCGACTACCGCCAAATCATCGAATTGCGGTACTTTGGCGAGCTTTCCTACGAGGAACTCGCCGAGCACCTCGAGATTTCGATTGATGTTGTCAAGGTTCGCCTGTTTCGTGCTCGCAAGAAGCTCGCCGAGTTACTACGTCCCTACTTTACCTAATATCCATGATTAGCGAATCAACTCTTTCAGCTTACATCGACGGCACGCTAGACGCCGACCAGCATGCAGCCGTCGAGGCAGCCATTGAACAATCGCCAGAGCTTCGTTCCGAAGTCGAGCGCCTACAGTCTGTCGATCGTGCGCTTACCAATTACGGTGTTACGGTAATGGCCTCGACGGCCGCCTTTCGTTCCGACGTTTATCATAACGTTTCTTCGACCTACGTTGCTCCTGCTGCCTCGGGTCTTAGCGGCGGCATGGTTGCCACAATTGCTGCGGTTACAAGCGCTCTCGTTGCCGGCGGGCTGTGGTACACGATAGGAACATCACAACCGGCAACCACGGTCGTTCCCAGCCCAGTCGCAGTAGTTCGCGAGGCAGCTCCTGCCGACGAGGTGGTCACGCCGCCTGTAATCGAGTCTACACCGCAGCGCAGCCGCGCTGTTCGACGCAGTCAGCCCGTGACGGCTATGCCTACTGAATCCGACCAGTCACTAAAGGACGCTCCGCCGTATTCCAGCAAGTCAAGCGAGGAGATTCAGCGAGAGTCGAAACTTGCGGGCGAGCTCAAGAAACTCGAGACAAAGATTTCCACGGCAGAGCGCAATGGCGACCACGCCATTGTATCGTCGTTGGCTCGTAAGGCCGCCATTACAGCAGGCAAGCTGGGCGACCGCAATATGCAAACCACCATGTGGGAGCGCGCAATTCGCGCAGCAGAGATGGCCGGCGACAATGCCCGAGCCAATCAGTATCGCTGGGAGCAGCAAATCTCCGTCGAAGACTAACTCCAAAACCGGTGCCCGCTTGCGCAGACACCGGTTGGAGACTTCCAACGTTTGGTCGCCAAAGTGGTGCGGCTTCGGCTCCCAACAGTGGTCGATGAGGGTCAGACGCGTCTCTTCTCTCCACGTCCGTTCGGTCAACTACGGCGGAACCAATCTCGACGTCCGAGATTTGTTACGCCAGCCGATTGTATGCTCGTGTTTTAGCTTTGCACCATGAACCTCCAACCAGACACTCTCGCCGTCCTTTCGCACCTTGACGATATCACCGAAGGGGCACTGCGAAAAAGGAACGACCTAGGTGTCATCCTCGAGCTAGCAGCTTCACGGGCCGACAGTGCGGCGTTTAACGACCTCACCCGAACGGGCATGGGCCTGTGGAAGGTCTACCGCACGCTACGTTCACTACGGTCGGGCGACGATGGCTATGCCACCTTGGAACGCGAATTCGGCTCGCTGGTAAACGAACTCCGCGAACAACTTGCGGCCCTCGTTGCCGAGGCCGACGACGAAGTACTCAAGCGCTTCGATGACACCTACTTTGGGATGACGCAAGGCGTCGTACGCAACCTTGTGGACCTTGGCCACGACCTAGCCCGCATCAAAGACCTGCAGAATTCGGCTCGGTAAACCTGCCGCGTATGGTCCGCCAAACCGACAGACCCGGCGTCTCGCCGGCTCTGTCGGTTTGGGCCACCTCGTTATTCATGTTGGAACCTACTTCGAAAACCGCTTGCGTGCCCAGCGCAGGGCGCGTTCATGGCGCTTTCGAATGCTTTGCGCCGAGCAGCCAAGGCGGCGCGACGTTTCATCCAGCGTTAGCCCTTCAAGGTAGTGCATCCGCAGCACTTCGGCGTACTGCGGCGGCAGATCGGTGAGGATGCTCTGCGCGTCGACGCTTGCGTCTAACGCATTCGATTCCTCCGTAAAGCGGTCTACGTCCTGCCTGTCGGCAGCTGCTTCCACCACGCCGTCGCCGGCTTGCTCGAAGCTCATAATCGTAAGGCGTCGCCGAAAAGCCTTTGCCAGCGAACGTCGTGCAACGACGGTTGTGTATGCCGCAACGTTCTCGACAACGCGGCCTAGCTCCATGGCTTGCCGCAAGTGTTCGCCTCGTGCTTCGTTGATGGCATCGAACACGTCGTCGGGCTTCATCACAGGGAAACACCGAGAGAGATACCGGTAGAGTTGGCCTTCAGTTGCATTCATGATGTTCTCCTGAACATTGTTCTTTGTTGCTGCATTTTGATGCAACGTAGCCGCGATGCCCCCTATCAATCAAGAGAGAACCAACGAAGGGGGTGCTGGACTCGACCAAGGGGTGTTTTGACTCGACGAACGTGTTTGTCCTGGGAACGATGAAGGCCGATCAGGACGCTATTGGTGGTAGTTTTGTCGTATGGAACACCTTGCATTTTTGGACGATGCGAACGTTATCGAGTCGCACGTTCCCGCGGGAACGTATCTGTTTCGAGAGCATGAAGGATGCGGACGCATAGGGTTCGTGCGCTCGGGAACGGTCCGCGTGTTTAAAGAGCATCCGTCGGGGCGCAGCATTACGTTGTACAGACTGGGCGAGGGCGACTCGTGCATCCTGTCGATGACGTGTGCCCTATCGCACCCCATTCACCAGGCGACGGCGATTGTTGAAGAAGACGCCACGCTGCTGATGATTACCACGGACGAATTTCGAAAGCTCGTTGCACGGTCTGCCGAGGCGAGAGACTATGTGTTTAGTTTGTTTGCTTCTCGACTTACCGACGTGCTCTTGCTTTTGGAAGAGGTGGTGTTTCACCGTATGGACGAACGCCTGGCAGCGCTCCTGCTTGAACATGCTGCACGTACCGGCACAAGCGTAATCGACACCACGCACGAGCGCCTAGCCGATGAAGCTGGCACCGTGCGCGAGGTGATAACACGAATTCTACGAGACTTTGCACAACGTGGAGCCATCGAGGTGCAGCGAGGCAAAATCGTTATCACCAACAAGAGCATCCTAGCATCGATGCACCGTGGAACACGTTCGTGATATGTGACGCAGGTCACTGCCACCAACCATACGCCTGCCTAGTTTTGCGGCTGAAATTCTAACACACAAAAGTAAACACGCACATGTTCTTTCGTCAGATTTACGAACCAGGCCTCGCTCACGCTTCCTACATGGTTGGCTGCCAAGCCACTGGCACCGTCATGGTTATCGACGCCCAGCGAGATGTTGACGTCTACCTCGAAATTGCCAAGCAAGAGCGGTTGCGCATTACCCATCTTGCCGAGACGCATATCCATGCCGACTTCCTGAGTGGCACCCGCGAGCTGGCAGAGCTTACAGGCGCAATGATGTACCTGAGCGACGAAGGCGGGCCCGAGTGGCAGTATACGTTCGACCACGTTGGCGTTCGCGATGGCGACTCGTTTATGGTGGGCAATATCAAGGTAGACGTGATGCACACGCCAGGTCACACTCCCGAGCACATCTCGTTTCTGGTTACCGATACGCCAGCAACGCCCAACGTTCCCATTATGATGTTCACCGGCGATTTTGTGTTTGTGGGCGACGTGGGACGTCCCGACCTACTCGAAAAAGCTGCTGGCTACACCGGAACCATGGAGGTTGGCGCGCGCCAGATGTGGACGTCTCTTGAGCGCTTTAAGGCCTTGCCCGACCACATCCAGGTACATCCTGCCCACGGCGCCGGATCTGCCTGTGGAAAGGCCTTGGGCGCTATTCCGTCGTCGACCATTGGTTACGAAAAGCTCGTCAACTGGGCTTTGCAACACACCAACGAAGAAGCGTTTGTGGCCGAACTTCTCTCTGGCCAACCAGAGCCGCCGAAGTACTTTGCCATGATGAAGAAACTCAACAAGGAACCACGTCCGCTACGCACCTCGGTACTTCTTCCCCGCGAGCTCTCGCTGGCCGACGTCGAGCATCACCGCGCAGCAGGCCACATGATTGTTGATACGCGCTCGAAGATCTCGTTTGCCGGAGGCCACATCCCTGGTAGCATCAACATTCAGAACAACAAGGCATTCAGCACGTGGGCCGGATGGATGCTCAACTACGAGCAGCCCTTTGTTCTTATCGTGGAGCCGTCGAAAGCCGAAGAAGTCACCCGAAAGCTCATGCGCATTGGCCTCGACAATGCCGCCGGCAGAGTTGCCTCGGTTTCCGAATGGTCCGAAGCCGGACACGAACTAGCGATTGTTCCGCAGATGGAGCTCGACGAGCTTCGCCAGCGCTATAACCACGACGGCGTTACCGTCCTTGACGTCCGCGGCATCAGCGAACACCAGTCGGGCCACATCCCAGGCGCCTGGAACATCCATGCTGGCTACCTTGTGAGCTACATCAACGAAATCCCCCGCGATGGTATCGTCGTGGTTGCTTGCCAGGGAGGCGACCGCTCGAGTATTGCCACCAGTCTCTTACAGCGCGAGGGCTTTACCAACGTGATGAACTTTCCGCAGGGCTTTGCCGGCTGGAATGCCGCTGGCTGCCCCGTCGAAACGTCCGAACTTCAACCGTCCTAATCCATCGCCACCATGTATCAAACCATCTCTCCCGACGATCTCAAGGCACGCCTAGCCACTGCCACAGCCCCTATCCTCGTCGACGTCCGCCAGCCCGAGGAGCATGCCGACGAGCACATCCCTGGCTCGATCCTCATTCCCCTGGGCGAGATCCCCGAGCGCATCGACGAGCTCGAGCCCTATCGCGGCCAAGACATTGTTCTGTACTGCCGCTCTGGTAACCGCTCTGCCCAGGCCTGCATGTACCTTGCCGCCAATGGCTTCGACAACCTCTTCAACCTGCACGGAGGCATGCTTACATGGTAGGGGGCACCGCACAGACATCGGCAGCGCGTAGCGGCAGCTTCGACGACTTGCTGGCTACGGCGGGGCGGCCCGTTCTCGTCGATTTTTACGCCGACTGGTGCGGCCCATGCCATGCCCTGGCGCCTACCGTGCAGCAAATAGCTCGCGACTATGCGGGCCGCGTTCAAGTCGTCAAGGTCGATATCGACGCCAAGCCACACCTTGCCGCGCGGTATGGCATTCAGAGCATTCCTACGCTCATGCTCTTCGTGAATGGCGCTCCTGCGTGGCGCGCTGCAGGCGTTCAGCCATATGGGGCAATTGCGGCACAACTCGACGGTGTTGCAGCGGCGTGAGCGCCCTGCTGGCCGTCATTGCGGCCCTTCTGGGTATTTCGCTGGGCCTTCTTGGCGCCGGAGGCGCCATTGTTGCCGTACCAGCCATGGTTTATCTTGAAGGGCTGCCACCAACGGTTGCCAGTGGCTATGCCTTGTTTGTTGTAGCCGTAGGCGCCCTTGTTGCAAGCGTACGTTCGCTGCGGAGTGGCGGCATCGACTGGCGCGCAGCGCTCGCCTTTGGCAGCACCACAACGGTTGCGATTGCCGCCGTACGCGCCTGGATTGTCCCTTCGCTACCCGATGTGATACCCGTGATTGGCGTTCCGCGCGACGTCGTTCTTATGCTCGCCTTTGGAGCCGTCCTCCTTGGCGCTGGGCGCGCCATGCTTCGACGTCCAGCCCACAGCCAAGCCGACGCCCCCTTACCCAGCTTAATAAAACTTGCACTCTATGGCGTGGTGATTGGCGCTGTGAGCGGCTTTCTGGGCGTAGGTGGCGGCTTTCTTATGACGCCTGCCCTTGTGCTGTGGGCACGACTCGACATGCCACGTGCCGTGGCCACGTCGCTCGTGCTTATTGGCGCTAATAGTGCCGTGGGTGTAACTAGCGATCTGCTTGCCGGCGCTCAGTACGACTGGGCTTTTGTGCTAACATTTACGGGGATTACCACGGCAGGCATCATGATTGGCATGACGTTGTCCAAGCGCATTCAGCCGGACGTCCTACGCAAAGCGTTTGGATGGTTTGTGGTGATGCTAGGACTGGCGGTGGTTATGCAAGAGCTTGCACGGCTAGCGGGCTAGGCGGAAGGGTACTGGCAGCCACGGGGGGGCCGCCCCTACTCTGTAACCATAATCACGTTTGTCGAATGTTGGTGGCCACGCTGCTGCCGTGCAACGTACACACCGGGGCGCAAGCTAACGCTTGCAGGGGATTTCTGCATATCGACTATGCTGGCCACATGCACACCAGCAACGGAATACAGGGTTGCCTCGACATCTTCGAGCACGCGCACAAATGGCTGTTGCATTGATAGTGTCGTGAATGCATGCCGGTGCACGTTGTGGCTCGGAACCGACACAACTTGATAGGGACTTGCGCTCAGCGGCGTGCGAAAGACACCTACACTGGATACAATGCGCAGCTCTCCGTATATGGTGGCATTGTCCATTGGGTGCGGTCTAAATGCAATTCCAATCGCAATGGAGTCACCAGCTGCAATCGTCTGTGGCACGATGGGTTGTGGATCTTCTAAAAAGAATCGCGAAACACCGTCTGTTGTAAGCGTTGTTACAGTTATACTCGAAATGTCAATCGGTAGCGCCGACGTATTTTTTACGACTCCCATTCTTGATTTGGCGCTGTCGCTCGGCACATGGCCAAATCCAATTTCAGGCGTCACGTACAACGATGGCACAAGGCCTTCGATAGTAAACTCGGCCAGCGCGATGCTATGACATTCAGTCACCAGCACAAACCCCAGCTTCACTTCACGCTGCATTGTGGGCGTAACGCACACAGGCACCTCTGCCTGTTCCCCTGCCCCTACAAGAATTGGCAAGGGGGCATCGATGGCAATTCGGGCATCGACGCCTGCTAGAATGCCAAGTATCGTTATCGGCAACTCGCCGGTGTTCCGAACAACAAGCGTACTGCACGACTGCACATTGCGTTGCGTTGGGGGCCATTGGGTTAGCGGGGCCGACAATTCCAAGGTATTGCGGGGCTGCCATTCGTACCGATAGCGCTCCGATGCCCCTTGAGCAGAATACACTACAAGAGTAGCAAAGGCGGGGCGGTTACCATCAACCGCAGATAGGGTGATGGTGCTGTCGACATATACCCCATACCCCGCCGGCGAAAGCCGCAAGCGTGTGTTCGTGGCGCCTTCGAGTGTGGCATAGGCAGGGGTAAAGTCAGAAGAGCCAACAATCTTGATGTGCTGCTGCGAACATGTTGGATTACTATCGGACTCGATGGCGAATGACTCGTCGTTGGAAGACACGCGGAAGAAGTTTAGCCCATAGGTAAACGACGAGGCAAATGACTGACCGAAATAGGAATTATCGGTGACTTCGTACCGTATTGCACAGCGCCCATTATTCATCACGCGAATAGCACCTGTGGCTGCTTGTGGAACATTGGCATAGCAATATTCTGATGAAGGTAGGCGGCGAATCGAGTCTTGGGGGATAGCACCTGCACCGTCGATGGTAACATCCTGAAGATCGGCCTCGGTACCATAAAACGTCAGCAACGGCTCCCCCCCCCAGACGATTGGCACCTGCGGAATGCTGTTGGATCGCAGGTGCATGGGGATCTCGACCGACATGATGGCAGGAGCGCCGGCAACAGTATTGGCTAAGCTCAATCCAAGGTTCACATACGTGGACAGCATGGTAACGCATTGTATAGGATGCGAGGCGATGACAGACGTAGCGGCGGTGATGTTGTGGGCGGTGTGCACCTGACCTGCCTGAAGCACAATGGCGCGCTCGATGCCTGCACTATCGTGGTACCGTATGCTGGTTCCATCCACAAAGGCCATACATCGGATGCTTGCTCCACGAAGAGATCCGGGCAGTGATGTTGAGTCGTTATAGATGCGACGCAGTACTTCAATGCGAGGCACAACAACGTACTCGGTGCCGCACAATTCAAACGGCAGCAGGGATTCCTGATAGGCCGACCGAGCAAGATCGAGGCCGATGACGGGCTTGCCGTTGCGTTCAATCGAGGGAGGAAGTTGGGGCCACGTTCCGGCTGTATGGCCTGCGATGACGGAAACGGGTTTCGACGACGTGATGATGGTACCTGTAAGGTCGTTCGACGGCAGCGCCAGCGAACTGAGCAACGTGTAAACTTGTCCACGATTCAGAACAACCGTGTAGGACACTCCTGCAGGCCGCTCGGGCAAGGCGGTGCCGGCGGCAATAACGCAGGATGGCTTGATGGTAACGACAGTTGAGTCGTATGCAGCCATCACATTGGCAAATCCCGGTGCTTCATAGCGACGTGTTTCGGCCGTGGTTACAACATCAAATGCGTCGTTGGGGGCACTCGCAACGATATACCGGCGCCCCCAGGCCGACACGGGCAACAGGGAGAAGGCATCGGTGGAACGGCCAAGCCGATTAACCACGGTAAGCGAAATCAGGTCGTCAGCGGCAACATGAACAGCAGGCGTTATCTGCTGTGAGTGAACCGGTTGAAACTGCCGTGGCACCTCTAACGCGGTCACGGTAGACGAATTTACCGTAAGGACGCGTTGAATCTGGGGACCAGCCAACGGCTTACCGGCAAAGCGAACAGACGTTGGTCTGCTAGTCGCAACGTGGGCTCGTATGGGCGGTGGGCTGGACGCTCCGGGCACTATGGCAAGATCGGGCGGTAGGGAAATAAAGAACTCCATTCCGCCAGACTCGTCGAGCGCAGACTGAGCCGCCGATGGATTTACGGCCGCTAGGAATATCGCGAGTAGAAGACAAAGACGGCTAAGCATAAGGAACTCACGCCAAAATGTAAGACTAACGCTAACAAACTACCGACGAATCGTTTCACGAGCAAGCACAAGGCCGTTAAAGGCAGGGGTGACGTCGAACCGAGGCGCAGACTGGAGCAGACGATTTACACCACATGACAAATGTCATTGCAGTTGATGCTAACCCGTGAGATTTTCGCTCACTTCACATCACGTGCTACCCAACACCACGCGAGGCATACCATGAACATTCACGCACTCATACTCACAGCAGTCGTTCTTTCTGGCACTCTGGTGGGCTGCGGCAGCAGCACAACGAGTCCCGATGACATCGGCAACACAACCGACATCGAACTTACAAAGCCCGGCAATCAGTGGTCGGCTTCGATTCGAATTGGCGACTCATTCCTGAGTGCTCCCACGAAGGTCACTTCTGAAAAGCGCGAGAACGGCATCACGACGCTTAGCTTCACGATCGACCTAACAGGTCATCCCGACTCGGCTCTTATCATGCAGTTCGTGCCAGAGAAGTATCTCGACAGCCAAGGCAGGATCTCGTCGTCGATTCAAGTCAAGGTAACCAAGGATGGCATCCAAGACTTCACACAGAGTGGCAAGCCATGGACACTGGTGCGCTACGACGCCAAGGTTGGCGACACGTATAAGGTAACAGACGAAAACGGCCTTGAGAAAACGCGCACGGTTGTTGAGCGCACGGATAAAGACGACTGGCCCTTTGGATTCTTCCTCATTAAAACCATCAAGGTCGAAGAGCTACTGCCTGCGAGCGACAAGGTAGCGTCAAAGATATGGTACCGTGCTAACCACAGATTTGGCCTTGTCTACATGGAGACGTTTTTAAAGCAGGGCGGCTCAATTCGCCTGAGTCTTACCACGCTGGCCGATGTTTAGATAGCCCCCTACTCCTTGTGCTTGTCCTTAAACAAGAAGCTAATGGGCACACCTTCGAAATCGTACAGGCCGCGTAGCTGACGCTCCATGTATCGCTTGTAACTCTCTGGCAATAGCGCCGGATGGTTCAAGAAGAAGGCAAACACTGGCGGAGCCACCTTCACTTGCGTTACGTAATTAATGCGCAAGTCGCGGCCACGCACAGCCGGGGGCGGAGTTTTTTCCAGTATCTCAATCAACTTCTCATTCAACTCATGCGTTGGCACGCGCTGCAAACGACGCTGTTGAATGGCCTTTGCCATTTCTAACACCTTGGTGATCCGCTGCTTCGTCACAGCAGAAATCATTACCACCGGAGCCCATTCCATATTTGGCAGGTCGCCATGAATTTTCTTCACCAAATCGTCGGCCGTGCGCGTTTCTTTTTCGATGAGATCCCACTTATTGACGGCCACAATAAGCCCCTTGCGCGCTTCCAACACCTGATTCATAATGCGCTTGTCTTGCATCTCAAGACCCTGCTCGGCATCAATCACCACCACGGCAACGTCGCAGCGCTCTATTGCCCTAGCGGTTCGCATCGTGCTGTACATCTCAACCTGCTCGCTAATCTGCGAGCGCCGGCGTAAGCCGGCTGTGTCGATTAGCACCATCTGCTCGCCATAGTACGTCACCACCGAGTCGATAGCATCGCGCGTAGTGCCAGCAATGGGCGTTACCACCATACGGTCCTTGCCAAGTAAGGCGTTCGTGAGCGAACTCTTCCCTACATTCGGACGCCCCACAATGGCAATTTTCAATCGCTCGTCGTCATCCGACGTGTCGTCTTCTAAGTCCTTCACAATCTCATCCAGCACATCTCCCGTGCTTCGGCCATTTAATGCCGAGAGTGGATAAGGGTCACCGAGACCAAGAGCGTAAAACTCCGACGAGTTAAAGTCGCCTGCGGCGTTATCGCATTTGTTCACTACCAAGATTACCGGCTTCGTTGCCTTCCTAAGCTGCGCAGCTATGGTTTGGTCGGTAGGCGTCATACCATCCTTACCATCAACCACAAACACGATAACGTCGGCTTCATCCATGGCAAGCTGCGCCTGCTCGCGGATGGCCTTGTCGAACAGCTCCTCGCTCTCGGGCACAATACCGCCCGTGTCCACCAACTGAAAGCGCTTGCCGTTCCACTCTCCGGTAGCGTACAACCGGTCTCGTGTAACGCCAGGAATTGCCTCGACGATGGCGTGTCGCTCTTCGATAATCCGATTGAAGAGCGTTGATTTGCCCACATTGGGGCGACCGACGATGGCAACAAGTCCCATGCGTTAGATTCCGCGAATAATATCGGCCACAATGGCCTGTGTTCCTATGCCATCGGCTTCGGCAGCATAATTGGTTACAATACGATGCCGCAGCACGCTTACTGCCACGGCGTTCACGTCGTCGATACTCGGCGAGAAACGGCCCGATAGAGCCGCACGGCTTTTAGCACCCAGCACCAAATACTGCGATGCGCGCGGTCCAGCGCCATAGCTGATGTATTGCTTGACGAGGCCAGTGCTGGTGGCGTCGGGACGTGTGGCACGCACGACGTTCACAGCATGGCGCACAACGTTGTCGGCAACGGGTACGCGCCGCACAAGATCTTGCGCAGCAGTGATGTCGGCAGCTCCCATTACATGATTCACCAACGCCGGCCGCTCATCGGTTGTGGTTCGCACCACCTCGACCTCTTCGTCAAACGAAGGATAGTCGAGCTGAAGGTTGAACATAAATCGGTCGAGCTGAGCTTCGGGCAGCGGATACGTACCCTCTTGTTCGATGGGGTTTTGCGTGGCCAGCACAAAGAAGGGCTTGTCGAGTTGATATGTGGTGCCGGCAGCCGTAACGGAGTGCTCTTGCATTGCCTCGAGCAGGGCCGCCTGCGTCTTTGGTGGCGTGCGGTTGATTTCGTCGGCAAGCACAATGTTGGCAAACACCGGACCCTTTACAAAGCGAAAGGCCTTGCGGCCTGTTGAGCGGTCATCTTCGATAATCTCGGTGCCGGTAATGTCGGCCGGCATTAGGTCGGGCGTAAACTGCACTCGTCGGAACGACAAATCCAACGTGCTTGCCAGCGTACGAATCAGCAACGTTTTGGCAAGGCCAGGAACACCAACGAGTAGGCAGTGCCCCCTAGCAAACAAACTGATAAGGAGTTGGTCGACAACATCTGATTGGCCGATGATGACCTTGGCGATCTCGGCTTTCACCGAGGAGATGTTCGAGGCGAGGCGTTCAACCTGTTGAACGTCGGACATGCGGGACCTAGCGTTGTGGTGAAGAATTCTACTGGTGAGCGGCGGGGGTAACGCCCAAGCGGGCGTTTTCGTGTGCCTCGCAAAAGGCGTCGACAAGTTGACTGCACTCGTCGTTGGTTGAAAAACGGCCGAACGACACGCGGAGCGAACGCGCGCATTCGTCGGGCGTGCGGCCCATGGCCGTAAGCACAGGGCTTGGATTGGGCTTCGTGCTGCTACAGGCCGACCCCTTGCTGACGGCAACATGGGGCATGGCAAGCAGGAGCATGTCGACGTCGACATCGGCGCCAAAGGTGATATTGCTAATGGTACTACTGCGCTTTGCGCCGGCGCCGTTGACGCGTACGCCAAGGCGGCTAACCATGGCCGACTCGAACGTGTCGCGAAGAAGACCAATGCGCTGCGACTCCTCTTCCATCCGTCGTACGGCGATAGTGCCTGCCTCTGCAAGGGCAACGATGCCGGGCACGTTCAGTGTGCCACTGCGGAGTCCGTGCTCTTGCCCTCCGCCAACCTGCATTGGAGCAACCTTACACGTGCGCTCCTTGCGCTGACGAACGAACAGAGCGCCGATGCCCTTCGGGCCGTATAGCTTATGTCCGGAGAACGCCATGAAGTCGATGCCTATGTCATCAACATGCAGAGGAATCTTGCCCCAAGCTTGTGTTGCATCGGTCATAAACATGGCCCCGGCGTTTCGGGCAACTGCCGCGATGGCGTGTAGATCTTGACAAACTCCCGTTTCGTTGTTGACGGCCATAATGCTTACCAGCAGCGTGCTGTCATTGACGGCCTTTTCGAGTTGATCTATCAACACGCGGCCTTCGGCATCGACGTCGAGCCACGTAACCGGACATCCCAACTGCTCTGCCTGGGTGGCCGCATCGCGCACGGCGGGATGCTCCGAACGTACGGTAACGATGCCTGTCCGCTGCGAGCCCGCATGTTCCTTGGCGCAGCCAAGGATGGCCAAGTTGATGGCTTCGGTAGCGCCGCTGGTAAACACAATCTCGTTCACCTTGGCGCCAATCGTTGTTGCAACGGCAGCCCGCGACATCATCACGGCCTGCGCGGCAGCAAGTCCTGCAGCATGTGTGCTCGAGGCATTGCCATACGTCTGAGTGAAGTATGGCATCATTGCAGACAGCACATCGGGATCGACGGGCGTCGTTGCCGCATTGTCGGCGTAAATCATACCGCTAAAATACGAGTGCCGCCGTGATGACCGCTACAATGGCCGCCAACATTGGCCAGCGAGTGATGCGAACGACGTCGATTGGCTGCGCCTGCACCAGCGTTGCCGCGAAGAGCACGACGGCAGCCACGGGCGACATTGTACGGCCCACGCTAGCGCCGATAGCACCAAGAACGCCAAGATCGACTGCATGGGCAACGTCGACCGCCGCTATGCCCGGCAGCATGGCCTGGGTAAAGGCGACGCTTGGAGCGGTGCCCGACCCACTTACGTAGGCCAAGCCGGCCGTAAGCATAGGGCTTAACACCGTAGCCATTGCGGGAACACCGGCCAAGGCGCCGGCCACGACGGTGATGGCACCAACGGCATCTAGGCCGGCGATAAAACAGCCGGCTGCAATAATCAGCGAGATCACATTTGCGAAGGCGTAGCCCATACCGTTAAAGAACTCGCGCGTGATTGTTGCCACGTGGCTTCGCCACTGATGCTGCCACGTTACCACCAGGACAAGCGCCGTACATACCAACATGACCGTGCTAACGTGCACGCCGCTGGGATAGATGGAAAACAATGGCGGAACAAGGTTGAGCCCCGGCTGCAACAGCATGAGCAACACTACCGGAAGTGGCGGCAGCAGTGCATACAGCAGGCGTACGGGCGCGTCGTCGGACGCTTGGGCCGACGTTTCGCCGGCAGGTGCGCGGTGCCCCATAACCGACATCACGATGGTGGCGATGGCAAAACTGACGAGGTTGGGGAGGACCGTCGAATCGATGATGGGTCCAACAAGCCAACCGGTAACGGCATGAATGGCTACAATATCGGGCTCACCAGGATTAAAGAGATTACCGCCCACACTACAGCCAACCACAAGGGTTGCTGCGGCGATGATGGGACGATAACCGGCAGCAATCATCAGAGGAACAAGAACGGGGCCAACGGCGGCTGCGCAAGCGGTCTGGCTGGTCATGGCCATGTTGGCCAAGAACCCAACAGTGCATCCCCCAGGAATGAGCGCCCAACGATATCGTTGCAGTGGGCGCATGAGCAGGCGCACCATGTGGGCGTCGCAGCCGGTGATTTTTAGAACCCAGGCATAGCCCATGGCAGAGCAGATTGGTCCAATGATGTCGGCCCGGCCAAGGTACTTCTGAAAGGTGTCGAATACGGCCCACCATTCCCCGGCGGCGGCCACGAGTAGCAGGCCGGCGGTGAAGAGCACAAAGCGGACGTCAAGGCCGCGGCGTATAGACTCGATAGCCGTGGCAGCAACGACAACAGCAAGGGCCAGTTGCCACGTCACGGCGGACTCAGCGTCATTGTGGTTGGATCCCACAACCGTGATGTGCTAACATGTCCTGTTAGTGCATCGGCAATCACATCGGGCTTACCTACGGCAGCAATGGTCCACACGTGGGCGTCGAACAACGACGAAGCAACGGCAGCAACGTCGTCGCGGGTAACTTGCTGCAGGGCCGCAGTATACCGTGCATAGTGGTCGTCGACAAGTCCATATTGGATAACATTCCAAGCCATAGCAGCGGCCTGCTGTGGAGTTTCGGTGCTTCGGGCTAACGTACCAAGCATGTACTGACGGGCACGCTCGATCTCATCGGTACGCACGTCGAACCGTTGCATGCTACGAACTTGGTCGGCAATCACGGCAACGGTATCCTTAGTAAAGTCGTTGCCAACGCTCGTATGCATCACGAGCGACTGTCCGTAGCGTCGCACTTCGTTAGTGGCATAGGCACCGTAGGTATAGCCCTTCTCTTCGCGTAGGACGCTAAACAGTCGGGCCAAGGTGTAGCCACCAAGAATCGTGATTGCCAGGTTTTGCGGTGCCAGATCGGGATGCAGCATGCTTTTTGACGGCATGGCAATACGTAGGACGGTTTGCACTGCCTCGGGGCGCGCAACGACGCTGGCCGTAGCCGCAAGTGCGTTCACGGCTACAGGGGGCGGCAGCGGCGCCGTCGCGGGAGCGCTGGCCAGACAGCGCTCGAAGGTCTCTACGATGGTGTTGATGTCGAAGCCGCCAGCCACGATGATATCGCGAGGGGCCGCTGTGAGTCGGGCGTGTACACGAGCCACGCTATCGCCGTCCACCGCGGCTACGGTCGACGGCATACCATCGCGAGGGTTCGCATACGGGTGACAAGGATACTGAGCAGCCAGAAGCGCATGAGCGGCAAGCCAGTCGGGGTCCGACAGGTTCATCTCGATATCAGCCAGTCGACGACGCTTCAGCGTGTCGAGCTCGCTGGCATCAAGGCGTGGGCGCAGGAGGCATTCGACCATCGTTTCGGCAAGCCACGACGCATGTTCGCGCAGGCCTGCCGCATACAGCGAAACGGCATCGCGGTCGGCCGAACTCGACAGTGAACAGCCGCGGCGCTCGACGTCGACAGCAAGTTCTTCGGCATTTCGCAGTTGCGTTCCCAACGTAAGCAGCTGCGCCGTAAGCGTTGTCTCGCCAAACACGTCGTCGTACATTGCCCCAGCATGGACGCCAATGGTCATCGACACTAAGGGGTCGTTGGGATAATGCAACAAGTGCAGCCGAGTACCATCGCTAAGAGTACGATGCGCGGGCGTTACAAACGGGAAATGCAAGGGAGCATCGGAAAAAGGCGGCGTAGTCATGTACAAAGGTACGGTGAAGCACAGTGTGTGGCGTAGTGCAAAGCGTCCTGCGAAGCGTCGTGCCGCGCAGCGGCGTAGTGTAAAGCGTAGTGCCGCGCAGCGGCGTATTTTTGCAGCATGACCATCCTCATTACCGGCGCTACGTCGGGTATCGGCGAAGCCTGCGCCCGGACGTTTGCCCGCCATGGCTGCAATCTTGTTTTATGGGCACGCCGTGCCGACCGCCTTCAAGCGCTTCAGGCAGACCTTTCGGCCGAACACGGCATTGCTGTAACGCTGGCCACGCTCGACGTACGCGATGCCGACGCCGTGGCCGCGGCAGCGCAGTCGTTGCCCCCTATCGATGTGTTGATTAACAACGCCGGACTATCACGGGGATTAGAGCCGCTGCACGAAGGCGTATTGTCGAAGTGGGACGAAATGATTGACACCAACATCAAGGGCCTTTTGCACGTAAGCCGTGCCGTGCTACCCCAGATGGTACGCCGACACACAGGTGTTGTTGTGAACATTGCCTCGATTGCCGGACGCCAGGCATATCGCGGCGGCAACGTTTATGGTGCAACCAAGGCGGCCGTAAAGATGTTGAGCGACTCTATGCAAATCGACCTTAACGGTACCGGCGTGCGTGTTTGCAACGTA
>JALHPC010000002.1:0-86192 GCA_022842685.1 Candidatus Kapaibacterium sp.
TATAACGGCATAGCTGATACCAAAGTCGCCGTTCACGCTCAGTCCTTCTCTCGTCTGAAACGTGATCGACTTGTCTGCGTCGTTGCCCCTTGCCCAGACTACATTCTGTTGAAAGATTGGGAAGATGTAGATCTCTTGTGTGAAGGGCCAGACGAAGTACCTGCCTGTGCCCAACTCGCGTGTGTCGACGCCTCGCTCTCCGCCCAACATGTAGACGAGAATTCCTCGGTTACCTGCGGGAACTGTGCGACAGCCGCTTATGGCAACGGCTAGCACGAGGGAAAGCGCCAGAATTTGAAGCGAACGCATATGACCTCCGATGGTGAGTAGTTGTGAAACGGCTGTAGGATACGCACATCGAGGCCACTGGTTGCCTGCCGTTATCATGCCCTTACGTTTCTCGTATCTTTGTGGTCCTTTGTAACTACCCACGCCTGAATGCCCCCACTGCGCACCATCCCTCATCCCAAGGATGCGACCGATGTTCACAGCTACCTTGCTGCGTTCATCGATCTCGTGGCCATTCTACGTGTGGATTGTCCGTGGGATCGCGAGCAAACGCATCAGAGTATATCGCATCTGTTGATTGAGGAGGCCTACGAGACGGTCGAGGCCATTCAAGAGGGTAACGACGACGAGTTGCGGAAAGAGCTCGGCGATATCTTGCTTCACGTTGTGATGCACAGCGTGATGGCCGAACAGCGCGGAGCGTTCACGTTGCGCGACGTTGTACATGGTGAATTCTCGAAGCTCGTGAATCGCCATCCGCATATTTTTGGCGAAGAGCGCACCGACGACCCCTTGCAGGTTCTTGAGAATTGGGAACGGCTGAAAATGAAGGAAGGGCGGACGTCGGTGCTAGACGGAGTACCCAAGGCCCTACCGGCAGCATTACGAGCGCAACGCGTGCAGGAGAAAGCTGCTAACGTCGGCTTTGATTGGGATGATTCTAACGATGTCTGGGCCAAGGTCGAAGAAGAGCTCGGCGAGCTACGCCAAGAACTGGTCTCTGGTGATGCCGACCGCGCCCGCGACGAGTTGGGTGACGTGCTGTTTTCGATTGTCAACGCAGCCCGACATCACGGCATTGTAGCCGAAGACGCATTACATGGTACGATAAACCGCTTTATCGGACGCTTTCAGTTTGTTGAAGCGAAGGCCACAGCCGCTGGTCGGAATCTCTCTGATTTGACGCTGGCCGAGATGGATGTTTTGTGGGACGAAGCGAAGCGCCAGTGATTCGAGACCTTGATTCTGTATCGCCATTGCGATGGCTGCCCTCGTTTGCATCGATACTCTGTGCAATTCTGGTGGTGATTGCCCCAGCATGCTCGCCGAAGGCCGACGACACCCCTGTCGATCAATCTCAGGGCGGGGATTCGGCATCTGTGGTGCGCGACGGCGACAGCGTCCCGCTCAAGCATACGATCGACACCACGACGTTCGTCGTTACTGACTCCACCGTTACCCTCCGCGACCAATCACACCCCAGACCTTCAGGCCGCGTGGTGAACATTGTTATCACCGGGCTCGACTCGAGGCTGGGTGACCCCATGGGCCACGCCGACGCCAACCATGTGATGCGTCTGTTCCTCGACAGTGGCATGGTTGAAATCATCAGCATCCCTCGGGATACCGAGGCAGACGCTGGCTTCGACGACACCACAGGATTCAACCGCCTTACGAACGTCCGTGCAAACCGCGGTCGCACCGCCTATCACCGTGCCGTCGAAGAAATCACGGGTATAGGCCGTGTTGACCACTATGTTGAGTTCGGCTTTTCGCAGGCCATTGGTCTATTAGAAATCATTGGGTACCGCGACAATGCCACATCGACCCTACGTGTGCTGCGGTCCCGCCAGGCATATCGCAGCGGCGATTTTCAGCGCAGCTACAATCAGGGACAGTTCATACGGCAGATTGTGCGGAAGTACTTCGACAAGACCGAAGGTCTTGTGGGTGACCTTGCTATGCGAGCAGCTCTTGCACTTGTTGATACCGACCTGACGTATGACCGTTTGAGCTCGCTCATAGAAGCGCTTCGTGTAGGGGGCTTCGATAGCGCCGAGCGCCGAAGCTGGGTTCGACTAAAGCCAGCCGTCATTGCACGATTCACCGTCTATGATTTCGACACGAAGAACGTGTCGGCGATTAATCAAGAGATCGACCAACGCATCAAGCGACTTGGCGTCGATACCATGTCTGGGGGGGCGTCGACATACGAGCGAAAGCTGGCATCGCTCATAGACCGCGCAGCCGCCGACAGCGCCAAGGCGCCCGCCGATGTTATACGCACGCTGCGCCGCTCCTACGAACAACGTGCATGGCTGCAGGTTGCCGACCGCAGCAAGCGGCGGCAATACCGTGACAGACTTTGTGGTCTCCTCATTGCCTCGTACGAACGCACGCGCCAGGCAAAGCAAGCCGCAGCTATCCGTACTTGGCTGGAGTTCGATAATCAGGTGTTTACCGGGCAAGGTGCTGAGCCCTAAGCCCTACGCGGCTAGGTCTAGCGTAAGTATGTTGCAGGGTTCACGCGTTCCCGCCCACGCCACAGCTCGAAGTGTACAAAGGCACCGTCGATGCCCTCGCCGCTCGATCCAACGGTAGAGCCGCCATTCACCGTTGCCCCTTCGCGGACTCGTACAGATTGAAGGTTGGCGTAAACGGTGCGGTATCCGTTGTGATGATCGACGATAACGACGGAGCCGAAGCCGGGCAGCCAGCGGACGCTAGATACGGTGCCTGGGCCCACGCATGCGACGTCGGTACCAACAGCACAGGCAATGTCGACACCGGGATTGTCGAGAATCGTGCCCGACTCTGGGCTGCGATATTCGCCATACGGCTGTGCAATTCGACGCGACGAAACTGGCCACGGGAGCGATCGCGCACTAAAGCCCGGCCGCAGTGGACCTCCGGTTATCACGTCGGGAGCAACGTCTTCGGTAGGCCGTGATGACGTAGAAGGCGAGGCTGCTGCTGCACGGCGCCGGGCTGCGGCTGCTGCCGCCGCCTTGCGTTGGTCGTCGCGACGGCGTCGTTCCTCGCGCGCCACAAGGTCGCTGATAATGCGACGCATTTGCGCTACGCTTGCCTGCTTTTTGCGCAACTCGCGAGCCATCTCGGATTTATCGGCCCGCAAGCGCGCCAGTTCGCGCTGTCGAGCTGTGATGGTCGAGGCAAGGCGCTGACGTTCCTGCTCCTTTGTTGAAAGGAGCCCAGATTGCACCGACGACACCGTGGTTAGCAGCTGTTGCTGTGCTTCCAGCGAGTCTTCAAGGGCAGCCATCTGACGGGCGTAGGCACTAACGGCCGCCGCGGCCGTGCGATACATCGCGTCGGACGTGGTTGCGCTTGACGCACTACCGCGCGACTCGGCTTTGAGCGCCATAACTCGGCGTGACGCCTCGTTGAACCGTGTGCGCACTTGGACGAGCGACGCACGTGTGGACGCGATATGGCGTTCGACAGCCGAGGCGGAGTCTTGCAGGCGGTGCAGCTCCTGCTCGAGTTGTACGATGAAGGCCGATACAGAATGCGCTTGCTTCTGAATGCCAGATATGGACGACGCTGTGGCCTTCTCCTTTCTGGCCAACTCGTCGATGCGTTGCTTTGTGGCATTCATCGACGATCGTAGGCGTTCCAGCTCGCGCCGCTGGGCCTCGATACTTTGGGCCTGGGCAGACGCCGCCAGTGTGAGCAGCGCCACAATAAGGGCTAGGCAGGTGCGCATGCCCCTAGAACTCTTCGGTGCGTTCGCGGCGGATGCGCGCCCCTACGGCGTTGAGCTTATGTTCCAGCGACTCGTAGCCGCGGTCGAGGTGGTAAACGCGGAGAATCTCGGTAGACCCTTCGGCAACCATGCCGGCTAGCACAAGACTAGCCGAGGCACGCAGGTCGCTAGACATAACGGTAGCCCCTGAAAGGTGAGCGCCGCCCTTTACCACGCAGTACATATCGCCCGTCTCGATGTCGGCGCCAAGGCGCTGCAGTTCGGGCACGTATCCAAAGCGTGTAGGGTATATCGTGTCACGTACTCGCGACGCCCCCTTGGCAAGAAGCATGTATGCCGCCCACTGTGCCTGTGAATCTGTTGGGTAGCCGGGGTATGGAGCAGTGGTGATATCTACCGCATTCGGGGCGTCATTCATCGTGATGCGGATGGTGTCACCGGCCACGTCTAACTCTGCACCACTCTCCTCCAGCTTCTGAATCACCGCCGTCAAATGATAGGGGTTAACGTGGTCGAGCGTTACGTCGCCACGCGTCATGGCAGCAGCAATCAGGAACGTAGCGGCCTCGATACGATCGGGAATAGTATCGTGACGAACCGGACGTAGTTCATCAACACCGTCGATTTCTAACGTTGTTGTGCCAATGCCTTCGATGTTAGCGCCCATGGACACCAGCATGCGGGCAAGTGCCGTCACCTCGGGCTCGATAGCAACGTTCGTTAACGTTGTATGTCCTTTTGCAAGTACAGCGGCCATCATGACATTCACCGAAGCGCCCACACTTGAGATGTCGAAATGAAACGGTGCCCCTTGCAAACGTGGACACGAAGCGTTGATGTAGCCGCCGTCGATGGAAATCTGAGCGCCGAGCTTTTCGAGTCCCTTTAGGTGAAGGTCAACAGGTCGTGGGCCAAAGTTGCAGCCACCGGGTAGGGACACACGGGCCTGGCCGAACCGAGCTACGAGGGGACCCAGTACATAGATCGAAGCCCGCATCTTTTTAACGTGTTCGTAGGGGGCTTCGAAGCTATTGATGTTAGTACTGTCGAGCAACAGCGTGTGGCCGTTAAGCTCGGCGTGAACGCCAAGCGAGCCGAGTAGCCGGCTAAAGGTCCACACGTCGCGGTTGTTCGGCGTGTTATCAAGATGAAAGACGCCAGGTGCTAGCAAGCACGTGGGCATAAGGGCCAGCGAGGCGTTCTTTGCGCCCGAAACGGTAATGCGGCCATTCAGGCGGTGGCCGCCTTCGACGATGAATTTGTCCATGGGTGTCAAAACTACGACGTGCGGCTTAACTGCACCCCAAGCGCTATATTGATACGAGAAGTGTATCTCCACTATGAGCACGATTCGTATGCAACGGTCTTCGATTTTGGTTCTCGCCACTGCTGTGGTTTGCTTGTCTGTCCTGTTTGGATGTTCATCGCCCTCGAACCCCATCGTGGAGAGCGATCAGATTACCAATGCGGATCTGACTGGGATCTACTTGTTTGAAGACGATGACACGTTCTGGCGCTACCTGAATGTTCCTGGGAGTGTGAATTCGGTGTATCGATCAAGAGTCGCAAAGGACTACTCGTTAGATGAGCTGCGTAAGGAGAAGAACTGCCTGATTGAGGTGGAGACGATCATTCAAGGTGGCGTGTCGTACAAAACCATGCGAATGCATGATGAACCTACATACTGGCTTGGATCGTCGAAGACGTTCGCGCCGTCCGGCCAAGAAGAGCCGTTCGTCTCGGTTACCGATGACGAGGACATTCCTAACGAAATGCGCCATTTCTTCAAGATTCATACGTTTGGTAAAAGTAACGGAATGGCCGTGGTAGCAATAGAAAGCATGGAATATCCTGGCCATTATTTTGAAAGCCGTGGCCATACATTCACTGGAAATGGCGTGAGTCTCGTGGCTTATAACAGTCCAGAATCTGCTCCAAAACTGTACGTCCATCGGCAAGCAACGAACATTGAGATTGGGGACTAAGGCCGCCCATGCAGCGTCCCGCGCAGCGTTCCGTGCAACGTCCCGCGCAGCGTTCCGTGTAACGTCCCGCGCAGCGTCCCATGCAATGTCCCATGCAATGTCCCATGCAAACCATGTATATTTGCATGTCCGTTAGAGGTGCCGCTACGCGGCTGAGATTACACTCTTGGAACCTGATCCGGTTAGTACCGGCGTAGGGAAACGGTAAGAGGACAGCTCATTTTCTGACGGGCGCAACTGATGTTCC
Organism: Candidatus Kapaibacterium sp.; assembly: GCA_022842685.1. Lineage (GTDB taxonomy): Bacteria > Bacteroidota > Ignavibacteria > Kapaibacteriales > Kapaibacteriaceae > JALHPC01. Next base: position 5,969 of record JALHPC010000002.1, read on the forward strand.
ACGAATATCGGAGGCGTCCATGCCCCCCATCTATGTTGCCGCAGTAGCGGCCCTTTTCGTCTACGCCAGCGCCGCTGGCCAAACCGATTCAACGTCCAAGAGCTACCGCGGTTCGCCCGTGGTGGTTACGGCAACACGTGCTGCTGCCACCGATCCCGTGGCACAGTCAACCATCGACGCCGCTACGTTGCGTACTGCATTTGTGGGCCAAGACCCACAGTTTCTGCTCGAGCGACTTACCCCCTCGCTCGTTGCCTGGAGCGAGGCCGGTACTGGCTTCTCCAACTATGGCTCGTTCCGATTACGGGGCATCGACCAAACACGCGTGAACGTAACGCTGAACGGCACGCCGCTTAACGACATGATCGACCAAGGCGTGTTTTTTTCGAACATCACCGATCTTGGAAATTCACTTCGGTCCGTCCAGGTGCAACGCGGCGTTGGCACTGCCTCGAATGGTACTGCAAGCTTCGCCGGAAGCATCGACCTTGAAACCGCCAATGCCGCACAACAACAGTCCGGTGCTGCCGTACAAGTGTCGGCCGGCAGCTTTGGCCTGCGCCGTCTGAGTGCCGAAGTGTCGTCGGGCCTGCAATCCAACGGCCTTGCCGCAACAGCACGGTTCACCACCTTTGCTACCGATGGCTTTCGAAACCATAGCGGAACAAACACCTCTTCGTTTTTCTTCTCCGGTAGCTGGCAAGGGGCATCGGATGTGCTGCGCCTTACGGCGCTGGTGGGCTCGACGCAGAACCAGCTTGCCTACCTGGCCGTGCCACGGCAAGACGTAGAGCGCGATGCACGCACGAACCTTAACAACCCCAACGATCGAGATGACTTTGGCCAACACCTGGTGCAATTGCAGCACACGCACTTCTTCGACGATGGTTCGGCCTTGCAGTCTACGGCCTATTATGGCGGTGCTGGTGGTGACTTCTTCGTTACGTTCCCAGATGAATCTCAGGCGCTGTCGCAGCTAAACTATCCGCTGCGTAACGACCACGTTGGTGCATATACGACGTACATGAATAACGACGTCGGTGGCGGCATAGGCCTCACCGCAGGCCTGCACGCGTACACGTTCAGGCGTCGAAACGAAGAGTCGCTTCAGCCCGATCGCGCCACACCGTATTACAGCGATAGAACGACGAAGAACGAGATGTCGGCCTTCGTAAAGCTCCGCAAGGCACTGGGATCGCTGCAACTGAATGCCGAAGTTCAATCGCGCTACGTTGCTATGACCTTTTCGCCCGACGTGCGCTTTATTCCCCAGGGAGAACCAGCGTTTCCAACGCACGACTGGCTGTTTGTTAACGGCCTTGTTGGTGCTGAATGGGCTTTGACCGATGACCTATCGCTCTGGGCGTCGGTTGGGGTAACTCATCGCGAGCCGACGCGCTTCGACCTCTTAGGCGGTACGCAAATCAACGAGGCAAATATCAACGTCATCCGCCGCCCGGGCACCGTGCGCCATGAACGCGTTACCGATGTCGAATATGGTCTTCGCCATAGGTCCTTCTGGGGCACCGTGGCTGTCAACGGCTTTTTTATGCGTTTTGCCGATGAAATTGCTCCGATTGGACAGTTCATCGAACAGCAGTTCGTGCAGCTCCGTAAGAACGTGCCTGCCAGTACTCGCTTAGGTGTTGAAGTCGACGCAACCGTCTCCGTTCATGAGAACGTTCGCATTGTTGCGAGCGGAACCGCCATGCGGGCTAGCATCGACGAATACTCGCCTGAAAATGCAGATGTTGGCACTCTTCGCAACGTTGCTGCCGTTCTTACACCGTCGGTGCTTGGTAACGTTGCCGTCGTAGCCACGCCGTTCGAAGGTCTCGACGTTGAAGTATCTGCACGTCACCTTGGTGCCATGTGGCTGGAGCTTACCAACGATGCCACCATGCAACTACCGGCTTCGACCGTCCTGAACGCACGCCTTGGCTACGTTTTGAGCAACGCCATTCGTGCCAACCTTCACCTGTACAATGTCTTTGATGCGCTGTATGCTACCAATGGGGCAACGGACACCGTTGATGGACGCTTGCGAGCCCTGTGGTTTGTACAGGCGCCGCGTAGCGTGGTGATTGCTGTGGAAGTTCGGCCATGATGCAACGGTGTCTTGCCTTGGCCGATTACCGATGCCCCTTGTCTGCATGATAGACGAGACGGCAGTGTAGATTTGTAGAATGCGCCAACATACCATACGTATTGCTGCTCGGTGCGCCCATGTTGCCAACGGTAGGCAGTGTGGGCGCACAACTGTTGTGACCCATCCGTATTGCTGGTACCACACTCGGACCGAGTTGGGTTTAGACGTGCGACAAAGCACCATTGGCGGAGCGGGACTGGGGTTGTTTGCCATGCGACCATTCCTGCCGGGAGAGCGTGTTGCACACTATGGCGGTGAGCGGATGACGCACGATGAATATCAGGAGCGCTATGAGGGACAGTCGATGGGTGCCTATGGTATCGAGATAGACGAGGACCTTGTGCTTGATGCTCGCGCAACCACCAGCGGAGTGGCAAGATATGCGTGCGACTATCATGGTTCTGGCAACGAGCCCAACGCAGAGTTCGTGGCAATGATCGACGAGGGCGAGTGGGTAGTATGGATACTCGCCGTACGACCGATCAAGGTTGGTGAAGAGATTTTTGTAGACTATGGTGAGGAGATGCACGACGCCATGGGCGTGTGATTACCACGTGCGCACAGCGAAGGAAATCGTCGAGCTACGGCCTAGGTCGTCGGTACACGTGAGCGTATTTGTGCCTTGAATGGGCATGACGAATACGGCGCTACCGGCCGGACTTTGGGCAACAAAGGCGTCGTTAAGGTACCAGTAGATCGTGCGAGCATCGGCGGGCGCGTGGGCAGCACATCGAATCTTCGTGTCGACGCTGCGTTCAAGAAGGTATTCCTTGCCTGCTAAAGGGGCCGTGATGGTAATCGTGCCCGACGACATGCGTGGACAGTACTGACTGTGGGGAGGTGGAGGCGTGGGGGCAACGCCCTGAGCGCGCATGTGCGACAACAATGCCGGCGGCAACGTAGTATACCACGCTGTTCGTGTTGGTATGTCGGACGGAATGCAACTGGTACAGTACGACGTTGTGGCGTGCTCGTCGATGACGAATGGTGTACGATGAGAGCACACTGCCGTGGCGGTTCGCTCTGGCAGATAGACGTCGGCAACGACGTCGGTGCATGAATCGGCAGGTACGAGTCCAGTGATCGAGCAAACAAGGCGAACGTCCACAGATGCTGGGCGGCGAAGCCATCCGTGCGATGACTTCATCGACTCAAGCATGCGAAACACATCGAAGAGCACTGGCGTGGCGCATTGAGACCCAGTGAGGTTGGCATTGCCTGTGCCGTCGAAATTTCCAACCCAAACGCCAACGGTGAACCGCTCATTGTAGCCGAAGCTCCAAGCATCGCGGCGACCGTACGACGTGCCCGTCTTCCACGCCACCTGCGGCAACCGCGACGTAACATCGATCCCCTGCGGAAGGTCGGGGCGTTCGTGCTTTGTAAGAATGTCGCTTATCATCCAAGCGGCACCGTTGGAGCAAATGGCAACGCCAGGGAAGTCGGATCGGTCGGACGTGAGCAGCCGTAGCGGCTTCCACGTGCCACCCCGAGCAAAGGCGGCATACATCGAAGCAAGGTCGGCAAGCGAGGTGCCGCAGCCACCCAGCACAAGAGAGAGACCGACGTCGACAACCTTGCCAGGACGAAACGCTCGGAAGTGCATCGAACGAAGCGTCGCCACGGCGTCGTCGACGCCGATACGGTGAAGTGTATGGACTGCGGGAATGTTCAGCGATGTGGCAAGGGCGTCTTCGACCGACACGGCACCGCGGAAGCGCTGGTCGAAATTTAGCGGTGCATAGCCGTCGACGTCGAGCGGCACGTCTTCTAGGACGGTCTTCGGCGTTAGTATTCCGCGGTCGAAGGCGCGAGCGTACACCAGGGGTTTTAGCGTCGAGCCGGGCGAACGTATGGCGTGTACTCCGTCGACAAAACCTCGTGCGCGCCGATCGGTGATGTCGGCCGAGCCAACGTAGGCCAGGTATGACGACGTTGCATTGTCGATAACCACCAGACTTGCATTCGTAATGCCCAACGTGCGAAGGCGTCGCATATGATTTTGCAGGATGGCATCAGCGCTTCGCTGCACGTCTTTATCGAGCGTTGTAACAACGGTTGTACTGCCGTGCGAAAATCGCTGCGCCCGTACGCTGGCGTGCCACGCATCGCGTGGCGTGGCAATGCGTTCGATGTGCATCGGCTCGGCCACGGCTTCGGCCAAACGTTCGGCGTCGATCAAACCCAATGCGTTCATGCGTTCGAGCCAGCGGTCGCGCGCCTGGCGCAGGGCAACAGGCGCCGCATGCAATCGAAGCGTTGTTGGGCGATTGGGAATAACGACAAGCGTTGCAAGTTCGGCCGTAGAGAGGTGTTTGGGCAGTTTGTCGTAGTACATCACACTTGCCGCGCTGACCCCTTCAACATTGCCACCATAGGGTACAAGGGTAAGGTACATGGACAGGATGGTGTGTTTATCATAGCGGAGCTCGAGTTGAACAGCGCGTACGATTTCAACAAGCTTGTTCCACATCGTCCGTGGCTTTGGCTCGAGCAGGCGTGCCACCTGCATGGTAATGGTACTTGCGCCCGAGGTGCGCCGTCCGGTTGTGAGATTATTCCACGCCGCTCGGAGCATGGCAACTGGGTTAACGCCAGGGTGCCAATAGAAGAGGCGGTCTTCCTTGGCAATAAATGCCTGGACCAGGTCGGGGTCGACGTCATCGACGGATGAAATGAAGCGCCACCGTTCATCGGTGCTCAGAAAGGCAGAGAGTACGGTACTATCGCGGTCGAGGACAAGGACAGACGACGGTGGTAGCGTTGGCGGTGGAAACATTCGGTCGGCCACGAGGAAACCAAGCACGGCAAGAATCGTCAACGCGCTCCCCAGGGCATATGACGATGCCGTAACAGGGGAGAGTGCTCGCACCAGAGTGCGTAATTTTGCTGTCACCATCACGAAGGAGTAGGACCATGGGTACGAAGTTCGTATCCAACAAGGACGAGACAGTACGGATGTTCAAGAACCCCGTGCTTGAGTACTTCTCGCATATCCATCCGGCCACACCCGTTGTTGTGTTTGTTCCCGTCATTGCGTGGGCGCTGTGGCGGGCGTTTGACGAAGTGCCAGCATTCGCAGCGGCAGGAATTGTGTTGGGTGGCTTGTTGTTGTGGACGTTTGTCGAATACACTATTCATCGATTTGCCTTCCATTTAGAGCCCAAGACAGAGCTTGGCAAACGTATTCATTTCATGGTTCACGGTGTTCATCACGACTATCCACGCGACTCGACGCGACTGGTAATGCCGCTACTGGTGAGTGTTCCTTTGGCCGCTCTGTTTTATGTTGCGTTCTTGTTGACGGTTGCACCGTACCACAACGCCCTCTTTGCGGGCTTTGTGGCAGGGTACGTTGCCTACGATGTGATACATTACGCCACACATCATTGGGCCATGACAGGTCCGGTGGGGCGTTTCCTTAAGGAATATCACATGAAGCATCACTTCGTCGACGACCACACGGCCTACGGCGTGAGCACTCCTTTGTGGGACGTGCTGCTAGGTACGCTGCCGGCTTGGGTTCATAAACGGTCTCACTCACATTCCAATCGCACATAGGCATGGCACTTTCTAACTCAGTCATCCTCGACGTTGCCAGCGGTATTGCCGCTGGCGTTACTGCATCGGAACATCACGGTGATTACGCACTACGCGTCCCGCGAGAGTCCATCATCGACGTTCTAACGGAACTCCGCGACAATCCGCGTACCGGGTTTGACCAATGTGTCGACATTACCGTAGTCGACTGGGCCACGTCGCCCGACCGCTACGAAGTGGTATACCTTTTGTATTCGATTGCGAACGCCGCTCGTGTAACGGTAACGACGATGCTGCGTGCAGATCGGCCGCATGTTGCTTCGGCCGTTGACGTGTGGGAAGGTGCAAACTGGTATGAGCGCGAAGCGTACGACATGTACGGCGTCATCTTTGAAGGGCATCCCGACTTGCGTCGATTCTTTATGCCCGAGGACTTCATGGATGAGGACGGCGAGCCCCTCTATCCGCTCCGGAAGGACTTCCCGCTCATGGGCATTCCTGGTTCGCTTCCATTGCCCGATAAGCTGGGGTCGACGAACGTCAACAAATAGCGTCGACGTTAGTCGGTCTGAAGCCACGTAATTGCGTCGGCAACCGTAGCATGAAACTCGAAGAGGTATTCAATCTGCGAAATTCGGAACAGGTTCCGAACCGGCTCCTGTACTCCTACCAGCACCACGAACCCCTCGTTCTCGTTCATTTGACGTCGCGCAAGAAGGATCGAACTCAACCCCTGCGAGTCGCAGAAGTGAACCGATGACAAATCAATGACCAGTGCCTTGACATTCGGCTGGCACAAGATCAACAGCTCGCTTTTTACGTCGGGTGCATTCGTGCTGTCCAACACTGGCTCCTTAATCGTGAGGATCACCAGCTCGTCATCTTGTTCTACGGAAAAGCGCATGGGAGAATTCTTCGTTTCGTGGTCGTTGGTTCTGTCACGAATATCCGAAAGTTTCGCGCACTGATTCGCTCAATCCTCGTTATTCGCCTGTCGTCGCTCGGCGACGTCATCCTGGCCACGCCCATCGTGCGCCAGCTTGCCCATAGCTTCCCCGATGCTCGCATCGATGTGGCAACCGCAGATCGATTCGCCGACGTGTGGGCACATAATCCCTACGTAACTCGCTGTTGGGCTGTTGAAGACGATCCAGCACGCACAGATTCCGCCAAGCTGAAACTCGCAGAATCACTTCCGCGTGGGCGGTACGACGTTGTTGTAGACCTTCAACATTCTCTCAGATCGTCGTTCCTTCGTAAGGGGCTCTGTGATACGCTTCGCGTTGCACCAAAGTACCGTCGCGAAAAACTCGCCATGGTTTGGCTGAAGCGATTCCCACGGCATGTAGTGCACGTGGTAGACCGCTATCGGTCGTGCTTAGAAGGCCTGCCGCTAGCGCTCGACGTTGCCGGTCCCGAAGTGTGGACGCCAGCCGAACGTGCCGCAGGAGCATACGAAGGCGCACCACCGATGGCAGCATCGTTGAACCGCATAGCCGTGGCTGCAGGTGCCCACCATGCCACAAAACGGTGGCTTCCAGAGCGCTTTGGCGAACTGTGTCACCGTATCGTCGACGAGCTTGGCGCTACTCCGGTGCTTGTTGGTGGGCCCGCCGACAGCGCTACAGTCGACGCCGTGATGATGTACGCACCCCCCGCCACTATCCGCGCCGATGGTGCCACAACTCTTGCCGATACCATTGCAATCCTCGATACATGCAGCGCGATAGTGACGAACGATACAGGCGTGATGCACCTGGCGTCGGCGCGCCGTCTGCCCGTTGTGGCCATCTACGGCGGCACTGTTCCACAACTTGGCTTTACACCGTATGGCGTGCGCTATCGCATAGCCGAAGCCGATGTGGCATGTAGGCCCTGTAGTCATATCGGAAAACGTTCATGTCCAAAGAAGCACTTCCGTTGTATGACAGACGTACACGCTACACAAGTCCTTAGCCAACTGATAGATTTGTAGTCATGAACACGATTGGACTTGCCGTTGTAGGCGCGGGTAACATCGCGCAGAACATTCACTTGCCACAGCTGTCGGCCATGCCAGGAGTGGCGCTCAAGGTTATTTGCGACAAGCAACTGTCGAAAACCCGCGTGCTCGCCGAGCGGTATAACGTGCCACACGCAGTTCGCTCTGTCGAAGAGGCATTGCAGGTGCCAGGCGTCGATGCCGTGGTGGTAACCACGAGCACCGATGCACACGCTAGTGTTGCACTGGCAGCTATCCAGGCCGGCAAACACGTCTTCGTCGAGCGTCCTGTGGGCCGATCCATGCAAGAAGCCATCGACATTCGCGATGCGGCTCGAACGCACGACGTACAAGTGATGGTCGGAATGAATCACCGGTTTCGGTCCGACATTGTTCAGTTAAAAAATGCTGTCGAACGTGGCGACATAGGTCCCGCATTCTACGTCAAAGCAGGATGGGTCAAGCAGCGATCGACCGACGCGCGCTGGTTGGCCCAGGCCGACAAGTCGGGCGGCGGCGTTCTCGTCGATCTAGGCGTCGTCGTGATTGACATGATCTTGCACGTGTTCAACTTCGGTCGCGTGCGGAGCGTGAACTGTTCGACGTTCAATCTTGAAACCCGGACTGTTGAGGATGTTGTTGTTGCGATGCTAACGTTTGAGAATGGCGCCGTTGCCACGATCGAGACAAGTTGGTCGCTCATGCGTGCCGAAGATCTCTACTATTGCAACGTCTTTGGCAAAAAGGGGAGTGCCTTCATCAATCCGTTCAAACTCGTTAAGCGAGTGGGTAACGAGTTCCAGACAATCGTCCCGTCGGCCGCCACGCCCGGCGTCTCGGTGTTCCGCAAGTCGTACGACAGCGAGCTCAAGCATTTCGCCAACGCCGTTCGTGGGCTCGTACCAATGGTGTCGACCATCGACGAAGCCGTGGAACGCATGCGGATCGTTGAAGCACTCTATGCCAGCGCCTCGATGCAGCGCGAGATCGTGATACCGTAGCGGCACGCGTGGCGCATGCTTTGCCCCCTTTTGTGTATAATGCGCCCATGTCAACAGAGGCACAACAACGGGGACCGGGAGCGCGCGACAAACGAGAGCGAGCACGTAAGAAAGCAGAGGCTGCGGCACTCACAACCGTAACGGGAAACATCCCGCCACACTCGACAGATGCAGAGGTTGCCGTACTCGGCGCGATGCTTATCGACAAGGCGGCCGTGTCGAAGGTGGTAGAGATTATCGACGAAGAGTGCTTCTACCACGATAACCACAAAACCATGTTCAAGGCCATGCTGGCCATGTTCGAGCGTGGAGTAACCATCGATATCATTACGCTGAACAACGAGCTAACGCGTAATGGCGATTTGGAAAAAGTGGGCGGCACGTATGCTTTAACCGACCTGAGTCTGCGGGCAATTACTTCGGCCAATGTTGAGCACCACGCCCGCATCGTCCTTGAGCGATTCCTTAAGCGACAGTTGATTGGCGTTGCCGGCGAGATTATCGTTGACTGTTTTGACGAAACCACCGACGCCCTCGAAGAGGTAGACCGCGCGGAACAACGCATTTTCGAGGTGGCTGAGCGCCGTCTTAAGCGTTCGTATTCCGGCATGGAGAAGCTTGCAAAGACCGTGTTGGAGCATATCCTTACCTTCGGCGACGATCACGACGGCATTACTGGAGTACCTTCGGGCTTTCAAAAGCTCGACGAAATGCTCTCGGGTTTTCAGAAGACCGACCTCGTAATCCTTGCTGCCCGACCCTCGATGGGGAAGACGGCGTTCGCACTTTCCACTGCACGTAATGCTGCCAACGCCGGCCATGCCGTTGGACTCTTCTCGCTCGAAATGTCGGCGCAGCAGCTCGTAATGCGCTTTATCTCGGCCGACTCGGAGATCAACCTGCAGCGATTGCGGTCCGGACGTCTAAGCGACGCCGATCGGCAGCAGCTGGTGCGCCGACTCGATAACTTGATGAAGGCGCCCATCTACATCGACGACTCTGCGGCACTCACACCCGTTGAGTTCCGCGCAAAGTGCCGACGGATGAAAATGGAGCATGGCATTAGCATCGTCATCGTTGACTACCTCCAACTGATGCATGCCCCTAAGGCAGAATCGCGTGAACGAGAAATTTCGATGATCTCGCATACGCTCAAACAGGTTGCCAAGGAGCTTGAGATACCGGTTGTTGCGCTGTCGCAGCTCAACCGTGGTGTGGAAGGCCGTGCAGATAAGCGCCCCATGCTTTCCGACTTGCGCGAGTCGGGTTCTATCGAGCAAGATGCCGACGTTGTGATGTTTGTTCACCGTCCGGAATATTATAAGATCGAGAAGTTCGAAGACGGTTCGCCGACCGAGAACATCGCAGAAATCATTGTCGGCAAACAGCGGAACGGTCCTACAGGAACTGCCCGACTGTTTTATGACAACACGCTGGCAAAGTTTGCCAACCTTTCCTACCATCATTCTGAGTTCGAAGAACATGAGGAGCCACCGTTCGTTCCGTACTCCACCGGCGGTACCGAAGCATTCTAGCCAACGGATGCAGTTACTGATCATCGTCGCGATGATTGCCTTAAGCAGCGTGGCTGGCCTAGCGCAAGACACATTGCGAATCGTTCGACCCAATGGCGGTGAGATTTTCTACACGAATCGTGATACATCCTTAAGTGTCGTGTGGTCGGGCATTGCTGATACAACGGCTGTCCGCCTCGAGATAAGTTCGAATAACGGACGGTCGTGGAGTCTTCTTGCTGATTCAGCCCGCGGTCTATCGTTCGACGTTCGCATTGCCGATCTTCCACTGGCTGCAGGGTACCGCGTTCGTGTACTGCAGATTCGTCCGCCCGAACAAGCCGACAACATCGTTTACCGACAACATCGCGGCCCTGTTGTTGATGCCGTATGGGCGCCGCAGGACGGTGCTGTTGCTAGTCTTGGCACCTCTGGCCGGATATGGGGTCCCACCACCGACACCACCCAACACAACCTTCCTGGACTTGGCGCAGGAATGAACATAGAATGGAGCAGCGACTCAACCCGAATTGCTGTGGTTACCGAAGACTCGCTGCTGCGCATTTATGGGAGTGATGGTGTTCTCCTTGATACCCTGCGATTTCCAGCTCTTGTTCTCGAAGCTCGTTTCCATCCATCTTCACCGCTTGTGGCAGTGGCTACCGATGACAATCGCCTTCGCGTTGTCGACCTTGGTACCCGTCAAGTAACGGCATCGTTCAACCACCCACAGCGCATTAATCGGCTGCGGTTTAGCTTCGACGGACAGCAGATTGCAACCGCTTGTGACGATGGAAACGTCCGCGTGGTTAGCCCCGCCGGAGGCCTACCACGCTTGCTGCGAGGGCACGACCTATCCGGTGTTACCGATATCAAGTTCTCACACAACGGCCGCCTGCTTGCATCGGTTGGTGGCGACGCATCCGTCCGCATATTCGACGTGCAAACCACACAGTCGTTAGCGCGATTTAGCGACGCTCTCGAAGGTGTGCGTTGTATCGCTTGGAGCCCGCTTGACACAATGCTCGCCATTGGTTTAAGCGACAAGAGCTTCGCTCTATTCGATGTTCGCACGGCCACCACCATCTCTGTTAGCCGAGAGCCTCACACTCGGACGATTCGAGACATCGACTTCAGTCCAGATGGCACGATGCTTGCCACTGCTTCCGACGACGGCTTCGCCATTGTTACAAACCTCAGCGACGGAAGTCGCAGACTACTCCAGCATCAGTCGCGTGTGAACCGCTGTGTATGGAGCAGCGACGGCACCCGACTCCTAACAGCCAGCAACGACGGCACTGCGCGTATTTGGCGCCTGAGTGAAATCATCCTGCAAAGCGATGAATCCGACGCCACCTTCTCAATCTCTCCGCCTCCTCCTGCTTCCCTTGTGCTTCGCTCGACAGGGGGCACCGTTGTCATAGGCGATACCATCGAGATGCGTCTGCTGCTCGAGCAACCCCGCAACTTGGCCTTGGCCGATATCGACAGTATTGCCATTGCGTTCAGTTTGAATTGGACGGTGCTAGACGTTGTCAACACACAAGGACTTACCGCAGGTGCACGCCAAGGAAATCGCCAGGTGTTTGTTCTGCAAACGCAAGCGCTTCCAACAGCCGAAGCTATCCTAGGCAGCGTTCGCTTTCGCGCCACGCTTGGGTCTGACACGTTAGCCGCTGTCCAATTCGACACCGTTCGCCTGATCGGTCCTGGCCCAGGTGCTGCGTTGTCGACCGTAGCCGAACCTATCACGATTACGGGGCAATGCAGGGCCGTCGATGGGACGCGCTTATATCTGCCAACAGGGCAGGCACAGCTCATTGCACGCCTTGATGCCGGCACGCTTGGCGGCACGTTAACGATTGGCGAGGCGGGCGTTCATACGATTCGGGCTTTTGAAACTGATGGCCGCGCTCTGGGTGCATGTACAGTTGATGGCGACGTACCAGGCTCTGTGATTCCATGGAATCTACCGGCCTCTGCTCCAGCAGTCTACGTGCGCGTTGACACACCAACAGCAGGATTCACCATGTTTGTTGTACGCCAATGAAGCACGGTATTTTTCTGATGATGCTGGCCTTTGTGTGCGGCATTCCGGTGCGTGCACAACAAGACACACTCTTTCCCGAAGACGTCTGGCTTACCCAGATTGGATTGAGTCTTTACGGATCAAGTATTACACATGCTGGGGCGTTCACTCTGCCTCAGGCGCCTACATGCTGCACGGCCTATGGCCAAGGTGGCTCGATTGGTTTGGCTTATGGCCTATCGATTCGGCAGGAGATAACCAAGCATGTTCGTTTGGTGGTTCGCGGTATGCTTGTGCCTTGGTCGGCCTCTTTTTCGACGACAGAGAACCTCTTGCTTTCGGGACAAGTAAACGGCACCAGCCGCCACGAACTCGACGTCAGTCTTTCGGCACTCACTGGCGAAGCACTCGTAGACATTCGTTTGCCGGGTAACGTGCGCGTCATGGGGGGAGTGTGGGCCGGTCAGTATACCGACCCAACGTTCAGCCAACGCGAAGTGTTGGTAACGCCATCGGGAGGTACCTTTGAGAACCTACGTCGAGTGCGTGGTGAAACGTCGAACGCTGCATTGGTCGGAACGCCATCGATGCCCCTTGGCCTAAGTATCGGTGGTGGGTGGGACTGGCATCTTACGGAGAACCACTCGTGGACGGTTACGCCAGAAGTCCTCTTTATGCGCCCTTTCGACGCAGTAGTCGAGGGGTTAGATTGGAATGTCTCGCAGCTACGTGCCGGAGTTACGCTTACGTACGCCCTGAACGCCCCTAAGCCGCCGCTACCGGTGCTGTTTCGTCGCGAGCTGACAGTTGACACCGTGGTGGTGACCCTAGCGGCTGACGCATCTGAGCGATATAGTGAGGGACCAGAGCGTGTTAAGACGGACACGATTCGAACGTCTGACGACATTACGATTTTGGATCGCGTAGCACGAACCGACACCGTCTTTACGCCCGAGCGACCGTCGATTACGGCAGCAATCAGCGTAAAGGCCATCGAAGACGGAAAGACGTCCGACGTGTTTGGAATTCGCGTTTCGACGCAATTCGTCACCGAGGCGCTTCCTGTTCTGCCAGTTGTCTTTTTCGATGGCCGCGCGGCCCAACTGTCCTCGCGGTATCGCCGGATCTCAGGTCCTGCCGAGTTCTCGTTCGACCGCATACCGCCTCGAACGACCGATGTTCACCGAGAAGTGATGAATATTCTTGGGCAGCGGCTGCGTACGAGGGCCACTTCGCGCATTCGGCTCGTGGGTACTATCGATCCTACGACAGAGGCAGGGGAGTGCGACTTAGCGCGCCGCCGTGCCGAAGCGGTGCGTGACTACTTGGTGAATACGTGGGGAATTGACGCATCACGGGTTGAGGCCACGACGACAACAACGTGTGTGCCCGAGCGCGTAACGCGACAACAAAGCGAAGACGGATATTCAGAGAATCGTCGAGTCGAGATTGTAACTGATGATCTGGAGTTGCTTGCTCCTGTTGGTCGCAAACGATTTAACGAAACACGCGGTATCACGCCGCCGAGATTGCAGTTCGACCCGTCGGGTAGTAGTCGCAGATTTGTCGAGGGGTGGAGACTAGCAGTTCGTACAGGAACAACAGAGTTGTTTGCCGACAGTGGGGCAGGAACACCCAGTAGCATCGTACGGGAGCTTAGTGCCGTACAGGCCGAACAAATGGCATCGGGCATCCCGGTATCAGTAGAACTCACGCTCTTTGGTATTCGCGGAGTTACAGAGCGTGCTGTGGCAACTATTCCCGTTAACAAGGACACAGTTGCTACCGAGTATGAGCGGCTAACGCTTACACTCTTCGACGTTGCAAGCGACAAGGTGGGGCCCGTGGCCGAAGCACAGATTCGCTCGTTTGTGAATACCGTACCTGCTGGCTCGACCGTTCGTGTTCGAGGCTTTGCCGACCTATTGGGAAATGCGAAGTTCAACCAGGAGCTGTCACTCAAGCGTGCGAATGCCGTGTGCAGTGTACTGAAGAACACAATGCAGCGGCGCGTAACTCTACGGTGCGACGAAGTCTCGGCGGGCTATCCGCCCGGTATCGAATCGTACACGACTCCGGAAGAGCGGTTCCTTAGTCGGACGGTGCAGATTGAGGTTCAGCGAGCAAGGCCTTAACTGGGCAGTTCGTACCGCCGGCATGATTACATGCCCCATCGCACGGTGTTACGTAGACGCGCGGAATTGCCGTGGGGAATCGCTCGTGTAGTTTGTCGATCATCCCACGTTCAAGAACGTATAGCTGCGACAGTGTGTAATCGTACGGCATTACAAGGTCGATTTCGATAAAGATGTCCTTGCCCGACTGGCGGGTGTGAACGCTCTTGAATGCGCACATCCGCGCCGTATTCTCCGAGATAACAGCAAGGATCTCGTATTGCATTTCGTCGGGTAGCGTGCGGTCGAGAAGTTGCTGAAGAGCATCACGGCCATGCCGCAGAGGCACGCGAAGCGTAATGGCTACAAGGGCCAGCGACGCAAGAACCTCGACAGCGAGTGCAATCTCTTCGAGCTCGAACCAAAGTAGCACGCCTACGAGGCAGACTTCTGCGATAACACCAAGCTCAACAAAGCTATCAACGCGCCATAACTCGGCATCGTAGCGAAGCATGGGCATGTGAAAGCGGTCAGAGTAGCGCTTAAGGAGCCGACTCATACCGCGCATCGTAACAAAGCCAAGTGTGCTCCACACGATCAGCAATGCTGTGTTGCCAGAGCTGTCGAACCGTGTGGAAAGACCAAAGGCCTCGGCAATGGTAAAGATCCCCAGTACTACCAGCAGGTTAGCACTAACCAAGATGGCTAGACTCTCGTATTTGCCGTAGCCGTAGTTAAACGTCACGTCGGCAGATCGGGAGCTCCGCTGAACCGCTGTTAGAAACAGCAACGAATTGCCAATGTCGATAAGCGAAATGTAGCCGTTGGTTTGAACCAAAAGAGACTGCTCGACGGCGCCGATGATGATACTTCCAATAGCGAGTACGACGCAGGCAATCAGACTTAACGTCGAGGCATATTCTGGACGATTACGCCGCAGGAGTGGGCGTAGGCGTAGGCGCAAATCGGTGAGCCGCCACATCATGACGTTGGAAGGGCGACCTTTGTCTTGAAGTACTCTAATGTACGAAGCAGTCCCTCGGAACGGGCGACACGTGGCTCCCAGCCAAGCTGTTGTCGGGCGATGGTGATGTCGGGCTGGCGGACCTTTGGATCGTCCTGCGGCAAATCGCGATGAACGATGCGACTTGACGAGTGGGTAACCGCAATCACTTCGCGTGCGAGGTCGAGCATCGTTACTTCATCGGGATTGCCAATGTTAACCGGTGTTACGATCGAGCTATGGAGTAAGCGATAGATGCCATCCACGAGGTCGTCGACGTAGCACACGGATCGTGTTTGACTGCCATCGCCAAACACCGTCACGTCTTCGCCGCGAAGCGCTTGGCTCATGAACGCAGGAATGGCTCTGCCGTCTTCGACGCGCATGCGCGGGCCATAGGTGTTGAAAATGCGCACGATTCGAGTGTCGGTGCCATGATACCGGTGGTAGGCCATCGTGATAGCTTCGGCAAAACGTTTGGCTTCGTCGTACACGCCACGAATGCCAACGGGATTAACGTTGCCCCAATATTCCTCGCGCTGCGGATGGATGAGGGGGTCGCCATAGACTTCGCTTGTACTGGCAAGCAGGAATCGTGCGCCCTTAGCTTTTGCCAGTCCAAGAGCTTTGTGCGTTCCTAGGGAACCCACCTTGAGCGTTTGAATGGGATAGCGTAGGTAGTCGATGGGCGATGCCGGCGAAGCGAAATGCAAGATGGCATCGAGCGCCCCTTGCACATGCATATAGTTGGTAACGTCATACTGGATGAGCTGAAATCGCTCAAGGCCGATAAGGTGTTCGACGTTGGCAGGGGTGCCGGTGATGAAGTTGTCCATACAGACAACATTCCAGCCTTCGGCAATGAATCGGTCGCACAGATGCGAGCCAAGAAATCCAGCGCCGCCGGTAATGAGTACTCGTTGCATGCGCAAAGATACGGGCTCCGCGTTGGGCTAGCGTTGGACGATATGCACACGAACTGTGGCGCCGCTACCGTCGAGCATGTGAACAAGGTAGGTAGCCGGTGGTAATGCCTGCAGTGTAGCACGGACGTGACTAGCTTCAACAGACGTTATCAACCGACCTTGAATGTCGAGGATTGTTGCTTTGTGAACCGATGTTGTCTCGATTTCATCCGGCCGCACCCCAACCGTTCCGCCGGTGGTAAACTCGCCCACGCTACTCCACTCGCCTTCGCCAGCACGGTTCGTAGCACGCACCCTCCACCGATACGTTGTTTGTGGCTTTAACGCCGGCAGCACCGTTAGCGCAGAGTCAGTTCGTGTTCGTTCGTAAGGGGCATCGAACACACCGAGCGAGTCCAGTTGAAAGATGTACTGCTCGGCCGTAGCTAACCGTCGAACAGTAAGTATTGGGCGTAGCGGTAGTCCCGTGGCGCCGTCTGCAGGAAGCAGGCGGTCTGGCGCCGGCGGCGCACCATACGTGGTGAACCGAATGGTTGTCCATGCCCCTCGCATGGGAATGCCCACAAGGTAAGGCCTGATGCGAAGTACGTAATCGGTGCTTGCCTGCAGGCCAACAATGCTGTCCCGAAGACCCGTAAGAACTGGTGCACTATAGAGGATGCTGGTAGTGTCTGCCGCCGTGGTAAGATGAAGTTCGTAGGATACCTGTTGCGTTAGCAACGCCTCGGATGGACGTGCAGCCTGCCACTGTGCTTCGAAGACCATTGGCACACCAGTGTCACCGTCCTTCGGATACGTTACCTGCCAGGCATCAAACAATGGTGCACCGATGATGGCCAGACGCGGCGACGTCCATCGTGTGGTGTCGTCGGCATTGCAAAGCCGCCAATAGGCGCTGCCTGCTTGCATTGGCAGAGTAATCGTGGCTGTGGCTTCCGTATAGGGTCCATACCGCTGAACATTGCTGCGAAACAACGCGTCCGACGAAACCTCGAGCATCACGGCGGCTCCACTCGTGCGCCACGTAAACGTTGCTTGCTGCGGCACGCCCACGGCCCCATGAAGTGGCGTTAGGGCCGAAGGAAGATGCACGGCAGCACGCGAAGCGTTCGCGCCGCGCATTAGCAGCCAGGTGGCCCCTGCCTGCATGGGTTGGCGCCATGCCGTTGCTGTGCCGTCTGGCCAGCGCACGTGAACGCTGTCCACGCGGTCGCTCGAACCAATGCCAATGTGCAGGTCGCGTGTCATCTGCGACGCACGGCCTCCGCTTACGGTGCCGGGTAGCCATCTGCGGTAGCGAGTGCCACCAGCCCAGGTCGTTAGCCGTGCCCCGTAGGCATGGCGAATTGCCGTCGTGTCGTGAATGCGGAAGATAATGCCTTGTCCTTCCGTGGAAACATCGTTACGGTAGAGCTTTGTATGCTCGGTGCCCGAGGCACAAACGAGGTCCAGGTCACCATCGCCGTCTAGATCGGCGCGGGCGGCCGTCCACGGCCCGTGATGATCGATGTTCCAGTGCCATGTCCGGTCCGTCATCGTACCACCAACGTTCTTATACATGCGTGCTCGCCGCAGTGCGCCAGCCCCGCGTTGCTCGTAGGCGATTTGTCCATGCCAAAGATCTTGCAGGCCGTCTTGGTCGAAATCGCCAAAGCACATACCGGCATTCATCTCAAAGAAGTTCACGCCGCCGCTCGAGGCAGTACGTGGCGCAAAGCGACCTTCTGCCGTGCCGTCATGTATCCAGATAAGCGACGGATTGGAGTATCGCGCACGCGAGTCGGGATGGCCAAGGTTTCCCACGGCGAGGTCTTGGTCGCCGTCGTTGTCAACGTCTGCCCAGTCGCTGCCCATGCCGTGACCAAAGTAGTTGGGGACGTCTGTAGCCATGCCCTGCACGCCGGTAGCAACGGATACATCGGTAAACGTTCCGTCGCCATTGTTGCGGTACAGTCTGTCGGGCGCTAGTCGATAGGTGGCCACGAAGATGTCCACCAAGCCATCGTCGTTGTAATCGCCAATACTGGCTCCCCATGTATCAAAATGGGGCGCCGGTTCACCTGCGGCGATGCCTGATGCCGCGGTTACGTCTTCGAAGGTGCCGTTGGCACGCTGACGGAAGAGCTTGTCTTGGAAATACACTTCTTGGCCTGACTGCTCGGTGCGGCCGTTGGCGATAAATAGGTCTAGGCGACCGTCGCGGTTATAGTCGAACCACAGTGGCGTCACCGTTGGGGCGTTGTTCACGATGCCCGTGGCAGCAGTGATGTCGGTAAACGTAAGGTCGCCATTGTTCCGCCAGACCTTGTCGTTGCCGAATCCGTTGACGGCAAAGCAATCGACGTCGCCGTCATTGTCGACATCGGCCCACACCGTGGCCGACCCATTGATGGGCGAGGCAAGCGCCTCGAAACGCAGTGCCCCTTTGTTGATAAAGATTCGGGAGCCGAGCACGACGTCATCGAGGCCGTCGTTGTTGATGTCGACGGTTGCAACGTTATCGGTTTTGATAGGCGCGCTGTTATGAGAGAGCTCCGACGGTAGCGTAACATCAACAAAGCCGGGGAGTGGGCGAGGCAGAGCGAGGGGTTCAACAACGAGGCGAACCATGTAGTCGCCGCTAGCCCGGTAAAAGATGCCGGGGATATTAAAGAAGTTGGGGTTGGGCGAAACCGGGTCGAAATAGAACGATCGGATATCGCCTTGGGCGGCATCCATACCCCAGTAAGGACCGTTGGGGCGAACAAGGTGTTGGACAACGATGCGGTCGAAGCCGCCGAGCACAATATTGCGAGAGCGAAGGTCGACGACGCGCCATCCTGGGGCCTCCACAGACAACGTCTCGGCGGCAATGGTGTTGTACGGTAGGCAGTACTGCGTTGGTGGGATGGCGCCTTCGGCGGCGTCGCCAGTTAGATAGACGACATCGCTGCCACTACCGGTGCCGTAGAAGATGTGGAACTCGAGAATACGGCATGGTCCTCCAGGGTCGAGGATGACAGATTCTTCCCAGTTTGACCGCGACTGATTGGTGGTTCGCATCGTCCCATCGTCGAGGCGAAGGGTGTCGACAGCGCTTTGCAGAGGCGCCGTTGCGAGCACAAAGAGGAGAAGTGCAACGAGGGGCATCGTGAACCTCCAAGGGTGGGGTGTTACTTCGAGATTGTCAGGTTGAAGGTGCCGTTGGTTACGGTCTTCTGGATTCGTGCAGAATTGGAAGCGGTGAACGAGAACGTACCTGCGACCTTGCTGGCCGTGAGTTCGGTCAGGTTGATCGATCCTGTTCCATCGACCATTGACGTGACGTAGGTTTGCGAGGCCTCGGGAGCAAGGGTAACCGTTGCTACATTCGGGTTTGTGAGTCCGCCAAGTGGGTACGTTCCAGTTGCCTCGGCGCCAATGATGCGCAATTGGATTTGACGTCCGCGACTATCACTACCGGCAATTGCGAGGACTCCGCCTGTATGGACAGCCGACGTTGCCACGCTAGCTGTGAACGACGTGCCGTCCACGGTAGCGCTTACGGTGCCAGTTGGCGTGTCGGACGGTGAAGAGGAGTTGCTACATGCCGCCAGGGTAAGGCAAATGGTAGCGCACAGGGCGACGATGCGAATAGAGCGTTGAAGAACAGTGGATAGAATCATGATACGTTTAATCTAGGAGTACGGTGATGCCATTAATGTACTGGATACCAACAAGAACAAGGGCGGCTGCAAGGGCAAGCCACATGCCGAGCGACAAGATATGGACTGAACCATCGAACCAGGGGATGACTGCGAACGAACGGCGGGAGGTGCGAACATCGTCGGCGGTCACATCTACTGGGGCACAGCCCCTCGTATTCGCGGCGTTAATGACTAAGGTTAGACGTCGAGATTCCCGCAGGTAGTCGATGCCCCATACTGATAGCAGAATGAAGTAGATGATCGACTGACCGCTCCGAAACGCAGCATGCTCTTCGGCAGGCATGGCATAGAGCAGGAACCAAAACATGCCAGCGAGTGCAAATGCCAGTCGAAGAAGACGTCCGTACTGAGTACGCTGCGGAACGTAGAGTTCGTAGAGTGTTGAATGAAGCATAGGTTATAATCGATAATACAAACAGCGCGCAGGAACGGGGCCCCTGCGCGCTGTTGCGATAGTAATATCAACGAAAGTCTTACTCTGCGGCGGGAGAATCTGCTGGAGCTTCTGCTGCTGGAGCTTCTGCTGCTGGAGCTTCTGCTGCTGGAGCTGCCTCTTCGACGATAGGAGCATTGGCAGCGGCAAACTTGGCAGCTGCACGCTTGGCACGAAGCTCTTGGCGACGCTTCCACGTAGCGGCAGAGCGCTCGCGGTGCGTAAGGATTGCCGCTTCGATTTCGGCTTCGCTATGACCCTTGAGAGCTAGGTGCCGACGTAGAAGGACGCCTTCGCGTGAGAGGATTTGACGAACAACCTCGGTTGGCTGGGCGCCTACGCCAAGCCAGTACAGAGCACGGTCGACGTTGAGGTTGATGGACTTGGGCGACGTCATCGGATCGATGAAGCCAACCCGTTCAATGGAGGCGCCGTCGCGACGTGCGCGTCCGTCGATCGCAACGATGTCGTAGAAGGGAGCCTTCTTACGACCACGGCGACGCAAGCGGAGTTTTACCATAAGGGTATGTGTAAAAAATAGTGAAAGAGAGAGTTAGCGTCGTGCGGCAGCTTGTGGTCCCATAAGGTGGGCCATTTTTCCGCGCGACATGTTTTTCATCATTTTCTGCATGTCCTCGAACTGCTTAATCAGTCGATTGACATCTTGAATCGAGGTGCCGCTGCCCAGGGCAATCCGTCGGCGTCTCGATCCATTCAACAACTTTGGCGACCGCCGCTCTTCAAGGGTCATCGACAACACGATGGCCTCGACGCGGGCAAAGGCGCGCTCGTCGATTTGCACGTTGCGTAATGCCTTGTCCATACCAGGAAGCATGCCAAGTAGGTCGCGCAGCGAGCCCATCTTCTTGATCATGCGCATCTGGTCGAGAAAGTCTTCGAACGTAAACTGATTCTTCTTGAGCTTCTCCTCTAGGCGAGCAGCTTCCTTTTCGTCGATTTGTGATTGTGCCTTTTCAACGAGCGTGATGATATCGCCCATGCCCAAGATGCGCGAGGCAATACGCTCGGGATGGAAAGGTTCGAGTTGGTCGATGTTTTCACCAACACCCACAAACTTGATGGGCTTGCCGAGTACAGATCGAATTGAAAGCGCAGCACCGCCGCGAGTATCGCCGTCTAACTTGGTGAGAATAACACCTGTTAGCTCGAGACGCTCATGGAAGGCCTGCGCCGTGTTTACGGCGTCTTGACCTGTCATGGCATCGCAAACGAACAACACTTCGTGAGGGCGAATGGCAGACTTTAAGTCGGCCACCTCTTGCATCATCGCTTCGTCAATCGTCAGCCGTCCTGCGGTATCGACAATCACGACGTCACGCCCATACTTGCGGGCATACGTCAAAGCTTCGCTTGCAATGTCAACCGGCTGGGCATCATCCTTCGAGAACACGGGCAGCGTCATCTTGGCACCCAGCGTCTTCAGCTGGTCTACAGCTGCAGGACGATAGATGTCGCACGCCACCAAGAGTGGCTGGCGTCCCTTTTTCTTGAGCTGGAAGGCAAGCTTAGCGCAAAACGTCGTCTTACCAGAGCCCTGCAAGCCCGCAACCATGATAATCGTAGGTGCCTGCGGCGCAAAGCTAACGTCGGCCTTGTCGGTGCCCATCAGGGCTACAAGCTCATCATGGATGAGCTTGATCATCATCTGTCCAGGCAGGATATTGCCCTTGACTTCCATGCCGAGCGACTTTTCCTTGACGCTCTCGATAAACGACTTCACAACGCCAAGGTTGACGTCGGCTTCGAGCAACGCACGGCGCACCTCGGCAAGAGCGTCGGTGACGTTCTCCTCGGTGATTTTCGACTGGCCCCGGATCTTCTTCAGGGCTTCTTCGAGTTTTTCGCTTAGACTTTCGAACATGGTCTGTAATAGAGAACGGCAAAAATACGGAAGTTTTCCGTTTGACGTTCAAGGGGGCAACGAAAAAGCGCCCGTCGGTCACGGGACCGACGGGCGCTTTACATCGTATGCGTCTGTACTTAGCGCGCGATAACGACTGCCGTGGTTCCTAGCAATCTTCCATCGGGCAGGGTTGCCACAATATGGTAGGTGCCGCTGGGCAGCGAGCTGCCATCGATTGTGGCTGTAAGCTCGTTTGACCCCGTTGCCGTATAGCTCGCACGACGAATGCCTGTGGCGTCGATCACATCAAAGCGGGCCAAAGCAAAGGTTGGTGCCTTGACAGTCACTACCACGTTGTTCGACGCCGGTACCGGGGCAACCGTCCAAGCATTGTGATCAACAAGACGCTCCCAATAGACAGACGTGGTATCGTTCGTATCCGGTGGAACCGTCGTGGTATCGCGAGCTAGCGTGTCGACAGCAGTTGTCAGTACGGTCGCAGTGCCATTGGCATCGATGAGCACAAGGCGAAGGCCGTAATTGGTCGGGTTGGCATTGTTGTTTCTTGCCGGGTCTAGAAATCCCGTGGCGAGTAGTGTGGCAGCGCGGTTGTTGCCGCGAAGGTCCATCTGGAAGCTGGCAATGATGGTGCCAGTGGCAAGATTGCGAACCATAACGGTGTCGACGCCGGCGCGTGCAACATTGTACACTGCCGATCCCTGCTTGTAGGTGAGACGATTGGCAAGAACGCCGCGGCGGCGTGTTTCGAACGACAGCGACGGAGCATCTTGTACACCGTGTACGACACGAATGGCTGCACTGTCCGTGCCAGGTGAGCGCTCCAAGGCATCTTCCAGAATAAGGACGTCAATTTTAACGTTTACACTGTCGGGATTGCGAACGTAGCGTGCCGAATCTCGAATGCCAGTAAAGAGAACCTGGTAACGCTTGCCAGGCCGCAGCGTAGGTAGGTCGAACGTGTCGCGAACCTGCGTAAACGCCTGAACAGAATTTGCACTGACGCCGAACTGAAGTGGGACGCCTGCGGGGAAATCGGTGTATGCAGTGCCGCGTCGATACTGAAGATTGCGAACGTTTAGCTCTTTGTTGAGCCAGATGTTCGCTACACCGTAGGTGGGTTCAGCCATGTTGTGAATGTACTGCACACGTGCCGACTGCGAACCCGAGGTAAGGGGGTAGCGTACTACAGCACCGCTTTCAAGGATGCCAATGAGAGACAACGAGTCGGTACTGCTCTTGTTATCGCCTGGCGTTTGAAAGCCCGACAGAACGAATACCGTGATAGGCGTAACACCAGATAGGTCGACAACGAATCCACCAAGGAGCTTCTGCGTGCCGGGTTCGAACATCTGCATGCCGACGATTTCGCGCTTAACTTCAACCATCGAACTGGTTTGGTCACCATACGTGAAGTTTCGCACTGCGATACCTGCACGGTTGCTGATGCGAAGGTCAAACTTGTTCATGTCGGTTGAGCCATGAACAAAGAACAGTCCTGTGTTTTGAACGGGATCACCTGGCTCGAGCGGAACCTTCACGAGACTCAGCGTGGACGTAATGGGGCGCTCGTCGGGGTTGGCCACGAAGCCAGTGCCAAGCACACCATTAAGGACGAGCACGTAGGCGTCGCCTTCTTCGCCGGTAAACTTCGTCGAGCCCAAGGTGCGGATGTTGGCAGGGTCAACACTCTTAGCAGTTGTGATTCTAATGTCGACTTCAAAGCCCGCAAACAGGAAGGCCACATCCGAGGCATTGCGTCCTGTTTGATAGGTAAGGTCTTCGATCTTATATACTTCGCCGGCCTGCGTGATGTGTACATCAACGAGGCGAAGTTCCGGATCTGCGCTGTTGTTGACAATCGTCACGTCAACCTGTTGGGCATACACGGCTAGCGAAGTGCAGATCGCCAAGATCACGGAAAGGAACAACTTCATCGATAACTCCAAAAGTACATGTTACTTCGTCGAGACAGCCCGTAGTTGCGAATGGTACGGATTGCTGTGTCCGAGCCGTCTCAATCGTTACTCAACCACAAAATGGTGAAAAGGTTTCATAAAATGCCTCATGTGGCAACACAAACGAGGTGGCTGTCAGCAAGATGGCGCAGTCTTGCATGGGCTGCAACTACCCGCACTGTGCATCCCTGGAGGCCGCTCTCAGTGCAGATGTACGACCCTTCAAACCTGTGGGCTGTGCCACTAGCCGCCGTGTGTTCGAGCGTGGAAAACGACGCAGGCGCGATGTCGCCCTTAGAATCGACGTGTCCATGCACCACTTGTACGATAACGTCGGCTGGCGTCAATCCGGCAAGGGCCACGTCGGCTGCGACGTGAATTCGCTTGCCTACGTTCGCCTCGGCGCCGCTGTGAACCACAACGTTGCTAACCGAAACAGAGTCCCACGCTGCAGTTGTCGCCTGCGTCCACCGGTGTAGTCCTCGAGCAACGTCACCACTATGTTCGACTGCGGTAGACCAATCCGCCATGGCCGGCATGTAGCATTCCACGGCGTAATCGCGCACCATGCGCCGCGCCGCAAAGCGCCATGCAAGCGAGGCGATGCTGCGTTTCATAAGCGCTGTCCACTCCTCGGGTACGCGGTTACGACGTCGGTCATAAAAACGAGGCACAATCGAGTGTTCGAGTACATCGTAGAGTGTCTCGCTATCAGCAGCATCCTGCGTGGCATTGTCGAACTCTTCGCCGCGTCCTATCGCAAAGCCATTTTCGCCATCGTAGGCCTCGGCCCACCATCCGTCAAGCACGCTTAGGTGGATGCCGCCATTTAGCACGGCTTTCATACCAGAGGTACCGCTGGCTTCGTACGGACGTCGTGGGGTGTTCAGCCACACGTCGCAGCCGCGCACCATCAGTCGGGCAACGGCCATGTCGTAGTCTTCAAGGAACACAATACGTCGTTGCATGCCATGGTCTCGCACGGCGTGGAGTACTCTCTGCAAGAGCTCCTTACCTTCTACATCGCGAGGGTGGGCTTTACCTGCCATAACAATCTGGATGGGGCGATCGGCATGAAGCACGATCGATGCCAGTCTGTCCATGTCACGCATCAGCAAGTCGGCGCGTTTATACGAGGCAAATCGCCGTGCAAAGCCAACCGTCAGCACATCGGGATCGAGGCAGGCATTGATGTTTGCCGCTTGTTCTTCGGTGATGGATGCAGCGTGTTTGTGCAGAATATGGTCGCGGGCTCCTAGCACGAGTCGTTCGCGCCGGCGCGTGTGAGCGCGCCATAGTTCGACATTCGGAATGGCTTCGACGTTCTTCCACGAGGCCTCTTCTTCGGGCTGTAGCCTCCAGGCCCTGCCAAGGTACCGGTCGTAGAGTTCTGCCATCTCGCGTGCTACCCAGGTTGCAGTGTGAACACCATTGGTGATACCCGAAATGGGTACATCGTCTAACGTGAAGCCATCCCACACTTGGTGCCACATCGTGCGTGCCACATGGCCGTGCAACTGGCTCACACCGTTTCTAAACGATGCCCCTTTTAAACCCAACACCGTCATTGAAAACCCATCCTCTACTGTTGTGCGAGAGGGGGCACCGAGTTCTAGAAAGCGGTCCCATGTGATGCCGAGCGAACGAACGTAGGGTTCGAAGAACTGGCGCATGGTGTCGTGATGGAAGATCTCGTTGCCGGCGGGAACGGGCGTGTGCGTGGTGAATACCGATCCAGCCCGAACGGCATGCCATGCCTCGTCGAAGGTTACGCTAAGGCGCTCCATTATTTGTCGAGCCCGCTCTAACATGCTAAACGCAGCGTGGCCTTCGTTAATGTGAATCACGGATGGTTCAATCCCAATAGCATCGAGAGCACGCACGCCGCCAATGCCTAGGAGTATTTCTTGTCGCACGCGGTCGTCGACAACACCGCCGTACAGGCGATCCGTTACGTCACGATGGACATCGAGCGTGTTGTCGGGAATGTTGGTGTCGAGAAGATACAGTGGTACCCGGCCAACGTTAAGTTTCCAGATGCGTGCATGACAGGGCCCATCGGGAAGGTTAACAGACACGGTAAGAGGAGCTCCCGACGCCTGCGTGATGGGCGTAAGCGGCAGCATGTGAAAGTCGATTTCGTTGTAGCGCTCGTTCTGCCAGCCGTTTTGAGTAAGGTATTGGCTAAAGTAGCCCTCTTGATATAGAAGGCCAACGCCTACAAGTGGCAATCCAAGGTCGGAAGCACTTTTAAGGTGGTCGCCGGCAAGCACGCCAAGGCCACCTGAGTAACACGAAAACGACTCATGAATGCCGAATTCGGCGCAGAAGTACGCTATCCACTCAGCATGCGCCCCTTGGTTCTCCTGATACCATGTGGGCCCATCGATGTAGTCGCGAAACTCCTTGTAGACACGCTCAAGTTGGCTGATGTATTCGGGGCGATTCGCCAGCTCTTCTAAGCGGTCGTGGCGTACGCGCGACAGCAGTGCAACCGGGTTGTGATGCACTGCCTCCCACAATGGCGCATCAATGCGGTAGAAGAGCTCTGTCGCATCTGCATTCCAACACCACCATAGATTGTAAGCAAGTTCTTTTAAGGGGCGTAGGGCATCTGGTAGGGTAGGAGAAACGAGAAACGTCGTGACGGGCTTCATGGGCGTCGATGTGGTGTCAGGTGCGGTGATAGAGCCGCGAAACTATGAAACTGGTGTTGGCTGGCGGGGCGACTATATTTGTACGCATGAAAACGCCAGTGATGATTCTCTTGCTCGCCGTCATGATGTTCGGTGCCCCCTTGTGGATTCGTGCCGACGAGTCGTTGTGGAAGAAGTGCACCGTGAGTGTAACGTGGAAGCGCCGCGGCGACGACGCAACAG
Source organism: Candidatus Kapaibacterium sp. (assembly GCA_022842685.1). Taxonomy (GTDB): domain Bacteria; phylum Bacteroidota; class Ignavibacteria; order Kapaibacteriales; family Kapaibacteriaceae; genus JALHPC01. The sequence goes on from JALHPC010000002.1 coordinate 33,064, forward strand.
TAACGGTTACGGTGAAGAATGGCACCAAGAAAACGCTGACGGATCCGACGGTTCGAGTGACGTTCTACGATAAGGACGGTAAGGAAGTGGCCGCAGATTCTAAAGGCTATGTTGCGACGCTTCGTCCGGGCGCAAGCAAGCGTATGGAGGCGCGCATCTGGACGTCGATTCCAGCCGAAGCGGCGTCGGCAAAGGGGGCTGTTGACGGTGGTTTCTTCGAGTGAGAAGGTTGCCGCTGGCTTCATTGTGGATGAATCGTCGTTGAGTTGTTAGTTCGAAAGTGCTATGTTCGTAGACAATCAATGTCTAACGTTTACCAATCGCTTTTCGAGGATCGACTATGAACAAGCAAGAAATCTACGAGCAGATTGCCAAGCACTTTGCCGAATTTGACGCAGCGCACAACTCAACCAAGAAGAAGGACGCCGCTGCTGCACGTAAGGCCGCTACGGCAATTAAGAAGCTCGTAACGCCGTACAACCAAGCGTCGGTTGCCGAAGCAAAAGAAGCCAAGGGGTAACTGCGCTTCGCAGTCGCGTTGTACAGATTCCAAGAACACGTAAATGCAAACACGCCGGACATTCGTCCGGCGTGTTGCGTTATGAGAAGACCTGTGCCAATTTCCTGCACACGCCTAGCAAAGGGTGCGGGATGAGCGACTATTCGTGAGTTTGGGGCAGCTTCACCATACACAGTCTTAACGCGACGATTATCATTCAGATGCTGAGGAAAGGGCTTATTCCAAACGTGTGTTTTGGACGAGTGCTAATTGCTATGCCAGTGCGCCGGAAAACACCAACGCTCATGATGAAAAGTCTGGAGCGTTGTGCTAAGTACGGTGGCAATACAAATAACGAACAAGAGGCCATTGCCGTTACAGCAATGGCCTCCGTACAAACGTTACGTGCAAGCGTTTCATGCAATGTCCCGCGAAGCGTTCCATGCAATGTCCCGTGCAGTTGTGCTCCCTCGGGGACTCGAACCCCGGACCCACTGATTAAGAGTCAGTTGCTCTAGCCAGCTGAGCTAAGGAAGCGCGCAAAGATACGGCAAAGGTTGAAACTGCAAACGATGCGCTGTCTTGTATTTTTGCGACCATGATAAACCTGCTCGTACCCCGACATGTTGGATTTTTGGTGGTCTTCACTGCCGCTACACTGTGCTTACTCGCCACAGATTCCGTCGCTCAATCACGACCTGCCCGTAAGAGTGCAGGTGCCAACGAGTTTCCCTACTATCAATTAGGGGGCATCGAATTCAAATGCAACCACCCTATGAGGAAGGAAGTGGTGGCGGGAATCGAGAGATGGACGACGAGTAAGGCCGTTCGTGGTAGTGGTGGAACCTTACGCGTGATGGTGTTCAAGCGCAGTGACCTTGGTGCCGAAGCGCGGACCGCTGCAGCGCTGCGTGTTCTCGGTGCCGAAACCGTTGCCCCCTTCGCAATTACTCGGCGACAGTTGATGGGCAAGCAGTATACAACGTATGCCACAAATAACCCCAAGCGCCCTACAACAAAACTTGAGGTGTATGAAACAACAAGCGCCTCCGGAGAGGCGCTTGTTGTTGTGTTCGAATGGGATATTGCCTACGGATCGTTTCGGTCGAACAAGAACATTTCGTCGATTCTTGCTACGATGCGATAGGCGAACGCTCCTTGCGCTGATTGCTTAGAACATGCGCAAGAGTATGCCGCCATTGTTGGCGAAGGCGCTGGCAAAGACAAGCGAAATGATGGCCATGAGCTTGATGAGGATGTTCAAGGCAGGACCGGACGTGTCCTTAAACGGATCGCCTACCGTGTCGCCAACGACAGCTGCCTTGTGCGTGTCGGAGCCTTTGCCGCCGTGGACGCCGGTCTCGATATACTTCTTGGCATTGTCCCACGCTCCACCCGAATTGGCCATCGAAATAGCAAGCATGACGCCAACGACGAGCGAGCCGATGAGGACGCCTGCGAGCATTTGTACGCCGAACAAGAAGCCCACCAGAAGCGGGGTAAGAATTACGAGAAGTCCGGGAGGAATCATCTCGCGGATGGAGGCCTGCGTAGAGATATCGACGCACGTGCTGTAGTCGGCACGCCCTGTACCTTCAAGGAGACCAGGAATAGTGCGGAACTGACGGCGCACTTCTTCGATCATGGCGAAGGCGGCCTTGCCTACACTCTTCATGGTCATGGCAGAGAACGAGAAGGGCAGGGCCGCGCCCACTAGGAGCCCGGCAAGCACGTGGGGGTCGGTGACCATGAGGTCCAAGCTTTGTCCCTTCTTGCCAAGTTCGCCCCCAGCACGCGTAAGAAAGGCGCTCGTAAGGGCAAGCGAGGTAAGAGCGGCCGAGCCAATGGCGAAGCCCTTGCCAATAGCTGCTGTGGTGTTACCAGCGGCGTCGAGAGCGTCGGTACGCTTACGGATATCCTTGCCCATGCCAGCCATTTCGGCGATGCCGCCGGCGTTGTCGCTCGTAGGACCGTATGCGTCGATCGTAAGACCAACAGCAATGGTGCCAAGCATACCGATAGCCGTAAGAGCGATGCCATACATTCCGGCTGCTACGAAGCCAATAACGACGCTAACGGCGATGAGGAGCATGGGGATGACGGCGGAGTTGTAGCCTAGCGCCAGGCCGTAGATGATGTTCGTCGCAGCACCAGTGGTCGACTTGTCGGCTACCTCGCGCACGGGCTTGTAGCGGTGGCTGGTGTAGTATTCTGTAACAAGACCAATCAGCAGGCCGGCGATAAGGCCCGTGGCAAGGGCGATGAAGACGCCAGTGCCATTGACAAGCACAGACCCAACCATAAAGCTGGTGGTGCCGAAGATCATTGTGGTGGCAGGGTAAAGCGCTGCTAGCATAAGAAGCGTTGAGACAACCAAGGCGTTCTTGAGCGCAGCTTCGACCTTGTCTTCGCTTGATGCACGAACAAAGAAGAGCGATAGAAGCGAGGCAACGATACCAACGCCGTTAACAAGCATGGGGAAGAGCAACACACCGATATTGGCGGCAGCGTCCGGTGTAACGGCATAGGCCGCAGCACCAATAACGAGGGCCGCACAGGTCGACTCTGCTACAGAACCAAAGAGGTCGGCACCCATGCCGGCAATGTCGCCAACGTTGTCGCCCACGTTGTCGGCAATCACAGCGGGGTTGCGTGGATCGTCCTCGGGGATGCCCGCTTCAACCTTGCCCACAAGGTCGGCTCCAACGTCGGCCGCCTTGGTGTAAATGCCGCCGCCTACACGGCCAAAAAGAGCAACGGCCGAGCCGCCGAGGCCAAAGCCCGACAGAATTTCCATTTGAATTTCGCGTGTAACGTCGGCGCCCAGTGGCAGCATGAAGTCAATGCCGATGTAGACTAACAGCAAACCAACCACGGCGAGGCCGGTAAGGCCGAATCCCATAACGGCACCCGACTCGAAGGCAACGCGGAAGGCCTTCTGGAGCGACGTGCGCGCGGCCGAAGCTGTGCGAACGTTGCCCTTCGTGGCAATCTTCATGCCGATGAGACCGCTAAGTACCGACGTGCCAGCACCAATGATGAAGGCAACGGCAGTGTGAAGTCCATGACCGCCTGTGGTAAAGGCGATGACGACTGCGAAGATGACCATAAAGATCGACAGTACTCGGTATTCACGGCCAAGGAAGGCCATAGCACCTTCGCTGATAGCCGTAGAAATCTCGGTAAGCTTTGACACCTCTTCGGGCGAAGATGCGCCGTCTTCGACACGTACGGCCAACACACGTGAGCGAAACACGGCTGCCACGATGAGGGCAAGTACGCCGAGTCCGCCAATCAACAGTTCAATCATGGGTTCCTTTCAACTTGTCACTATGGTGATGATTTCTTGCACAGTTCAATGAGTACTCGTAGATTTGCGGCCCCTTCGGACTCTTAGCTCAGTTGGTTAGAGCGTTACGTTGACATCGTAAAGGTCACTGGTTCGAATCCAGTAGGGTCCACAGCCCCCGCCGAGAGCGGGCAAAGATACGAAGCCCGTTCACTTGGAACGGGCTTTTTCGTTTACTGAGTTTCGCTGTAGGATTGATGCCATGGTGCAGCCCAATATCTTTGATGCCACCACCCATGTACGGACGTTAGAGCGCTTGGCGTTGCTCCAGTCCGACGCTACTCCGCAATGGGGAACTATGACGCCGGCTCAGATGTGTGCTCACGTTTGTGTGAGTTACGAATACATCTTTGGCGATCGGAACGATGTACCGCCGCTGTTCATGCGATTGTTGCTTCGACTGTTCTTCCGCGGCTTGCTGGTTGGTAATAAGCCATATCCAAAGGGGGCAGCCACAGCGCCATCGATGATCATCAACAACGAGCGCAATCTTGATACGGAACGGGCGCGCCTCGTTGCCTATATCGAGCGTGTATACGCCGAAGGTGCGCACGCTTTTGAAGGCCGCCCGCAGGTGTCGCTAGGCCCCTTAACAGCAGTCGAGTGGAGCACACTTCTCTACAAACACCTCGACCATCACCTGCGTCAGTTTGGAGTGTAGGGGGCACCGAAAACAAACGAGCCACCCGAAGGTGGCTCGTTGATGCTCGATTACAGCGCCGAAATCTCGTCCAGCGTAAGCGACTTGGGTCGCACGATAGGCATTGCCATCATGCGGTTTACCACCATTTGTGCACATAGGCCAATGGCGCGCGATACACCAAACATCACGGTGTAGAAGTCGAATTCCTTCATACCGTATGCGTACAGGAGCGATCCCGACGCAGCGTCGACGTTTGGCCATGGGTTCTTGGCCTTGCCGTGCTCACGCAGTACGTCTGGAATGAGGTTGAAGATCTTTTGGACGATGCGGACGTTGTCGTCCATGATGTTGTGCTTCTCGGCAAACTCGTAGAAGGCCGTGAATCGTGGGTCGGTAACACGAAGAACGGCGTGGCCGTATCCGGGAATTACTTGGCCGTTGTTCAGGCGGTTCCAGGCATATTCCTTGAGTTGCTCGTCGGTAGGCACACCGCCAAACTGCTCGCGTACGTCGATGATGAACCGCAAGCACTCCTGGTTAGCAAGACCGTGGAGTGGGCCGGCAAGGCCACACATAGCCGCCGAAACGCTGTAGTAGGCATCGCTAAGTGCCGAGCTTACCACGTAGCTTGTCATGGCGCTCACGTTGCCACCTTCGTGATCGCTGTGCAGGACCAAGTACAGGCGCACCAGCTCCTTCCAAGCGGGATCGTTACTTACGCCAAGCATGTGGGCGAAGTTGTTCGACAAGTCGTTATCGCCTTGCAGCGGTGCAATGATATCGCCCTTGCCAAACCGAATACGGTAGATGGCTGCTGCGATACCTGGCATCGAGGCAATAAGGCGCACTGCATCGTTGATGGCATAATTCCACAGCGTGTCCTTGGCTGCACCACGGTCATACGCTGCGCGATATTCAGATTCCTTCTCCATCGACAGGATGGCTGCCCCTAGCATTGCCATGGGATGTGCGTCGGCAGGCATTGCGCGTAGCGTGTCTACCACGTATTGTGGGATTGCGTAATGCTTCGCGAAGGCAGCACGCAGTGCCTCCAACTCTTCGGCCGTTGCGCGCTTACCAGTTACCAACAACCAAAAGGTCTCTTCGGGGGTGATGTCGGTAAGCTCAAGAATCGGAATGTTGCGAATGCGAAGGCCTTCGTCGGCCGAAACGCTTGACGTGTCGCATACAAGTGCAGGAACGCCACGCATACCACCAAAGACTTGTTCGACGGCAACCGATGATAGGACCTTGTCTCCTTTTTCCTTTGCGAGTGCTACCTTGCGTGCCTTCAGGGCATCGGCAGTGGCATTCAACGTTTCGTGCAAGATGGTGCTCATGCGGTTCTCCTGGTACAGTTCGTTTGAAATGATATATCATACAAACTTACGAAGCCCGCTAGGACTGTACGACGTCGACCATGGCCACAGAGAAACTGTGTTGTGGAAATGTAACTGCCGAACTGACCCGAAACCGACTTGCCCTCCCATCGTTCAACGCGCCCCATGAACAAGATAGCCGTTATTATCGCCCACGAATACACCACCCGCGTACGCAGTAAGTGGTTCATCTTAGCTACCCTTCTTGGCCCATTAGCCATGGTGGTGATGATTACCATCCCCGTGCTGGCCACGATGTTAGCAGGCGATGGCACCGAGGGTAAGGTGGCCGTGGTCGACCACACAGGGGCAATGGCAACGGAGTTGTTAGCCGCCGATACGTCGCTCTATGAGCGTGCTGGCAGCCGTAGTGCAGCCGAGCTTAATGCAGCGGTGCAGGCCGAATCGCTTCAGGCCTGGCTGGAGATTCCGGCGAACGTCGTTGACAGCGGACGCATAACGCTGTATACGCGAGGAGGCACAGGGATTGCCTTTGAGTCACGTATTCGTGGCGACGTTGAACCAGTGGTTGTTTCGGCGCGCCTGCAGCGCGCGGGCACCGACACATCGGTGATTCGTTTAGTAGAGCAGGGCATCGACCTTTCGGCCCTTAAGATCACCGACGAAGGTGTGCAGGAGGATGCATCGATGGCATCGGCCTTTATCGGCTACGGTGCTGGCTTTGTTATCTACATCCTCATCTTCTTGTATGGGTCAATGGTAATGCGCGGCGTTGTCGAGGAAAAAGCCAATCGCATTATCGAAGTGCTGGCTTCGTCGGCCCGACCTTTTGATATCATGATGGGCAAGGTGCTTGGCATCGGCCTTGTGGGGCTTACCCAGGTTCTTGCATGGATTGTTCTGGGTTTGCTCGTGCTGTCGGCACTTGCTGTGGCGTTTGCTGCCGGCGTCGATCCCGAGGTTGCCACCGAGGCAATGCGGCAGGCGCAAGACGCTCAGGCCCAATCGCCGATGTCGCCCATGAGCGGTGGCGTGATGAAGATTGGCTCAATGTCTATCCCAACTGTCTCGGTGCCAACCCTGTTATTGTTCGTGTTCTATTTCCTATCGGGCTACTTCCTGTATGCAACGTTGTTTGCTGCTGTGGGATCGGCTGTCGACCAAGAGTCTGACGCCAACCAGCTAACGTTACCGGTTACGCTTCCCGTGATTCTTACCATGATGTTCATCGGCAACGTGATTTCGGCACCAAGCGGCACATTCGCCACTGTGGCATCGTTGATTCCATTGTTCACGCCGATTCTGATGACCGTACGAGTGGCCGCTACGGATGTGCCCGCGTGGCAGATCGCGCTGAGCATCGTACTAAGCATCGGCGCATTTTTTGGCGCTGTGTGGATGGCGTCGAGAATCTACCGCATTGGCATGCTAAGCTATGGCAAGAAGCCGTCGATAGCCGAAGTGGCACGGTGGATTACTACCAAGGTATAACGCGGGGCTTAGTGCTCCACAATGAACGATGCCGCGAGCTGTGTGCCGCCAATGGCTACCACCACAGTGTAAGCGCCCGACGAAAGCAGCGAGGTGTCAACCGCCAGAGGTGCTCCATTCCATGTATGACGCGATAGCGTCCTGCCGCTGACGTCGACAATCACCACGTCGGCCTGCGATGCCCCTTGTCCGCTCAAGCTGATGGTAATGACATTGTGAGCGGGGTTGGGAGTTACTTCGAGCGAGTTACGTGAGCCATCTTCGAGGACCGACGTCGTGCGAACCACTTCGGCTAGAGCGGCGGAGCGCGAGCCAACGTTAGCACGAAGCGAGCGTGCGCCAGCGATGCGCACGACGGGCCCTTGCGAAAACGTAACGATGGTGTCGACGGTTGTACCCGAGGCGTCGACGTAGGTGACGTTCAACGGCAGGGTGGTGAAGATGGGCCACGTAGGTTGCCAGTCGCGCTGGATCTGGCGGATTTCTACTGCGGGCTCGGTACCAGTGAAGTGATGGACGTCGAGCCGAGCCCAGCCCGATTGCTCGACCCATTCGCTACGAAATGTTGAGAGGTCGACGCCTGTGTAGGCCTCGACAGAAGCAAAGAAGTCGGCCGTGGTTGCATTGCCAAAGGCATGTGAACGAAGGTATGATTGCAGCGCACCATAAAACAGCGAGTCGCCAACAACGGCGCGCAACATGCCTAGAACAACGGCACCCTTCTTGTAGATGGTGGCAGGGTAGTTGGACGACGGAGCCGCCCGAGCGAAGTCTTCGAGGGTGAGGAAGCCCTCTGTGCGAGAAATAGCGTTGATGTACTGCGTAGCATTCTGCCGTTGCGAAGACAGGTAGCGTGTAAAACCAAATAGCTCTTCGAGCCAGGCAGATTCGTTGTACGTGGCAAAGGCCTCGGTAAGCCAGGCGTGGCGAAAATCACGCGGAGAAACTAGGTCGCCAAACCACTGATGCGCTAACTCGTGGGCGGCAACAAGATTGACGGTGTCGCGACTGGCAACAATCTGCGTGTTGAGCGCAATCATGGTTTGATGTTCCATGGCCCCCTTGGTAGTAGACATGTAGCCCACCTTCTCGAAGGGATAGGTGCCATACAAACGCTCGAATGTGCGGCGCATGCGAGGCACTAACGAAAGCGAGATGGCGGCATTGGCAGTGTCGCGCGGTTGAACAAACGCCACGTGCGGTATGCCATCATGCGTAGTTTCGACAGCTACAAACGGCCCGATTCCAAAGGTCAAAAGGTACGTGGCACAGGGATGCTCATGCTTCCACACATAGGTGTGAAGGCCATTGCCTCGGTCGACGATGGTGTCCAGCATGCCAACCGAGGCCACACGATACAACGTTGGAACAGTACAGCGCAGCGTGAATCGTTGTGGCTTGTAGCCGGGATGGTCCAGCACCGGCGCCCAGTGCTGCGTAGCACTCACGTAGGGTGTGGCAAACGTAACGCCCAACGCGTATAGCACGCCATCGTCGTAGCTAACGCCACCCCATGCGCCAGAGCCCCCTTCATTCGTCATCACGCCGCTGTAGTAAACGACTACGGTGTCGATGCGAGCGTTGACTGTTCTCTGTCCAAGCACGACGCGGTGGTGATACGTCCAATCAGATTGGTCGCCAGTTGTGGTCCACGTGCGACCTTCGCCATTCACCGTCACAGAGTCAATCACGAGTCCGCGTAGGTGCAGCATCAACACCGTATCTGCTGTTCCCGGCAAACGCTCCACAGTGATGCGGTTCTCGCCTTGCATTGACCGTGATGGTGGCTCGTTAACCACCATCGAAACATCGTACTCTTGAATACTATACCCCAACGGTATCCATGTAAGGGGCGACGGTAGCTCTTGGGCTGTGCCTAGGTGATAGGTAACGGCTAGAACGAGGAGGGTGACGAGGTGACGCATTGCGCAAAATCGAAAAAAAAACGGCCCGACCACTATGTGGCCGAGCCGGAGTTGTAGAATGCTGGCGCTCATCGCGCCACCAAAAGATTAGCGAATGACTGAAAGGGGAAGGGCGAAGTGCCGTGTACCCGACGTTACTCGCACAAGATAGCGGCCGTTAGGCAGCGCAGCCGTTGGAACAATCACACGGGCAAGGCCTTCGGCGGTCTCGGCTTCGAGGGTGGCCACGGTTGTGCCATCGACCGACACCACGGCAACAGATGCCGTCGACGCCGACGATGGGAATTGCACCGTTGCAACATTCGATGCCGGATTCGGGAAGAGGTTGAAGCCCAATTCCGATAGCGAGGTGGGCACCTCTACGCTTGATGGAATGTCGCTGAGCGACATCGTGACTTCCTGATTCGAACGCGATTGCCCATCGATGGACAAGGCCGACGAAACCGAGCGCATGCCAACACGGTCGGCTACGAGCGTGATGTTCGACACTGGCAGATTGCCAATGGTGTATCCACCGTTTGGATCTGTTAGGGCCCAGTCAATAACTACGCCACGACTGTCGAGGGCTAGAACTAACGCACCTTGTACGGATACAGTACCCTGTGGAGCATCGCCAGATGTGCCAACACCCTGTACTCTGTTGTGGAGCACGAAGCCGCGAACTTGGCCCTTACCACGGAGTTCCTTTTCACCTACTGCAAGTACGAAGTCGTACATGACGGTGGGCATGACTTCTTCGACAGAAATGCGCGTAGCATCCTTCCACTCCTTGCTTGCAGTGCCATCTTTAACGTACCAGCCAGGAACCGAAGGACGAGCACTTGGATGGGCAAACAACACGTACGTGCCGGGAACGAGATTTGTGAAGAGGAACGATCCGTCTTCGCCTGTTTCTACAGAGTAGACAAAGCGCTTATGCACCGGCACGTCGTCGTTCTTTTCCTTGCCATTGGCGTCTACCAGCATGTAAGCAACCACCTTGCCGGTTACGTTTGCGCCATCAGTGTTCTTGAGCGTTCCGGCTAGTGAGTTCGCGTAAACAGGCAGTTTCGATAGCGTAAAGTTTACGCCTGTTTGATCGCCTTCTACGGTAATACGTGTGGCAGTGGTGTGGTCGGCTGTTTCTTCATAGAATTCCACGCCATACTCGCGCGCATGCTTTCCTACGGGCTTTGCAAACGCTATGTACGTCGTGCCTTCCGAAAGCTGTACGCTATAGGTGCCATCTTCGTTTGTTTCGGCACGTACGATACGAATAGCACGGCTGTCCTTGTCGCCCGTTGCTTCAAACGTCACCACTGCACGAAGTGGCTCGCCTGTTTCCTCGTCGGTTACGATTCCCGATACAGTCCGTGCATCAGGCATCGGCACAGACGCTACAGTAAAGTGTACTTCGGTGATCGTATTGCACGTAAGGGTCTTCGCTGTGGCTTCATCGGCCGTTGCGGCGTTTTCATACCATTGAGCCTCGAATCCAGGACCTTCAACACGGAACTTGTACGTACCCACGGGCAGGTTCATCGAATAACGTCCTCCATCGAAGGGGGCAGCGAAGACGAGGTCCCGACGTTCCTTGTCGTCATCGTTGTCTTGAACGTCGATTCGCCAAGCGGTAACCACGCCACGAAGGCCGGCATTGGTACCTGGGTCCGACTTCACTTGGCCAGCAACCTTGGCGCACTTCGTATCCTCGGGTTCTTCACGCTTTGCCTTTACTTCGATGACGAAGCTTTGCGTTACCTCGATTGTCTCGCCATTTTCAAGTGTTACAGTCGCTTTAATAACGATTTCATAGCGGCCTTCTTCGGTGGGTACCCACTCGATTACGCCTGACTCCTCGACAATAACCATGTCGTCGGGTCCGGCGACAAGGGAATAACGAACTTGGCCGCCAACGTTCGACGTAGCGCGAGCTGGATAACGGTAGGCAACGCCAACGGCGGCCGTCTTGTTCGGGGCCGACACGAAGGTCAGCTTGGGTGAAGGCCGCTCAACGTGAATGACCTTTATGGCAGTTCGACGGCTCGTACCGTCGTCGTTGCGCGCAACAACGTAAAACGTGTACACACCTTCGGCTAGATCTTCGGCCGAATACGTATAACGATGGCGCTCCTTGCCGTCTTGGCGTTCAACGGCCTCGACGGTTGCCAGCAGGCGAAAATCATCTTCGTTCTCTGTTTCGCCCTCGGCAATGTAGATGTCGAAATGTGTGGCAGCATCGCCCTCCTTGGCCTCAAACCACGAAAGCAGCACGCTAAGCGGCTTGTTCGGTTCGGTAATGCGCTTGGCTGAAAACTCCACTGGCGTGAGCGGCGCTGCGGCAACTAGCACCGCCGTCGACGCGATGAGTGCCACGGCAGCTACGCCGATGGATCGAAAAATGGCTCGCAGGTTCATAGTGAATTCCCGTGATTGGTTAATGTGCAGTGATTGTACGTGGTCTGTAAACCGGCAAAGGGAGATTCGTTACACCTGGCCGGAAAATTCTACAGATGGGACGTCGATTCCAGGCCGACGTGCGGTTTCATTGCATGCAACACGTCAGCCAACGAGCTGGAGAGGACGCTCAAAAAACGGCTGTTATCTCCCCGAACACGTATTCCTTGCGGAAGCCGGGCAGTACATCTAGCATGTTAACACGCACGTATAACAGTAGCGACAACCTGCGTTTGCCATCTTCGAGCCGGGGAGGCTCGGTTATGAGCATGGTGGCAGGGCTGTTTGCGTCGGCAGGTACATTGTTGATGACGTTGCCGGCTGAATCAACTAGGTCCATCATCATCTCGCGTGGCGTCGTGCCCGCAAGAGAAAGCTGATGGGGGTCGATGGCTACCGAGTCAAGCCGCACTCGAAAACGAACAAGCGTGGGCGTGCCGTCTTGCTGTGGTTGCTGTCGCATGGTTAGATCCATCCAAATGCGCATTGGCGTTACGGTCGTGTCTACCCGAATGATGGGCGTTCCGTCCATCACAAACCGTCCGTTGGTATTCGAGAACTCCGCATCGATACGCGAGGGCTCGGCCAGAATGGCAGGCGTTACCGGTGTGTCAATGCGCGGCGCATTTACGTCCAACGGCGATTCACACGCGGCTAGCACGAGCACAGTCACAGTACACCACATTATGTGGGCCAGGTGTCGTCGCAGATGTTGCAATGTTGTTCTTATCGTTGTCATGGTCATGTTCTCCTCTTACAGGCGTACAAGTACGCCGTAGGTGAATCCCAACTTCGTAGAGCCGAACCATTGGTTCTGAATCGTATAGGTGGCCACGGTACCTTCGATGCCAGCAACGAAGGAGAGCGGTCCTGCGGGTGAGTACTGCACGCCACCGGCGAGGCGTGCTAATGGACCAAACCGCGTACCACCAGCAAGGGTCTGTACAAAGGGCCGTACACCGTCGACGATGGGGTTGAACTGATGGCGATACATTACGCCAACCCACGTGCTGGTAGGATACTGTTCTGTTCGAATGATCTGCCCGTTTCGCTCGTGCTCGAATGACTGCGGGAAAGCCTCGAACCCAACCTCGAAGCCGATTGTGCTGCGGTCGCTAACCTGATAGAGAAAAGCAAGGCCTGCGTTGTCGTACCATGCTAGGTCGGGTTTGGGGGCAACTGGAGTGAGCCCCTGCAGCGCCAAGCCGCGCAATTGAATCATGAACGAGGGGTAAAGCATGAAGTCAGGCGTGGCCATCTCAATGGGTACGGGCTGGTAGGCACGTTGTTCAGATGAAGCCATGACAGACATGGCGTTCGTAAGGCGCACCTCCTGAACAGGCAACGCTGGTAACAGTTCGGTTGGCAGCTGAGAATTCGGTTGCACGTTGTCGGAAACGTTGTCGGAAACGTTGTCGGAAACGTTGTAATTGCGGGTCGACGCAGCGCTTCGTTGCGCGGCAAGCAGATCGGCCCGTTCGTTGCGCAGCGCTGCAATCTCTGCCATGGCAGCGCGAAGTCTCGCTTCAAGGCGATCCACGTTGTTGTTGCGATCCGCAGTTGATGACAGCGCCTGTGGCGACAGCTCGGATTCTCCTTGAGGGCGTCCAGTCACGGCGGCAGGAGTACTGTTCGTCGTGTGTTGCACCTGTGCACCATCATTGGAAACAGCCATGGTGATGCCAGCTGCTGTGGCAGCCGAAAGCAACGGAAGGCCAAACTTCGAGAGCCATTGTAGGAGAAGACCGCCGCCAGCCGTTCCGGCTGCTGCCCCCGCCAATGGAGCGGCAAAGCCCAAGCCAGAGAATACCGAGTTCGTGAGCGATAGTGGTGGCACTAAGGCCGCACGATCGCGCTGAACTGTTGCTCGCAAAGCAAGCAGCTGTCGCATCTCTAGGCGTAAGTCAGCATTCGATGCCAACTGTGCATAGAGACTCACCTCCATCGACGAATCCAGTTCGCCATCAAGAAGTTCTTGGATAAGATCAGTGGGTGATGTGGTCATGCTTCGTCCTTTGGCATGTCGTTGATATAGGGATCAAGGATGGCCTTAATCCGCTGCCGTGCTCGAAAAACGCGCACCTTCACCGTATCCAGTGGAAGATTCAGGAGAGCGCATATCTCGTTGTATGGAAGTCCGTCATATTCACGAAGCACAAAGGCCTCGCGCTGATCGTGGTTTAGCTGCAGGAGAGCTGTCTGAATCAGATTCAACATCTCGTTCTCTTCCAGCTTCCGCGAGGTGGGAGTCATGTACACTTCTTCTTCGAAATGGACCATGTCAACCCTGTGCGTTCGCTTGCGCTCGTTCATGCATAGGTTGCGGGCTATTGTGATGACATAGCCCTTGACGTTGTCGAGCGTCGATTTTTGCTTCGCTGCGTTGAACAGCCGTGTAAACGTCTCCTGAAAGACATCAGCCGCCGCGTCGTGATCCCGCATGATGCGCATCACGTAGGCAAACACGCTGGGGCTTAGGCGTGAGTATAGCTCGGAAAACGCCCCCTCGGCCTCGTCGGTCGACAACAAGGTGAACAGTTCGCTGTCGCTATATTTGCCGTACGGGCTTTGCATCGGACTACAATTAACAACAGCCGAAGCAATTCGTTACGGTTTTCTTTCCATGTCGTCGCTCCCTTATTCTCTGCATCGCTCGATGCGGCGTACGCTTTCCGTCGAAGTACACCCCGACGGTGCCGTGCACGTCCGCGCTCCCTTGCGTATGAGCGAGGCTCGAATTGAGGCCTTCGTTCGCGATCGCATGGATTGGATCGTCACAAAATTGTCCCGTTCCTCCGTCATTCGATCCGTCGTTCCACCTCTTGAATTGCGCCAATTCCATCACCGCGGGCGCGTAATGTCATGGGGCACCGACAGCGCCGTGCGGAGGCCAACGATCCGGTTGAACCAATCGGACGGCATCCCACAGCTGCTCCTGCCGGCAACGTTGCCGCCGGAGCGCGTCGAACTTGCTGTCCGCCGCTGGCAGCGAAGCGAAGCCGAAAACGTCTTCGGTGTCATGATCAACGAGACGATGCCCATTCTTGGCTTGGCAAGCATGAAGTTCCGCGAGCTCCGCCTGCGTCGCATGACGCGGCGCTGGGGTAGCTGCAGCACCGGCGGTGTGATTACGTTGAACGAGCGCCTTATCGAGGTTCCCGATGACTGCATTCGCGCCGTCGTCGTGCACGAAATGTGTCATCTCGTTCACATGAACCACGGGCAGGCATTTCATAGATTGGTGCGGGACGTGATGCCCGACCATCAATCTGCCGATACGTTGCTCGACCGTTGGTCCGTCGTCCTTAGCGAGGAACGCAATACACGTAGGCGTCCCTCCACGGCGGTCGCGAGCGAGCTACGACGAATAGCCGTGGAACGACGTTACGCCGAAGTGCTAGCGCAAATTTCGTCGAATGCCGACGTCAGCGATGCGGCAATCATCTCGGGCGTACGACCTTCGATGTGATGACGTGGCATAAAGGCCACCAGTTCGCCGTCGCGCATCAGCGCAATGCTAGGCGATGACGGGGCAATGCCAGTGAAGTAGCTACGAGCGCGGTCGGTAGCTTCGATGTCTTGGCCTGCAAACACCGTAACAACATGATCGGGCTTAACCGTGTGCTTGAGCGCGATAGCTACGCCTGGACGTGCACCGCCGGCCGCGCAACCGCATACGCTGTTAACAACAACCATGGTAGTGCCCTTGCGGGTCATTGCGGCGTCTACAGCGTCGGCCGTCGTAAGTTCTTCGACACCGATGCGCGTGAGTTCTTCGCGCATTGGTTGTACGAGCATTGGATCGTAAGGCATAAGAGACTCCTAGAAAAAGGTCGTTTGGGCGCGCCAACGACGATAGCAACGCCAAGATAGTGCGACTACAGCAGGGCGCGCTGCAAGTAGTCCATACCGTGCTTGCCTACAACGGCCTCGAAGCCCATATCAAACTCGAAGCGCTTTGATGGGTCGGCGGCAAAGGCGCGGCGCAGGTAGGGAACAGCGGCATTCAGTTCGCGGGCCAAGCCCAGTACCTTGGCCATAGCATAGAGGGCATCGGCCCAATCGGGACGTTGCTCAAGACACGAAGTAATCATGCCAAGGGAATTCCGAATCTCGCCGGTTTCGGCCAGAGCTAAGGCCAGATCGAGGCGGCACTCTATGTCGTTCGGTTCTATTTCCAGGGCAATGCGATAGCTTTCCAGTGCCCCTTCTAGTCGACGAAGGTTGTAAAGGGCATCGGCTCTAGCATACCACACATCGGCGTTGGTTGGGTCAACCTCGAGGGCTGCGTCGTAGTCGGCAACTGCCTGCACAAAAAGTTCTTGGGCGTCGTAACACGTGCCACGACCATACAGGGCGAGTGCGTTGTCGGGATCAAGCTCCAGTGTGGCAGTATACGCTTCTGCTGCCTGGTCAAACAGACCACGTTCTTCGAGAACTGTAGCCAGGTTGTAGTGGATGCCGGCATCGGCGTTGTCGGCTGCGATACCCTGACGGAAGGCGTCGGCTGCCAGATCCAGCTTGCCAATGGTAGCATAGGCATTGCCGAGGTTAAACCAAGCGCTCGTAAACGTGGGTTGAATTGCCGAAGCCATGTCGTAGCAGCGAATCGACCGACGATGAGCACCCATGGTGCTTGCCAGAACCCCCCTGTTGAACCATGCATTGGCGTCGAACGGGTCAACGTCAAGGATGCGCTGATACTCGGCTTCGGATTCGGCCAGTCTGCCGGCTTGCTCTAGAGTAAACGCCAGTTCGTATCGAGCTTCGCGCTCTACCGTGGCATTACGAGTAAGGTACTGGAACAAACGAATCGCCTCGTCGTGCCGCTGCCAACGTTGCAGAATCATGGCCTTGCTAAAGAGGGCTTCGGTGTGGTCGGGACTGCTTCGCAGAGCATTCTCGATAAGGCGATATGCCTCTTCAAGCTGTCCACTTTGTTCCAAGGCAATGCCCTTGTTTACCAAAAGGTCGGTGTCGATTGGGTCTAGCTCTTGCGCCTTGTCGTACGCCGCTAGTGCCTCGGGCCACTGTCCTAAGCCCGAAAGGGCTATGCCGTATTTGTGCCATGCGTCAGACGAATACGGCGCAGACTCCTTCCACAGATGGGCAAAAATCAGGGCATCGTCGAACTTCTGCGTTTCAATGCAGTAGTTCACGATAGACTCCAAGGTTTCGGGAGATGGGGGGCTGGCCTTCAGCTCGCCGTTTCGGTGCGATTCGCGAAACCGCCGTAGCGTTTCGTCAAGGTCTCTAGTGTCGGCGTCATCATCCCAGTCAAAGTCAAACATCGTCGTTCTCCAATGTTGTGCTCGCCAGCCATGACTACAGGCGCAAACTACGGCATGCTGGAAAAGAAGGCAAGGTGGCTAGCGTGAGAGTTTTCAACACGGACGTCAGTCGTCAACGACATCGAACACGAGGAATTTGAGATACTGTGTTTCGGGCATACCAAGTAGTATGGGATGGTCGGGCGCTTGACTTCCGCGGTGGAGCAGACGCAGACGTTTGCGTAATCGTGCTGCCTCGGTGTAGAGGATGTCGAAGAACATGGGTTCGGGGACAACTTGCGTACAGCTAGCCGTGACGAGAGTACCACCGGGAGAAAGACACTTTAGGGCAATGCGGTTGAGTTCGCCGTAGCCGGCGCGGGCACGATCGACGGCCGACCGCGTTTTGGCGAACGAAGGAGGATCGAGAACGATGAGGTCGTAGCGCTGACCACCGTGAGACGCTTCTCGCAACATGTCGAACGCATTGGCGTGAACCAAGGCAACATCGAGGTTGTTTGCCTTGGCATTGCGTCGTGCTGCGTCGATTGCAACGGCCGAGCTGTCGACGGCGGTAACGTTGGCCGCGCCGCCTGCGGCGGCGTTTAAAGCGAAGCCCCCTACATTACAGAAACAGTCAAGGACGGACTTGCCAGACGATAGAGCGCCTACAACACGGCGGTTGAGTTTCTGATCGAGAAAATAGCCGGTTTTTTGTCCGCCGGCTAAATCAAGCATATACGTCAGGCCATTCTCCGTAGACTCAACGATCTCGGGCAACATACCTGTTAGTACGCCTTCGCGTTGTTCGAGACCTTCAAGAAGGCGGACTCGAGCGGTGTTTTTTTCGATGACGCATGTAATGGATGGAACGACCGTGGTGATGGCCTCGACAATGGCGTGGCGAAGAGCATCCATGCCGGCAGAGAGCATTTGGATAACGGCGACCGGACCAAATTGGTCGATAATGAGACCACTCATTAGGTCTGACTCGCCGAACATCAGGCGTCGCATAGGTTCGTTGGGCAACAGGCGGTTGCGCAAGGCAACGGCGTTGCGAAGACGGTCGGCAACGAATTCTGTGTCGATTGTCGTGGCGTGGGTTGCCAACAGCCGTACGGCGATGCGCGACGTGGGGTGGTAGAAGCCAGTGCCATACGACGTACCGTCGGCAGCTACAACGGTTACCAGCGAAGCCGCGGGCAGGGCGGGGTCGTTTGCGAGTTCGTCGCGAAAAACCCAAAGGTGACCGGCGCGCAGTCGGCCGTCACTTTTCGATCGCAATTGAATGGTTGTCATCGTGCAAAGGTAGTAACCGATTATGTTGTTGGTTGTTAGTTTGCGTAATGAAATATGCAGTGCTTGGCGTGCTCGTTGCGCTATGTGTATCGACTGCCCTAGGGCAACGACAGCACGAGACGGTGATAGTTGGCACGAATACGGGAGTGCGCATCCGCCCGGGTAACGTTGTTGTTACGTCTCTGCCTCAGGCGCTGGCGCGTGAGCGCATATTGGCGTCGATACATCAACAGGAGACAGGACAGCCGGAGTTCTACGTTACGAACACGTCGATTTTGGCACAGGACGGTACGGTGATAACCGATGAACTGCAAGGTAGTGGAGTGCCAGCCCTAGACGTACACGTTGTTGTTGTACCCCGGCCGATGACAGAGCGGCGTTACTACGTGTTTGCGACAGTTCGTAGATGGACGGGGCAAGTATATACCAGCACGCTACGGTTTGCCGAGGTTGATATGTTGGCCGACTCGGTACGTGGTGTTGTAACTGACGGCCCACGAACAATCGAATCGGACATTGGAATGGGGCTTACAACGATCCGTCATTGCGACGGACGGCGATATTGGCTAATTACGCATCACAGATCCAGAAAGGAATTCAGGGCGCAACAGGTGACGGCTGCTGGCTTGAGCGAGGTTGTCACGACGACGGCGTCGGAACAAGGATGGCCTGCAGAGTTGGGCACAGACCTATGGCTGGACTCTTTTTTGGCATCGAATGCCCAAGGCACGTACGTGGCACAACTAGCCCAGCCGGGTGGATTTGTTGACGTGTTTTCGTTTGACAATCAAACGGGCAAGTTCGGCACCCTTCGCTCGGTTGCTAGGCAACCTGGGCCACGTCCGATGGCGGGTACATTCTCGCCTGACGGGACGAAGTTCTACTGGAACGTTTGGCGCACGATCTATTCGTTAAATCTATCGAGAGATGTCGGGTCGTGGGCGCCAGAGTTAGTGGACTCTGTGCAAACCTTCGGCGATTTCGAAACGGGTTTGTTTACGGGTCCGGACGGGCGCATTTATGTCGGCAGCAACCAGTCCTTAGTCGTGATTACGCGACCAAACAATGCTCGACCCAACGAGGGCTTTGGTGGTGATGTGATCGACTTAACATCGGGTGGAAACGCCGCTGCGCGCAGCTTTACCAGCATGCCCTTGCCGCAGCACCATCTACTGTTCCCCGATCAGGGCCGCGTATGCGCTGCACCATTGCCACGCATACAGTTTGACTCGGTTGCTTGCTTGGGATCTACCGTGGAGTTTATCGATCGAACGCAGTTAAAGCCAACGTCGTGGCGGTGGTCGTTCCAGGGCGGCAGCCCGTCCCAACATAGTGGTCCGGTGCCCCCTCCCGTTCGATATGCGTTTCCGGGCATTTACCGGATCCGGTTGGTAGTGGAGAATGAGTTTGGGGAAACAGAGCTGGAGCGATTTATTCGCATCGAGAATCCACCGGTGTTGGCAATTGACTCTGTGGCGGCAATCTGCAGGCCTGGCACCGTGCGGCTTGCAGCATCCGGAGCAAATCGGTATCAGTGGTTCCCGACGACGCAGGTAACCGACCCTACTGCGGCGGTTACCGAGGCACGTGTTCAGCGATCGTCGTGGATATACGTGCGGGGGTGGTCGGTAAACCAGTGCGAAGTGCTCGACAGCGTATTCGTGCGCGTAGATAGCGTGGACCTGACGTATCTGCGCGACACTGCCATCTGCGCCGGCGGTGTGGCCCAATTTGCGGCAATCGAAGCCACCGAGGTGCAATGGCAGCCTATCAACGGAGTAAGCGACCCAACGTCGGTCCGGCCAGAGTTTCGTCCACGCGAAACAACCACGTACAGCGTCACTGCACGGCGCGGCCCTTGTGAGTTTACGCGACAGTTCACCATTGAAGTGATACCTGACGGGCAAGAGCGAGTTGTTGTTAACGACGTTTGCGTTGGCGACACGATAGACTTTGCGTCGCTACCAGGAGCATTATGGACCGGCCTACCTGTTGGTAGCATTGTCGAGGACACACGTGTGCGAGTACCAGTGAGGCGTTCCTTTAGCGCGCGCATGACGTATGACCGCGGGGCGACGTGCCGCCTTCGGCGTGACCACGACGTTACGGCCAGGTTGCCCACTGTGGGCCGCTTGACGATAGACGATGCCCCTTTCGAAGTGGGCAAGGAACGACAGATACGGATTGGCAGTGTGCCGCCGCTGCAGGATGGGGAAGTCCTTGTTCGGCTGACGTTGCCTGCGGCGTTGATGGAGCCCGTTGTGACGCTAGGAAGCCAGGTGAGTAGTACTGTGGTAGATAGCGATCGACATGTGGTGATTCGGGTACAAGGTGGTGGCACCGATCTAGCTGTTGTGCGAGGGCAGGTGTTGTTGGCACCGATAGACCGATTGAATATTCGCTTGGAGGTTGATAGTTCATCGAACTGCGTGCGTCTTTCGAATACCGAACTACTGGATGCTGTGTACACTGGCTGTGGAGTTCGGCTACGCCCGGTTACCATTGGCGTTGCCACGGTAGCCGCTGTGCGGGTGTGGCCGCAGCCGGTAGGGCGCGGTGAGACACTGCAGATTGACGCTGGAGGCGAAGCTCGTTTCGAATACCGGCTGGTTGACGCCGTGGGGAGGGTGCATGCTGTAGGTAGCGGTGGGGCAGTACGTATTCAGCAGCAACTCTCTGCCGGGCTGTATGCCCTTCAGATTGCATTAGGAGAACAGACCACCATTGTGCCGGTACTTGTTGAGTAGGGAGTTAACGGCTGTCGGTCTTCGTGACAAAGCGAGAGACGAGCGCACACCCTACGAGAAAACTGCGCGGTGTCACTCAATGAAAGAACAGCCGACAACGGCGAAGTCATGGCGATGTAAACCTCCTTGTTACGGCCCGCTTAACTGCTGCTGTAGTGGCAGTCAAGTAGGCAGATTAGGCGTTCATCATAACCATAACATCAATAAGGATGCCGGCTAGAATGATGAGGGGTGGGACGCTGGATTCAAGTGCCATCCCCACCGTAAGAGCCGTAAAAAAACGCTCAAGAACGCGACTCGTCGCATGGACGTCGAACTCAAGGTTGTTGGCTGAACAACGCAAGAACGCATGATATGCAGAAACCGCATAGACTGCATACGCGTTTCGGCTCGTAGACGTATTGCAGCTACAGATGAGCAGCTGATCGGCCGTCGAGTCAATGCTCACGCCATTATCAATAAAAGCCTCAGTTATCGCTGATCGCATAACTGGTTCTGTTACGCTACCAGTGACGATAGAGAGCTTAAGTGAATATCGATCGGACAACCAGCCACCGGACTTGTGCAACGTCGTTGTGGTGCAAGACATGGCCGTTATTGCCACGAGAAGAACCAGTGCAACTCTCGCAAACGATTGGGACACCAAAGTTGAGCCGTTTAGTGATAACGCCAGAGCCAGTGAAATTGGTCGAGATACGGCGGTACTTTGCATAGGTAACGAAGTTGCGGCGAAGGGAACTGACTCGCCGTAGGAAGAAGATCGTCGGCATGACACTCTTGTGTCGAAAATACGGAAGCTGTAAAACCCTGTGCCTGTCGATCAACACGCCTGACTATGCCGCAATTTGCTCGTTAGAAAGGAGCTACACGCACAGAAGTGCCCGGTTGGTTCTCTGGACCAATGTACGACATGGAAGAATGTGGTCATTAGTTTAGAACAGACGACGTGGATGTAGATTGTGCGCGGTTTATCGGTGAAAACTAAACACTGACTGGCGTTATTGGCGATAATGCTAGCCTACGGCGCTGGAACACGTGGCGGTATGTCGGGCTCCTGCGGGATGGAAATTGCAATCGCCCTCATGATTAACTGCCCAGGGGTGCAGATCTACGTCTCACGGCCGGATTCTTCGGCCGACGTAATCCGTAGATACAAGTTGGCTACGTTCGGAGATCGTCCTCTAACAGACGGCGAGATTAAGAAGATGTCCGTCGAGCTGGGGAAGAGTGTGGGGTGGTTGAGGAAGGCGTTAGTGAGTTAGGCGGATGGTTTCATGATGGCTCGTAGTATTGCAGCGATTTCGCCCAATTTGCTCTCCTGGTTATCTCCATCCTTTGGCAAATCAAGTGTAGTCAGCTTCGGGACCCAACTGTTCAGCACAATTTCCTTCTCGTTTTGCGTTTCGGCAAGATCAAGAATGTCCAATCTTGAGACGAGCAGTCGATACTGATGAGAAAGATTGTCCCATCTGTGATACACTTGCTTAGTGAATCGTATGAGGAGTGTGATAATCGTTCCAAACAAGGTGACCACGGAAAGTTTCGCAACTAGAAAGTAAGAGAAGGCAGTACTCGCGTTTGTAGAACTAATTAGTGAACGAATGTACTCTTCATCTGAAGTCAGATAAACCAAAAAAGCAGCAAGAAGAATGACTAAGACATCTACAACACAGGCTGCGAGGAGTATACACTTGGCCATTGACACACCGTTCAAATACTCAGCTTTCGATACAGTGAAGGCAGTGTCATCTCGACGCTTAATGTACTTCTCGTGAGCATCATTCAGCTGTTTAACGGAACGTTCTACCTGCTCAATGAGAACCGGGTACTGTGTGATACTAGTCGAGGAGGTAATCATAACTGCGGCACTAACGGCAGATCGAGCAAACACGTCTGAAATAACAGTAGACCACTCCTCTAAACAAGGAGTTAGTTGAGCCCATGCAGTAACGATTTGCTCCCAATTCTTGTAGCCGATTTCCAAATCTCTCACTTGCTTGGAAAAATCGCGTAGAACCATTGACGCCGACCCCATTTCTCTTGCCGTCCAATTCGACAAGATCTGTTCACTAATGTCGATCTGCTCTTTAAAGGAAGCAAGGCCGTTGATTACCGCCGCTGACTGCGCATTCAGTTGATAGAGAGTACTCGGCTCATACGTACGGGAGCCTGCGCTGGTCTGTGATCGATGCCTTTGAATCCAGGCCTCCATAAGACCAATCGCTTCTTTCGCAGCACTTACCGCAGAAGCGAACTCAGTAGTCAAGGATCCTTTAGCGAAGTACACTGTCGAGTGGTACTCCCATGGGGCAATTTCAGGAAGGTTCATGTGCCGTTACCCGTTCGAGAATTGTGAATAAGTCTCTAGTCCGACGAAACGACAGTGCTCATTATCCGAACCGCTGAGGCTGCGTGATGACTGTCTCACTTCGTGCGCGGCGTCTACACTTCTTCGTTGGCAAAAGCCGAAGATACATCACGGATAACAAACAGTAACAACGTGGCCAGAAGCCCGCTCAAAGTACTCGGGGTGCATTACGGGCTAAAGGTGTGATGGCAGTCGATTCGCTACGGCCTACTTAGACATAAGTCACCAACTTAATTCTATAGCACGCCCTACAAATGGTCACGGGGCCTTGCGTAATGAGAATTGCAATCGCCCTTATGATCAACTGCCTAGGGATGCTGATCCTTGTGCCGTGGCGAGAGTTTTCGTCAGACGTAGTCGGTAGATGTAAGTTTGCTACATTTGAAGTTCCTCCTCTAACCGATGAAGAGATTGAGAAGGTATCCCTCGAGCCAGGGAAGAGTGTCGGGTGGTTAGGGAAGGCGCTGGCTTGACTTATTGACACTGTCAAAAGTAGTCTTCAGCAAGCTGAGAATAGTCGTATGTCGGAGGTGGATTAGTACATTCGACTAGTCGTAAGTCTCACCTTCCCCAGCCAGATTAGCAACTCATCGTGGAGAATCGAAGAGACGAGTATGGTAGGCAGTTTTGCAGCAAAAAGCGAATACACGAGCGATGACATTCAATCCTTGATAGATCATCACTACGAAGAATCTGTACACCTAGAGTTCAAGGGCCCCGGTGCTCTCGACAAGACTGAAAAGAAACGTGATGAGATATCGAAAGACGTCGCTTCCTTTGCCAATTCTGACGGAGGCGTAATTGTATATGGAGTTGATGAAGATAAATCGCATAGAGCAACGAAGCTGTCATTCATTAACGGGAAGGAGTTCACGAAGGAGTGGTTGGAGCAAGTGATACAATCCAATGTCAAGCGACCTATCGATGGACTGCGAGTATTCCCAATTAGGTTCGACGACAACGCAAATCAGACCATTTATGTTGTAAAAATACCAGCCAGTCTGGACGCCCCACACATGAGCAGAGACGGAAAGTACTATAGACGAGACAATTTTCGCAGTGTGCCTATGGAGGAATATGAAGTACGAAACTCCTACGGTCGGAGAAAGAGGTCCGAATTGAAGATAGTAGAAACGGGCATTAGCGAACTAAGTCCGACAGTTGAATTCAAGGATGGCGTACCTCTTATCCCATTTCGGTTTCTAGCTACTGTAGCTAACGTGGGCGACGTCACGGTAAGAGACTTTAATCTCAATTTATACTTTGAACCAGCGTTCAGCTTCACGATGGAATCTGTGACCCCAAAGCAGGGCGTTACAACTACATTCTTTGACAAGGATGAAGTCAGCGAGTCGAAATGTAAGATATCGTGTCCTTCACATGCCCCATTGTATAGTGAAGAGAGCAGGACCGCCGCAGAACTTGTCGTAAAGTTGCCGATTGACTTCGTGAGGACGAAATTGAGCGATGTTCGCTACGAATATCGATTGTTCTATGATGGCGAGCACGATGTAGCGAGTGGTAGAATCGACAAAGAGTGGGTCGAAGGAATACTAGCGAATGCAGACGAATTCCTGCGCGGGTTATATGGTGATGGAATATAAGCTGCCTGCGTTAAAGAAATGAGTTGCAAGTGCTGAAGACTAGGCGGTCTGCCTGCTTCTACTTTGAGTCGCTTATACTAGGACTCTTGGAAAGTAATCGACTTTCTCCCGCATCGGCTTTCGAGTTGTATTCGAAGAGCACCTGAGCCATCCGACTTAGCATCTCGGATCGTTCTTCGTTATTGCTGGCTAAATCTAGCAAATTGTATCTAGATTTCACGATTCGACGTTGATACCGAACATGGTCAATTCTTGCATATAACTTGAATGCAAAGCGTAACAGCAGCGTTAAGACCGTTCCATACAAGAGTGAAACCGCCGCTTTGGCTGCAATGAAGTATGCCGTCGCTTGATCAGGCCCTATTTCCTCATTGGCGCTCTTCAGGTAAGCTAAAGAAGTTATGTCTAGGATGTGGTTGTAGGCATAGCAAAGGCATGTAATCAAGACTAAGCTCACTGTCACGAAACTCACCCATAAAGTACACAAGTCGCTGCCTATCGCAGAGTCAGCTTCTTTAAACGTCTTGTCTTCGCGATACTTTCGATGATTTTCAATCTCGTCCTTCAGATCTGTTCTTGCCCGTTGGGCTTCAACCACGATAGACCGCAGCCCTAGCAAGCTATCGTCACTTGTTAAAGCTCCCACAGTTGAAGCTGTTACATTCGCCATAAGTACCGAATGATGAAGGTGCCACTCGGCTATTGTTGGTCGCAACTCAATCCAATTTGTTGTTAGTTCGTCAAGAGAATACACTTTGGTATAGCCTGCGGGGAGAAGTTGGCTGACTATAGCGTCCATGAGGGGTAACGCCGTAGCTACATTCACAAATGACAGATGGCTGGCATTTCTAATCTGGTATGTTACGTCGGAGAGGAAGGCACCATAGCAGGCTTTCAGGAGGCCAGCGTCACCACGAATCTTGTCTTGCTCAAAGACAGTGATGTTCTCAAAATGACCTGACGGACTCTGGTAGATGTCATGTAGCAGTGTTGTTGCTAATTTCAGTTTCTCGATTGCTTGTTGAAGGAGTGAACGATAGTTCGATACGCTCTGTACACTGTGCTCATCGTACATGTACGTATAGTGCAAGTCACCCATAGGTGATTTAGGGTTGGGCTGCGTTAGTGTCATGCCCGAAGATACATAACGAATAATAATCAGTAACAACGCTACCCGAAGACCCGCTCAAAGAACTCCAACGCCGCCTCCTCGAATTCCTCGAAGTCCTCGGGCTGGACAACGAGCCACGGCCGTGCTGGCAGTGTTACGGACCTGTTGCGACCGGCTTGGCCGCCGAAGTGGTGGATGGCACCATAGACGAGGTTGGTGCCGACGGTGACGCCGCGAGCATCAGCGCGATAGGAGAGAGATTTGGCGAGGATGCCTCGCGGGCCGAGCGTTTCTGCTATCTAGTCCGTAGCTCGTAGTGATGGGGGCCACGTTGCGGAGCCGCCTGCAAGCTTCTTCGGGATTACGGTAATGTAATAGCGACCAGCCTTGCAGAAGTTGTTGTTGACAGAGGCGAACCATATGATGCAGCTGAATGAACTCATGGCCAGCCTTCCGTACTATTGATATTGGATTGCTGGGCTTGTATGCACACGTCAGGACCGTTGCCTGCTGCTGTAGCCGCGAGCTAGAACATGGTACCAATAAGGTACCAATCTGGACAGGCAATGCAGGGAAAAGCAGGGCGACACCCCAACCCCCTAACAACACAAATGGCCGCATACCTAGTAGGGATGCGGCCTTGGTGCTGGAGACGGCTGGCAAGCACAAATTGGCTTGTCTATCCGATAATTGATGGGGTATGGAAGCAATAGGATATTGCATCTGCGCACTCGCATGGCGAAAGACTCGCAGTCGCAGCAAATTTTCGCCTAGACACGGCCGACAATACGAGAAGTATCACTCCACGAGCAAGATCTTGCGTGTAATAGTGCCTTCGCGTAGAAAGATCAGTTGGGGTAGAGGAACGGACTCGAGGTGTTGGATTGGCCGACCGAGGACGTCGACGGCATCGACGGGATTACCATTGAGCGATGCCAACAGACTCGATCGAGTAAGTACTGTGCTGTTGGAACGCGATGGAACATCGAATCCTGAGGCGTCATGAATGCTGGTTCTAATGCCTACGCTGAAGGATCGCATGACAGTCCACTTAGACGTCCTACCATCACGTAACAGCGCACGAACGCGCCACGTATGAGAGCCAGGAGGCACGAGACCATCGGCCACAAAGTTTGGTGTACTTGTATTAAGCTGCAAGTCGGAAGTAGGAATCTCAAGTGTGTACGACTGTGCATTAGGAATAGGTGCCCATGAGAAGGCAATCGGCTCATCACTAGCGAAATTCTGCAGAGGCTGAGGTCGTATGGCGTCGTTCGCTGGGTCGTAATCCACGTAGAAACGGTTGTTAGCAATTAGCGTTCCTTCGGACATGCGAGAAAGACTCTCAAGCGATCCCAGGTCGTTCGGGAAGAGGCCGGAGACCAGTTCAGCCGCGAGATCCTCCCACTGGCCATTCAATTTACGCTTTATCACGTATTGGGGTGTCCAAGCAATCAGCTGACTGTTGGCGTCATTGAGAAGGAAGGTCTGTAAGGATGGTGAAAACGGTGCGAGTGAATCAGGAAGGGGTTGCCATGTTATGCCTTCGTCTGTAGAAACGAGAATCGCGAAGTCGATCTCAGACCTAACGTTGCCAATGGAGTAAAGCAGGCCGTCATCGGCAAAGCGCATTCCCCGGTAGGCTGGGATAAACTGAGTCGAATCCTTGAGGTAATTGGGTGTGACTTGCTCCATAACGCCATCGCGCGGGTCGAAGCGGCGCAGCCCTCCAGCCCATTCCATACTCAACGGCCCATACTGATTCCCCACCATAACTGATTGATATTGGGTGCCGAACAGTACGCGTCCGTGGGAGTCCATGTCGACACCTGTGATAAATTCGTTCCACGACCTCAGAAGCCGCCACGACCGACCATCATCAAAGCTTCGGTAAGCCTGATGGAGTGCTGTGCCGTACATAGACTGTCCATCGACAACAGGCTGTCGAAAAACAGGAGTTTCGGTTGTCCAGATAATACTGCGAGAAGCTACATCGATAGAATACAGTGAATTCCCAGCACGCATGATCACTCGTTTGCCTGGACTCTCCCAGATGTGACTCACTGGCTGTTCTGATGGAATGACAAGAATGGAATCCCACGTCTTCCCCTTGTTTTGCGATACGAAAACTGCATTATTCGCGGGTGCAGTTTGAACAAAATCGCCATTCCAGAGGCGGATCGTTTGCGAGCGCGTCGATCGAGCAGTTGGTCGAGAACCGATGTGACGCCATACTACGAGCGACCCAGTCGTGAAAGACCATGTTGTTGACCACGAACCCCACGATTCGGTAGGCGACAGGCGATGGGAGAATCGCCAGAAGTACGTTGTATACGGTTTGAGATCAGTAATCTTAGCATAACGTCTGGCAATAGTCGAATCAACGAGTAGATCATCAAAGCTCGCCGATGTAGCTACTTGCACGCGTACGTCGCCAGCTAGCTCAGCTGGACAAACCAATGTAACGGATCGATGCCGATTTACGGCGCTATCCTGGGGCCAACGCAAGGTCGCGGGCATAATGTCACCCCTAATAGGATAAATCTCATAGTTCATGCCCATGAGAAAAACGTTCTTTCCACCAATATTCTTTACAAATGTATAGTGTTTTAGATTGGTACCTGCGGGATGGACCTCGTCGATACTCTTGCCGTAGTCTGCTGAGATAAAAACACCATCATGCGAACTTGAGACGTCAATCAGGTAGCCATTGGGCGTCATCTTCGTTCCGTAGTCAAAAGCTCCTTCTATTCTGTCCCAACATGTTGCATCGTCATCACCAATGAAGGGAGCCTGAATTGCAAGGCCAACGGGCTCGGCCCAAAACGGAATCGACATTGGCGTGAGGATTCGTCCCAGTTCAGTTTCGGGGAGCCTGAAATCCGGGATGCTCCAGCCTGGACGAAGTCGATAACCAAATCGAAATTGCGTGCCGTCAGGAAGACGCCCATCGAATTGGCCGCTATACTCTTGGAAGGTCAGTCCATCATCCTTCGAGATCAAGGCTCTGTCCTTGATCTTTAGAATGAGATCTTCTGCATCCTCGACGATTTCTGGTCTAGATCCGTGGGCTAATTCATCGGGTATTCCAAGCCACGTGCGCACCCAACGTTGTAGACCTCGGTCAAACTGATAATACTTTCCAAAATCTAGAGCTACGAGCGTGCCTCGTGGTGTGTAGAACATTGATCGAAAGTCAGGACTCGACTTGCCGAGTTCAGATTCGGGAATCCTAGACAGTGTTTGCCATGTCAGTCCGGCATCGGTACTTTCAAGGACGAAATGTTCTCCACTTGCATCATCAGTTAAGCGGTACAAGCACTGTATCGCCCAGACGGTGTCCCTCCAAATGGTGAGCGTGGGCCAATGTACGGTTGATGGACTGACGCCAATATGCTTGGCCGCGATAGGTGCAAGATTGAGAGTATCCCATTCGATGCCCTGGGCACGACTGGCGCAGGGCATTGCCGAAGAAAGCCCTAAGGTCGTTGCGAGCACTGTAAGTAGCCGAATCGAGGTGGGGATGAAGCGCTTCATAGGGACGTCAATGGTGGTCGTGAAAGCCACCAATTTAGGCATTACGGCACTTCTTCTCGTCACCCCCTCCCTCCAACCCCCTAAAAACACAAAAGGCCGCATACCTAGTAGGAATGCGACCTTGGTGCTGGAGCCGGCTGCCAGACTTGAACTGGCGACCTGCTGATTACAAATCAGCTGCTCTACCAGCTGAGCTAAGCCGGCGTAGAGGGCTGCAAAGATAGGGACTGGCAACGTATTCAGCAAACGAATGTATCACAGAAAGGGCATAATTTTTGCTGGCTCGATTGGAAGATGAATGTCTTACTACAACGATGCCGTCTAATGCTGCCTGATCGGTGTGTTACACTGTTGATTTGCCTAACGGCCGTTGTGGTTAGCATGCCTCGAGAACTGCTGGCCCAGAGCCACAACGAACATCGAACCTGGTACTTCGGACGAAACGCCGGCCTCCGTTTCGATGCTTCTGGCGTAGTCGCACTCAGTAATGGTGCCGTAAATACCCGCGAAGGTTGTGCCTCGATATCAGCACCCGATGGCACGTTCCTGTTCGCCACCGATGGCATTACGATCTTTGATCGACTGGGACAGCCAATGCCAAATGGCAGGAACTTGCCTGGTCATCAGTCGGCCGTTCAGGCCGCACTGATCTTGCCCTGGCCAGGGCGCGACAACCAGTTTGCGGTCTTCTCTGTTGACGCCAACGAGAACAACTTCGAGAACGGCGTAACGATGCATCGCGTGGATATGACCATGCGCAATGGCCTTGGCGACGTGGTTGAACGCGAGTTGCTGCTGTCAATTGAACTCGGTGAATCGCTTACGGCAGTCCAACATCAGAATGGCGAAGATTTCTGGATAGTATCACGAATGCGCAGCCGCGAAGTATATACGTGCTGGCTGCTAACGAACGCCGGCATATCGGCCCCGGTACAGTCGATAATCACAAGACAACCCACTCGTTTGGGTGCTGGACACGTTCGTGCTTCGCCTCGTGGCGACGTTATTGCCACGGTCCTGTCCAATCATATTGGCCTTGTACGATTCGATAATTTCACAGGACGAATCGACACGATGGTAACCCTACCCTTCACGGCGTCGGGATACGGATTGGAGTTTAGTGCAGATGGTACGAAGCTGTACGCCACAGAGTTTACTACGACAACGGTTACGCAGTGGGACGTCTCACAGGAGCCGGCATCCATCCACGCAAGTAGGGTGGCCATTCAGGTGTTCGGCGGTGCCGTGCGCCTTGGGGCACTTCAGCGCGCCCCCGATGATCGCATATATGTTGCTCAGGAGTTTGCCGATGGTCCTGCACCCTCTCTTTCTGTCATTGAATCGCCGAATCAGCCAGCTGCAGCAGCTCAACTTCGAGCCAATGCAATTCCATTGGGCCCCGGTCGGTCTCAACTGGGCCTTCCGAATATCGTTTACTTCTCGCGCAGTGGTGTTAGCGCTGTCCTCGAATCTCCAGATACCGTATGTGCCGGAACGACGGTTATCGTGAACGTGCGCGTAAACACCCCCGGATTTTCGACAACGTGGACTGTTAACGAAAACCGTGTTCCAGGCGATTCAGCTGTTTCCTTCGTTGCCGCTACTCCTGGTATTTCTAGGGTGGCCGTTACCGTTCGCACAACTGATGGGCGCAGCGTGGTTCGCCAGAAGTCGATCGTCGTCCTTCCTAGGCCCGTTGTTACCGCGCGCCTGCCAGCGGTGCTCTGCCCCGGACAAGACTCCGTCATCATCGTTACGGGCCTAACCAACGTCCGGTGGTCGCCAGGACGAGCTGTCGATGACTCAACTTCTCCCGCCGTGGTTTTGCGCCTTGGTCAAACCACCGATGTCCGCCTGCAAGGAAGGGCCGGCATCTGTGAGTTCGATACAACCTTTCGTGTAGAGGTACCTTGGATTCGTACCACAGCAGATACAACCATTTGCCTAGGTGCGTCGGTGTTGCTCACAGCCGACTCCGATGGTACAGTATTCGAGTGGCGCAACGACGCCGATTCGCTGCTTAGCACCCAACGCACAATTACAGTATCGCCCAGAACTACAACACGCTACACAATCACCGTCCGGCGCGCTCAATGCGTGATACGTCGTTCTATTCGCGTCTTCGTGTCAGCTCCAACCCCATTATTCACCGAACGGACAAAGCGAATTTGTGTCGGAGACAGTACACTCCTTGTTGTTCCTTCCGGTGGCTCTGTACAATGGCGGCCAACGTCTGGATTGTCGAACCCTACGTCGCTCACAACGGCTGCTAAGCCACTCACTACCACCACGTACACAGCAACCGTTGTTACTCCAACAGGGTGCGAAGTCACTGATTCTGTGACCGTTGTTGTTACTCAGGAAGGGTCGTTCAACCTGCAGCGTTCTGTCGAAGTATGTCAAGGTTCTACCGTGCGCTTGGCTGCGCCCAATGCCCGCAGCATCGTTTGGCAAACGACCGACGGTACCTTCCTGGGCGCCGATACCGTACTATTCTACACGGGCCCGTCAACAACCATCATCGCCACGGGCCGCAGCTCGTCGTGCCCAGCCGCCGATACCATCGTCGTTGCCGTTGCCCCAAGCCCAACGCTCTCCGTACCTCCAGACACCTCCGTCTGTAAAGGGGCACTGTTAACGCTACGCGCCTCCGGCGCTTCGCGCTACGAGTGGCTTCCAGCCACGGCCTTCGTAACAACGTCCGACACCGTCGCGACACTTAGAGCAGATACTTCCGTCGTGATTACCGTCGTTGGGGCAATCGGTGACTGCGCAGACACAGCCCGTTTTTCCATCACTGCTCTCGATGCCACATCACTGCAGTTCGCTGTTACCAGCGATACTGCCACCATTGCCGGAGAACCAGCAACGCTTGAAATCACACTTGCTGGCGACAGCCAGACCGAGATCCTTGCAGACGTTCGAATGCCATCACGGTCGCTGCGGCTTGCCTCTACTACACTCAACATTCTAGCCCAACGCACTCTCGGCGATACAACCATCCTGTCCGCTCGATTCAGGGTCGGTCGTGTCGACACACTTGTGCTTAACGGATATTTGTCGAACGACGCTGATGCCGACGTGCACATAGTCGCCGCTGGCGACTCATGCACGCGCATTGTTGGTGCCGCAGGCAAGGTGCACCTTGTCCGATGCGGTTCGTTCCCACGAGCCATTGTGCTAACTGAAGGAGCAACCGTAGCTGTTTCAGCTAACAACGGTGTGCCTTTGCTCGTTGGGCAGTTGCCTTCGGGATGGCAATGGACTGCATACGATCTGTTGGGTCGCGTGCTGGCCGTAGCCTTGCCTACGCTACAGAGCACGACAGTTGCTACGCCGTTACCCGATTTCACCCGACTTGTTGTGGTGAGTAAGAACGGAATGAGCTACGCTCTGCATGTGCCCGCTGTCCGCTAACTACCCTCGCTCGGCAGCTATTACGGCCTCTTCGATCATCTCACACCAGATGTGGCCAATCAGAATGTGGCTCTCTTGAATACGTGCCGTTACGGTGCTCGGTACAACTACAGCATCGTGGCAGACCTTTGCCAGCACACCCCCACTTCCACCTAAAAGCCCAATTGTGCGCATCCCACGCCGGTGGGCCTCTTCCACTGCCGCAACCACATTCGGCGATGTGCCACTTGTCGTAATGGCAATCAGCACAGCCCCCTCTCGGCCAAAGGCCTCGACCTGACGCGCAAACACACGCTCGAAGCCATAGTCGTTGCCGCCAGCAGTTAATATGCTGCTGTCAACGGTCAACGCCATAGCCGCTATCGCACGCCTCTCGACGTTGCCCCGAAGGCGCACCACAAGCTCGGCCGCCAAATGCTGGCTGTCGGCAGCACTGCCGCCATTGCCACAAAGAAGTATCGGTAGGCCGTCTAGCGCGGCCTGACTTAACACCACACCACACCGATGGATGGCAACGGCACAGTCTTGCAGCAACTGCTGCTTTACCGCTATGCTTTCGGCAATGATGGTCGAAACAGATTCTGGATGTACGGGATGCTTCATGCTGCGAAACTACGACGCTGCCGACTCTCCCAACGCACGGCAATCACACCCCGGGCAACAACACTACCAACAACAATCACACCGCCGATTGCAGCATACGACGAAGGCGTTTCGCCCGTCCCCAACAACACCCACACGGGATTCAATAGCGGCTCTAGCACTGTAATGAGAATCGCCTCCAACGCTGTGACGTGCGCCAATGCCCACGAATACAACATGTACGATATGCCTAGTTGTACCACGCCTAGCGCTACAAGGTAGACCCACGCCATACTGTCGGCCCCACTAAAACTCGAAAACGGCAGGCACACAAGGGCCGTAAGAATGTTGCCAATCACAATAGTCTCGGTTGTTGCAACACCACGCTGCGCACGCATGCATAACGCCACAAACGCAAACGCTATGCCGCTAAGCACGGCTACGAATGTGCCTGTAAGGGCGGGCCCCTCAAGTTTGTCAACAAAGAACACAACCATACCACTCATCACGGCAGCAACGGTTACTACGTCGTACCAGCGTAGCCGCTCTCGCGTGATAGCCGCACTTAGTAAGGCCACCCATATCGGAGCCGTGTACTGCAGCAGAATGGCATTGGCTGCCGACGTGAGTTTGGTTGCCGTTACAAACAACGTTACCGTGGCAGCATAGGCCACAATGCCACCAAATTGTGCTGGCGACCACGTAGGGCGCAGCCTTCGCAGCCACAGCCACATCACTATCGCAGCAATTGCACTTCTTGTGCCCGCGATAGTTACGCCAGTAAGGGGCACCGATTTAATGAGCAAGCCCCCTGTGCTCCATAACAGCGACGTAAGCACGAGCGCACCAACGGCGCGTCGGTGCAAGGTTGGTGTGGTCATCGCTCGAATCGCGATTCCTGCTGCCGGGTAATACGTATCTGATACTCCATCGGTGGACCGTTCTTCGGCAACGACTTCGCCGGAATATCCAAGGCAAGAACGGCAAGCGACTCATACGGCGGGTAGCGCTCGTCGTCGGGCACTGTTACACTAACGTGCATCATCAACTTGGCATTCAGCACGCGCAAGTCGTCGAAACCACCAGGCTTAACGCCCTCGGCCACGACGTCGCCCGAAACCATGTACATGCCTCGGCCTCCTACACTGTCGGCCGCTTTCAACGTGGCACTTGCCTTCTTGATTTTCTTGCGGTCTATCGCAAGCTGATTCTCGTCGATCGTCTCTAGAAATGCCTTGGTGTTAATCTGCCAGGTATCACCTATCCGCACCGGCTTTGATGGGTCGAGTATGGCGCCAGTCTTCGTGCCTCCCTCAGCATGAACAACCTGAGCAAGCATCATGGCTACCGAGTCGGCAACTGGACGTTTGTCGATGGTAAACACGGGGCCCTTGTCGGTAAACTCCGCCCGCACGATGGCTCCAGTATACAGGTAGTCCACGGCCGGAGCGCTGTCGCGCTTTACTCGGAACAACCGAATGGTAAGGAGCTTGGTGTGCTCTTCGCCATTGTCGCGCACGGCCTGAACCTGGGTCTCGGCCTGCATCGAAATAACGGTGGTATGCACGTTCTGCGAAACGTTCTTCGCAGCATCGCGACTGTAGGCCTTGTACTCTTCCGAAAACTGTGTTCGGAACAAGTAGGTGTCCATGGGCTTGATTTTTCGCCCCACGGTGATAGTACGGGGTTCGCTGGCATCAAGGGTGCCAACCGCAGCAATGGCAAAGAGTGTTGCCGTAATCAGAATCTTCATGCAGGAGTCCATGTGGCAATGTAGGCAGGAACGTCGAATTTTTTAGCAGCTCCGTTGCTGTTCATGTAGCGAATCTTTCCGTATACCGGACGTTCGAACCATGCCCTGTCGTGCACGCCACCGATGCTCCACGCAATTCCAGTGTAGCCGTTGGGGTCGCGGCCGTCAAGTTGAAACTTGTCGTTAAGGTAGACGGCAACCGCCATAGCTTGCTCGGGACTCTCGGTCCACTCTAAGATCTTCTTGGCCCAATACATTCGCATGTAGCCATGCATCTTGCCCGTAGCAAGCATCTGATGTTGTGCCGCATTCCACAGTGCATCATGCGTTTGCGCCTGCTCCCATACATCAGTCTCGTATACGTAGTCGCGTTCGTCAGCTCGGTGCTGGTCAAGGGTCGCTCGCGCCCATGTCGGGAAGCCGTCGACCGAGTCGTAGTTCGGATTGTAGTGCACGAAGTTGTCGGCCAACTCTCGCCGCACGATGAGTTCTTCAAGGAAGGCGTCGGCCGAAGCGCGAAGGGCGGCGTCGCCTGCGGCGGCTGCCTCGACGTCGAGCGCTATGCGCTGCGCAGAAATCTGTCCAAAATGAAGCCACGGAGAAAGCCCACTTTGTGCGTTCGCCACAGGGTCGTTGCGCAGGTCGTTGTATGCTGCAAGTCGGCCAACGAAGTGACGCAGCGCGAGCAGCGCTGCGCGCTCACCCGGTACAATCCAATCCACGGGCGACAGCCCGCGGTCTGCACGTAGGCGTCGCGACGCCCCCTGCCAATCGGCGGTAATGGCGGCCGTACCATAGGGATGGCGTACGACAGACGGGAACGGTTCGAGAAACGTTGGGAGTAGTCGATGGATTTTGGGACGAATGGTATAGGCACCGAACTCGTGCTTCTGCGACGCCGCCCATACGGGCACAATGTTGTGGGCGTCAACCTGGTGGACGTCGGTTGAAGAAGCTTCTACGACGGCATCTACCCACCGACGCTTTGAACGAAGCGGGTCGTAATCCGTGACAACTAGCGAGGGCTGCACGTGGTGGAGGTAACGAGGTAGCTCGGTGGCCGGATCGCCCTCGAGGAGGGTAAACGACAGGTTGTGGTCTTGGCAATCCGAGGCCAACTCCGTGAGGCCTTCAAGTAGGAAATGGTACTGGCGCCACGTGGCATCTAGGAACTGCGGTACAAGGCAGAACACAACGTGGAGGGGTACCTTGCGGTCGATGGCGCAGGCCTGTGCGTAAAGGACGGCCCAGTTGTCGTGAAGGCGCCTGTCGCGCGTTAGCCAAACAACAACAGGGCCTCCGGTAGGAGACCCTGCTGTGCGAAGGATTCGGATACGGTCGGGATGGATGCTCAATGTCGGATTTCGATACCACCAAGAATAGCGGTACAGCGAACAATGAGAAGGGGAGCATCGGTTCCGGCGTCGGGCATGCGACCAATCGTACGGTTCTCGATGCCGCCCAAAATCGGAGTGCCAGAGGTATGCACGCGCCACGTAGAGGGCACGCGTAGTTCGAAGCCTCCCAAGATAGCGGTCACGTCGAGCATCATTTCGTTTGAAGCCGGCACGGCATCACGCAGGTCGAGTTCGATACCAGCCATGACAGCGGTGAGAGTACCACCTTGAAAGGCCGTCGAAGCCGAGGTTAGGTCGAGACCGCTAAAGACGGCGGTCTTGTTGATGAAATCGTCATGGATAGTAGCGTCTTCGGCGCTGCCGATGTTTACGTCGTTACTCTGCTGGTTCGCGCCAGACCCCCACGACATGCTTTTTTTTTTGCCACCGAGGAGGATGCTCACGCCAATCAGGATAATGAAGATTGGCCAGAACGTAGACCAAAAACCTCCGGGAAGCAGGTCGAGGTTGCTAGCTAAGAGTAGAGCGCCCACAGCAAACAATACGGTGGAGCCAAACCAATTAGCCGTCGACCGAGTGGCGAGTTGTGCTAGAGCGATCACCATGAGGATGACGGGCCACCAGGTGCCAACGGTGCTGCCAAAATCCAGAATGTCGAACTGATCTAGTAAAAAGGCAATACCAAGGGCGATAACGCCAATACCTGCCATTAATCGCCCGGGCGTCAATCCTCCGGGCTCCTTGCCCAACTGAACGTTGGCCTGCCACATCGTCTGATGTTGTTCCATGGTACCTCTCAAAAAGTGGTGTAGGGTCACATACGAAGGGTTCCACACTCTTCGCAATCGGCGCATTCTGGCGTCGAGGGGGCGTGTGTACGGCAGAACTCAGAAACGGATTCAACCACTTCATGAATCTGTGATTCAGTGAGCTCAGGGTAAATAGGTAGTGACAGCACAGTGGCCGCTAGGCAGTTGCTTACGGCAAAGTCACTGTCGGCAGCCCCGAGAGCAGCGAAGCACTCTTGCCGATGAAACGGCACGGGATAGTAGATTTCCGATCCGATGCCACGCTCGGCAAGCCATGTTCGCAGGGCATTTCTGTGAGCGCTGCGAATGGTGTATTGGTTCACAATGTGGGCATCGGGAGCTTGCAACGTTGTGTGGACGCCCGATGGCAGCAAGATCGAGTCGGCAGGACCAAACTGCGTTGCACCAGGGCCTGAACTTAGACCCGCTTCGATAAAAAGCCGTTCGTATAGCGAGGCATTCCTGCGGCGCGCAGCATGCCACGAAGGTAGGTGCGGCAGCTTTACGCGGAGCACAGCGGCCTGCATGGCATCAAGGCGAAAGTTGCCGCCTATGCTGCCGTGGTAGTACCGTGGTTCCATGCCGTGATTACGCAAGCGCCGAAGCGTGGCCGCTAAAACGTCGTCGTTCGTCGTCACAAGGCCCGCATCGCCGAAAGCACCAAGGTTCTTCGTAGGATAAAACGAAAAGCAGCCCATGTGGCCAATGCCGCCAACGCGGCGTCCATCTAGCATCTGCGTGCCGATAGCCTGCGCACAGTCTTCAACGACGGCAATGCCGTGCTTCGCGGCTAACGTCATGATGGCGTCCATGTCGGCCGCCAAGCCAAATAGGTGGACCGGTACAATTGCCTTTGTGCGTGGAGTAATGGCGCGCTCGATGTGGTCGAGCGAAATGTTCATTGTTGTGGCGTCGACGTCGACGAAGACAGGCGTAGCGCCAGTTCGCGAAACACAGCCCGCCGTGGCAAAGAACGAGAACGTGGGTACGATCACTTCGTCGCCAGGGCCAAGGCCAAGGGCCATAAAGGCAACAAGTAGGGCGTCGGTGCCGCTCGACACGCCAATGGCATGCTTGACGTTTAGGTAGGCCGCCACCTCTGCTTCCAAAGCGTCAACCTCGGGGCCAAGGATGCATACCTGCGACGCAGCAACGCGGAGGATGGCTTCCTCGAGTTGAGGGCGAAGCGATTCATATTGGGCTTTGAGGTCGAGGAGTGGTACCATGTTGGATGAGGGTGTTGAATCAAACTGACTTCAAAACTACGGCGACGGCGTCAGCTATGCGTGGTAAATTCGACAAGTATGAAGCCGAATGCCTATCCATCTCGTCGTGCAGTGCTACGTATCGTTGTTGGCGCAATCATGGCAACGCCGTTGTTGGCTGCCGTTGTGCGTTACCTTCAGCCACCAGCGCAGGCCCGACGACGTACCGTGCGACTGATGCGTAGCGAGCTCTTGGGCACCGCAGTTCACACGGCGTCGGTGATGGGCGCTGCTGTTGCCCTGCGTCGACGAGGCGATGGGAGCATCGTGGCGTTCGACCTTGCCTGCACGCATGCGGGATGTCCTGTGACGCCAGTGGCAAACGGCTTTCATTGTGCATGTCATGGAGGACGATTCGACGCAGAGGGGGCACCGGCCGGAGGCCCTGTTCGACGCCCCTTACGAACGATAGCGGCCTACGACGAAGACGGTATGGTAGTGGTGCGGATGGAGACATCAGCGTCATGACCTTTGCTGCGTCGGTGTGGAGTGCCATAGTATCGGCTGTCGTTTGTGCAACAACGGGCGTGTTGCTCTCTGTGTATTACGTCCCGTCTGCAGACGTTGCGCGGGATGCCGATGGACATTCGCAGGTGATTCGACATGCCACTAACGCCCCGTTGGTGGATGCATGGGGTGATACTGTGGCGTTACAGGGACAGTATGCGGCCCTTTCGGGGGTGGGCAGATCGGCCTCGGTTGCACGCGTAAGTGTCGAGGTGTCAATTGCTAACGCTTGGGGTGGTGGAATACTCCGCGCCGCTCACCGTGCGTCGTCTCTCGCTTGTTTGCTTTCCATTATGGCGGCCATCGTCGTGGTTGCCATTGGGCACACGCAAGCGCCGTCGTGGTTGTGGCCTGTGTCGGCTGTGCTGATGGTGGCCATTGTCGTTGCAATGTGGACGGGAATGGTGTTACCCGACGACGCGTATGCCGAGGCATCGCTGGGAGTAGTGCGGGCCGCGATAGCCGACGGCATTGTAGGTGGTGCCGTTCTTGAGGGCTTAACCGGTCGTGGGATAACATCCGTTCAGCCGTTGGCCAGAACCTATGCGATGCATGCTTGGCTACTGCCAATTGTTCTTGCTGGCGGGCTTGGCTTGCTTGTCCGCCGATGTGGGCCCTCGTTCACCAAGCAATCACTGGTTGTAGGATTGGTCGTCATTGGGGCATCGATACCCGTAGCGTTACTGCGCCCTGACGGCACGAAGGCCTGGTATCCGTTTCGCGCTGCCAGCATGTTGCAGGAAGCCTTCGGTAGCGAATTGGCTTCCTATATCGTATTGGCTTGGTTGCTGGCTGTCGCCACCATCCCTTGGTGGCAGCCGCGAAGTGGCCGATGGACGATGCCCGTGGTCGTGGTGGGAGGTATCCTCGTTATCGTGCTATCGGCCCTTCTTTCGTAACATCGCTCTTGTATGGAATGCGGCAGAGGCTGTTCTGCTCGCTATTTTTGCCACACTCTACGTAACCCACACGCAACTCATCACACTTACACATACAGGAACCCCTATGCTCATTGGAGTGCCCAAAGAAATCAAGAACAACGAAAAGCGCGTAGCCCTAACGCCGGGTGGAGTCGAGGCCTTCGTTGCTGCAGGCCACAGCGTTGTGGTTGAAACCAACGCAGGTGTTGGCAGTGGTTTTAGCAACGATCAG
Organism: Candidatus Kapaibacterium sp.; assembly: GCA_022842685.1. GTDB lineage: Bacteria > Bacteroidota > Ignavibacteria > Kapaibacteriales > Kapaibacteriaceae > JALHPC01. The sequence goes on from JALHPC010000002.1 coordinate 73,526, forward strand.
TACATCGCAGCTGGCGCCACCATTTTGCCAACGGCGGCCGACGTCTATGGCAAGGCCGAAATGATCATGAAGGTCAAGGAGCCCATCGCTCCCGAGTATCCACTCATCCGCTCTGGACAGGTACTATTTACCTATTTCCACTTTGCGGCATCAGAGGAGCTCACGCGCGCCATGGTAAACTCTGGCGCCATCTGCATTGCGTATGAGACTGTTCAGAAGGCCGATGGCTCGTTGCCGCTACTGATACCCATGAGCGAAGTAGCCGGCCGTATGGCTCCTCAGGAAGGCGCCAAGTACCTTGAGCACCCAATGGGTGGCCGCGGCGTTCTGTTAGGTGGCGTCCCAGGCACGACGCCTGCCAGCGTTATGGTACTAGGTGGTGGCGTTGTTGGTACCAATGCAGCCAAGATTGCCGCTGGCTTTGGAGCTCGTGTAACCATTTTTGACACAAACCTGTATCGGCTTCGCTACCTCGACGACGTGATGCCTAAGAATGTCGAAACCCAGATGTCGAGCCGTGCTAACATCCGCGAAGCGCTCAAGACTGCCGATCTCGTTATCGGTGGCGTACTCATCCCTGGCGCTAAAGCCCCCTATCTCATTACCCGTGACATGCTCAAGGATATGAGAAAAGGGGCAGTGATTGTAGACGTTGCGGTCGACCAAGGCGGCTGTGTTGAGACTACACGGGCTACAACGCATCAAGAGCCAACCTACGAGGTGGACGGAGTTGTGCACTACTGCGTAGCCAACATGCCGGGAGCAGTGCCGTACACATCAACGATTGCCCTTACGAATGCCACCTTGCCGTATGCCTTGCAGCTTGCCAATCTTGGTTGGGAAGAGTCGATTCGCACGAATAAGGAGCTCGAGTTAGGCCTCAATGTTATGAACGGCAAAATTGTTTACAGTGCTGTAGCAGAAGCATTTGGCATGGATTACACTCCGCTCGAGAAGGCACTTGTTTAATCTCGTCATCATCGTCGTATTATGGGGTAGCGCAGCATTTGCCGCGCTACCCCTTTTTGCTTGCGAGACACCAGGCGCTACCTGCATGTTTGAGCATGTGGTTGAACCAGAGGTTGAGTGTGTGCCGATTTGTGAGCATGAATATGCGTATGATTTGGAGTCGGAATGCTTCGTAGTTGCAGACGATACGTTGCCTCGTGGTAGGGACTCGACGTTTCGAGGAGAAATGGCGTTCGATCAGACGGGGCGTAGTTCGTTGGTAACGTACAGCACGATCTGGTCGCTCGTCTACTATGGTACCGCTATTACCGAGGCATTGGATCTAACCGGGTCGCAGGCGACTGGTGCATACACGCTTATGGGGGGCGCCGGATTCCTGCTGCCGTTTTATCTAACGCGTAGTGCCGAGGTACCTTCTGGGGCGGCAACGATGGCCGCGGGGGGGATGTTTCAGGGTGCTCTGCACGGTTGGATGCTTGGTGGCCTTCTGTTTGGAAGTGAACTCGATAGTCGGCTAGGCTGGGGGATGTCGGCTTCCATTGGTATTGCCGAGACCGTAGCCGGATTTTTGATTGCGAAGGATGCCGGTATTGGAGACGGTGAAGCCACCTTGATAAACACATCGATGTTCTATGGTACGGCGTTTGGTGCGCTTGGTGCTGTCTCCATAGCTAACAACAGCCTTACTGAGCCGACGTACCTGCGCCTTGTAACGGGGCTAGGACTTGCAGGCGCAGTTGGAGGCGTTTTGGTGGCCAATTCCTTTCGACAATCAACACGTGTGAATACTGCCGATGCTGCAGTGTTCAGCACTGCAACAGCCATTGCAGCGGTTGCGCCATTGACTGTTCTTCTTGCATCGCGTGATAACGTTGACGGAACAACGCTCAGCGTCTCAACCATGATTGCAATTGCCGGTGGCATGGGGGTGGGTGCTGTGTTGATTCACGGTGTTGACCATCCCGACAATGGGGCTGCGTACTATCCGTTAGGAGCAGTTGCAGGCGCGGTGATGGGCTACGGTTTTGGCGAGCTGCTTCGTGCAGAGCGGTGGACACCGCCGGTCATGGTTGTTGGTGCCGCTGCAGGGCTTGCCATCGTCATTGCCTCGCAGGAAGCACGTGACGAACTCCGCTCTTTCGGCTCGTTAGAGTTTGATATCAACCCATTTGGAGCATTGTTAGCACATAACATGAACGTGCCAGTGCCCGTGGCACGAATGCTCTTGCGGTTTTAGGTCGCGGATGGACGGATCAATCACCGTGTCGTGACCGTCTTTTTCGACATCCAGACCATAATGGTTGACCCCACGGCAAGTACGATTCCGCAAAACAGCAGGTGCTCGATGGTGGCGCCGAGTACGTAGATAGCGCCAGCAAGCTGAACGGCCATTATTGCGTACAAAAGTCGAGCGATAGACAGGCGCTTCCAATGGGTAATAACGTATGCGCCGATTGGTCCGAAGATTACAACTACAGGTGCCGACGCCAATAGTGCGTGGTACTCGATGGTGCCAAAATCTTGCAAAACACCAACATGAAGAAACGTACCGCATAGCGTAAGAACGCTCATAAGTACCACGGAAGTTGGAGTCGCTACGCGCTCATCGATTCCATACCACAGCGTAAGAACACAAAATGTGAGTAGGTCGATACCGTTACCGAAGATTGACGTCACAACGCCTCCGGCAAAGCCGGCCAAAACAAGTAAAGCGATGTCACCACGGTGTAAAACATTCGGCAACGCTCTTGCCACCGTACGGTGCGTACGGGCGTTAGCACGCCACAGGCCCACGCCAAAGGCGGCCCACAGTGACACGAAAAAGAGCTTCGTCCAAACCTGGTCGAGCAGCGGGACCACACCGTAGGTGCCTAACACGAGTCCAACGATGCCCCCTACAGCAGGGAAGAACACAGCGCGCGCTTCGATGGGTATACCACGGCCGAGAATAAGCATCGAGGCCGACACCATTCCGAAACTCTGGATGGCAAACGAGAAGTTGCGGGCCGACGGCGGAGGAATTTTGAGAAGGAGGGTAAAGATGGGAAATGCAACCGCACCACCGCCTTCGGCGCTGGCGCCACCAATGAAAGAACCCAAGACCATAGTGAGTGCGGCAGGCCATGCAGCAAGTACGCTGTCGATAGCTCCCGAGGTTGCAAGCATTACAACCCATAGCGTCATCGCCCCAACGAGGTAGGGAATGTAGAATCGAAGTTGTCGCATCATCAGTCGGCAGAATCCACAATCTGCTTTAGAAAGGTGATGATGGTGTTCTGGTTGGCAATAATCCGGTGCTGGTTGTCGATGATTTCGGACTGTTTGCTAAGGAACATCGACACGTGTTCTGACACAACCCGTTGAGTTTCGGCAAGGTAGCGTTGGTTTTCGCTAACGATACGGTCTGTTGACTCGGCTCTCTGTTGAGCTGCCATCAATGCAGCGTGGGTTTCGGTTACCTTGGCAACGAGATTCTGAATTGTCGAGTCGTCGGGGGCGTTAGCTGGCATGTGGATGGCGAGATTGTTAAGTACGCAACATAAGGGCAGGACCAAAGAACGCCCCGACGTGATGAAGATAAGTGTCTTACGTCCGGTTAGAATGGGGCTTGAATCTACCTCTGAGAACGGTTACGTCCGCATTCGAAAGAAGATCAGAAAGCTCGATCGTAAGCATTTTGGGAAGGCGCGAAGAATCACGTTTAGCTGCGCGTAGCAATGTGCCAACGTGCTGTCGTGTGTACTCGACGCCAAACAGCTTTGCGATAATGCGCTGCAGCATCCAGGGATGCCATTCTCGCTCATCAAAGCCGAAATGGCGCGCGTCTTCGCGGATAATCGCAGTTAGCATGCGCCTATGTCGCTCGGAAAGGCGAGGTGGACGACCTGTAGCAATCCGACTGTGTAGCGCTTCCGTACCGCCTTCGCGAGCTGCACGAAGCCACTGGCTAACTGCTGCGTGACTTACACCAAACGTGCGTGCAATGTCGATTCCACGCCAGCCGGCCTGATGCAGTTCGAGCGCGCGAAGGCGGCGGCGTTCACGAATGGTGGACTGAAAGGGCATGCGCAAAATTAAGCTATTTATCTTTTGTTTCGTTGCGCGGCATCTAGGGTTCGTCATAATGTTGCACCTGCAAGAGCAAGTTACGCCCACCTATCGATAGCACACATACGCACATGATTCACCGACTATATCTAGCCATTGCGACGTGTATTGCCCTCGCTGCCACAACGGCGGCTTCGCAGGGCCTCGTAAGCGGCTTTATGCAAGGAGAGGGGCGCACCACCATCGCGCTGACGTACTCAACTGAGTCGTTCTCGGAGTACTGGGTTGGACAGCAGCCAACCACGAACAGCGGCTTGGGTACGATTACCACTCAAAGCGCAAGTTTGTTTGTTGCCTCCGGCATTACGTCCTTCGCCGATGTCCTTGTTGCGCTGCCATACGCTTCTGCTACGTCATCAGCAGGGTATTGGGAGACCATCAGCAGTATTCAAGACGTGTCGGCAGCGATACGCCTCCGTGCACTTTCACTTGACGTCGAGGGAACCACGGTCGACATCATGGGCAGCACTGGAATTTCTGCGCCTGTGGTGAACTACGTGAACAACGCACCTGTGACGATTGGTCATGGCGCTACTTCAATCGACGGTCGTATCACCATTCAGGCAAAACATCAGTCAGGCGTGTTTGCCATGGTGCAGTCTGGATATGTCCACCGCAACCCCGTTACGATCGACTGGGGCCGCGACGTGAATGTGCCGCACCTAGTAGAAACCGTCGGACGCATTGGCTTTGCGTCTGAGCGCTTCTATGCAGACTACGTGGTTCACAACGTCGTTGCGCAAAGTGGTACCACGATTGGTCCTGGCGTACCATTCCCCACCAACAGCCAATCACTTGTCCGCCTAGGTGGCACCGTGGCGTGGAACCAGCCATGGATAGACCACCTTACGATTATTGGCGGTGCTGCGACAATTGTGGATGGCTCGAATGTTGGGCGCGCCACGCGACTGACGTTTGGCCTTGCCTATGGCCTACCTAGCTGGGGAGGTCTCTCACTATGAAAATCCTAACACCTATGCAGATTCGAGTACTTGGACCGCTGGCTTTCGTTCTATCATCGGTGATACTATTCGTATCATGTCAATCCGACGTAACCGCTCCTGTCGATCCAGAGATACGCCCTACAGACTTCGACGTGCAAGGGGCATCGTGGACACCCTTGTTGGCAACCGACACGGCATTCTACACAAGCGTTCCCACACCGGCTACACACGATGCGGCCGATCTGGCGGCTGCGGTTGCCGCTTTTAAGAGTGCCACCGAAAACGACCGTGCCGACATTCGCCTTTGGAATACAGGATCGGTATTGCGTTGGAATACCATTGCTTGCGATCTCGTTGCGAAGTACAACGTTGCACCCTTTCCCGAACGGCGCCCCGATGGTTCCTTTACTGGTCGTTTCGTTGTCGACCCCCAGCGACCCTTTGCAACGCCCCCCTTCGCGGCACGCCTATATGCGTTGCTTAGTGCCGCTCACTACGACGCCTTGATTCACTGCTGGCGCCTTAAGCAGCAGCGAGTCGTTCAGGCACCTGCCGACCTAACCTCCGACTTCAACGCAGCTGCGCCCGCCACGTCTGCGTCTTCGTGGCCCAACGAAGATGCGGCACTAGCGGCCGTAAGTAGGACCATTCTCAGTGCGATGTTCCCGCTCGAAACCTCGGCCATCGGTACACATGCCGCAACCGCAGTACGGTCGCGAGTTGTTGCCGGACGTGCATGGCCAGAAGACGTGGCCGCAGGTGATAGTGTAGGTATGGCTGTAGCACGCCGGTACATGGAACGCGCACGGACTGACGGCATGGCGCAAGCCAACGACCAAGAAGCATGGAATGCCATTGAGAAGACGATTACTGTGCCCTACCCCCGGTGGAAGAGTATGGAGATTCCCGCACGGCCGCCAATGCTGCCGTTGTTCGGGCGTGTGACATTGTGGAACGTGCCATCGACGCAGGCCGTCGATCCAGGTCCGCCCCACGCCGAAGGCACGCCGCAGTGGAATGCCGAGCTAGAGGAAATGCGCCAGCTCACGAAGTCGCGCACTCGCGAGCAAGTTCGCATTGCGAATTTCTGGGAAGACGGTGCTGGCACGTTTACGCCGCCCGGACACTGGTGCTCACTTGCGAAAGCCGAAGTGCAACGCCGCCAGCTTAGCCCAATTCGCGCGGCTCGTGTTCTTGCCTTTGTTACCACTGCCATGCATGATGCTGCCGTTGTTGCGTGGGACATCAAGTACAAGTACATCCATCCCAGACCGCACGCCCTTGATCGCTCAATTACGATGTCGGCCGGGCTTCCCAATTTCCCTGGTTATATCTCGGGTCACTCTGCCTTTAGTGGATCGGCAGCAACCGTCCTTGCACACTTCTTCCCCGACCGTGCAAGCGACTTTCACGCCTGGGCTCGCGAAGCCGCAGAGTCACGAATTTACTCGCGTATTCACCTTCGAGTGGACTGCGAAGTTGGTGTGGATGTTGGCAATAACGTGGGAACCTACTCGGTTGATCGTGCCAAGCAAGATCCGTGAAACGTGCTCAACCGGCCTGACGTGCACCAGTCAGGCACGATGATGCAGGTAGACAGGGTAGCCGCTTGGCTACCCTGTTTTGTTATCGTCTGTCCAGCCACGGTCGTTAACTTTGTGGCTATCCCAATTCTATTGCTTGACTATGTCACTCGCCAGTCTTATCGAACGGCACGCCCCAACGCTTGCCGCTGCCGCCGAAGCCAACCGAACACGCACCTTCTTTGCGCATTGGCCCGAGCCGCCCAGCGGCAAGATTTATGGTGAGACCGCCAGTGCCGACGGTGAAGCAGCCTTCAAGGCCCAGCTGAACACGCCCTTTACTCGTTTGCTGCAAGGGGCAACGCCCGACGCCGTAGGCGAGGAACAGTCGCCATACGGCTTCGACCTTGGCATTACGTATCCATATACCGACGTCGACACGTTGGTGCTGCGCGCCAACCATGCTAAGCTAACATGGGCGACGCTTACACCTCTCGAGCGAGCGTCGATCTTGGTCGAAGCCCTAGAGCGTGCGTCGAAGCACTTTTTCGAGATTGGCTTTGCCACGCAACACACCACTGGGCAGGGCTTTGTGATGGCCTTCCAAGCCTCGGGCCCACATGCATTCGACCGCGCGCTCGAAGCCGTTAGCGTTGCACTCGAGGCGCAAACGTCCAGTACCGATGCCGTCACTTGGACGAAGCCGATGGGAAAAATCAGCGTTACAATCGAGAAGTCCTACGTGATTCGCCCGAAGGGCATCAACCTTGTGATTGGCTGTTCGACCTTCCCCGTGTGGAATACCGTACCTGGCATGTTTGCTGGTCTTGCCACGGGTAATCCCGTTATCGTGAAAAGCCACCCAGGGGCAACGTATCCGATTGCGATCGTTATTGCCGAAGTGCAACGGGCACTGGCCGATGTAGGCGTCGATCCACACGTGATTCAGCTTGCCGCCGATACGGTGGGGGCTCCTATTGGTCTCGACCTTGTGCGTCATCACGAAGTACGTATCATTGATTACACCGGTGGTCCCGTCTTTGGTGCCACCGTGGAACGTGAGGCGCTGCCCCTTGGAAAAACTGTGTACACAGAGAAGGCCGGCGTAAACTGTGTGGTGGTAGAATCTGTAAAGGATGCCAACGCGGCATTCGACAACATCGCCTTTGCCTTGAGTTTGTACAGTGGGCAAATGTGTACAGCACCGCAAAACATCTTCGTGCCCGCAACGGGCGTGAAGGTTGCTGATGGCACGGTGTTAGCGCCAGCTGACGTAGCACGACTGCTGGCTGAGCGTATCGATGCGCTTGTACACAACGAGAAGGCGGGGCCGGGGACGCTGGGAGCAATTCAGAATGAGCGGACGGCAGATCGCGTTGGAGAGGCGCTCGACCTTGGTTTCGAGATCATTCGCCCAAGTGCATTTGTGCAGCAGCCAGGCTTCGATCAAGCAAGGTCGATTTCGCCCTTAGTACTGTGGGCACCAGTCGATCGTGCCGACGTGTACGAACGCGAGTGGTTTGGTCCGGTAGCCTTTATGGTGGTCACCGAAAGCTTCGACGATGCCGTAGAGCGCGTTGCAGCTAGCGTTAGGGCCCATGGAGCACTCACAACACTTGTGTACACCACAGATGAGCGAAAGCAGGATGCGGCTGCAGAAGCACTGGTAGACGCTGGTGCTCCCGTTGCCTTTAACTTCGATAGCTTCGTCTGGGTTAATCAGTCTGCCGCATTCAGCGACTACCACGGGGCAGGTGCGAATCCGGCTGGTAATGCGACGTTTGCGGACATTCAGTTTGTAACGGGACGTTACAACGTTATTGGCATTCGCAAGCAGGCCTAGGCTTGTAGGGCCTGCTCTAGGTCTGCAATCAAGTCGCGTACGTCTTCGATGCCTACGCTTAGGCGGATAAGTCCGTCCGTTATACCCAACCGTGCACGTTGCTCAGGCGGTACGCTGCCGTGCGTCATGCTAACTGGGTGGCACACAAGAGACTCTACGCCTCCCAACGATTCTGCCAAGCAGAACAGCTTGAGGCGTTTTGTTACGTCAACGGCCTTTGCCAGCGACCCAAGTTCGATGCTAATCATGCCACCGAAGCCCGACATTTGGCTTGCGGCTAAGGCATGTTGTGGGTGAGAGGGAAGTCCAGGATAATAGATCGCTTTCACGGAAGGCTGCGTTTCGAGCCACTCTGCAATCTGTTGAGCGTTCGATGCATGGCGCTCCATTCGCACGTGCAGGGTTTTGGCCGAGCGTAGGCACAGCCAGCACTCTAGCGGCCCTGGAACCGCGCCCACAGCGTTCTGAAGGAAGCCAATCTGCTCGGCAAGGTGTTGATGGCGCGTAGCCACGATGCCATGGACAAGATCGGAGTGTCCACCCAAGTACTTTGTAGCTGAGTGTAGCACAATATCGGCGCCGAGTTCTAAGGGGCGCTGGAAAAACGGAGTGGCAAACGTGTTGTCGACGACCATGATGGCCTTGGCTTCGGCAGCTATGGCGGCCACGGCCCGAAGATCCGTGATGGTCATCATCGGATTCGTAGGTGTTTCGGTGTAGACCATACGCGTTTGCGGCGTCAGGGCGGCACGCACGTTGTCGGGATTCCGCATGTCGACATACGTAAACGAAAGCCCAAATCGTCGATGTACCCGCTCGGCTTGCCTGAAGGTGCCGCCGTACATGTCTTCGGCCATCACGACGTGGTCGCCTGCGCTCAGCAGGCGCATCACGGCATCGACGGCGGCGGATCCGCTGCCGAAGGCATGAGCAGCGACGCCCCCTTCAAGATTGGCGAGGCATTCTTCCCAACGGTCGCGTGTGGGGTTTTGCGTCCGAGCGTATTCGTAGCCCTTATGCTTTCCGATTTCCTCTTGGGCGTACGTCGAGGTTTGGTAGAGAGGAACGGTTACCGACCCGGTGAGTTCATCGGGTTCTTGGCCAATATGAATGGCACGAGTGGGGAAGTGCATTTAGCGGGAAAGGTAGAACTTCTCGGCACGCCGGAAGTCCGCACCCTGCACCACGCAGATATAGACGCCCTCGGGCAGATCCGATACGGGGGCGGAGTATTCGCTAGACCCACGACCGGCGCTACCACGGTAAACGTCGTGGACCTTCTTGCCGAGCATGTTATAGATGCCTACGTCGAGGGATGGCTCGTCGTTGATGAGTTCAATCTTAGCGTGGAAGACGTCGTTGTGAGCTCGTGCCTGAACAATGCGATTGTCTCTACGCGTGGAGTCTGCGTCGCGATTAAGCGACTGCGTGCGCTGAGGTTCAACTCGAGGCGCTACCGGCGTGGACTGGCGTGGTTGTAGCTTGGCCGTTTGTCCAATAGCTTGCATCGTTGCCTCCATGACGGCGTGCAGCGGGCTGCCGTGGATAAGAATGCTCGATGTATTCTTCGTGGGTGCAATCGCTTGGCTCGTCGGTTTCTTGGCTTTGTCGGCCATGGCTGGAGCAATAACGAGGCATAACGCCGCAACCAACGCCACTAGGCGTGCGGTAATCGTGGTCGATATGTTTCGTGCGACGAGCATTCTGTAAGATGCACACTTTGGAGTGCCTACAAAGGTAGCATATTTTGTGCCATTGCACAAACGATGAAAACAAACGTGGGCTGAACCGGCGAACGGCTCAGCCCACAGTTAAAGATAGCTTTGAAGACGGTTAGTCGGTGATAATGACTCGCTGCGTTGCGTTATACGGTCCGCTCTGCATTCTCACGATAAAGGCACCGCTCGGTAGTCCGCTGGTGGGGAACCGAAGGGTGTATTCACCAGCAGTCAGTGCCGAGTTGATGAATGTGCGAACGACGCGTCCCGACATGTCGATGAGGTCGATCGTTGTATGTGTGTTAATGCCAACGCCGAAATCGACGGCAACGCTACCACCTACGGCAGGGTTCGGTACCACCGGAGGCAGTGCGAAGTTGGTACGGCCAAGCGAAACGACGCGCTGAGCAAGGGCACAGTTAAAGATCGACGTAGCAGCACCAGTCGTGGACGGCACTTGGCATGGCCGAGGCATGTTCACAGTTAGGTTTTGCTGCGAGGCAAAGTCATTCGAAAGCAACAAGACTGCTCTAAAGCGGAAGACATCTGCATCTGAACTCAAAACCGGTGTTCCCGACGCAGTGAATACCCACTCGGTACGATCCGCAGTAGCAGATGGGCGCTCCACGGGGCCAGTGACAGTCCAGCCGGGAACAAGAGTCGCCACCGAGCCCTGAACAAAGGCCAGAGCGTCTTCCTTAACATCAACAACGAATTCCGCAGAGGTGATTTCGAGGTTAGGATAGTCCGATGCACGTACGTTGACCGTGAACGTCACTTCTTCGCCAGGATTACGCGACGCGTTTGCTGGAAGGTCGTTGACAAGGTTGAACGTAACTGGGATGCGGCGCGCAGTGCCAGTGATGGTAGAGATGAGATCCTGAACGAGTTCGACATTGTCGCCCTGCCCGAAGTTGCGAATCTGGAGGCGCATCTCGTGATTGCCTTCGGTGGTGGGCACGTAGCGGATGCGAATTCTGTACGACTCTCCAGGGGCTGCAAAAAACGGAACCGTGACCGGAGTGCCAGCAGGATTGAGAATCTCGACAATCTGGAACTGATTGTTGTCGGGGCCAAGCTGCTCAATTGCGCGGATCTCAACTGGGCGACCACCACCGGTCACCGAGATAACGATGTTACCCTCTGGCGTGTCGCAATCGGTCCGCTGAGGGCCAAACGTCAGGTCTGTTACATCTGGAATCGGGCTGTCGCATGAGCCGACGCTCCAGCGTGCCGGCGATGTAGTGGTAACGACGGCCTCGTCGACACCGTTGCCACGAATAGCATCGTGGGTGACGGTGATGTCGACGTTGTGACCACGCTGATCACCGATAGGACGGAGGAAGCGAATTGCTACGTTGGCCGACGTTGCTGGCTGTACTACGATAGGGAAGGCTGGTGGCGTGGCAAACGACCACATGGCACCACCGTTTAGGGTGATGTTGCTAATCGTAAGGGGCATCGTTCCCGTGTTGGGGATGACCAGGTTGTTATCGACGTCGATACCTTCGGGAGTTTGTAAGCATGTCATGCTAACAACGTTGACGTCGGCCGTTGGCAACAGGCCTTCGCCACGGAGGTTATCGGTAACGCCGGGCACGCCGGCCGTGGAGAACACAGGCTCGATGGCTGCCAAAGAAATGGTTGCAGGGATACCGACGTTGGGTCGGAAGAATACCTCGAACGTCACAATCTCGTTCGGCGTATCGCCGGTACTCGTCATGTCGACGCCTGCGCCAATCGGTGCCCCATTCAGGGTGATGGCTCCAATTTTGAAGATGTAGTTGGCTTCGGTGCTACCTGCGGGCCAGTATTCGGTGCCACCTTGGACAAAACGAATGCCTGTAAGACGGATGGTCTCGGTGCCGGTGTTGTAGACAATACAGTCACTCGTGACCGTTGGCGCGCCGGCGACGGCGAAGCGGCGTAGCGAATTCTCGCGAAGCGAGCCGAAGTCGTGGCCCTTGATGAACGGACCTGGGGCTTGTGTACGGCCCTTCCAGTTGGAGACACTGTCGCCTTCGGCGCCATTGGTGGTAAACGTGACGTCGATTTCTTCGGAGCCAACGCTGTTACGTTGGAAGCATGCAGTTTGCAGGAATACTACGTTTTGTGGGGCAAAAACGGCAGGTGGAATGCGGATAGGCAATGCTGGCGTCGTTGGATTGGATAGGCGGAACGAGCCCGCCACGCCAGTGATGTTGGAAATCACCAGGGTGTCGGTACCAGGGTTGGTGATTCGAAGCCCAGCCGTCAAGCAGTTCTCTTCGTTCACTGCTCGAGTACCTGCATCCCAGTCGGCCACTGTAATACGTGGCATAACGGCCATGCCTTGTAAGGCCATAGTAAACTGTGAGCAGCCAGTTTTGGCAATCAGCGTGTCGACGTCCCAGTCGCTACGAGGATCTGTGGTTTCTTCGTTGGCTAGGTATTCGATTTCAACGATATGTGTGCCACCATCAGGGATTCGTACAGCGGGTGGAATGTCGCCAGATACGATGACGAATTTACCACTAGCGGTTCCCTTGAAAGCTAAATCAGTGACGTTCAACTCGGCACCGC
>JALHPC010000002.1:86202-87232 GCA_022842685.1 Candidatus Kapaibacterium sp.
TGCGCAGGGTAAACTGCTGACGCGCAGAGGTTCCGAGGCGTATTCGTCCGAAATCGAGGAGCTGTGGTTCAACAATCAAACGATCGGCAAAGAATCGAACCGTATCGAAGGTGAAGTTGTCGGCAAAATCTTGCATAACAAGGTAGCCTACGGCATCCTTGCTCTTGTCGATTACTTCAAGTCTAAACTGGAAGCGCTTGTACGAGGGGTCTTTAGGGAAGCTACCTGTTGGGTCGGTGACATAAACAAGACGATAGTTGTCGCTCTCCGGAGTCAGGCTAATCGAGAAGAATCCGGTCTCAACCTGCATGGAGTCACGCGTTGGCGGTATGACTGGCGGGTCTGGCTGATTGCGTAGTTCAGTAGCATTGTAGGTGTAGTCGCCGCAGTCCTCGGTCTTTGTGAAGAGAGGAGGCAGCGTGTCAACGGTCGATACGTCTCGGAAGTTGGCAGCCGCGGGCCAACCGTAAGAGTCGAAATTGCCGAAGCCGTAGATGTAGCCACCAAACTTAATGCGACCGTTGGTTTTGATTGTGTGAGTCCCACCACGCTCTCCAAACCTCACCGTCAGATGCCGCATGCGTAGTCCGTAGTCATTTGGAATAGGGTTCTCCGGTGCAAGTAGAACCGGGGCATCAATGGTAAAATTGGAGTTCCAAACGGGTTTGCCATCAATCTCTAAGGACCTCAAATCCTCTAACTCCGTTTCGGGATGCAGAACATGAATGATGAGGTTCAGTAGGTGGGTGTTATAGTTGTCAAGCGTTGGTGTCTGAAAAATCGTTTCGGTCAGGAACTGCTCAATTGGTGTGACGTTGATCATGAATGGGTCGTTTTGCGTGTCACCATCCCAACTGGCCGACGTCGAGTACTGCATCACGAAGAACGGCTTGTTGCTTTCGAACATCACAACGCCGTACGGAAGAGTTCCTGGTGCTCCGCCCGGATAGTAGTAGTCTTGGAATTCGCCAGCATTAAGCAAGCCACTGTTAAGATTGCCAATGAGCTGTTTGGAAACCTTGTCCAAGAA
>JALHPC010000002.1:87242-143627 GCA_022842685.1 Candidatus Kapaibacterium sp.
AAGCGGCCTGTGATGCGCGTATTGTCTTCGGCTGCAATGATGCGGTAATAGTCGCCTCGGCCTTGCCCGTTGGACGATACGCGCGAGTACTCCGTTGTGATAAATCGCTTACCCCATGCAGATACTGGAGGTGTCATTTCTACCAAGTGGTCACGACCTTCCAAACGAGAGGCGTTGGGCAGCGCAGTGCGAGCATGGAATGAAATCAGACCAACTGGTTTCGTTGACGTGATCTCTGATCCGGTCAGGTCGAAACTGTTTCGTGTAGTCCCGTCGCCCATCACCTGATACACCTCGCCGCGCCGCATGTTGATCGTGATAACGTCGCCAATCTGACGATTGCCACGGGTGCGTGCTGTACCTGCGCCTTGTCCACGTAGACGTATTGTCACGTCTGTGTCGTCATCTTTCGCAATGACGCAAAAACCGCCAGCCCACGTGAACCGGTTGTTTTGCTCTGCGAAGTCATAGTAGCTCGTAGAGAGGTACTTTCGCCCCCATACACTCGTAGGCAAGGCAAGGTAGCCATCTGACGATACGTTCTTCGCGTTGATAACGTAGATCGAAATTGGTGCCGAAGAGGTTACAATGATTCCCTTTGGAATTGTCTGCTCAGACTCAGTAGCCAAGATCTCATAACCCGCAGACAGGGAGAGCACCCCCGCCGCGGTTGTCGACAACGTCACAATTTCTCCGTTTTTAACGGTGAATCGCTTCGTGGCTGTCTCTCCAGCAAATCGAAGATCGACCTGTGCCTCGCGGGCAGATGTGGCAACGTATATCTCAAGGTTGGCAGGGCCTTGGAACTGAGATCCATCGTTGGTCGGAAAGGCCAACACAAACTCCCGCCCTTGGGCGCCGTTGGCGTTCTGCAAGGCATCATAGACCTTACTGGTCTGTGCGACTCCTAGAAGCGGCGATGCTAGTAACGCAAACACTACAACAATTGAGTAGACAACTCGAATCATGAAGACTCCATTGAGAACAGTTGATAATCGACGGCTAAAGCCATGCATGTCAATAACTTGCATGGATGGCGTTGGCCTAGCGGCGTCCTTACACGCTACGCCACTCAGCTTAGGTGTGCGAACACTCTGGCAAACCTAACAATCGCATAACAAAAACCCGCCAGTTTGGTTACCCACAGCCCCCATTTGGGGCACGCAATCATCCTTAACGGACAAGGGGCACCGGAATGGCTTGACGGCGACCGTTATTCGTGAACACCAGGATATACAGTCCCGTCGGTACGTTTGTCAGATCCAACTCCATGGTGGCTGTTTCTACGCGTTCGGCGCGAAGCGCCACTCCGCGAGAGTCGAACAACTGAAGCTGACCACCGTCAGATAGCCCTTCAATGTGTATCCACGACGTTGCCGGCACCGGATAAACCCGCAAGGCCGACAACTCGGATGCATCGACAGAACTCGTCGTGGTGTCGCGGGCGGCGAACGACACCGTTATGGTGTCGACGTTGCCAGCAAAGTCATACGCAATAAGGCGAGCAAAGGCGGGCGACGTCGTATCGACTTGTTCGACGGTCACCTCGGCGCGTGTCGACGCGGTGACGCGCGAGAAGTGTCCCAATGCCCCTTGCAGAGAGACGTTAAAGGAAAGATCCTCGCGGACATAGGCGATTCGAGGGGAACCACCGTTAGCGGCATTAACAGTGGCAAACTGGATAGTGCGCTGCGAGCCAGACGGATTCACTGTGTCGATTGTGGAGATAATGCTGGATCCAACTGCATCGGCGCTCAGGTCGGGAAAGCCCGCTGCGGCGGGATAGCCGTACGAGTCGAAGTTGCCAAAGCCGTAGACGTAGCCCCCAAACCGCAAGCGTCCGTTGGTTGTTATCGTATGCGAGCCACCGTTCTCGATCAATCGAATCGTAACATGCCGTAGGCGGTACCTGGTGTCGTAAGGAATCGGATTCTCAGCAGCCAAAAGAGCGGGGGACTCGACGTCTAACGTGGAGTTCCAGACCGGTTTTCCGTCGATCTGGAGTGACTGAAGGTCTTCGATTTCCGTTTCCGGGTGTAGTACATGAATCACCAAGTTGAGGAGGTGAACATTGTAATTGTCAAGAGTCGGTGTTTGAAAAACGGCCCCTGATAAGAACTGCTCAATAGGTGTGACGTTGATCATGAATGGGTCGTTTTGCGTGTCACCATCCCAACTTGCCGACGTCGAGTACTGCATCACAAAGAATGGTTTGTTGCTCTCGAACATCACAACGCCATAAGGAAAGGTGCCTGGAGTAGCACCTGGATAGTAGAAGTCCTGAAACTCACCGGCGTTTAAACGTCCACTATTGATATTGCCGATGAGATTCTTGGTCATCTTGTCGTAAAATCTACCGGTTACAAGAGTGCTGTCGTAAGCCGCAAGCACTCGATAGTAATCACCGCGGCCTAGGCCGTTCAGCCTCTCTCGCGAGTACTCTAGGGTTACATAGCGCTTGCCCCAGGCCGACACTGGCGGCGTCATCTCCGCGAGGTGATCGCGGCCTTCCATTGGCCCGGCATTCGGCATCGCTGTGCGGGCGTGGAAGGAGATAAGGCCCACTGGTTTCGTCGATGTGATCACCGAACCCGTCAGATCGAACATGTTGCGCGTTGTCCCGTCGCCCATCACTTGATACACTTCGCCGCGCTGCAGAGTGACTGTGAATTCGTCACCAATCCTCCGCCCACCGCGTGTTGTGGCCAATCCGCCACCAGTTCCGCGTAATCGCATCGTGACTTCTGTGTCATCATCTTTCGCGACTACGCAAAACCCACCGGCCCACGTATTACGATTGTTCTTCTCGTTGAAGTCGTAGTAGGTCGTTGCTAGATACAATGTATCCCAATGATGTGTTGGTATCGCAGTATATCCATCCGATGATACTGCCTTCGCGTTCATCACATGGACCGCAATAGGGGCGGTCGACGTAATCGTGATCCCCTTCTCCATGACCTTCTCGGAGTCGTCAGGCAGAATCTCGATTGCCGCTGGCAGCGAAGCTACTCCAGTCTTGTTCGTTGCGAGGGTCACACTTTCGCCTCTACTAATGGTAAGTCGCTGCACAGCAGAACTACTGCCAACCCGAACGTCCACCGTAGCGCTAGCCAACGGCGAAGTGATGTAAATCTCCAGGTTGGCCGGACCCTGAAACTGTGATCCGTCGTTGATCGGGAACGCCACAACAAACTCGGTCCCAAGCAACGAAATGGCTGGATTCACTGCGCCATCCCCCTGCGCTTGTGCAGTAGAGCCAAACATAACTGTCACAACAAATGCCACAATCAGCGGTGTGACAAGAGGGCGCGTGAAGAAGGACGATTTCATGGATGTCTCCAGCTGTATGGTGCTCACGTTTGGTTAGGCAATATACCAATCGCATCAAAACACATGACGTGGGTAGAGCTTCAGGCAAATTCGTAGTTTTGCCGCTCTTCCGCCATCCATTCGCATTCTGTCCATGGACATAGCAACCAAACAGTCGCTCGACTTCAACACCACGACGTTCACCAACGAACGGCGCGAGCCCGCTGCCTTCGCCGCCATCGCGAACGAGATCCGCCGAGATATCGTTCGCATGCTCGTTCGCGCAGGCTCTGGCCACTCCGGTGGGCCGCTTGGCTCGGCCGATATTTTTGCCGTTCTATACTTCAGCGGTGTAATGCGCTATAAGCCCGACAACATGCAGTGGCCCGACCGCGACCGCTTTGTCCTGTCGGCCGGTCACATGGCTCCGGTAATGTATGCTGCTCTAGCCAATGCCGGTTGTTATCCTAAGGACGAGCAGGCAACGCTTCGCAAGTATAACACGCGCCTACAAGGGCACCCCGGCCGCGATATGCACCTTCCTGGTGTCGAAACATCATCCGGCTCGCTCGGCCAAGGCATCTCCATCGCCGTTGGTATGGCCATGGCCGACAAGCTCCTCGACCGCACCGATAAGCGAGTCTTCTGCCTTACCGGCGACGGCGAGTTGCAAGAAGGCTCGGTCTGGGAGGCAGCCATGTCGGCGTCGCATTTCAAGCTCGACAACTTCTGCTGGCTCATCGACAACAACGACTGTCAAATCGACGGTCGTGTGCCCGACGTCATGAACGTCTATCCCATCGTCGACAAATGCCAGTCGTTCGGCTTCGATACCATCGTTGTTGATGGCCACGACTATGCCGACCTGCTCCGTGGCTTCGATCAGTTCCTTGCCAATCAGGCAGGGGGCACCGGTAAGCCCACAGCCATTATTGCCAGAACCTACATGGGACATGGCGTGTCGTTTATGAACGACAAATTCGAATGGCATGGCAAACCTCCAACACAGGAACAAGCCATCGCCGCCTTGGAAGAACTTGCTCAGCACCCTTGATTACCGACACCATGACCCCTCAACTTCTCGGACAAAAACCCACGCGCCATGGCTTTGGCGAAGGCCTCGTCACTCTTGGCGAACGCCATAGCAACGTCGTCGTCCTTGGCGGCGACATCACCGGATCGGTGCTCACGTCCATGTTCAAGGACAAGTTTCCCGACCGCTTTTTCTCCATCGGTATTGCCGAGCAGAACGCCACGACGATTGCCACCGGCCTTGCCCTTAGCGGCAAGATCCCGTTTTTCGCGTCGTACGGAGCGTTCTGTGCGTTGCGCAATGCCGACCAGCTTCGCATCTCTGTTGCCTACAACGAAGCGAACGTAAAAATCGGTGGCGGGCATGCTGGCATCTCGGTTGGTCCCGACGGTGCAACCCACCAAGTCCTCGAAGAGATTGCGTTCCTGCGCACCCTGCCGCACATGACCCTCATTGTGCCGGCAGACTTCGAAGAGGCCCGTAAGGCCACCATCGCCATGGGTGAAATGGTTGGTCCAGCCTACATCCGCTTCGGTCGTTCGCCTGTGCCAATGTTCAACACGGCAGATTCGCCATTCGAGCTCGGCAAGGCCATCCAACTTACCGACGGATCAGACGTTGCCCTCATCGCCTGCGGCAGCATGGTGTGGGAGTGCATACGCGCCGCCGAAGAACTTGCCAAGAAGGGCATCAAGGCTCGCGTTATCAACGTGCACACGATCAAGCCGTTCGACGTAGCCACCGTTACTGCAGCAGCCCGCGAGTGTGGCGCAATTGTTACTGCCGAAGAACATCAAGTTCATGCAGGCCTTGGTGGTGCCGTTGCCGAAGTCACGGCAAAGAACGCTCCAGTGCCTATCGAGTTTGTCGGAGTCAAAGATTCCTTCGGCGGCTCCGGCGAACCCGAAGAGCTTATGGAATACTTTGGCCTCACATGGAAGGAAGTATATGCGTCGGCACTCGTGGCAATGGACCGGCGCGACAAAGGCTCGTCGGGCACACGTGCCGTACGCGACGTTCCGCAATACACTGCCTAAACCGGTTTCACCATAACACAGCACTTCACGGCGCCGGTCCACTGTGGCCGGCGTCCTTCGTTCATGGCCAGTATCGTTGTTATAGACCATCCAATCATCCTACGTATCGCTGCCCTTGCTGTCGATAAAGGGGCATCGGCATATGTCGTTGGTGGCTACGTGCGAGATGCCCTGATGGGCAGGGCAAGGAGTGACGTCGATATCACCATCGTAGGCGACGCCGTCGATTTTGCCCGTCAGGTTGCCAACCTGTTCAACTCCAAAGCCGTCGTTTACGAACGCTTCGGCACTGCCATGGTGCCTATCGGCGACATGCACGTCGAGTTCGTTGGCACCCGACGCGAAGAGTATCACGCCAATTCGCGCAAGCCCGTAGTAACCATGGGCACGCTCGACGACGACCTACGCCGCCGTGACTTCACGGTTAACGCCATGGCAGCCTCGCTTGCGCCGGAAACATTGGGTCACGTGGTCGACCTCTTCGGAGGGCAAGCCGACCTTGCCGACGGCGTTCTTCGCACTCCGCTCGATCCGGTGATCACCATGAGCGACGACCCCTTGCGTATGATGCGAGCTGCTCGCTTCGCGGCCCAACTGGGCTTTCGTATTGACGCGGATACAGAGCGGGCGATCACTGACATGGCCGACCGTATCGGCATTATCTCGCAAGAGCGTATCACCGACGAGTTTCTGAAAATCCTCGGTGCCCCCTTGCCAAGTATAGGGTTGAAGGTGCTGTTTCAGACCGGACTCCTCAAGCATATTCTGCCCGAAGTACATGCCTTGGCTGGCGTCGACCTTGTGGCAGTGGGGAATAGGGAGTACCGACACAAGGATGTCTTCCTACATACGCTTCAAGTTGTCGACAACGTAGCGAAGGTAAGCAATAACGTCTGGTTGCGCCTTGCAACGCTTATGCACGATGTTGCCAAGCCGAAAACAAAGAGATTTGTGGAGGGTACTGGCTGGACGTTTCACGGTCATGAGGACGTGGGGGCGCGTTGGCAGGAGAAGATCTTTCGGCGAATGAAGTTGCCGATGGATCACCTCGACTATGTGCAGCGACTAGTGCGACTGCACCAGCGACCGATGATGTTGGTCGACGAAGGCGTTACAGACTCGGCAATACGGCGTTTGGCCGTTGCCGCCGGCGAAGCGCTCGACGACTTGTTTGTGCTATGCAAGGCCGATGTTACGACTAAAAATCCGCGCCTGGCTGAGCGTTATACACGCAACTACGATGTGGTAAAGGCCAAGGTTGATGCCGTTGCCGAACGCGACCAGCTTCGTAGTTTCCAGTCGCCATTACGAGGCGAGGAAATTATGTCTATCACCGGTCTGCCGCCGTCACGCACCATCGGCTACATAAAATGGATGATTGAAGAGGCCATTCTTGAGGGTGATATTCCAAACGATGTCACTGCGGCTAAAAACTATATGTTGGCAAATGTCGACCAATGGGTAGCTCAGGCAGAAACTGCACATTTTCAACGAAGGGGATGAGCATATGCGCATAGTATTTACGCGGTTGATGATTATTGGTGCAATTGTCTTCAGTTTCACTCAAAGTGTCGCTGCACAATTGTTTGTTCAGACGTTTGGCGATCGTTCTCATCCTGCGGTTGTTTTCCTGCATGGTGGCCCCGGATATAATTCAGCTTCATTTGAATTTGCGGTTGCGCAGGATTTAGCCAATCGAGGGCTCTTTGTAGTGTGCTTCGACCAGCGAGGATGTGGTCGGAGTCAGTCTATTGGTGGCAGGTATACCTTTCAAGAGGCGACATCTGACATTGACAGTATTCTTACGTCGCTGTCAATTTCTCGCGCCGCGTTTATTGCGCATTCGTTTGGTGGAGTCGTTGCCATGCAATATGCTGCAGCAAAACCGCAACACGTCTCGGCCATCGTGTTTGTCGGTGCCCCTTTTAACATGGGCGAAATGTTGAGGGTGGTACAGAACAACTGCTTGCAGCGATTTCAGCAGCGGCAGGACAGCGCCTCTATTCGCACACTGCGCACGGTTGCTGCAATGGATTCATCGAGTATTATGTACAGCTCCAGTACATTTATGCTGGCAATGAAGGCGGGCTGCTATAACGTTCCCATGCCCACAGCAGAAGCTAATGAAGTAAAGGCCGTGTTAAGAGCACATCCGAGTGCCAAGCAGTGGATGTCGAATATGACGATGCCTCCTGTGGCGGGTTTTTTGAACAATGAGCGGTACACTACGACAGATTACACGGCATTGGCGAAGACCATACGGCCTACCGTTCCCATGATTGGTTTATATGGAGAACATGATGGACTATTTGATGTGGCGTCGATTCGAAGAATCGCTGACGTGATTGGTGCTGATCGTGTTGAGACCGTTCCTATGGCTTCGCATTCAGTGTTCCTCGACCAGAAGTCGTGGTTCATCGACAAGGTAGCTACGTTTGTCACTACACTGCCATCACGCCCATGAATATCGTTCCTGCCGAAGGCGGCTTAATATTACCTTACATGGGCATCACACCGACTATTCACGATTCGGTGTTCGTTGCCCAAGGCGCTGTCATTCTTGGCGATGTTGAGATTGGTGCCGACAGTTCAGTGTGGTTTAATGTGGTAATTCGCGGAGACGTGCACTGGATTCGCATTGGTGAGCGCACCAACGTGCAAGACCTAGCCATGCTGCATTGCACGTACAAGAAGAACCCACTTTCGATTGGTAACGACGTAACCATCGGTCACCACGCAATGCTACATGGGTGCACGATCGGAAATAGTGTTCTTGTTGGCATGAACGCTACAGTGTTGGACCGTGCCGTTGTTGAAGACTACAGCATGATCGCTGCCGGTAGTGTTGTCCGCGAGGGCTTCGTCGTCCCCGAAGGACACCTTGTAGCCGGTGTGCCAGCCAAAGTCGTACGCCCGATAACCAACGAAGAGCGCGCCTTTCTCGATCTAAGCGCTCGCAACTACATGTTCTATGTTTCAACCTACCGCAATCCACCAACAACGCCATGACTCGTAAACGAACTTCACTAACTGGTGCACTTGTCACCATTCTCGTATCATGCTGCCTTGGGGCACTACTAATGATTGGTGCAGGCCTCGTTATTGGCAACTTCTGGTACTACGTCGCTGCTGTAATCTTCTTCCTAGCAGGGGGCATCGGCTTCGTCGTTGTGCGCAAGCTCGACCAAAAGATCAACGGCCCACGATGAACAACTACGTACCTGCGATTCGCCCCGAAGTTATGTTCGACGTCCACGTCGACGATGACGGAAACGAGCAACTGATGCTTTCATGCACGTTGGGGCTTGTTGACAGTCCAATTCTTGTCGACACCAACTTGCTTGGCCTCTTTGAGATCATGGATGGCAGCATGACGTGGGATGATTTCCGTGTTGCGGTCAATCTTGAAGACAACGAGGCGCAGTGGCTTCGCTTGCGTGCCTTTATCGGACAGCTTGACGCGCTTGGTTTTCTCGACACGGCCGAGGCGGAGCGCCGCCGTGCTGCTCATTTTGCCCAGTGGGATGCTTCCGATGTGCGTCCTGCCGCCTTTGCCGGTTCGTCATATCCTGCCGACGAGGGAGAATGCCGATTGTTCTTTGACCGCCTTCTTGGCGCTGCCGACGAGTCTATCCAGCAGGACACACCGGTTGTCGCCATGCTTGCACCACATCTTGACTTTCACGTTGCTGCCGATGCGTACCAGCCATGGCGTAGAGTTGCTTCCACCGAAGCTGAGCTCGTTGTCATCATTGGTACGTCGCATTATGCTAACGACCAGCAGGTGCTGCTCACCGAAAAGCACTTCGAAACGCCGCTTGGGATTCTACCCACCGACGTCGAAGCCGTGCGCGCACTGCGGCTAGCACTGCAGGCACTCGACCACGGCCACGAGGGGGCAATACCGGTGGTAGCGTCGAACGACCATGCGCATCGCGCAGAGCATTCCATCGAGTTCCACGCCGTGCTCTTGCGGCATGTTCTTGCGGAGCGTGACGTTACCGTTTTGCCCATCTTGGTGGCATCGATCGACGCAGACGATCAGCGATGCGCTGTTATCGCGTCGACCATTGCCGACGTCGTGGCGTCTACCGGAAAGCGTGTACTCTGGTGCATCAGCGGCGACCTGGCCCATGTAGGCCATCGATTTGGCGACGACGAAGCAGCGAGCGAGTTGCTCGATGCCGTGCGTGCTAACGATACAGCGGTATTGGCCTTGCTCCAGCGAGGCGAGCCCGATGCATGGCGCCGTCATTTAGAGCGCCAGCAGAATCGGTATCGCATCTGTGGGGCGGCACCCGTGTGGTTTGGCCTTCGTGCTGCCGAGCAGCTCCATGGCAAACTTGTGGGCCACGTCGAGCGGCACCATGTGTGGCATGACGAAGAGACCAACAGCGCCGTTTCGGTCGCTACCGTCACCTTTGGGTAGGTGGCATAATGGCGATGGGCATCGAGCCAAATCCCCCTCGGTTTGGAGAATCCACGTCGCTGCCGTAAGTTTGCAAGCTCGAAAAGAATCAACGACGCGTATCACCCCCAATGTGGGGAGGAAGAATTATGCAGACAAGTGCCAACATTACGAAGTCCCTACGCAAGGAAGACGTTTCCGTCGACTGGTGGGTAGTTGATGCCTCAGGGCAGACTGTGGGACGTTTAGCAACGCAGATTGCGCGCCTCATTCGGGGCAAGCACAAGCCATCGTTCACACCGCATGTTAACTGCGGTGATAATGTGGTTGTCATCAACGCCGACAAGGTGGTGATGCAGGGCAAGCGTGCTGAACAAAAGGAGTACTTCCACAACACTGGATATCCTGGTGGTGGTCGTCACCGCAAGTTCTCCGACCTGATGCAGTCGAAGCCAGAGGAGGTCATTGAATTGGCCGTCAAGGGCATGTTGCCAAAGAATCGCCTTGGTAAGGCCATGCATGGCAAGCTCAAGGTGTATTCTGGCACCGAACATCCCCATGTTGCGCAAGCTCCAAAGGTATACGAGCTGCCATATTCATCCAATCAACAATAAGCCAAGCTGGAGCATACATGAAGACCTATAACGGTACCGGACGTCGCAAGTGCAGCGTAGCCCAAGTGCGCCTTTCGAGTGGAACGGGCAACGTCCTTGTCAACCGTACTCCTCTTGTAGAGTATTTCCCGATAGAGACGTATCGCCGTGACGCAATGATGCCGTTGGAGTTGGCGCAGGCTGTTTCGCAGTTTGACGTCTACGTCACCGTCCGTGGCGGCGGCAAGGCAGGTCAGGCCGGCGCTGTTCGTCTTGGAGTAGCGCGTGCGCTTGTCGAATACAACGGCGAACTTCGCTCAGTACTGCGCCCAGCAGGCTTCCTTACGCGCGACCCGCGTATGGTCGAGCGCAAGAAGTACGGCCAAAAGAAGGCCCGTAAGCGCTTCCAGTTCTCCAAGCGTTAATCTCGAACAATCACGTGCGTGCCTGCCTCTCGACGGGGGCAGGCACGACTGCGTAACCGTCGAATATCACACATGGATGTGGAGGCAGTGCGGGGGACGCTCCCGGGCGCCGTACGCCGAAGAAGCATCCAGAGGTTTTCCATCCACCCGTATTTGTCCTGTAGGACCATGCCACACATTTCAGTAGAAGCGCTTCTCGAATCCGGAGCGCACTTCGGCCACCTTACCCGCCGTTGGAACCCAAGAATGCGCCCCTTCATTTTTATGGAGCGCAATGGGATTCATATCATCGACCTGCGCAAGACGCAGCTCCTTATTGATGTTGCTCGCGATGCAGCACTCGACCTTGCGTCGCAAGGCCGTGGAGTGTTGTTTGTAGGCACAAAGAGTCAATCGCAAGCTAGCGTCGAAGCCGAAGCGCGTCGCGTGGGTGCTTCGTACGTTACCGAGCGTTGGTTGGGTGGTATGCTTACGAACTTTGCCACGATTCGTAAGTCAATCAAGCGACTCACGGGCATTGACAAGATGGAAGTCGACGGTACCTTCGAAAAGATCACGAAGAAGGAACGTCTGATGCTCAGCCGCGAGCGCGACCGTCTACGTCGAGTCTTTGGTGGTATCGAAGAAATGACGCGCCTTCCTGGCCTCATTATCGTTGTCGACATCAAGAAAGAGCACCTAGCCATCAAGGAAGCCAAGACCCTTGGTATCCCCGTGATTGGCATCGTTGATACGAACTCCGATCCAACCGAAGTTGATTTCCCGATTCCGGCAAACGACGACTCCGTGCGTACTGTCGAAATCATCTTGAAGGCCCTTGGTGATGCCCTTGTTGAAGGCAAGGAAGTTGCCAAGGCTCGTGCAGCCGAATTCGGCGCAGTAGCCGAAGCCACAGCCAAGGAAGGTGAAGGCGAAGAAGGTTCTAAGGTTCGCCGCCAACTTCGCGGCCGCAAGACGGGACCTCGTGCTGAAGGCGGCTCGAACTAATTCCAACACTACTTCAACAACTAAGCCACATAACATCATCATGTCAGCAATCAGTGCATCTCTCGTAAAGGAACTGCGCGATAAGTCAGGCGCAGGAATGGCCGACTGCAAGCGGGCCCTCGAAGAGTCCAATGGCGATCTCGATGGTGCCATCGAATGGCTTCGCAAGCGCGGAGCCGCGTCTATTGCCAAGCGTGCCGACCGCGAAGCCAACGAAGGTATCGTGGTCGTGCGTACCACACCAGACGGTAAGACGGCAGCTATCGTAGAAGTCAACTGCGAAACCGACTTCGTTGCTCGCAACGAGGAGTTCGTGAACTTTGCCAATGCTATTGCCGACGTCTTGCTTGCTAATGACGTTGCCTCGGAAGACGATCTGTGGACCATTTCAATCGGTGACAAGACGTTGGGCAACCTTAAGGATGAAATCCTTGCAAAGTTCAGCGAGAAGATTGGCCTCCGCCGTTTCAGCCGTGTGCAAACCAACGGTCATATCGTCGACTACACCCATGCTGGCTCGCGCCTTGGCGTATTAGTCGAATTCGACGGCCCCGCCATTCCCGAAGAAGCGCGCCCGATTGCTCGCGATGTAGCCATGCAGATTGCTGCCATGCAGCCGCAGTATGTTCGTCGCGACCAGGTTGACGCGTCGACACTCGAAAAGGAAGCCGAGATCTACCGCACGCAAGCTATCCAAGAAGGCAAGAACCCTGAAATAGCCGAACGCATTGCGCAGGGTCGTATGGGTAAGTTCTACGAAGAGACCGTACTTATCGAGCAGACCTTCGTGAAGGACCCATCGCGGAAGGTAAGCGACATCGTAAACGATATCGCAAAGGTAGCCGGCGGCACCGTTGTCGTACAGTCCTTCCTACGCTACAACATCGGCGAAAAGGCCAACTAACGCATCAATCTGGAGACTGCCGTGAAACCCATTTACCGCCGCATTCTCCTCAAATTGAGCGGCGAGTCGCTCATGGGCGAACAGCAGTTTGGCATCGATCCTAATGCCCTACGTGCCTTCGCCGAAGACGTTCAGCAGGTTCACGCCCTAGGCGTCGAAATCGGCATCGTCTTTGGCGGAGGCAATATTTTTCGTGGGGTTCAGGCGGCTGGAAAGGGAATCGACAAGGTATCCGGCGACCACATGGGCATGCTCGCTACCGTGATTAACTGCATTGCGTTCCAGAATGCCCTCGAAGCGCAGGGCGTGCCCACGCGCCTGCAGACGGCAATACGCATGGAGCAAATTGCTGAGGGCTTCATTCGCCGACGAGCCATCCGTCATCTCGAAAAGCGACGCGTTGTTCTCTTCGGCGCAGGTACGGGGAATCCGTACTTTACCACGGATACCGCCGCTGTGCTTCGTGCCGTGGAAATCGAAGCCGAAGTTGTTATCAAAGGCACACGCGTTGATGGCGTCTACGACAAGGACCCCGAGCGCCATGCCGATGCCGTCAGATTTGACACAATCTCGTACAAAGATGTTCTCGACCGCAATCTCCGCGTAATGGACCTGACCGCCATCACTATGGCACAAGAGAATGGCAAGCCCATCCTAGTGTTTAACATGAATGAGCGAGGCAACCTCTTGCGCTTGCTTACCGGCCAGCCGGTAGGCACCACCGTAACCGAAACCACGTAACATCGAAGAACGCCTACCATGCCCGTCAAAACCATCATCGATGAAGCTGTCGACCACATGAAGAAGGCCGTCGAACACGTAGGCCAGCAACTTGGCAAGGTTCGCTCCGGTCGCGCTTCGGCATCAATGCTCGATAACGTCCGCGTAGAGTATTACGGCGAACCAACCCCCGTGTCGCAAATAGGCAGCGTGTCCACGCCCGACGCTCGCACCATCGTCATCCAGCCGTGGGACCGCAGCGTGCTGGGACCCACTGAAAAGGCCATCTTGGCCGCCAACCTTGGCGTTACCCCGCAGAACGATGGTCAGATTATCCGCCTTGTCGTGCCACCTCTTACCGAAGAGCGCCGCAAAGACATCGTAAAGCAGTGCAAGAAAATGGCCGAGGATGGTAAGCTTGCCGTACGCAACGTACGCCGTGATGCCAACGAAGAGCTTAAGAAGGCAGAAAAGACCGAGCACTTTTCCGAGGACGAAAGGAAGCGCGGCGAAGAAGAGATACAAAAACATACCGACAAGTATGTAAAAGACATCGACACCTTGGTAGCTGCCAAGGAAGTCGAAATCATGGAAGAATAATGCCGCTCGCCGTCGTTCTACTTTCCGGCGGCATGGACTCGTGCGTCACGCTTGCCCTTGTGCGCGAAGCGGGCTACGACGTAGCCGCCCTGCATGTTAACTACGGTCAGCGCACGCAGCAGCGTGAACTCCAGGCGTTTACCGACATCTGCAACCATTACAACATCGAACGCCGCTTGGTGTGCGATATCTCGCATCTAGCAGCCATTGGTGGCTCTAGTCTCACCGACCTTTCCCTTGGCGTCGAACCGGCAGATCTCGACCGTCCCAACGTCCCTCTCACCTACGTTCCCTTCCGCAACGCCAACATCATGGCCATCGCCACTAGTTGGGCCGAAGTGCAGGGGGCATCGGCCATAGCCATAGGCGCTGTCGAAGAAGACTCTAGTGGCTATCCCGATTGTCGGGCCCAGTTCTTTCAGGCGTTTCAGGCCGTTATCGACGCTGGCACGCGTCCGGAAACGCGCATCGCCGTGTTGACGCCCGTCATCTCCTTTAGCAAGGCGGTCATCGTCCGCGAGGGCCTGCGGTTAATGGCTCCACTGCACCTTACATGGTCGTGTTATCAGGGTAGTGCCGAGGCCTGTGGCACATGTGACTCATGCGCATTACGCTTACGCGGCTTCCGCGAAGCGGAAGCAACCGATCCAATCGCATACGCGAAGTGAGGCCCATGTGGACACTTTTTTACGACATCACGAACGCATCACATTGGCCTCGTCTCACCAGCGCCGAGGTGTGTCGATGCCCCTTAACTCCTTGCTACTGTGATAGTTGATGCATTTCCCTTATGTGTTGATTGGATTAGTGCGTTACTCTTGGGGCAACTCCGTGTTACAACACGAAAGAAAAATGTGCTTGACAAGATGAACTTTCATTCTATATTCGCGCCCTGTATAGCAACCATGCGAAGGCGTGGTGTCTGCTATGCGTGTTGGAACGTCACGCACGTCGATCTCTTAGGGGGCGTCGTGAAGTGGCAAAGTGAAACCTTCGGAGGGACAATGACCCGTACGATACTGTCGATTGTAGCTGGATTGGTTATTGCTAGTGGATTGGGATATGCCCAAGGAGAGCGCCTGCCATGGCAGGTACTGGGTAGTGGGGGAGCGATTGCTGCCGTATCTGGTCAGGTGTTGCTGAGTGGCACCATCGGCCAGCCCATCATTGGCATTGGTGTCCAGGGTCAGTCTCGAATTAGCCAGGGCTTCTGGCTGCCAATCGTAGATCCTACGTCTGTTGATGAGGATCTTGCAAACGAGCGATCACTTGGCGTTTCCAACTTTCCGAATCCGTTCACAAGCGGAACGACCATCCGCATCACGGCGCCTATTGAAGGTGCCCTTACTATTCGTGTGTTTGACCTTGTAGGTAATCTTGTTCGCACGATCGACGCCGTTGTGTCGATGACGGGTGGTCAAGACATCTACTTTGACGGCTTGGACAATGCCGGTCAGCCTCTGGGCTCTGGCGCCTACATGTATGAGGTGTCTGGTCGTTCAGCGATTGACGGACAGCCCGTCTACCGCGTCCAACGCATGCAAATCATCCGCTAACGATGTTGGGTGGTGCCATGGTGGCACGAGCCCGTTCCGTGTTATAACCTAGAATGAAAATTTTTCAACCGCATTTTTCAGGTGTCCGCATGAACCGATTGTTTCGCCTTGGACTGGCTGCAGCGCTATTTGGCGCCTTGCTCTTGGGAACCTCTCCCGTGCAAGCTCAAATTGAGCGCCGCATTTCGTACCAAGGTCTGCTCACACAAGCGAATGGCGCTCCCGTTGCTGGCCCGCAAAACCTCCAAGTGGAGCTGTACACAGCTCCCGTTGGTGGTACGCTGGTTTGGGATGAGACGCACACAGACGTCAACCTTACAGGTGGCTTGTTCAACGTTTACCTTGGCGAGTTCAATAGTCTCGCAGGCGTAAACTTCGAGCAGCAACTCTACCTTTCGGTACGTATCGTTGGACAAACCGAGTTCTTGCCCCGCACGCGCTTGGCTGTTGTTCCTTATGCCATCCGCGCAGAGCGCGCCTTGGTAGCACAAGGACTTGACGAAAACGCCACCAACGTTGTCCGTTCGGTAAATGGTCAAGATGGCGATATCACCGTCATTGGTGAAAACGGCATTACCGTTACTACCACGGGCGACACCGTGCGTATTTCGGCCAACATCACGGTGCAAGGTATCACCAGCATCACCAGCCCAGGCGGAACGATTGCAATCACGAACCCTACAGGCCCAACAACGGGTGTTGATGTTCGCGACGGTGCAATCTCGACGCTGAAACTGGCTGACGGTGCCGTGACGACGGAAAAGATTGCCAACAACTCAATTACTGCCGCTAAGCTTGCAGTTGGTCTCATTCCAACAACGCTGCCACCATCTGGCCCTGCAGGTGGTGACCTTACAGGTACCTATCCTAACCCAACGATTGCAGCTAACGCTGTAACCACGGCTAAGATTGCAGACGGTGCAGTGTCGACTGCGAAGCTTGGTGATGCAAGCGTTACCAACACCAAGTTGGCCGACGGTTCCGTTTCCAACGCAAAGATTGTCAATGGTGCAGTTTCTACCGACAAGGTACAAGACGGCGCCATTACATCTGCGAAGATGAGCGCTACCGGCGTTACTCCTGGTATCTATGGCTCGACGCTGATGGTGCCGCGCCTCACCATCGACGCTGCCGGTCGCGTAACAGCAGCTACCATGGTTGCCATCCCAGACATTCCGTTTACAGGCCCAGCTGGTGGCGATTTGACAGGTACGTTCCCGAATCCAACGATTCGTCCAAACGCAGTTGACAACAATCGCTTGGCAGACAATGCTGTTAGCACGTCGAAGATTCAGAACGGTGCCGTAACTGGCGATAAGATTCTTGATGGTACAATCACTGCGAACAAGATCGCTCCTGGTGTCATCCCAACAACGCTTCCACCTTCTGGTCCAGCGTCTGGCGACCTCACAGGATCATATCCTGCACCAACGATTGCTAACAATGCAGTCACGTCTACGAAGATTGCAGACGGCGCCGTTATTCCTTCGAAGATTCCTGACAACTCGCTTACGAGTTCCAAGATTACAGACGGCACCATTCAAGCTATTGACATTGCACCTGGTGTAATTCCAACGGTCTTCCCTCCAAGTGGTCCTGCTGGTGGCGACCTTGCTGGCACGTATCCGAACCCACAAGTTCGTGACGGATCGATCACGGCAACAAAGATTGCCGATGGCGCAGTCATCCCATCGAAGATCCCTGACAATTCTATTACAACCGCAAAGATTACTGACGGTACAATTCAAGCCGTCGACATCGCTCCTGGTGTTATCCCAACGGTCTTCCCTCCTAGCGGTCCTGCTGGTGGTGTCCTAAGCGGCACGTATCCTAACCCAGGTTTGGCTACTTCTTCTGGCAACGCTGTTCTTGCAGCTCTTAACAACGGTGCAACGACTGGTACCATTAGTGATGCTCGCCTTAACCTTACTGGAGTAGGCGCTGGCACGTATGGTTCCGGTGGTTTGATCCCTGTTGTAACGGTCGACCAATATGGTCGCATCACGAGCGTATCAACAACAGCAGTTACTTCGGCCACGCCCACAGGTCCTGCTGGCGGCGATCTTACCGGAACGTATCCAAGCCCACTTCTCAACCCAACGGCAGCCGCTGGCGGCCGCATGGTAGAAGGTCTTCGCAACGCATTCTTGGGTGGCAACACCTTTATCAACACACCGAACAATGTTGTTGTTCTAAACAACATCAACCAACTTCCAGCGGTTAGCGGTGCTCTTCTCACGAACCTTAATGCAAACGCAGTGTCGAGCGGTGTACTACCAGTTCAGTTTGGTGGTACGGGATCAAGCGCAGCCCTCGTTGGTGGCCGCATCATGGTTTCCACTCCGCTCAATCAGATTGTCGAAGGTGCTGCACTTGCTCCAGGTCAGTTCTATGTAGGACCTAACCCAGGTGGTGCTCCTGCAAACGGAACCATCCTTGCTGGTGCAGGCATTAACGTGTCCTTCACATCGCCGAACTTCGTTATCTCAAGCACAGATGCCCGCATCCTTCCAGGCACGGCTAACGATCAGACAGTACGTTGGGACGCACTCAATCAGCAATGGGTACCAAACCTTAACCTTCTAGCATCGGCAGGGGGCAACGTTACAGCTAATGGTTCGCTCACAGTTGCAGGAGCAACAACGCTCAACGGCAACACTGCACTGGGCACGGCTAACGGCGGTACAAATAGTTTTGGTACTGGCGCAACGGCTCAGAACTCCATTGGTTCGCCAACGGCAACGAATTGGATGTTTGGTACGACCAACATCAACTCGAACACCGACGCATCAACAACGATTGGTAATGCAAGCGGAACTGCCTCAAGCACCACAATTAACGTTGGCTCAGCAGGCAACCTTACACTCAATGGCATCGCAACTGAAGTTCCAACACAGTTCCTCACAATGAACGGTGTTAACCAAGTTCGCCGCGCCATGGCAGCATCACTTGCACTCGAAGGTGTAATGTGGCAATCTGGTGCCTTCCGTCTAGGCGGTAACACAAACACAGCAGTACCGCTGCTCAGCACTCGGTTTATCAACCTCGACAACCAGAACCTTGTCTTCACACGCTTTGGTGGTGCAGGTACGATGTTGACGATGAACGGTGGAGCTAACAGCTTTACGCTCGACGCTACAACGAACATTAACACGACTGGCGGTCTTGTCACAACGATTGGCAATCCTCTCTCGCTCACAACGATCGGCGGTCAACTCGACCCACGTGGCATCATCCGCAATAATGCAGGTGACGTTGTGATTCACGACGAGCTGCAAATCATTGGCTACACGCAAGTCAACGTTGGTGTCGATGATGACATTGACCTTGGTAACATCGCTGGTGTAAACAATCAGACAATCAACCTGTCGGTTGGTCAAGGCGCGAACGGAAATCTTACGATGAATAACATCAAGAATGATCCGACGCCCCTTAAGATGGTAACGCTGAATGCGATGAACCAAACACGCACAAAGCTGTTGGCTGATATGGCAGAAGAAGGTATCCAGTACCAAAACGGTGCATTCCGCCTTGGTGCCGGTGCTAGCATGCCACTGCCACTACGTTCGAAGCCATACCTCGAAAATCGTTTCGTTAACCTTGACCAGTTTGCCATCAGCTTTACGAATGGCAATGCAGGTATGGACGGTGTGACGTTCTTTGAACTTGACGGAAATGTTGGTGGTGCTCCACGCGTTCAAGCAACAGCTCTCACAAACATTAACGTTAGCGGTGCAGCAGCAACGAACATTGGTAATCTTGGTACTGGCGGAGCGGTAACAGTGTTGTCGGCCTCGACAATCACGAACCAATCTGGTACGGCTTACAGCATCACGTCAGGAACCACAACAGGAATCACGGTTGGTAGCAACTACACGTTGAACGTAACTGGCTCGGCCACTGAGACAATCGGTGCCGGCCTGCAAACGCTCGTTACGGGAACTGTGTTGACGCAATCATCAGGAACCAACACTACGAACGTAACTGGTGGTGACATTGCCGAAACGGCTTCTGGCAACATCACAATGAATGCCACGAACGTTAACAGCACGGCAACTAACAACGTGAATGTAACGGCAACTGCCAGCATCATTGAAAACGCTGCGAACATCAATAGCACGGCAACAGCGGGAATCACGCTCACGTCGCCACTCTACACACGCACAACATCGAACAACGGTGTAACGAACGTTACGAATAATGAGACCATCACGGTTGGTGGTGTCTATGCGCTAACGGCTCCAACCGCTAACATCAACGCAACAACATCTGGCAACACACAAGTTGGCAATGGTACAGGCGGCGTTGCAGGTGGTCGTGTAGGTGTTGGCATCGCGCCAAGCACAACAACAACAACGGCACACGGTGCGCCTGTAAATGCTAACATCTTGCTCGATGTTAACGGTACAGCGCCAAACCCGAATGTTCGTCTGCGTTCGCTGGGTGCTAACCATCCAACAGCGTACAGCAACACAATCGACGGTGTAGTGATTGCAGACAATAACGGTACACTTCGCCGTGTGTCGGAACTCAACATCATCGATGCAAATAATGGTCTGACCTACAACGAAACTGGATCAGATTACGACGTGCGCCTCGGTACTCTTACAGCAGGAAACGTTCCTGCAACGAACCGTCCACTTGAAGCGAATCGCTTTGTGAACCTTAACAGCTTCACACTGTCGTTCAACCGCGGTGCCGGTACCGACAACATGTTCTCGTTGAACGGAACGACAGATGCCGCTCTGCTTGATGCTGCAACAGCCACCATCCTTGGTTCGGCTAATGTGAACATCAATACTACAGGTGCTGGTGCTACGACAATCGGTAGCACAGCAACTGGAACAGCTGTGTCGATTAACTCTTCGACGACAGTTACAACAACGGCTGTTGCGAACATCACTAATACATCGACGACTGGCAACATCCAGTTGACAACGAATGCTGGTAACATTAACAGCAACGCAACTGGTGCGATTAACCAGACAGCGTCGACAAACGTTGTAACGAATGCAACGTTGAACGTTAACTCAACCGCCGGACAAGTAATGAACTTGCAAGCGACTGCAGGTAACGTAAATGTTCAAGCAGGAGCCGACATTCAAGCACAAGCAGCTCAGAACGTAAGCATTCAGGCAACGGCGGGTGCAGGTACATTCGCAGCACCAGCCGGGTCGATTACGATTACTGCTGGTACGAATGCTTCGTCAACAGC
Organism: Candidatus Kapaibacterium sp.; assembly: GCA_022842685.1. Lineage (GTDB taxonomy): Bacteria > Bacteroidota > Ignavibacteria > Kapaibacteriales > Kapaibacteriaceae > JALHPC01. The sequence continues at coordinate 108,030 of JALHPC010000002.1, forward strand.
AACGAATAACAATTCGCTCATTGCCACGAACGGAACAGCACTTCTGCAAGCAACGAACGGTGCTGCACAGTTGACGTCAGGAACGACGATGACGCAAACTGTCGGTACAAACCACACGACAACAGTCGGTGGTAATCAATCGACTACGGTAACAGGTACAAGCTCGCGCAACGTAACTGGTGCAGAAACGCACACGTCGAGTACTTCGTACGCCCTTGTGTCACCATCAGTGACGATTAATGCTTCGGGTGCAGGTACAACCGACATCGGAACAAGTGCAACAGCGGGCAACGTCACCATCGGTTCAAGCGGTGGTAACAATACCTCGACTCTTCAAGCTCGTAACGGTGGTGATGTTGTAGTTGACGTCGACAATCCGAATGTCTCTGATATGCGCATCCTTGGTCTTGATCAAGCGATTGGTACCGAAGACGTGCTCATGATCACGGACGCACCAGCCAGCAACGTTCGTCGCTACAGCGGAACGCCTGGTATCGTATTTACGCCACTCAACGCTGACTACACGTACGTTCAGCCAGCAGCTCAGGCCGCTGCAATCACGTCGCCAGTAGTTAACGCAGGTCGCTACGAAGTTGAAGTAGTATTGTACTACACGACTACAGCCGACAACGTAGGTCTTGGTCAGTTTGGCTTCATCGACTTCAACTTCGGCGGTACGGCCGCAGTAGGTGCAGCTCGGTACGGCATCGCAGGCTCTTCGGGTCAAGCACTTGTCGAACCAGCAAGCGTTGGAACATGGGGTAACGTTGTGCAGAACATTGGTTGTGCTGGTACACCAGGTGTGCCTGCTACGGTCATCATCAAGGGCACCATGCAAGTTGCTGTTGGTGGCACCATCGCGTTCTTGGTTGGCGAAGACGTCGACGGAACGGCTGGTCAATCTGTCACCCTACTTACAAACTCGTACCTCAAGCTCACACGGGTAGGACCATAAGGATACCGGTAAGGGGCACTGTGGCTTGTCGGTCGCAGTGCTCCCTCCCGACTCAGAACTCCTGATACAACTATGAAAAACGAAAAACAAAATATCAAGGGAAAAATCATGAAGTCACGGTACCTTGCCTGCTCAATGGCTCTGGCTGCACTCTTTGGAGTCGGCACAGAAGCCATAGCTCAAACGGCCTCGGTTCCGGCCCGCCGTCTGTTCCTCTATGATGGAGGTACTGCGGTAACCCTCAACCGCATTACGCTGGAATCTCCCGGCGCTGCCACGTTGACGAGCAACTATGGCCTCATCCTGCCGCCCCAACAGGGTAACGTGAACGACATCATGTTCGTCGAGTCAAATAGCGGCTCAAACAACGTGTTGAACTTCACGAACGGCTCGCCACTCTTCTGGCGTGTTGTTGGTAACGACCATGTTGTCGTTGATGGTACTAACAATCTGATGGGAACGTTGTCGGATAACCGTGTACGTTTCATCACGAATGGTACCGCGACAACGAATACACCACTGTTGGTTATGGGCAATAGCGCCGATAACTACAACTTTGGAATGGGCGTCAACATCTTGCCAGTAGCCAACACCAAACTGTTCATTAGCAATACGGGTGAGGCAGGTCTAACGACAGGAATTGGCGTCAATTCCAATAACATCGGCATAGCGATTAACGCAGCAGATGCTGGACTGTCGATTGGTGCCACTACGGCGTCGACAAACGGAATCGAAGTTCGCGGTTCAACGGGAATTGGCGTTGCAGTCGGTGGTTTTGGCGGCGGAACTGATCCTGCAATTGCAGTAAGTGCGACTGGCTCAAACCGCGCGTTCCAAGCACTTAACTCGCCTGTATCATTTGATGGAGATGGCAATACGGAGCTGGGTGACGGTAACACGGATGTGCACACTGTTTGGGGCGCACTAAATGTAAATACTGTTGCAGGCCAGACCGCAGCTACAACGATTGGCCAAACTACAGACGGTGGAGCTGTCACGATCAACACTTCAACTACGAATCCACTGACCTTGAATGTTGGTGTCACAACGAACAACCTCGTATTGAACAACATCCTTTCGAATGCAGCGATTGAAGACGTTGTATGGCTTACGGCAGCAAACCAAGTTCGCCGCACGCCGTTCGCAGGCCTCGTTGAGCAAGGTATTACCTTCAATAACGAAGGTGGCACATCGCGCATTCGTTTGGGTGGTCTTGCAAGCACAGACAATCCATTTCTTGCTAATCGCTTCGTTAACCTTAACACGTTCAATCTGAACATCACCGCAAATGGTGGTGCCCTCACGCCTCTCCAAGTTGTTGGTGGCGCGGCTCCTGTTATTAACGTAACGGGAACTACGAACATCAACACAACGGTCGGTGCTCTCACCAACATTGGTGTTGCGGCAGGAACGAACAACATCACTGGTACTACTACAGTACTTGGTGCAACAGATGTAAACGTTACCGGAACAGCTCTCACGCGTCTTGGTAATGCGACTTCTACAGTCACAATCCAAGGTGGTACGAACAACGTTGTCGGTACGGCAAACATTAACTCTGCTGCAGCCGCTACAACGAACATCGGTTTTGCCGGTGGTACAAACACGGTTCTTGGCACAACGAACATCAACGCAACGGGCACGGGCACAACCACGATTGGTAACACGGCGGGTGGTGGTGCGGTAGCGATTCGTTCAGCAAATCCGAATCCTATTACCATTGATGTTGCAGCAACAACGAACAACCTTGTGCTGAACAACATTCTTCCAGCTGCAATCACAGATGATCTTCTGTGGATTACTGCAGCAAACCAAGTGCGCCGCGTAAGTGCAGCAAGCACAGCCGATGAAGGCATCCAGTTTAACAACGGTGCTTATCGTCTTGGCCACCTTGTAAACGGTAGCAATCCAATTGTTAACCCACGCTTTGTACGCACAGGCCCTGCTGGAACGCTAACGTTTAACACTGATGCAACAACATCGTTGGTAATCAACGGTGCTACAGGAGCAGTATCCATCAACTCTGCTGGAGCTGGTACAACTGCCATCGGATCGGCAACTGCCGGAACAATTTCGTTGCAATCGGTATCAACTATCACAGCAACCGCTGGAACAACACTTGACCTAAACGCTGCTGACATCGATGCAGACGCTACGGCAACAATCGATCTTGCTGCGGGCTCGACATTTGCTGCAACTGGTGCTACCGGTGCAACGATTACTGCAACAGCAAACAACCTTACCTTGAATGCAGCCGCTGGTAACCTTAACGGCACTGGCAACACAGGTGTCAATCTAACAGCAACTACAGGTAACGCCGCAATCACGGCAAGTGCAGGTAACTTGACTGGCACAGGTAACACCGGTGTTACGATTACTGCTACAAACAACGCGCTGACGCTTAACGCAAACGGTGCAACAGGATCGGTTGTCGTCAATGCAACTGGTGCTGGAAATGACGTCGACATCAATGCAAACGATGATGTAACCATTGATGCCACAGACATCCTCGAGACAGCCACTACTACCTATGCTTTGTCGGCTCCAACTGCTAACATCAACGCCGCAACTGCATCAACAACGAACATCGGTAACACCACAAACGGTATTGTTAACGTTCGCGGTAATGGCAACAATGGTGTGACGATTACTGGAGCTCAAGCAGCTCCTGGTAACAACACTATTGTGATGGAAATTGGCAACACGGCCTCTAACCTTGTTATCAACAACATCGCTGTTGTGAATCCAATCGAAGACCTCCTCTGGATCAATGCATCGAACCAAGTTCGTCGTACTCCATTCAGTGGCACGGCTAACGAAGGCATTATGTTCCAAACGAGTGCCTATCGTTTGGGTGCTAATGCAATCGACGTCAACCCAATTGTATCAAGCCGTATCGTCACCGTTGGCGCAGCAGGAACGCTGTCATTCCAAACCGCTGCAGCTGCCAACAACATGCTGCAGATGAATAACAACGGCAACGTTGCTATCAGCTCGGTTGGAACTGGTACTACTTCAATTGGAAGCGCTACAGCAGGCAATATCTCATTGATTGCTGGTAATGCGCTCAGCACAGTTTATGTCGAAGCAAACCATACACTGACGACCGTATCGGGTAACAACACAATTTCTTCTGCTGGTGGTACATATTCTATCACGGGTGCAACGGGTGCTTCGGTTACAGCAACAACCAACAATCTGACGTTGGCAGCAACTGCCGGCCAGGTAAACGCCAATGCTGGAACAACGTTCAGTGCAACTGGTGCAACTGGTGCAACGATCACGGCAACAGCCAATGCGCTAACGTTGAATGCAAATGGCGCCTCTGGAAGCGTAGTTGTTAACGCCACTGGTGTAGGTAACGACGTCGATATCAACGCCAACGATGCAGTAACGATTGATGGCGCAACGATTACGAACACAGCCACTACCTCACACACTGTTGTTGCTCCAACAGCCAACATCAATGTAACGGGTACTGGTGCAACTAATATCGGTAGCACTGCAACTGGTGGTGCCGTCAATATTCGGTCGGCAAACCCCAACCCTATCACCATCGACGTTGCAGCAACCACAAACAATCTTGTCTTGAACAACATTGCTACGGACGCTGTCCCTACTCACATGCTTACGCATAACGCGTCAAGCCAAGTTCGCCGCACAGAACTCTCTGGAACGGCCGATCAAGGTTTGATTTGGGATGGTGTCGCTGGACGCTATCGTCTAGGAGCCGCTGCATCTGGAACGAATCCGATCAACACGAATCGTTTTGTCACGATCAACGGTGCAGGGAATCTAACGTTCGACAACGGTGCAGGCATCACCATGCTTACCATGGCTAACGATGGTAATGTAGGTATCAGCACAGCAGGTGCAGGCCTAACGAACATCGGTTCAGCAACCGCAGGTGCAATCACCTTGCAATCGGTTGCATCGATAACTGCTACCGCAGGAACTGTACTGGACCTCAATGGAGCCACTGTTGACGTGGACGCCACTGGTGCTCTAACACTTGATGGTGGTACAACAGCAACCGTAACGGGTGCTACTGGTGCCTCACTTGTCGCAACTACAGGTGCGGCTGCAGTCACAGCTGTAGCAGGGAACGCAACAGTAACGGCAACAGGCGCTGGTAACGACGTCGTTCTTACGGCTCCGGACAGAGTGCAAGTTGACGCTGCTAGTCTTGTTGTTAATACATCAGGCCTTGCCGATCTTACCATCACAGAGGATGGTCTTGACCGTGGTGCCAACCTAATCACGGTTGGTGCTGCTGGTGGTACACTCCTGCTGAACGGTACAGCCGGTACAGCCAACATCACGGCTACTTCACTTAGCACCGATGTACTGCCAGCATTTGTTCATCCAACGGATGGAATCGTCATTGCTAACGGCTCAGGTGTTCTCCGTCGCCGCCCGGTAACTGACCTCATCAACGCTAACCAGGGTCTTACATACAACGAGGACGCCACTGCTAATGTCCAAATGGGAAGTACAACAGATGGCAACAGTGCAATCACCACAACACGTTTTGTGCGTGTTGGTGCCGCTGGTACTCTTACCTTCAACGGTGTTGGTAGCAACGCCATGCTTGTTCTAAACAACAACGGCAACGTTGCCATTGCTGGTGGCACAGGAAACACCACGATTGGCAACGCAACGGGTACATTTGGTTTGGTTTCGAACCAACTTAACGTAGCAAGCGCAACGGGCGAAATCAGCGATGCCGCTGGTGCGGTAACGATTAACGACATTGACGGACTCGTCGTAACAGGTACTCCAACGTCTGCTGGCATCCGTGTTAACACCGACGGTGTGCCAGGTGGTTCGGACCTTATCATCACTGAAACGACTGTCAGCCGTGTTGGTAATATCAACATCAACCCAGGTGCAGGTGCAACGGTCTTTACTGACGGTTCCGCTCAGGTTGCTGTTAACTTGAACGTCCTTGGTGCTACGCAGCTTGGTGACGGTGCTGGATCCGACAACATTACAATGACGTCGGGTGCAGGAACTATCACAGCAACTGGTACCACGAACATCAATACAACTGGCTCGTCATCAACGTCTATCGGTGCCACGACAAACAGTGGCGCCGTGAATGTTAACTCACAGAGTACAGTCAACCTCGTTACCGGTGGTACAGGAACCGTCAACATTCAAACGAGTGACAACGGCGATGTTGTAATCGGTAACAGCCCTGCTGTTAACGACCTTACGATTAACTCCAATGTGCGCGGTGCTGGTGTAGCAGCTGGTTCGAACCGATTTGCAGAGCGCATTACACTTGCAGGCGCAGGAGCAGCAAACTTTGTTGTTAATAACACTCGTGTTACTGCCAATGGTGTAATCCTTGTGTCGGTAGAAAACTACACAGGCGCTGGTATTCTCAGTTATGAAATTACCAACCGCGTTGCTGGTGCTAGCTTTGAAATCACATTCTCAGCAGCAGTATTAGGTGGTGAGAACGTCACCATCAACTACATGATCATCAATCCGTAAAGATTCTGCATCGGTGCTGGTGGAATGTAGTCCACCAGTACCGATGTCCTTTACTCTTCCGTAGTAGCGGAGTAACAATCGAGCCATAGCAAACAGCGACGGTTCACAGTTGAAATAGTAAAGAACTTCATTAAAGGAAATAGCCATGAACCGTCGGATTCTTGGTACAATTTTGGGACTTGGGTTGATTGCAGCAACGGTTCCCAGTACATCGCAGGACGTCCTCACCCGCGATGTGCTTATTCGTGGCGCAGCTAACGTAAACCCAGCCAATGTGGGTACGCTTACAGTAACCACGCTAACAGCTCCACGCACCTATACGTACCCGGATTACACCGGCGTAGTTATGGTTGTTCCGCCGGCTTCACTTAATCCTAATGCGGCTGTTCGAACAAATGGTTCTTCGCAGTTTGAAACCGTTACACTTGGAGATGGGCAGCTGCTGATTGGTTCTGCAGGTAATCCTCCTCAACTAGGAACGATTACTGGGACTGTTAATCAAATAAGCGTAGCTCTTGGGGCTGGTTCCATTACGTTGTCACTTCCGCAGAACATCCACACAGGTGCAACGCCAACGTTTGCAGGTGCCACACTTAATGGGAATCTGTCGGTCACCACGGGTGGTGCGACAATTGTTGGAAACACAGCCATCAATGGTACTGGCGCTGGCACAACGAACATTGGTAGCAGTGCTGGTGGTAACATTACAATCGGTGTCAATGATGGAACATCGAATTTGATCCTTACAGGGATCACAAATGCTGCCGTAACAGGCGATATTCTATGGATAGACGGTACAAATCAAGTTCGTCGCGGTGGCCTAGCTGGATCGGCTTTAGAGGGCCTTGAGTACCAAACGGCTGCGTATCGTCTTGGTGGTCAAAATGCGACAACTAATCCACTGACATCAACGCGATATATCAACGTTGATGGACAGTCACTGTACTTTACCGTTAATGGTGGTGCAAATGAACTCATCCATGTTAGCGGTGCTAATCAGACAGTAGGTGTTGGCAATGCATCGAACGCTAACTACACGCTCAGTAGCTCACGTACCGTTAGTGGAGGTGCCGCTCAAGGGGCCCTTCTAGGCACTGCCGTGAATAATACGGCAACAGCAACGGCCGCAGTAGCTGTTACAGGTCGTGCTACAACGGACGGATCGTACGCCTACGGTCTCGATGGTCGTGCGACATACAATGGCGCCTATGGTGGTGGACTGGACCTCACTCAGGCTATGTCAGGTGTCATCGGTGAAGCTCGCAATGGTGGAACAAACGTGACCGCCATAGGTGGCCAGTTCTTCGCAACCACTAATGGTGGTGGTGATGCTCTCAACATCGGTTCGATGAACTATGCTGATAATGCCGGTACTGGGATAAACGTTGGTATCATTGGCTCAGGTGGTGTTGACATTGCAACCCTCGCTGGAGGAGTTGGAGCAATTAACACGACATATAACAACATCGGTGCATACCTACGTGCTGGTGGTACTAATTCCGCCGCGCTTGTTTTGGAATCGAACAACACCGGTGCCGTCATTGACGCTAGTGCAGCGGGTCTCATAATCGGAGAAACCACAACCCCCGTTAACGCCATTGAACTAGGCGCAACAGGTTTCGGTGTACTAATTGGCGGAGGGGCGTTTACAGCACCAACGACTGGTATTAGTATCGACGCGACGACCATGGGCGTAAATGTTCAAAATGCAACCACTTCGTTTTCTGGCGATGGCAACACGATTTTCGGAGACGCCGATACGGACACTCATGAGTTTGTGGGCGCACTTACTGTAAACGGTGGTGCTAATACGGGTACGACCGTCATTGGTAACACAGCAGCGGGTGGTTCCGTACAAATCTTGGCTGCCAATGACGTTACTATAGATGTTGGTGCTACGACGAACGATCTTGTGCTTAATAACATCCTTGTCGACAACGCCCTCAACCAAGTTCTAACACTTACAGGAACCAATCAGGTTCGAAGCACGGCACTTGGCGAAGTGGCATGGCTAGTTGGTGGAAATACCTTTGCTGGAGGTGGCACGTACACAGTTGGAACCAACAGCGCAGATGATTTTGCACTTGAGTCTGGCGGAACAACGAGGCTCGTTTTTGCAAACGGATCAGCCACGGCAACTTCATCCGTCAATCTACTTCCCAACGCGGATAATTCGCTCGACTTAGGAAGCGATGCACTTCGCTGGCAGGATTTCTACGTAAATGGCTCAAGCCTGCATGTCGGACCATCGGGTGGTCAAGCTGCTAATACGGAACTTGCTATTGGCTATGCGGCAGGGATCGCAACATTTAATGTTGATGCAGGTGCCGCAGAGCTATCACTTGCAACTACTGGGCTCACAATTAACACTGGTGGTGGAGCCGACTTGTCAATTAGTCAGTCTGCTATCACACGGAACGCAGATTTAGACATCTCAACAACAGGTGCTGGTAACTCTGTTAACATTTCAGCTACAGGGGGTGGTGCATCAAATGTTGTTGTTAACGGTGCAAATCACGTTCGTTTGATTTCTGGCGATCAATTGTCACTCCGTTCTGGCACTGGGGGAGTATTGATTAATGATAACAACACTAATCCGATAACAATCGGAGCTACAACGAATACTGGTGCTCTTCAAATTCTACGAAGTGGTGATATTGTTGTAAATCCTGGCGCAGGCAACGCGGTAACGACGAATGGCAGTCTGAATGTGGCAGTAAACGTTGCAGTCACGGGCAATACAACAATCGATGGCAACACTACGCTTGGTAATGCCGCAGGTGATGCTGTCACAATCAATGCGGCAACAATCAGCGCTCCAAACGTACCGGTTGGCACTGCCAGTGAATTTATCGTTAGAAACGGCACGGCCCTTGAGCGTCGTACAATCAACAACATCGTTACGGGAACTGGTACAAATGGCCGAATGACGCGCTGGGGAGCTGGAAACACCATCCAAGATGGCAGCCTTAACGATGATGGCGCTGGTGTGCTGTCGTTCCCAGGAGGTGGTAATATTAGTATTAATCCTGGAGCTGGAAATCGAATTCTAACGAACGGTGGTATCACTTCAGCTGGTAACATTACGATTAGCGCAGGTGGCCTTTCGGTTGGCGCTGGTGGAATCACCGTTACGGCAGGAGGACTTCTCGTTTCTGCCGGTGGCGCAACGATATCAGGTACGGCCACGTTTAATAACGATGTTGTCGTCACAGGTAATGAAACAGTTACAGGAACGTTGACTGCCAATGGTAATTCGATTCTTGGTGACGTAGCCGGTGATCAAGTTACGATCAACGCCGGCACGATTGTAACGAACAATTTGCCTGCGTATACGACAGGCGACGTGTTCGTAGTAAGAAACGCCGCAAACCAACTTCAAGCACGAACAATTGCGAACGTCGTTTCCGGAACAGGCACTAACGGACGTATGACTCGCTGGGGCGCAGGAAATACGTTACAGGATGCTTCGTTGAATGATGACGGATCTGGCACACTTAGTTTCCCAGGTGGTGGCAACATTAATGTTAATCCGGGTGCAGGTAATCGGATTCTGACTAATGGTGGTATCACAGCCGCACAAAACATTACGGTAACCTCAGGAGGTTTGACTGTAACGGCAGGTGGCTTGACAGTTACAAGTGGTAATGCGTTGTTGTCCTCTGGCGATTTGACTCTGACCTCTGGTAATCTACTGTTGTCAGCAGGTAATGCTACCGTTACAGGTAACATCACAGCCACAGGAAGCCTCACGGCGAACGGCAACACAGTCCTTGGTGATGCTGCTGGAGATCAAGTCACGGTCAATGCAGCAACGGTAACCGCTGCAAACCTACCTGCATATACAACCGGTGACGTGTTTGTCGTCCGCAACGGTGCAAACAATCTTGAGGCTCGTACGATTAGCAATATCGTATCGGGAACAGGTACCGCTACACGTATGACGCGTTGGACATCAGGCACGGCGATAGGTGACGCCAGCCTGACAGATAACGGCTCTGGCGTATTAGCGTATGGAGGAGGCAACATCGAATTAAATCCAGGAGCCGGGAATCGTATCCTGACGAATGGTGGTATTACCTCCGCTCAGAATGTCACAGTTACATCTGGTGGAGTTACCATTACGGCGGGCGGTCTCAGTATCGCCGCCGGTGATGCTACGGTTACAACAGGCAATCTTACTGTTACAGCCGGCGATCTTGCAGTTACCGCTGGCAACGCCACCGTGGGCAATAACCTAAGTGTAAATGGCGTAGCAACACTCGGTAATGCTGCTACCGATGGAATTATTCTCACTGGCGAAATTCGAGGCGCAACACCATTGCGTTTTGAAGGGGCTACTGACAACGATGTAAGAACTGAGTTTGCAATCACAGACCCTACTGGAGCACGAACAATTACGTTCCCCGATGCCTCAGGAACTGTTGCCTTGCTTAGTCCCTCAGCGGTTGGCGTAGTTGACTATGGCACTACCGTACAACAGACACTTGCTGTAGCTAATGGCACACGATTTCTTTTTGATGTGGCTTACGGCTCGGCCACAGGCAACGCCAATGGTGCTCGAGTTTCTTCATCCGCAGCTGGATTTGCCGGTGGCAATTCTACTGGTTTAACTGTCCAATCTGTTGCCGACGCAGCTGGTACAAGTGTCGGTCTTTCACTTGCTGCATCCGGCGGAACTTCGAACCATGCACTTGATGTAACGAATGGTACGATTCGCGCTGCGGCTACATCGATTCTCGATGCAGCTGACATGTCGAATCGTGAATTGATGACGTACAATACCTCGACGAACATCATAGAGCGAGTTACCGTTGCAGAGGCACTTGGTGGTACACCTGTTCTTTATGGTCCTACAGCACCTCAGTCAACAGTCGGAGTAGGTTCAACACGCTTGTTAGACGTTCGATATAGTGGCACTGTAACTGGCGCCGTAAATGGTGCTCAAATTCAAGCAACGGCAATCGATGCTAACAGTGCTGCTACAGGTCTAACCATCGCTGCTGTTGCTACTGGCACGGCAGCAGGTACGGGCGTTTCAGTTTCGGCGACGTCTGGTACTGGCGCAGCAAATGCAATTGATGTTACGGCTGGTGATGTACAGCTCAGCAACACATCTAGAATCATTCTGCAAGATCAAGTCGTTGCTCCAGCGACTGATGCTATTCAGGCAATTGATGCTGCGAGAGTCACACTTACGCTTCCTGCCGGTGGCGTTGGTAACTTTGTTGCTCTTGCTGCTGGTACAGAGGGTGAAGTCCTGTACCTTCGCGTAGTCCGTGACGCGGGAACTATTGGTGTAATTGACCTTAGATCAACAAACGCTGGTGGTGCAATCCTCGATACATACCCTACTACTACAGCTCAAAACCAGCTGAAGCACATGATGTTTATCAACGGACGTTGGCACGTACTAACGACTATTAACCTATAATTATGAAGTTGGCTTGGCTTGTCATCGTAGCACTTGCCGCTACAACGATTGGTTCACAAGCTCAGAATGCCTGTGTCAGTTCCCTTACTGTAGGTACAGGCACGTCGGCTATGACCATTCTTCCGCCGACGGGGCTTATGCAGCCGTTTACGCTCGATCTTTCAGCGCTAGCGTCGGTTGCGGAAGGCCTACCGGTGCAACTCAGTATTCAGCGATCTGGTGGTGCGTTGCAGTTTGTAGCGAATCCGGTTCCGATTATTGCCAACCCTCGAACTCCAATCAATAATCCGACGGTTGATGCTAGGGTGGATACGCAAGATGTGTTGATGCTTGGTGACGACATGAATCAACGTAACAACATCGTGCGCGTTCCAGCTACTCACGGTTTGATTGTCCATGTTGAGCGTGTTACGATGCCTAAGTATTTCGAATACGAACAACATACCTTCCGCATCTCCATCCCCGGCGCCCTGAAAGGGGCAGTGGTGATGGCGTCGCCGCAGTCACACCTGCCGAGTGGCTTCGTGGTAAATTATGCTACTTGTATTGAAGACGGTGTTATTGAACTTCGTGTAGCCAACCTTACGGCTGACTGCATTCAACCTGAAACAACCACATTCTCGTTTGCTGTTATCAATGCAACAGCTTCAAGAAGATAAACGAAAGGAACATCAACATGAACTGGTTCACAGGAGTAGTAGTTGCTGTTGCTGCTATAGTAGCAACAGGTTCGATGTCTGCTCAGGCGCCTTCTGCAGGGAATACGAGGCAGTGTACGAATAATGCTCATGACGAGATTATGAATCGGAGCTGCAGCTTGCCGTCGCTAAAGAATGGGCCAGCGAAGCCAAAGGTTCAAGACAATGCGCAGGGATTCTTTGAAGAATATGATCCGCTACGTTGTCGTGAAGAACTCATTTATGGGTATCAGTATGATTGTTTGGAGTTGCCGAACAACAACGTAATTCGTCAAGTGCCAACCAAGAGTGAAACAAAGGATGTTAAGTCAACCAAAATTATCGGTGCATTTCGTGCGCCAGATACAGTGACTGCTGCTCCAGCTTCCCCGGCCTCAACAAAGTAATTTATACGCAAAACCTAGGACGTCATTATGAAACAGACTCTTGCACTTTTAGTTGTACTTGTGGTCGCCTCGGTTGGCGCTGACGCACAAGGTCAGGCACAGCCTGTCGATCCACGACTCTGTGCGCGTAACCTTGCCAATGCTCTTCGCAACTCTTCGTCGGGCGGACGCAAAGCGCCAGACGTTGTTCGCACGCCAGACGTTTCGAAGAAGGGCGATGCGAATCAAGGGTTCTCTTCAACATACGAACAAGCAATGGAAGACTACAACCAGTGCATGGGCGGTATCCCTGCCCTTAAGAGCAATCCTGTACCGTCGAAAACTGGTGTACAAGTTGTAGCTGACCCAAAGAAGAAAGTAGGTGCGAAGTAACGAGCACTTGACTCGGACTTCACCCCAAGATGTAATTACGTAGGCGGGCTTGTCGCGTTATTCGCGGCAAGCCCGTTTCGCTTTTTTGTGCGGTACTTCCGCTTAAACGACGTAGTGACGTAAATGTCACCCCGTCACCTCGAGGAGCACCTCAGAGTCCCTTCATCACGTTCAAGATGTCCGACGACATTACGAACACACGAAGAGTATAATAAAGTACGTGGTTTTAACTAAAAATAGAGACGAAAAGTGCTGCATTTTTGCGCTGCGTCAATAGGCGTGTAATTGTCAGCCAAAACCTATCTCTCGGAGTGTGTATGCGAAGTCTATTACTCGTTGGATCTCTTCTTGCTTCTAGTCTTGTAGCTGTTGCCCAAGATGGCATCGTACGCAACATGCTGATACGCGGCACGAACACCACGGCTGCCAACATTGGCACGGTAACGGTGCCAACGCTTACTGGTCCACGCACATTTACCTTCCCTGATTTGACGGGTATGGTGGGTGTGGTTCCACCCGGTTCGACAGGATTTGTAGAGTATGGCTTAAGTCTGCCGCAGGATGTGTTGGTAGCAAATGGCACAGCTCGGTTGTTCGATGTTCGATATAACGGATCGCCAACTGGCGCGGCGCAAGGAGCCCGTATTCACTCGTCAAGCGCCGGTGCCGCAGCAGGCACGTCTGCCAATGGCCTTCAGATCTTTGCGATTGCAGCCGGCGGTGGTGTAAGCACGTCAACGGCATTGTCGTTGAGTGCCACTGGCGGAGTGTTTAACAACGCCCTAGTAGTTGATGCCGGCGACGTACGCGTTATTGGTGGAGCAACCTTCCTTCAGGCCACCACGCTTGGATCGGCAGCTACCGATGCCATTATCGTCAATGGTGAGATTCGTGGTGCATCGCCTCTTTCGTTTGAAGGGGCAACGGACGACAACGTCCGCACGACGTTTGCCATTACCGATCCGACTGTTAGCCGCACCATTACCTTCCCCAATGCTTCTGGCACGGTGGCCTTGGTGCCTGCGACAGTGCTCGACTATGTTGCCTATGGCACAACGGCGCCCCTTAACACAGCCGTTGCAGATGGGGCTACATACTTGTTTGATGTCGCGTATAACGGAGCTGCCAGTGGCGATGCAATAGGCGCCCGAATCGTAAGCACTGCTGCTGGGGGCCTAGGGGATCGTAAGGCGCTTGGATTACGTGTAGATGCAATCGCCTCGGGTATAAGTGCCATGGGTACGAGCGACGCATTGGGTATTGATGTCACTGCGCAAGGCCAAGCAAATAACACAGCGCTTTCTGCTCGGGCCGAACAGGCTGGCGCGAACACGAACAGTGCCGTTAATGTTCGAGCAAGCGGAGCTACGGGCTATAATACCGGCATCGATTTGGTGGTCACCGGTGCATCAGGATTAGCTAATATAGGTTTGCAACTTTACGTTTCGGGTAGCACAGGCGATAACTATGCCTTGTTTGTATCGGAAGGGACTCTAGCCGTAAGTCCGAGCAGTATTCCCGACGCTGCCGACATGACAAGCCGCGAACTCGTGGCGTATAACACCGGTTCAAACATCTTAGAACGCGTTACGATTGCCGAAGCAATAGGTGGTACGCCTGTCCTTTATGGCGTTGCAGCACCACAATCAACGTTGGGCAATGGTGCTCAACACCTATTCAACCTAGAGTATAGCAGTACGATTTCTGTACCAGCCGTTGGTGCCCGTATTGCATCGGTAACCAACATTGGCACTGCACCAGATGCAAACGCTACCGGCCTAACGGTTGTCGCTACGACGAACGGTACAGGAACGGCAACGGCGCTCTCTGTTGGCGCATCGGGAGGTTCAGAGAATATCGCCGTCGATGTTACAGAGGGTAATTTCAATACATCTGTAAGCTCAGTCATCAATGCCGGTGGCGTTGTCAACACGAATGGCAGACTCAACGTGAACAACATCGAGGTGCACACGCCACCACTGCCAGTGAATGCCGACGCCAGCCTTGGAGACATTGTGCTACCGGCATTTACTACTCGATACGTGAAGATCAATGTAACAAACACGATTGCAACTACCCGTAACGTGACCTTTCCTGCAGGCGTTGATGGCCAGCGCCTAACAACGCGCATTAGTGTCGTGAATGTTGTAGGCGGCGCTACCGTTACCTTCGCTAATACTCGTGTAACTGATGCTGGCGCAGCAGGCACGGCCACTGATGCTCAGTCGGGACAAGTGTTCCTGAACGAGTGGATCTACGACACAGAGTTTGCACCAGCAGTCTGGGTGCTGCTCTCGTCTGTCCGAATCGATTAGCGTGAAACGTGTGGACGTAATACTGTACACGTACATACCGTCTCCTTAACGCAAAAAAATACGTGGCATCACCCAAACGAAAATGGGGTGTAATCACGAATGCACGCTTATATGCTGACCCCTAGCTTTGTCATTCGTTTGGAATGAGAGCAAATTGTCAGGGAGCGTGGCATGTTCGATCGCGTAATCATTGTTGTTGGAATTCTGTTTGGTGCCGTTGTTGGCTCTGCTCAACATTCTGTCGTGCAGAGCCTTTCTCTAACGGATGGTCCATACCGGGCGCAGGTAACTGCTTCGGGACTTACCTCGAACGTTGTCTGTACCCTGCCAACCACCGGGGGGACAATCATGACGTCTGGCACTGTGTGGGCACTTGGTGGACAATCACTTCTTCCGGGAAGCGGAACCCTCGGTTCTACGGACGCCGCAAGCGTCCAGGTCATTACGGCAGGAACACCGCGGCTGCACATCAACGGTCCAGCCGGTGCCGATCAAGGTTGGGTGGGCATAGGAACTACCACTCCAACTAGCCCTCTCCATGTGGCCAGTACGTTAAACCCTACTGTTGCCGGTTTCCATCCAGGTCTAAATGTTGCCACCACGCTAGATGCCACATCTACTCCTCCTGCTGGTGCTGTGATAGGGGGCACCGTAAGCATCCTGCAAATACCTGCGGGAACAAACGATCTGTCATCTTCGGATATCATCTTTGGTGGTGGCGGGGCAGTCTTTAGCTCGAATACCAACGCCACGAATCCACCGGGCAACATTGTGGGGACGGTTGGCAACGTCACGGTCACTCCCGGTGGGGCCGGCATGGCATCGCTGCCCCTTATCACGGCACTGTTTGGTACAATTGACATTGGCGACGATGCGAATGTGACGAATGCGGCGGGAGTGTTTGCCAATATCTCGATTGCAAGCAATGCTACAGTGACGAATACAACAGGGCTTCGAGTCCAAGCGCCAAGTCTTGGTGCCGGTTCCAGCGTTGGAACAAATACGGCAGTCTACATTGCCGATCAGGACGGTATCACGGGCGTTACTACATCGAGGGCGCTGCATTACGACGGGCCGGGATCGAGTGACGTGGTGATTACTGCTAATGGACGGGTGGGTGTGGGAACCGATGCGCCTGATGTATCTGTTGATATTGATGGCGGTTTGGTTGTACGTCCGCCAGCGGTGATAGATATCGAGGCTGCAGGTAGTGCGACAGTAACCGTTGGAAATCGGTCGTTTCTGATAATCGGAAATCCGAATATGGGTGTTGCTGATGTCTTCCCTAACAACGCCCCAATAACTCTCAGTGATGGAGTTCGAGACGGACACGTCCTCATTATTAGAAGCAACGGTGCCCAGAATATCCAGTTTCAGGATGCTGCCGCTAGTCTGGAACTGGGGGCAGCCAATCGGAATTTAGGGACTAACGACACGCTGACGTTAATCTGGTATGCGGGGGTATGGTATGAAACGAGTTTTGTAAATAATTAGTCCGACTTGACGATTGTACGTGAATTCGCACTCTCTCGATATCCCGCATGTAGTTTCGTATGCCTTCACAGTTCGAATTGCCAGTTTACGATGCGATAACATTCGCGGAGCTTTGTGCTGCGCCAGTCTAGACTGCGGGCCCCAAGCGTACTTTTGTACAACGTAAGGAAGAACCGCGGTGTCTATTGGACCGCACAACGTGATGTAAGAAACTATGCAGACATTTGAGAGGCTCTTTGCAACGATTGCTTTACTGGCTGTTACTACGACAGTGGTTAGTGCCCAACACTCGGTCGTTCAGTCGCTATCAATTAGCAGTGGGACGTATCGAGCAACACTAGTGGCACCGGTGTTGTCATCGGATGTAACGTTGACCCTGCCATCATCTGGGTCGGGTTTGGTTTCAGGATCGGAAGCATGGGTGAATGGTGGACAGAGTCTCCTCGCTGGTCCAAATCGGACCTTAGGGAGCACCAACGCTCAGTCTATTCAGGTAGTAACGAATGGTACTTCGAGACTGCACATCAATCAAGGTAGTGGATATGTGAGCCTTGGGTCTACAGCCGACAGCTCTGGATTATCGATTGCGGGTGCATTGTCTACCGAACCTCCCGCTGAGTTTGATATTGAGACGATCCCGCTGGGTGACCCTATACGAATTCCCATTGGCAATCGTTCCTTCGTCGTTATCACGAACGGTGCGGGGGGGAACTACGGCGACAATACCACCATTACGATAGAAGATGGTTCTCAAGATGGTCAGGTCGTCACGATCGTCAGTCAGGCTAGTACAACGCAAACTATGAGCTTGCCAAATACGGAGCCCAATGTTGATCTGACGGCTAACCGAAATCTCGAAACCGGAAATACGCTTATGTTGATTTGGTATAATGGGAGATGGTGTGAAGTGATGCGGAGGAATAATTGATGCTGCATAAAATGCGTCTCGTTCTCGGATTTCTTTATGTAGTATTTCATGCTTCTGGGGCCTTGGCTCAGAATTCTGTGTGTACTTCGATTGCCTTTACGAACGGTGCATTTCGCGCGACGTTGGTTGCGCCTGTCTTGGGGGCTGATGCAACGATCACGCTACCTACGTCTGCGGGGGCTTTGCTTACGACGGCGAGTGGCATTGTGATAGGTGGGAATTCTCAGGCCATTACGGTCGGAAGTACTGATGCTTCCAACGTTGGCATCATTGCTAATGGGAATAGGATTATTCATGTTGTTGGCGAGGCCATGCCAGGTGCTGCACAGGGTAACGTCCAAATCGGCACAAACGTCCTTTCGAGCGCCACACCGCTGACGAGTCTCGTGCTTGATGGAGCTTTGTCGTTAAAGCGCAACGGGATCGACGATGTTGATGCACTTGGTGGTACGATCACGGTCGGCAATAGGTCGTTTATCGTTATCGAAAATCCGACAGGCGGTGCAATCGCCGATGCTGGAAACGTTACGTTGTCAGCTGGGTTGACCAGCGGTCAGATAGTTTTTGTCACCTATCAAGGACCTAACTCAGTCACGTTAACGAACTTTACGGCTGGAAGTGGTGTCCTGAATAACCGAGATGTTGCAACATTGGTGTGGGATGGTGCCCTTTGGCGTCCGATGTTTCGTAAGGACAATAACTAAGGGACGATGAACAACATGAATCGTAGACTTTCTATACTTGTCACTACACTTGCTGTTTCGGTAGTGTCGTTAGTGGCACAGGACGCTGTAGTAACAAGCCAGCACCTAACGAGCGGTCCGTTCCGCGCCCTGTTGTCAACGCCCGTGTTGTCGGGAGATGTCACGTTGACCCTTCCCGGACAAGGGGGTGTTCTACTCTCCTCAAGTAGTGCGTTGTTAAGGGGAGGGCAGAGTTTGATAGGCACTGGTGTTGTTGGTACAACCAACAACAACGATGTTTCTATCATTACCGATGCCACTACGCGTATTACTGTAGAAGGAAGCACTGGATCCACGCAGGGTTTCGTTGGTATTCGCACCTCATCACCTGCAACACAGCTTCATATTAATGGCGGTCTATCGCTGCACCCAAAAGCCTGGGACGTGGGCGTTGCTGGTACTACTGTCACTATAGGCAATAGCAGTTTCGTTGTGTTGACGAATAGTCCAGGTAGCCCAACCACGATTACGCTTACGGACGGCCTAGAAGAAGGGCAAGTTGTCGTTCTTCTATATAGTTCAGCTGCAAATTCCGTCCAGATACAGAATTCCGGAAATATTCACTCAGGCGGGAACGTAACGCTTGGCCAAAGCGATACTGCCATGTACATATGGTATTTCGGGCGATGGCGGAACGTTGTGACGTCAAACAACATTCCATAACGTCGACTGCCTTTTGTGGCTTCTCAACGTTCTGGACGCGTAGACATACCGTGCTAAGCGCACCATGATCGATGAAGCTGGTTGTGCCAGGGGTGCAGTCTGTAGACGTTGCGAATCGCCGATCAGGTTCGTTTAAAGCTATTCGCACGAATGCACTCGCTACCTCGGCGATTTCTACGTGCATCCTCAGGCAGAATCGGTGGTTAGTCGGGTGAAATGCGTACGTGGTAGTCCTAGGGTCGAGACGACCTAAGCTCATTCAGAGCCCATTCAGAGGACCGTTAGATAACAAAGCGGTCTGTTGGTTGTTGACCGTTGGTTCCCAGCACATCGAATTCGTTTCTCTTGTGCCAAGGCAAACGTCAACCTTGCAGTCCCAACAAAGTCCTTAAGGGGTAGACACATGCTAACGCTGATGTGCCATAGCAGTGTTCAGCGCGATCCACTGCTTGAAAGCCACGCGGACGAAATGGTCGCGACATTGCGAGGAGCAACCCTCTGCGTCTATGTCAGGAATGCATGAGCAAGCCTTGCGCGTTATCACTTACGAAATATCGAGAATAACTACCGACAGTAAGGCGTGGGTAGTATCCTAGATTTGCCGCCCGTAGGAAGAACCTAACTGGAAACAAACTTTGGATCTCCACATGAGACGTTTTACGACTGTCTTCGTCGCACTCTGTGCGGCATCGGCCATTGCATCGGCACAGAACACAGTTGTCAATAGCCTTACGTTTACGCAAGGTCAGTATCGGCTGACGCTTACAGCACCGTCGCTAAGTGGCGATCTGTCGGGTACGTTGCTGTCGACGGCAACCGGCTGGGCTTTGGGCGGTAACGCGCTCGTTGGGGCTGGCCCATCGGCAAACCTCATTGGTACGACAGATGCAGTCGATGTGCAACTCATTGCAGGTGGTACGTCAAACGTTCGTCTGGTTGCCGAGAGCGGCGCAGCGGCTATTACGCTTCCCACGCAAACAGCACTTCGACTTGCTGATGATGCTGGTGGGGAATACGTTGGCTTGCAAGCGCCAACTGGAGTAGCCACGTATACAGTTGCGTTGCCCGCCGCTGCTCCAACAGCCAATCAAGTGTTGCGTGCAAATGCTGTAACACCCACGAATTTGGAGTGGGCAACGGTCACGGGTGGAGTAGCACAAACTGTACGACAAGTGGGAAACACTGGTACCATAAATGATGTTACTTACACGAACACGGACCTGACGTTTACTGCGGCGGCGAATACATCGTACGCAGTTGAGTACGTTCTTATAACTGACAACGACGGAGGAGTTGCTGGTCCTCCTCCAAACGTTAATGGTGATACAGACATTCAGATTGCTCTGCCGAGTGGAGACGCATCGCTTGGCTTGCATTCGAACGGTGGGACAATTAGTTGGCTTTTTGACTCTACAACCCCGACATTCACGGCCGTTGATACAGACTCTAACCAGCGCATCTATCGAATCACAGGTGTCATTCGAGTTGGAGGTATTGGCGGGGCTGTCACACTCGGCATCCGAAGGAACAGTGGGAACATGACTACTCGCATTATGGCCGGTTCGTTCTTAACCTACTAGTTAGGCAGTATTGATTCAAAATCTAGTCAAAATCAGTAGAACATAATGCTACCCCCAACCCGAGCCCTTCGCTCGGGTTGGTTCGTTATATATGCATGTCATGGGACGTTGCACGAGACATTTCATGGGACGCTACGCGGTCGTTTATCATCGTCCCGAGGTTGAAACCACGGGCTAAAGAACCCTGGGGATTGGGCTGAAGCCCGCTGCGCTTTGCAGTGCGCTTCGCACAATGACGCTACGATGCCATTGCCCACCGTCCATTCAACCACCGCCGGAGGCGGTCCCGGCGAGACGCCGGGTCTGTGGGATTGCCTCGTCACCTCGTCACCCCGTCACCTTGACGACCTGACGATAACGTCCCCTTGACAACCCGACGCTCCATGGTTTTGTCAACCCTCTTCCGTATCTTTGCTGTTCTTGACAATCAATCCGCCTAGTTTGGACGTACCCCACGGGCGGTTTTCACTCACAATATTGCCCCGCCGTAAGCGGGTAGCGAGGTACACATGAAGTACAACGGCCCCAAGGTCCGGTTGTCGCGGAAGTTTGGCTTTGCCATTACTCCCAAGGCACGAAAAGTTCTCGACAAGAAGCCACACGCTCCTGGTCAACATGGCAACAGCCGCCGTCGTCCGAAGCTTTCGGACTTCGCCAAGCAGCTTATCGAAAAGCAGAAGTTGCGCGTTCAGTACAACGTTCACGAACGTCAGCTTACCAACTACATGGCCAAGGCCACGCGTTTGGTAGGTAACACGGGTGACTTGCTTGTGCAGATGCTCGAAAGCCGCTTGGATTCGCTCGTAATGCGCTCTGGCTTTGCCCGCTCGATTTACGCTGCACGCCAGTATGTATCACACGGCCACGTCTTCGTGAATGGCAAGCGTGTAAACATTCCGTCGTATCAGGTACAACCCAACGACGTTATCGTCATCAAGGAAAAGAGCCGCAAGTTAGAGTGTTTCCAAGAAGCCATTCGCTCTTCGGCTCCACCACCATACCTCGACGTATCGAAGGCCGACTTTACGGCCAAGTACCTCTACTTGCCCCCACGCGAAGAGGTGCCCATTGTGTGCGAAGTACCACTCGTTATCGAATACTACTCGCGCTAATCCCTCCATTCGATCGCTTTCACACAACGCCCCTTATTCGGTTTCGGATAAGGGGCGTTGGCGTTATGCGCTGCGCGCGGTGTGTAATCGTAGTAAACCATGCCAAGAGTTGACACGCCTCCCCACGTGCAGCCTTGCCTCTGGCATTACCGCTGCTCCAGCACGAGGACGACTCCGGCCCCGGCCTCCGGTCGGAACCGCCTCCTGCGGCTTTAGAAGATTTCCATTCATCCACCGCCGGAGGCAGTTTAGCGAGACGCCGGGTCTGTAGGTTTGGCCCACGGCAACGCCGTGTTTTCGTACCTTTGCAGCTTCGACCGATGAACCATTATCCTTGCTCATGAACAACACCAATCGATCGCTACACTGGGGATTTGGCCTAGTGGCCCTGCTGATATCGTTTGTTACCTACATGCTTACGGCACAGCCAACGGTGCCGTTTTGGGACTGCGGTGAGTTTACTGCTGCTGCCGTACACCAACAGGTGCCGCACCCCCCAGGAGCCCCGCTGTTCCTAATGTTGGGTAAGGTGTTCCACCTGCTGCCTATCGGCGATCCAGGATGGCGCGTAAACTTGCTAAGTGTGGTGTCGTCGGCCCTGTCGATATGGCTGCTGTACTTTATCACGGTGCGCGTGATTCGCAACTTTTATCGCGAAGATCTTGGCGATGTGAAGAACGCCTTGCTCGTCTACGGCTCTGGCTTTGTTGGGGCATTGGCATTCGCGTTTTCAGACACGTTCTGGTTTAATGCTGTCGAATCCGAAGTGTATGCCGCTTCGCAGCTGTTTGTAACACTCATCGTGTGGCTGATGATGGTGTGGCATGAACATGCCGACGAGCCACAGGCAGAACGATATCTGTTGCTGATAACGTACCTGATCGGTCTGTCGATCGGCGTTCACCTTCTGTCTATCCTTACCATTTTCTCGATTGCCGGCCTGGTCTACGTCCGCAAGTATCCACTGTCTGTTAAGGGCGTTGCCCTTACCATGGTTATCGGTGTAGTGATCTTCTTGGCTGTGTACAACGGCGTCATTCTGCGCTATCCAGCGTTGCTTGCCGGCAACTTCTGGCGCACCGAGTCTGACGAGTGGATGATTACCGACAACGTGATGTTTACGGCCCTCGCCGTCGTGCTTCTTGGTGCCGCGGCCTACGGTATGTGGTGGGCCAAAAAGGCCGAGCGTCATGTTCTTGCGTTGTCATGCTCGGCCTTCCTGCTGCTGATGGCGGGCTATAGCACGTATACGCAGCTGCTGATTCGTGCCAACTCGAATCCGCCGATGAACGAGAATAAGCCCGATAATCTCGACAAGCTGGTTTCGTACCTCGGCCGCGAACAGTATGGCAAAGCCCCCACGTGGCCACGCCGCTATCAGCAAGAAGAACGCTTCCAAGCGGCCTATCGTAAGTCGGGCCCGTGGACGCCACCGCCGTACAAGCGCGTAAAGCGCAACGATGGCTCGCAAGTAAGCATGCCGGACTACAGTAACTGGCGCACAAATACGGCCGCCGAGTTTCACTACCTGTGGAATTATCAGATCGACCACATGTACCTACGATACTTCATGTGGAACTTCTCCGGTAGGGTGAGCGATGTGCAGGACGCCCCGGCTGCAGGACCCTTCACAAGGGCTAACGAGGTGCGCGACTGGAACTTCCAAACTGGTTACGAGGCGCATTTTCCGATTAACTTCTATGCCATTCCGCTGTTGATGGGACTCATTGGACTGGTGTTCCATTTCCGCAAAGACTGGAAGATTGCCACGATATTCCTGATTCTATTTCTGTTTACCGGCGTGCTGGCGGCCATTCAGCAGAATCAGCAGAACCCTCAGCCACGCGAGCGTGACTACTTCTATACGGCTTCGTTCATGGTGTGGGCTATGTGGATTGGCGTAGGCGCCTTTGCCCTAATGCAGCAGGTGCGCCAAAACATCGCCGCCAGCGGCGGCATTTTTGCCGCTGTGCTTGTGGCGGTGCCCCTTAACATGGCGTGGCAAGGATGGTTTATTCATAGCCGGGCAGGGAATTATTTGGCGTTCGACTATGCGTATAATATTCTGCAGTCGGTAGAACAAGACGCCATTATTTTTACCAATGGCGATAACGACACCTTCCCCGTGTGGTACCTGCAAGACGTTGCTGGTGTGCGCCGCGATGTGCGAATTGTGAACCTGTCGCTTGGACAGACAATTTGGTACGTCGAACAACTTAAAAACCGCGAACCCTGGGGTGCTAAGAAACTTCCATTGTCGTTTAGCGATGAATCGCTAATGGTGCCAGAAACAGACCCCAAGGCCCTGACGTACGACTTCCTGCCTGCCGAGGAAATCGTTGCCGATGTCGACCCCAAGGTGATGGCGAAGTTTACCAACGACCCTGCACTGTTGGCGAATCCGCAGATGCGATGGACGGTAACGGGACGCCAATATGGTGGCGACCCGAACGATCCTAATCCGCGCTTTTTGCGCGGTGTGCAGCATAAATTGGTTATCGACATCGTGAAGCAGACCAAGCTCTCACGCCCCATTTACTTCAGCTCGTCGGTGGGCGACCCAGAGCGTACAGATGAATTCACCGGACTTGGTAAATACTGCCGTCTAGAAGGTTTGTGCTATCGTGTATGCCCTGTACCACAAAGCAGTGTTATTGGCACAGGTGTTAACGAAGAGGTTACCGACAAGTCGCTTCTAGAAGTATTGCCCGACGACGTGCATTACACCACGCAGCGTTACGGCATGAAATTCCGCAACCTTGCCAACCCCAAGGTCTATTACGACGACGTGCACCGTGGCTATCTTCTTAATTATCGCAACACCTACTATCGATACGCTTCGTATTTGATGTATGGTTCGCGCGACACCGTCAAGGCCATGAAGGTGTTGACTACGATGAACAAGCTTATTTCGCCCGACCAGTTCCCCATGGATGCCGCCCTTGAGCGTCGCCTAATGAACATGTTCGATATAGGGGGCAACGCCGAACAGGCCAAGGCCTGCGCTGAACGTTTGGTACGACTATCGAATCAGTACATCGAGGATCCCGACTTGGCCGTACGCGAACGTCGTTACGATGCCAACTTTAGTCCGGAAGTACTCGGCGCCGAAGCCAGTACTGTTCTTGGGCGTTGGGCCGAGGCGGCGAACTTCTATCGTACACTCATGGCGAAGATGGGTAAGGACGCCGCGCTGTTCTATCGAATCGACGAATTGGAAGTGCTCAAGGCGGAGCGCTCGGGCGACCTCAAGAAAGCACTCAATATTGCGCGAGGCTTGCAGTCGAAGTATTCGCTTAATGCGCAAGACGAGGGCACGCGGCAGGCCGCGAACATGGTCTATGGCAAAATCGACGAGCTCGAGCGTAAGCTTGGCATCCCATCATCGGCCATAAGTGTTAACGAGATGCTGAGCGGCCAGTAACCACGATGCCCCTTCAACTATGGACATTAACGATCGTGATTGCCACTGCGGCAGTCACGATCGTTGCGTTTAAGCGGTATGGATTGTTTGTGCAACTCATGCTGGACGCTACAGCAACCGTAGAACGTGGCGAGTGGTGGCGTGTAGTTACGTCGGCCCTCGTTCATGGCGACTACATGCACCTAGCCATCAATATGTGGGTGTTGTACAACCTTGGCTCGCTGTTAGAGCTTCTGCTGGGAGGTCCTGCGACCGCAACAGTCTATGCTGCCGGAGTTATATGCGGTTCACTGGCTGGACTGGCGCGCAACCGTCGTACAGCGCAGTACCGTGCCGTAGGTGCTTCCGGCGGAGTAAGTGCCGTTTTGGCAATGTCGATTGTGTTATCGCCAACCATGCCAATGCGGGTGATGTTTGTGCCTGTAGACATTCCAGCGTGGATATTCGGATTGTTTTATGTGGCCTACAGCTTGTACGGCATGAAGAAATTGAACGACGGCATAGGGCACGACGCTCACCTAGGTGGGTTGGCTGTGGGCGTGGTGGCAGGGCTAGTGGTGCATGCTCGTATGTAGCCATTGGCGCTAGAGGCAGAGTAATGTCGACTTGCAGCCGGTATTCGTCCACCACGGATCTATCTCGTAAGAACTGACTTCTCGAGTTCCGAAAATGGGATGGTGTTTTTGACGTTGTGACCTTCTATCGGCCAAGACTGTTTTATGATCTGCACATCAAGGTTGAGCTCCTTGATAGCTGCATATAATCCTACCTGTCTATCGCTCGCGGGCTTCACGTCGCCATCAGCGCTAATCCATGATAGGTCGCCCTGAAAGAGCAGTTTTTCGCTCGGCAAGTAAAAGACAACATAGTCAATCGTGTGTTTAGACTTCTCGCCGATCAGGTAAAGCACTATTTCGAATTCGCCATCGCCAATGCGCAGGCTGTCCGTAAATGTCGTAATCGAAGGTTTTCTAGTAGACGTGCTCAGTCGGTCGGGCTGTGAGCTGTGGTTTGTCTGCAAAATGTACGATACATACTCACTACTTGGCTTAGGTGCAAGTATGGTCGCCCCTTCCGCCACGAATGGTCGCGCGCCACCAACATACCAGTTGTGGAAGTGCCCGTACGCAAAGTACTTGATCGGTTTATTTGGATATAGTTCGTGTGCCTTCTTGATAATGAGTTCGCCATTGACGCTGTTTAGCGGGGCCTCTGCTACAAAAAGAAAATCTCGAAAGGCTACTACGAGACTCCTTGAGTCTGAGTGTTTAAGGTGCAGGAAATGTATGTTCTCTGTGAACTTCTCGGCCACGACCTCTGACAGCTCTCTGGGCTTCTCTTCATGTATCACAGTGTCGATCAGTGCCTTCTGGAAATCCATAGGTGCAGTTGAAAGAGCGGAGTGGGCTATCTCAATGGTATCACGGACAATTCCGTTCGTCCCGCTGATAACGATATGTCGAGGGATGTTAATGTTGGAGACAACGATTGTTGCACTGTAGGTGAATACTGTTAGAACATCGCCGTACAGTTCGTTGTAGTGAAGCGTTTCGACTTTCTGAATGAGGTTTGACACTGTATCGATAAACAACGTTGTTGTGTCTCCGTTAACAAGGAGTTTGTATGTCGCTAGGCCATCAGCAGCGGAACAAGAAACGCTATTCGCGTTAGTCATCGCGTGATGGAGCAGGAAGGAAGGCGTGTATCTACAGGTCGTTAGTAAGTAGTCATCAACGTCTTTGCGTCTAACACTCGAGGGTTTGCTTGCTCCGTGACGTTGGCTCAAGAGTCCCTTGCCGGTATACGCTACCATTGACGCATAACTCTTGCCCTTACTCGTTATCGTATCGTTCTTAACGAACAAATCACGCGAGATAGATGCTACACCTTGGCTCTTCGTGTGCATCGTTTGCCATGGCGCGAAACTGTGATACAGTCTCCTTGCCGATTCACTGAACGAGACGGTCAGCGTTGTGTTTGCCAGGCCCTGGGCTTGATTGCGCCAGCAGCGTTCCAGGTACAGCATCGCTGCGTCCGGTGTTGCAGGGTTGTCGGGATTGACGATAGGCGACGAGGTAGTCCGATCTTGACTAGGGTTCGCCAATACAGTATGTTCGTTCGTTAAGAAACCAATACTTGCGGCACTATTGGATCGTAGAGTATCACATTCATGAGTGTGATAGGGGGTGGCCGCTAACACCGAGGCATAGAATAGAACAGGGACGGCGTTCAAAACAGCTGCCAGATACATTCGATAATCCTGCGCATAGGTATAAGGTTCGGTGTGGCTCGTCAGAAATACGACCACCATGGGATAACGGGCAATCCGCGGCGCATGCGGTACTTGCCCATGTTCTCCCAAGGGCATGGTTGTAATTGGTCCAATCGTGCCCCAATGTGAGTAGGCGATCGATCCAAGGCAGTGGAACTAGGCGAAGTGTGAGTGCAAGTGAATGTTTAGCGCAACAGCACAATGGAAGCCTGAGCAATCACGCTGCCATTGGAACCAACAAGTTGGATAGCATGTGCCCCGATGGGCAGCAGTAGCGGGTTGACGCGAACTTCGGTATCGCCATCCGAGACTGACGTTACATAGAGTGTGCTACCCGAGGTGCTTACAATTCGAAGTTCCACACGTGACGTCAGCGGGGGAATCGAAACGATGAAGGGGCCGTTTGCCGGATTCGGGCGTACATGGAGACGCGATGGTGCTGTGTAGCCAATGCTGGTTTGTGTTTCCATGTCAATGCGAAAAACACTCCCGCCGGCTCCAACAGCAAACAGCGTGTTGCCAGCGACCGAAACGCTACTAAGCACGGTTGCTGTTCGCTGGAGTTGCCAAGGGGCATCGCGGTTGGCACGATAGAGTATGTCTCCCTCGGTTGTGACAGCGGCAACAGATCCAGTAGAGACATCGGCCGAGACAGAGGTGAACATGCTGTGTCGACCTATAGCAACATCGCGACTAAACGTCTGTCCGCCATCTACAGACCGTAGGAAGGTGCCCTCAACACCAACGGCAATAAACTCATTTGGGCCGGCACAGGCAACGTCTGTCAACCGAATGTTGTCTGGTGCGGCTGCATCGTTCCAAGTGGTGCCATCATTTGTTGAGCGAAGCAATCCACCCGTGAACAACGATGCCACAACCGTGCCTTGCTGATTACTGGCAACTCCTGTAAACGAACCGTTTGCCACTTGGGCAACCTGTGCGAACGTCTGGCCATCAGTGCTTCGAACGATGCTTGACCTTCCAGCCCCCCAGACTGTTGAGCCGTAGGCACGTAATGCCGTAAGATGGTAGCCATCGAGTGTTGGAATGCGTTCCCACATTGAGCCGTCGTTACTTCGATACGCGCCTCCTGACGAAACGCTCACGATTGTACCGAAAGGCCCAACAGCGGAACCAAGTAGAGCCGAGTCGGTTGGGCATGAGCTGCACGTCAATGGTGCAGCTGTGGCGTTGAGCAACAGTCGAGCATTGGTGCCGGCGGCTGAGAACTGAGTAGGTGTGTGGGCAACCGTCAGCAGGAGCGGACTATACTGCCCACCGACGTCCGTCCAGGATGATCCGTCAGCATCTGATGAACGGGCAATGCGGCCATCAGCTCCAACGGCAACGATGGCTCCGGAGGTACGCGTAACGGATAGAAGCTGGGTTGAATCGCTCGTAGATATGGGAGCCATACTACCAGTTCCAGTCGAAAGCAAGAGTGCACCGCCAGTCGATCCTGTAACGATAGCTTTTCGATCCTGTGTAACGTAGATGTTTACGAGTGATTCAACATCTGCATCAGATTCAGGGGCAATAAAAATGGGCGTCCAAGTGGCTCCGCCGTCAGTCGTTCTTAACACAGCCGAAGTGGCTACAACGTAGCCAACTGGGTTCGTCGCATAGGCAATTGACCGCAGTGTTGCAAGGATTTCCAACTGCGAAATCGTCCAAGCGTTAGCATTCGAAGCGCGCGAAGCAATCGTAGATCCTTCGCCAACGGCAACCACTGTCTGATCTTCACGAATCGTCACGCCATACAACGTTACTGTATCGGTACTCGGCAGCTGGTGTAACGCCCACGTCTGTCCAGCATCAGTTGACAGCCATGTTCTGCCGCCAGCGCCCACGGCGCAGGCGGCGCTGCCGCGCGCTGCTACGTCGTAGACGTCGGCACCAAACGAGGGTGCGAGCTGCCATGTCTGCCCATCATCCGTTGAACGTATTGCGGTGCCCCCTTCTCCAACACACCAAACACTGTTCTGAAGGGCTGCACAGGCGTGAAACGTCGTTAAGAAGGTTGCAGGAGTTTGTATACGCTGCCACGTTTGGCCGTCATCGACGGATCGAATAACTGTATTTCTGTCGCCACAGGCAACAAGTGTTCCTGAGGACAAGGTAACAACATCGAGCAATGTACATCCACCAAAACCATCACTATCCACTCGCTGTAGGGGGCGCTGCGAGGCTGCCGGTACGGCTGTGATGAGAAGGCCAAGTAGGACAATCGATAGAATTCGTGTTTTCATGATGATTGTCCCTTAATCTATGGTGTTGATGATTGCGTCCGGCCAAAAGAACGCCCTTGTCCAAGCAAGTGCTTTGACGATATTGGTAGCGTGTGCCCATCCAATCATATCGCCCATGAGCAAGCGATTATCCCAAGCCACCTTTGAAGATTCGCATGCCATAAGTGACAGTCTTCGAAGGTACGGATGCTTCGAGCACTGAAATTGTGTCCTGGCAACATTCGTAATCGCAGTTGCCTGATAGGTTTCGTTCCGAAACTTCTTACGGTTGCTGTCAAAGTAGCGCGATGTAGTAAGCGACCCAGACGAGCCATGACCTGCGAACGCAAAGTGCTTTACGCATGGAAACGCAAGTATCGTGGAAATGTCATTTGGGCGTACAGTGTCAGCTTCGATAACTCGGTAGCCTGCGCCCTCAAGTCGAGATTTAAGAACGTCGTAAATGTCTTGGATAAGGAACGAATGCCCAGGGTACACTTCGTCGGTCTCGTCAACAGAATACTCCATCCACTTGAGTATTCCGCGGTATGCACGCTGGGCTACCAGTCCAATCGAAATGCCATCATCATCGCCCTTGGCAACGTAGGCAACCGGTGACCCAACGGCAGCAATGGTGTCGAGAATGACGACTTCAGGGTCTTGCGCTTCGCTCCGTTCGGAGTTGCGAATTCGGCATCGCACAATCGAGTTCGCCGTACGTGATCTGTGAATTGCGACGCTCTGACCAACGGTTGGCCCTACGATGCGAGATGGACCACTCACGATATCCCAATGGTACTCAACTGCGTCTGTGTGGACGGTACGTATTGTGTCGGCAACAAAACAGGCACCCGATGAGCCAGCACAGACAACGATGGCTGAATCAAGGTCCACGGCATCGGGAGCGGTATAAAGCGACAGGTACTCAGGACAAAGGTTCGGGGTCTCGGCATGCATCGTACGTAGGAGTCCATCGCCGATATAATCGGTGACCTGGATGCCTGTTCCTGGTCGAATACGTGGTGGACGAGGAATGCACGACGACGCAGTTCCAAGCGTTGGAGCGGGATTCGATATCGGCGAAAGCGTGTCGATGTGGTGAACATGGACGAAGTAGGCATTGCGGAATCGCTCGGCGCCTTCGGGAATCGGATCGCCAGGGTCTCTGCCAATATTGAAGTCCAAGACAACCTTGCCAGTTAACGGAGCATCAAAGGCAAGCGTACTACCAGCGTTCCGAACGGTAAGGGAAATCTCAACCTTATCAAAGGAATTAAACGAAACGAGCGTATCGCATTCGGGAATTTGATAGAGGACGGTATTAGCAAATACCTGACGTTGTTCAGTAGTTGGCGTCCTGCCAGTAACAAGCCTACCTTTGCCTTTTAAACTCCACTCGTATTGAACTTCATCTGGGAACGTGCCGTACGTAACTGACGTGTCGGCCTCTCCACATCCGCAGTTCTGAATCATCACATCTTCGTCACGAACGTCGGCAGAAATCGCGATTACGTCTCCAGGCCGTAGCTTGTTATAGAGCTGTTTCCTGTCAGGAAACACCGTCAAATTTTTGACAATTCGAAAGGGTGTTCCAGCATGCCAGCGCCGCGACGTGCGGCACCGGTCATCCACTTCACGAACGTACTGAAAGGTCGTACGACGCGAATTGTTTGTTGGGTCAACGTCAGCCTCGTACTCAATATTAACTTCGGCAACATACGACGTGTCATCAACGGTCGTAAATCGTTGGGCTATTTCGTCGACGCGACGCTGGAACGAAGCTAGCAAAGGGCGTTCTACGGTCGTCGACCAAATGCTAGTCTCACTCCCTGCCTTATAGACGTCGATACGAAGTGAGTAGGTGTCGTCGAGAACATTGTTGTTATGTACCGTGACGCTGAACCCAAACACACCGGGCGAGACTTCTGTTACAACAAGACTCTCGGCAACGAAGTCTGTTGACCATAACGCTCGAGTGCTAACGAGGATTAGGAAGATGTACAAAAGCAATCGGCACATGCTGTATCTCCAGTGCAGTTGGAAAACCGTTGGCGGCCAGTCAAACTTACCATGTACAGCGGTTTTACAGCGACGTAGAGACTTGTATCTTCGTAACAATGTCAAGTAGCCGATTGCTGACGGTCCACATGATCATGTGGATCGTGTTGTTCGTATCTGTAGTTGGTCTTCCCGCGGCCATGGCCTCTACCGTCGTTATTTCGGGCACGGTACGCGAGCAGGGCAGTGGCGAAGCCGTCGTTGGCGCAACCATTGCCTTGCATCGCGACTCGCTCGTTCCTGGGCGCAAGGCCGAGCGCGGCACCTACACCAACCGGTATGGTTTCTACTCGCTGAAAGGGGCATCGGTAGGACGCTATGCGGTGGTAGTGACGGCCGTGGGTTATACGCCTACGGTGACGGCCGTGGTGATTAGCGACACGACGACGACGGTGCGGCTCGACGTCGACCTTGCCTCGCGGGCTATCGCTTCGCGCGCCGTCGTGGTTGAAGCCGAACGCGGCGAGCGCGCGCTCGACCGCATTAGCACCGTGACCGTGTCGCCAGCGTTTATCAAAGAAATGCCGTCCTTTGGCGGCGAAGTCGACGTGTTTCGAGTGCTGCAACTCCTGCCGGGCGTTAAGGCGTCGTCGGAACTCACCGCCGGCCTTTACGTGCGCGGTGGTTCGCCCGACCAAAATCTGATTTTGCTTGACGGTGTGACCGTCTATAATCCAAGCCACCTGGGCGGGTTTCTGTCGGCCTTCCATGCCGACGCCTTGCGCGACATCAAGCTCATCAAGGGGGCTTTCCCTGCGGAATACGGCGGACGACTATCAAGTGTGCTCGACATGACGATGAAAGAAGGCAACGCCGAGCGGATAAAGGGCAACGGACATATCAGTATGATTGCCTCGGGACTTTCCATCGACGGGCCCATCGATCCGCAAACGACGTTTATGATTTCGGGTAGGAGGTTCTATGCCGACATCCTTGTGGGGCTATTTACATCGCCCACCGAAGAGATGCCAACGTACTACTTTTACGACCTCAACGTAAAAATCAATCGCAAGCTCGGCGATCGCGACCGACTCTACGTGAGTGGCTATTTTGGTCGCGACGTGCTGGCATCCGAGCCAAGCGAGTCGAACAGCATCGACGTTGGCTGGGGCAATGCCACGGCCAACATACGCTGGACGCGGCTATTGTCGGACGACCTGTTTTTGTCTACGAGTGCCATTTATACCGACTATGACTTTGGCGTCGACCTACGCGAACGGCGTGGCGTTAACAATACCTTCCGGTTTACCACCGATTCGCGCATTCGCGACTACACCTTACGTAGCGAGCTGCAGTGGGCTGCCGCTACCGACCATGCCGTCAAGGCCGGCATCGACGTTACGCATCACGCCTTCACGAGCGGCGTTAGCGGCTCTGCCGCTTTCGGCGGTCCGGTAAACACAGCACGTCTGGAGGCCATCGACGCTGCCTTGTTTGTGCAAGATGAATGGACCATAGCGGACGCATGGCGAGCCAATCTTGGCGGGCGTCTATACTGGTTTCAGCAGGGCGGTTGGGTGCGGTTTGAACCGCGCGTAAGCCTTGCGCACGACGTAACGCCCACGACGGCCCTTACGGCGTCGTTTGCGGTTGCGCATCAGTTTTTGCACCTCATCACGCGCAACGACGTTAGCCTTCCCACGGACGTCTGGTTTCCCAGTACGCAAAACATCCAGCCAAGCCGCAGTGTGCAAGGGGTGTTGGGCATGCAAACGCAGTTGGACGATGATGGCGCATGGCGGTTTACGGCTGAGGCCTATTATAAGCACATGGACAATTTGTACGAGTACCGCGACGATGCCGAGTTTACTCTTGGAGTCCCCTTGGAGTCGCAGTTTACTGCGGGCCAAGGTCGTGCCTACGGTGTGGAGTTATTCCTGCAAAAGCAGGCGGGTGCATTTACGGGATGGCTGGGCTATACACTTGCGTGGACCGACAGGTTGTTTGCCGACTTGAATAACGGACGTCGTTTCCCACCGCGCTACGACAGGCGTCACGACGTGTCGCTAACCTTGCAATATCGACTTGGAGAATCGTGGCGTTTTGGTGCAACGTGGCAATACGGCACAGGCCAGGCTTATACCATGCCGGCTGGGCAATATCTTACGTCACCGCACAACGTGCCGTGGTCGTCGCCGAACGCTGTCGACTTGTTCACCGACCGCAACGGTTTTCGCTTAGCGGCCTTTCACAAGCTTGACCTTCAGTTCTTGCATGAATACACATGGTTTGGTTTGCCGTTCGAGCTAAGTCTCAACGTATACAACGCCTACAACCGCCGAAACCCCTTTGCTTTATACACGGACTACAGTTTTGACGACGCCACCGGCGAATATCGAAAGGTCATTAAGCAATTAACGTTATTTCCAATTATTCCCACCGTTGGATTGCGATTTTCGTTTTGACGCGTTGCCCGTCACAACGAACGAACCGCCGCCCATACCTTCGTAGATTTGCACCTCGCAGTATGCATCGCCTCCTCTCCATCGTGCTTCCATGTATGTTTGCATTGACCCTTATCGGATGCGAAGAGGTTGTTAATGTGGACCTACCATATGACAAGCGAATTGTGGTTAATGCCTTTCTTGGTAGGGGTAGTGACACGATTGTGTGGTTGTCGCAGACGCTTCCTGTTGATGCTGCGGTAAGTGTTGAATCGGCTTCGCTGCGCAATGCTACAGTTACGATCGAGGTTGATGGGCAGGTTGTACAATGTCCACCCATTGATACGCTGCCAGGTGGATATGCGCTTCCGCGGCTGACGTCGTGGGCGGGGAAGTCGGCCACACTTCGTGTCAAGGCTCAGGGTATGGACGCAGTGGCTCGCACGACGGTACCCCCAATGCCGGAGATCATACGATTGCAGGCACGTCGTGCCGAGCAGCCAGACGACTGGGAGCCGGGCGGGGGGCGCATGTATGTTGTTGAGGCCATCGTTCGGATGTATCAGGCGGGAGTTGTTTGGGTACAGAACGACGACTTTGGACGATTCGAGCCATATGACATCGTACCCATGGAGTTTTGGACACCGTACAATGCCGTGCGTCGAGGCGACACCACGAATCTCGAGCAAGTTGCGGTTCCGTTGTTCAGTACCTACGTTAACGACAACGATCCGTACAGTCGATTACCGGACAGTTTACGGGTACGCCTCAACCACGCCGACGAGAATTTCATCCGTTTTCTTGATCGTCCGCGTGGCGGTTCAAACGATGGCTTTGGGTTTGGCGGTGCGAATCCATACTTCAACGTCGAGGGGCAGGGCATCGGGTTGTTTATTGGTGTTGCGCAAACGCCGGCGGTTACATTGCCTGTGGTACGAATCGACTAGGCTTACAACAGCATCATTCCGTATCTTTGCGCCCTTCGGCGTGTAGCGCAGCCCGGTAGCGCACCACTTTGGGGTAGTGGGGGTCGTGGGTTCAAATCCCGCC
>JALHPC010000003.1 GCA_022842685.1 Candidatus Kapaibacterium sp.
GTAGAGCAGGGCTCGGTGTTTTTCCTTTTCGGCGCGTTCGGCGGCTATGCGTTTATCGGCTTCAAGCATGGCCATCTTTTGCGTGGCATCCTTGCCGCGGATTTCTTCGGTAATGCGCAAGTATTCGTTGTTGTGGGCAATGTATCCCGGAAAGTCATTGCGCTGCTGGGTTAGGTCGCGCAGGGCTTTGTGGATGCTCGCTTCTTTGTCGTGGTCATCGAACAATGTTGCCTCGGCAAGGGCGCGATGGTAGGCGTCGAATGCGGCATCAAGGTCGCCGTTGATCTCGGCCATTAGACCGTGCATTTCTAGACGTGTGATGCGTCCTTGAGGAGCTCCTATCTCCATCGTATCCAATGCGGCAAGCTGCTGGCTGGCCGCATCGACATCACCAGATAGAATGAGAGATCTACACAGACTACCGGTTACCGACGCAGTAGCATTCGTTGCGCCTATCGCTTTATGTAAATCAATCGACTGGCGAAAAAACTCGATCGCCTGCCGATGATTGCCAGTGCTAGAGTGCAAACTTCCGATGTTCCCCAAAACCACGGCTTCGTTGGTTCGGTCGCCATTGATGCGATGTAAGTCGAGTGCGCGGTGATAGTGTTCGAGTGCTTGGGCAACGTCGCCAGTAAGCGTATAAACGTTGCCGATGTTGCCAATGAGCAATGCCATGCTGGTGCTGGCATTGAGATCGGACTGGATATCGAACGCTTGGCGAAAATGTTCGAGAGCTTGCGGATAATTCGAGGTGTTAAGGTAGACGATGCCAATGTTACCAATGGCTGCGGCCATGGCAGAGCGATTGCCCTGTGCCTCGTGTAGATCGAAGGCGCGGCGCAGGTACTCGAGTGCTCGCGGATAGTCGCCCGTGATCTTGTAGATGTTGCCTACGTTGCCAGATACGGCCGCAATACCTGCTGCGTGATGTATGCCCACGTACAGGTCAAGAGCGGCGAGGCAGTGATTGAGTGCGCGCTGAAAATCGCCAAGGTAGACGTTGGCTACACCTCGCGCATTCTCGGCAACGGCGCGTGCTTCGTCCAGGTCGTAGATCTCTATGTCGTTAGCAAGCTGCTGCAGCAGGGCCGGGTCGTTGATGCTCATGGCATCGGCTACGTCCTTGCGTAACTCCTCAAAGGTGCGGTGGTTCACGTGGCGGGTCCCTCCAACCAATAGGTTGTCATGTCGCCTTTGCCCTTGATGTTCACGGTGCCCCTTTCAACAATCGAGAAGGGGGCACCGGCAAGAGTGTTGGCAAAGGCTTCGCTGATGTGGATACGGCCGGGCTCGCCGGTGCTTTCCATGCGCGAGGCCACGTTGACGGTGTCGCCCCAGACGTCGTACTGCAGGCGTTCGATGCCGATGACGCCGGCTGTTACAGGACCACAATGCAGGCCTATGCGGACAACGATTTCGGGATGTAGGCGAGTAATCGTGGAGAGTGTCTGCAATGCTGCGCGTGCGGCCTGTGCAAGTGCATCGGGCTGGGCAAACGCTGCCGCCATGTAGGAGTCGCCAATCGTTTTGATCTTCATCAGGCCGTGTTCGGCCATGATGGCGTCGCAGGCAGAGAAGATCGAACTGAGCAGTGTAACAACGTTGCTGGGGGCCATGCCCGACGACATCGTAGTGAACCCTACCATGTCCATAAACATGATTGCGGCCATATCGATTGCGTCGTTCACCACTTCGCCCCGCAGCACTCTGTCGGCAATGGAAGGGGGCAACGTGTTGTAGAGCAGGGCTCGGTGTTTTTCCTTTTCGGCGCGTTCGGCGGCTATGCGTTTATCGGCTTCAAGCATGGCCATCTTTTGCGTGGCATCCTTGCCGCGGATTTCTTCGGTAATGCGCAGGTATTCGTTGTTGTGGGCAATGTATCCCGGAAAGTCATTGCGCTGCTGGGTTAGGTCGCGCAGGGCTTTGTGATACATGCACATGTCCGAGCG
This sequence comes from Candidatus Kapaibacterium sp., assembly GCA_022842685.1. GTDB lineage: Bacteria > Bacteroidota > Ignavibacteria > Kapaibacteriales > Kapaibacteriaceae > JALHPC01. The sequence continues at coordinate 1,953 of JALHPC010000003.1, forward strand.
TGCGCCCGCCTCTGTAACAATCGCAAGAGCGTGTTCCATGTGACGTTTCGTCGCATCAAGGTCGTTGTTAGCCTCGGCCACCTTTGCGCGATTGTACCAATGTTTGGCCAGAACCTGTGGCTCGATGATATCGTGGCTTGCCTGCACATCTAGCAACTGTGTCGCCTCGTCGATCGAACCTTCTGCCAATCGCAGTTCAATCATGCTGCCTAGAGTACTCGCAACGCCGGTACGATCGCCCAAGGCCTCTTGCTCGGCAAAAGCGCGCTGGCAGTATTCCATCGCTTTGTCGTGATTACCCAAAGCTTGGAAGGCGGCACCCACATTCGCTACTGTGCGTGCAGCGCCAAATCGGTCGCCAACTTCGTCATGGATGGCTAACGCTGTTTGCAGGTGTTCTAACGCAGATGCATATTCACCGGTCTCGAGAAGGACGCCGCCGATGTTGCCAACAACGAGGGCTAGGCCTGCACGCTCTCCAAGATCTTCGTACATGCTGCTTGCACGTTGCAGGTATTCTACGGCACCAGGATAGTCGCCCACCAAGTACAAGATGCTGCCAATGTTGCAAATTGTGTTAGCGGCACTCTTGCGATTGCCAAGTTCTTCGTGCACGTCGAGTGCACGTCGAAAGTGCTCCATGGCTAGGCCGTAGTCGCCAGTTTGCATGTAAACGTTGCCAACGTTCGTGGTCACATTGGCAAGGTGCGCATTGTCGCCAAGCCCTTTGTACAGCGAAATCGCCTTCTCGTAGTGTTCCAAAGCCGTTGCTACGTCACCTACCATCGTGTGGGCTGCACCTAGGGCATTTTCGGCGGCAGCCGTAGACTGTGGCGTGTTGTGCTGTCGTAGCTCTTGAGCTAGATCGCTAAGTGCATCGGTTGCATTCGTCGACAGTGCCTGGTTGATGTCGAATCGAATCTCGTCCAACGTCCTCACTGTCCCTCCAACCAATAGGTTGTCATGTCGCCTTTGCCCTTGATGTTTACGGTGCCCCTTTCAACAATCGAGAAGGGGGCACCGGCAAGAGCGTTGGCAAACGCTTCGCTGATGTGGATACGTCCGGGCTCGCTACTGCTTTCCATGCGCGAGGCCACGTTGACGGTGTCGCCCCAGACGTCGTACATGGGTCTATTGGCGCCGATAACGCCGGCAACTACCGGACCCGTGTGCAGCCCCAGGCGGACTTGCAAGCCACTACTGTCATGAGCTACAGCGTGCATCATGGCTAGGGCGCAGCGTGCCGCCTGAGCCGTGGGTTGGTTAATGGGTTCTGGAAGGTTGGCAACCGCCATGTAGGCATCGCCAATGGTCTTGATACGCACCAAGCCATGCTGTTCGACCACGGCATCGAACTGAGCAAACAGGCGCTCTATGAGGTCTAACACTTGCTGTGGCTCGAGGTGTTGTGCCATGGTGGTAAAGCCCACCAGGTCGGCAAACAAGATGGAGACGTGCTGATGCACGTCGGCGATGCGGCGTTCGCCGGCCAGGATTCTGTCGGCGATGGATCCTGGCATCACCGAATGGAGGAGGGCCCGCTCGCGCTGGGCTGTGCGCCGTTCTTCGTCGCGTTCGCGCTCAACGGTGAAGAGGGCTAACTGTTGTTGCGCCGCCGTGTTGGTAACGTTGGCTTCAAGCTGTGTGCGTTCTAGGAGTGCTTGATATGCCTGCTGTGGCTTGTTGGTAGCGGAGTAGGCGCCATGGAGCTCGGCAAGGCAGCGCAGCAGGGTCGACACATCGTCGCGAGCGCGAGCGCTATCCACGAGTGGCTCAAGAAGTTCGATCGACGTATCGACGTTACCAAGGGCAAGCGCCAGCCGAGCTTCTTCGATGACGTGGGTTATGCGCTGTGGTTCGTTAGGTGCGAGTGCTAGGGCATGTTCTGCTTGGAGCAGCCATTGTTGTGCCGCAGCAAGGTCGCCCAGCATGCGATAGGCGGCAGCTAAACCACGGCGGGCGCCCGTAGCCATTGCCCATTGGTTGTTGGATGTGCTAAGCTGCTCGGCCACGAGCAGTTCGGTGGCAGCTTGTTCTGCGTGTCCATCTTCGAGGTGCATCGATCCGATGTTCAAGGCAGCATACGCAGCAAAGCGCTCTGTATCGTCGACCGTGTCAATCGTCCGTACCTGTTCGAAATACGTTCGCGCCACCTCGCGATTTCCGGTTTCGCCATACATCACACCAAGGTTTAGCAGGGCGATAGCCGTTGCTATCGGACTACCCATCGCCGTAAACGTCTCGTAGGCACGAAACTGCATGCGCACAGCGTTTGCCAGTTGCCCCTTACGGCTAAAAATGGTAGACAGCTCGGAAAGGGCATTGCCAAGGGGGGCGGGATATGGGAGCGTTTCGTAGAGGGCTAGCGCTTGTTCGGCAAGTTCCTGGGCGTCGTCGTAACGTCCTTGCTGCGTAGCACACAGCGCCAGCGTACGCAGGGCGCGTGCCTTATAGCCAGGGTGGGGGATAGTGTTGGCATCTAGGTCCTGCAGGAGTTGCAGTGCTTCGTCGGTTTCTGATGCTTCGGCAAGGAACTGCGCCCATCCTGTCACGGCGCGGTACTGCAACGCTATTGGCCATTGGGAAGGGGGCGCTGCCTGAAGCGATGCGAACAGCGTGCGTGCGGGGATGGCGTTGCGTTGTGCGCACAGGCGTTCCAGTTCAAGCAATGCGGGAAGCCATGATGGGTCGACGGCTGCGTCGAGCGAAGCCACAAGAGCATCGAGCTGGGGCTTGCGGATACCTAAGATGGCGTCATCGGCGCGTTCGAGCAAGGTTTGCATGGCGCGAAAGTACGCAGAGACATGCTTCGCATAGCGACGTGGCTGTGCCGTAGGTACTGTGGGGTTGGCGGAGACGTCGGCCCTGCACGAAGGAAATTTCGCACGGTTTGATATTCATCCTGATGAGTTTCGTGCATGGCAACAAGTCTGGAAGTAGCGCTTTGTTGCTGCTTGCCACGGCACATCGTGGCCAACCACTTGGCCTGGCCACCTTGACAACACCCAGCGATGTTCTATCTTGCCATGGTATCCACGGCAACATGTGAAGCAACTGTTCTACCATCTGCTACATATTGTAATTCTGTGTGCAGCCACAGGATGCGCCACCGTGTTCTCGGGGTTTACGCAAAGACCGTACAACATCTATGTCGAGCCGGGAGCGCGAGTCATAGATGTTGCTACGAACGATACACTGGCGATAAACGACAGTGCTGTTGTTCGAGAGTTGAGCGTTGATATCGATACCCGCTGGCGGTATGGACTGCGTATTGAGTCAGACTCAACGGTCGCATGGAGACTGATACGGCCCGAGTATAACGCACTTGCTCTGCTGAACCTCATGAACGTTATCCTGCATCCTATCGATCATGCTTCCGGCTGCGACCGTTATCACGCGACTGCTGGGGCGTACAACTTTCGTCGTGATGAGGTTGCGGACAGTACGCGAGAGTTGTTCGACTCGCTTGCTAGGGAGTATGATGGGCTCGACGTTCCTCGCGGTTTAGGCATGCGTGGACCACAGAATCGTGACACATGGCTTCTTTCGGCGACAGTTCGTTTTGATGTCTTTGTTTTTTCACAAAGCGATGGGGTCCGAAGCAGCTCGGTAAACGCAGCTCTTGGCCTTCGGCCTACACCATGGTGCGAAGCTGGCTACGACTACGTTGGTTATTACGGTCACGGAATAGGAGATGTCGTTAATGCCAGTGGCATGATACACAGTGGGTACGTTCTGATTCGCGAACCCATTTTTGGCTTCACGTTTCGCTATGGAATCGGCGCAACGTCGATTTCGGGCTTCCGTGACATCGGCAACGTAACCGATGACCCCTTAGAACCAGTGATACAGGAGGGTGTGTCAGGCCGATTTGTTGTCGATAGCTACGGTATTGGCTTTTCGAACCAGTGGGTTTCGGTAGAGATTCGAGAGGATGCGTTCCGCCAGGCCATGATAGGTAGCACCTTGACTGGCGGAAGGAACAGCTCGATTCACGTTGGCTTTAACATCCTGTTCTGATGGCTTGTGCCGTTGCGCCCATGGCCTGGCCACCTATCTGCTAACGCGCGATAATCAGCCGCGTAACGCCGCTTGAATCGACGCGGAAGTAGAGGCCAGCAGAGGCAATGGATTGTTCGTCTTGGGCGACGTAACGACCAAACACATCGTAAAGTCCATGCGGGAACAAGGTGGATGGCATCGCTTGCTGGTTGTAGGTGTGGACACTTGACGTAACGATGGGAATCGAAGCAGTCCACGAATTTGTGGTGATGTAAAGGCGCTGCTCGGTATCGTCGTAGGCAACGTCTCGAAGTTCCATGGTCGGGCCAGGCAGATCGTCAAGCGAATACACAGCCATGACGGTTGTGAGGTTGTTGGCGCGTACTTCGATAACCAAGGCAGAGTCTTGGTTGTCTGACGTACGAACGGTAAAAACGTCGCCGTTGGTTGTAATCGCAGAATATTGAACATCACCTTCTTCGTGGCTCCATGTTTGCCCAGCATCGTGCGTCCACATCATAAAGCCATAAACGGATGCAAGGCCGTTGTTGCCCTTGGTTGACGTTCGCATGATGTTCACCGAAGCGATCTCTGGTGTTGTAATCGACGTCCAGTTGTCGAGGTCGCCGTTTACCGTGCGCCACGCTATGCCTTCGCGAGTAAGGGCTACGTAGTCGCTGTCGTTAAACACCATGAATGTTCGAAGGTCATCCTTGCATAGAATGGTACGAATCGGCGAGTTGCCCGACACCCACGAAACTTGATTCGTTCCACAAGCCAGGCCATCGACTGCATAGAGCATTGTAAAGTACGATAGGCCGGCCTTTGTGTGAACGCCACGGAAGTTGTAGCCAGGATAGCCATAGTCGATCTTCTCGATCAAGGGGCGCGGGTTTACGTGCACGACGGCGTCGCCGGCAAGTACGACGAAGTCATCAATCGACTTCCCACCCATAGGAATTATCGAGCTATGCTGAGGAGTATTTCGAAATACAGATTCCTCTGAACCAAAGCGAATGGTTTCCCATTCGCCAGCAGAGGGCTTAACAAGCACTTCTGCTGCGCCTGCAGCAACGAGCCCGTTGGATAACGAAGTTATCCGGGCTAGGGGCCTGACTGGCAATCCTTCGTTGGCGAGGATTGTCTGTTCAGGTGAAACAAGCAGGACAGAATCAATAATGCTAATGACGACGGTGTCGCCTTGTGCGGCGAAATTGCGAAAGCGTGACGGTAGGTTCTGGCGCAATATCATGCGGTTGCCGCTGAGAACATCAAAGCGCTCAACCGTTCTACCATGCGCAACGAACATGGTGTACGGGCTGGCAGATACTCGTACTTGGTTGATTGAATCCGAGTGAAGAGTCGCGAAAGGCACGTAGTTGTCGAACACATCGGCCGAGTACACTAGGTGGTTTCTGCCAGTGAGAGCAATATGCGTTCTGTCGACGTCAGAGTAGACGTAGTGCCTATCGGAGTTGATACCGCCAGAAATCGGAGTCACAACGGGCGCTCGATCGTAGTGAAAACGGCAGACTCCCGATGAGGTAACGGCTATGAGCGAGCCGTCGAAACAGGGGATGATGAAATTGTACGCCTGTTCGGCGTCTATCTCCTGAACGTCAACACGGGCAGTGTCCATCGACGGCCACCGAAGCCAAGCCAAACGAAGACGTTTTGCCGTTGGTGATAAATGGTCAACATCAAGTCGAGCAACTAAGGTGTCCGACAGTCGCGCATCAAATCGAATGCCGTCGTGGACTGTGATCGACTCGGATTTGGCGTCGAACTCGATGGTTCTAACGTCCGATGGAATAACGACGAAGCCGTTCGGATGAACGGTCCAAGCAGATCCGATTAAACTCGTGCTGGCTTTGCCAACGAAGCGCCACGAGCGCGTCTCGTTCTCGAACGCATAGAGGCCTCGATATGTAGTCTGGAACACCATATCGCCAACCTGAAGAAGGCTGCCGACGGCGGGCGGCAAGCCCGTTTGTTCTAAGCGTAGTTGCGGCTGAGCCCGTAGTGAGCCAACCAAAAGGGCAAGGGCAAGGAGAGCTGTGCAGTATCTCATTGCCAAAACTAGTGTTTTCTTCGATACGTGGTGTAGTGGGTAGGCGGATGGAATTCGTGCCCTCCTACCAAGCACTTCTCATCTCTCTCCTCTTATGCTCCGCCGCCGCATGGCTGCTCGTGCCGTACCTCGTATGGGTTACCTTCGCAGCCGCTCGCAACGCAACACTGTGGTGGATGAATAGGTAGGGGGTGGTGGAGGGCTGACTTCACCATGAGGAATCTGGGTCTGACTCCTCAAGGCCGAGATCTCCAATCGCGGCGGTTTCAATTGCCATCGTCAATCGACAATGTTCTAATTAGCGCTTTAGAAGGCATGAGATGGAGCTCGAAATCAGTATCGGAGTGCACCGTTGCAAAGGCAGGCGCCAAGTCGAACCGACAAGCAAGATCTCAAGTGCCTTAGTACATGATCGCCTGTTCGTATCTTGTCGGGTGACTCGTAGAGCATGTTGCGTATGCTCGCGAAAGATTTCAGTGGTTGCCGAACTGCAATCACGACACAGTATACCGTAGATTCACTATGAAAGTTCGAGAACGGCTTGAACCGTTTGCTGACGGTGCGACGCACTGGATGCGGACATCAAGCGCTAACGACAGCACTGTCATTCGCGTCGCAGAGTTATTCGCTGGCGTTGGTGGGTTCCGACTGGGATTGGAGCGAGCAGATAGTGCGACATTCCGTACTATTTTTAGCTCGCAGTGGGAGCCCGGAGTTAAAAGACAGTATGCCTCTGAGATTTACTGCCGACGTTTTGGCAGTGAGGGGCACTCCAACGCCAACATCACGACGTATCCTACGGACGCGATTCCTGACCACGATTTGCTCGTTGGTGGATTTCCATGCCAAGACTACTCGGTCGCAAAGACGTTGTCGCAGTCGGCAGGAATCGTTGGTCAGAAAGGAGTGCTCTGGTGGGATATCCATCGCATTCTTTCCGAAAAGGGTCCGCATAAGGCAAAGTACCTGTTTTTAGAGAATGTTGATAGGTTGCTAAAGTCGCCAGCTAAGCAAAGAGGGCGAGACTTCGCAATCATGCTTGCCTCATTGTCAGATCTCGGATACGCCGTGGAATGGCGTGTGATAAATGCTGCAGATTACGGGATGCCTCAACGTCGCCGTCGGGTCTTCTTCTTTGCTTATCACACATCAACGGATCTTTACAAGCGACTTAGTTCTACGGAATCAAAGCATGAATGGATTGTTTCACAGGGCGTACTGGCTGATTCCTTGCCATGTGTACTGAAGTCTTCAAGAGCACTCTTCCCGGAGCATCTAGATGGTGATTTGGCGTTCCTTACGAATGAGTTCAACAGAGACAATTACAATGCTCAGCCGTTCGCAAACGCTGGCGTCATGATTGAACGTGAGTACTTTTCAGCTGACGTTATGCCATGTTACCGCGGACCAGTTACGGTGCTACGAGACATCATCGAACCAGATGAGCTCGTACCAGACGAGTTTTTTATCGATGAAGTACAACTTCCTCAATGGGAGTATCTAAAAGGTACAAAGACCATCGAACGGGTATCAAAGGCGAATGGTCACTCTTACATGTACTCTGAAGGAAGCATGGCTTTCCCTGATTCACTCGACAAACCGGGCAGAACAATCATCACCGGTGAGGGCGGTTCTACGCCTTCCCGATTCAAGCATGTGATTCAGACTGACTCAGGACGCTTTCGTCGACTTACACCCATCGAATTAGAGCGAATGAATATGTTTCCAGATAATCATACCGCAGGTATACCAGACATCAAACGCGCTTTCCTTATGGGGAATGCTCTAGTCGTAGGTATTGTTACAAGAGTCGGATTGTCCCTACTGAAGGAAGTCTCCAAGAGCTATGCCCAATAGAACTGGCTATAATGAGCGCAACGCAGAGTCAATCCTAGAACATGCACGAAGGCTTGATGGTAGGTCACTAGAAGAGTTGTATCCTGACGCGTGCGCTGGAAGCGAGAATGCTGGTCGTGGCAATCTAGGTCAGTTGGTGGAGCAGTTGCACTTCGGAATCAAGGCGAACAACGACTCCAGACCTGATTTCGTTCATGCTTGTCTCGAACTAAAAACTACAGGCTTGCTGCCAACGACTCGTCAATCGAAGTACATCGCGAAAGAACGGCTTACGCTGTCAATGATTGACTTTAACGAGATTCCGAACGAGACATTCTATACCAGTGCCTTTGTCAAAAAGAATGCGAGTTTGCTCATTATGGTCTATCAGTATGAGAAGAGCGTTCATGTTTGCCAACGACGATTTGTCACGTCTTTTGTCTACCAAATTCCGCCGGAAGATAAGGAGGTTTTCGAAGAGGACTGGGCGTGGATACAATCTAAGATTAGGAATGGTGAGGCACATCTGCTTAGTGAGAGCCAGACGTCATATATCGCTGCGGCAACGAAGGGCGCTGATTCATCCGATACAGTTGGTCAGCCTTTTTCTGACGTGCCAGCAATGCGAAGGGCTTTCTGCATAAAGCGGCCATACTTAGACTACATCATAAGGAGACATTTAGGGCAGACAGTAGTCAGTCCAACTTCATTGAGAAAGCGTGCTACAGCACAAGAGACTGAACTGAGCCTCGATGAGATGGTTGTTGAGAGAGTGAAACGATACGTTGGCATGAAGAAGACGGAGTTGTTTAGAGTGTTCAATCGTCCAGTGTCAAGCGCCAAGAACTGGGCTAGTATTCTTGTCAAGCTTATGCTTGGCATGAGTGCTGATGACGAAGTCGCTGAGTTTGTTAAGTCGGGTCTTAGTGTGAAGACTGTCACGACTATAGGTGGAAAGGTACTGCCGGAGAGTATGTCCTTTAGCCAAATAAAATACCGCTCAGTTTTGACGGAGGATTGGGAGGAATCGTATCTTCATGGAGTTTTGACCAGCCGCTTTCTCGTGCTCGTATTTAATCGTGATACACGTAGTAGCGAGCCAGTATTCCGGGGGGTGTTCTTCTGGTCTTTGCCGTCGGCTGCCGTTGATGAAGGGTACGAGTTTTGGCAATGCATTAAAAGTGCCATTTCTCGTGCTGATTTCGAGACGATTTATGCACTTAGGAGTACATCGTACTACCACATACGTCCTAAGGCACGAAATAGCTATGATATGCAGCAAATTGAGATTGCTGGAAGAGTCTTCTACGCAAAGAAGATGGCTTACTGGATTAACTCAGCGATTGTGAAGAAGGAACTATCTAGGCACGGCTACTTACTAGCTTCCGAGTCCGTAGGCTAATGTCTGCTCTGCCGGGGCTGCTGCCCGCAGCCTAGCTTGCAATTCCTCTGCCGCCAACTGGCGAATCTGATAAAGGGGCAACGATAACAGCGAGCGAGTCATGAGCCGTGCCAAAATAGCCATTTCTCCCACGGTTGCATCGCGGGCTGTTTCATGCCAAAGCACATCTGGGTAGCTATGCGCACTCATCTAGGCACCCCCTCTCGAACTCGAGAGGGGGCCGGGGGGTGAGCAGTGCGTTGCGCCCGCCACGCCCGCCCTTCAGGGCGGGTTGGAATGTGGTTCCTCGCCTAGGCCCGCCCTTCAGGGCGGGTGCAGGATGGCGGGTGCGATCGCACGTTGATTGCGGCGCGCCACCCCACGCATGGGCGGCCACGGCGCGCCACCCCACGCATGGGCGGCCACGGCGCGCCGCCCCACGCATGGGCGGCCACGGGGGGCCGCCCCTACTTGTGTGTTGTGGCACCGCCACAACCATGGGTACGTGTGGTGCACCGGCGAGAACGCTTCCCAACGAATGCTGCAAATCCTGTATCTTTATCGCATGAACGAATGGCACGATATACGATGGAAGCAACGCTTCGAAAGCTTCGATGCTTCCCTCGGGCTATTGCGCGAAGCCATGGCGAACGGACCCCATGCTCTGAATCAGTTGGAAAAAGAGGGCGCAGCACAACGTTTCGAGTTCTGCTTTGAACTGGCGTGGAAGTGCCTGAAAGACTACCTGCAGCATTCCGGGGTTAACCTCGATACTATTGCCCCACGGCAGACAATCAAAGAGGCATTTGCAGCGAAGATTCTTGCTGATGGCAAGGTGTGGATCGATATGCTCGACCATCGTAATCTCCTGTCGCACACATATAACCGCTCTAACTTCGAACAGGCAGTTGAGGCAATTCACCTGCGGTACCTCGATGCACTACAACAACTGCACGCCTTCTTAGCCCATCGGATGTCGGAATGAAGGCAGCTCCCCTTTCCGAAGAAACGTTGGCATCGATACGCAGTGTGCTGCAGCAACATGCAGAAGTGCGAACTGCAGTGCTGTTTGGTAGTAGAGCGAAAGGTACACACACGGAACGTTCAGACATCGATATCGCCGTAACAGGTTGTGTACCGCCGCTTCCTGCACAGTCTATCGCGGCTGAACTTGACGACCTGCCCCTGCCCCAGCGCTTCGAACTGCAATCCATCGAGCACATCGTTTACCAACCACTGCTAGAACATATTCGCCGCGTGGGAATCGTCATTTATACGGCTTCGTAGACGGTGCGCCCCGCCCCTCAAGCAAATCTAACGGCGCAGGGATGGGCTGTGGGCATGAATGGGCAGTAGATGCGGTTCCCAGCCATGTTCGATATTACCACGGTACTCGCGGCTACCCCTTGTGAACAAGCTACTTCACTACCTGCTAACCATTGGCATTCTGTGCACAGCCACAGGATGCGCTAGTCTGTTTTCGGACTTTACGCAGAAGGCCTATACAGTTAGCATTAAACCTGGCGCCCGCGTGATTGATGTGTCAACTAATGACACGTTAGCCGTAAATCAACAATCGACTGCGAGGGAGTTCTCGCTTGACCTAGATACTCGCAGGCGACATGGCATAAGAATAGAATCGGATTCCGTTGTGTTGTGGAGTCATGTTCGACCGCACTATAATCCAACTGCCCTACTGAATCTGTTTAACCACGTCTTTCACCCCGTCGACCATCTAACGGGTTGCGATCGACATTTGGAAAGTGTTGGAGTGTTTCGGACAATGAGGAAGGACCTAACGGATAGTTTGATAGCAGTCCACGATTCACTTGCGTTGAGCTTTGCAGGTCTCGACTGGCCACGTGGACTCGTAGGTTCGAAATCGCAGAATCGCGATTCGTGGGTGGTTGCCATATCAATGAGATATGGGTTCGTAGGACCTATTACACAGGCTGCCATTATCGGGAATTCCCTGAATGCGATGATCGGTATTCGCCCAATGCCGTGGTGCGAAGTAGGTTACGATCTTGTTGCGTTCGGAAATGTAGGTATTGGCGACCTCAAAGATGCTAGCGGACAGATACGAAGTGGCTACGTGATGATTCGTGAACCCATTGCTGGACTAACTCTTCGATATGGATTGGGTGTATCGTTTGTAAACGGTAGTCGAGATGTCGTTACCCAAGCGGACACGTGGGAGACTCAATCTGTTGCTGGCCGATTCGTTGTTGATACCTACGGTTTAGGGTTTTCCAACCAGTGGATCTCTGTCGAATATCGCAGGTCTAGGTTCCGCGATGCTCTGATTGGCGGCAAGCGTATAAGTTCTAACAACGCTTCGATCCATTTTGGCTTCAATCTTTTGCTTTGAGTGCACAGTCGGCTACACCGTACCGCCTAGCTCAGCATCTACGTGCCCACGGCCAGGCGTTGGGTATATGTGGTGTATTCTTGCTCCCACATCAAAAAAAAAGCGGCCACAAGGGCCGCTTTTTTTTCTTCTTTCGACTGTTGATGCTAACTCTGCCGATACGGCAACACATCAATACCGATAATAATCGGGCTTAAACGGACCCTTCACGGGTACGCCAATGTAGTCGGCTTGGTCTGGCGTGAGCGTCTCAAGCTCCACACCAATCTTCTTCAAATGCAAACGCGCTACCTTTTCGTCGAGATGCTTGGGTAGTACGTATACTTGGTTCTCGTACTTGCTAGAGTTTAACCACAATTCGATCTGCGCAAGCACTTGATTGGTGAACGAATTCGACATCACAAACGATGGGTGTCCAGTGGCACAACCAAGGTTCACCAAGCGCCCCTCGGCTAGAATGATAATTTCCTTGCCGTCCACGTTGTACAAATCAACTTGGGGCTTTACCTCGACCTTCGTCTTGCCGTAGGCCTTGTTTAACCATGCCATGTCGATTTCGTTGTCGAAATGGCCAATGTTGGCAACAATGGTCTTGTCCTTCATAGCGCGGAAGTGGCGCTCCGTAATGATGTTCTTATTGCCCGTGGCTGTAATCACAATGTCGGCCTCCTTGATGGCCTTGTCCATGCGCTTGACGGCATATCCGTCCATAGCCGCTTGTAGTGCGCAAATGGGGTCGATTTCCGTGACGATTACCCGGGCGCCTGCGCCACGCAGCGAAGCTGCCGAACCCTTGCCTACATCGCCATATCCTGCCACAACTGCAACCTTGCCAGCCATCATGATATCCGTGGCACGCCGAATGGCGTCAACACAGGATTCCTTGCAGCCGTACTTGTTGTCGAATTTGCTCTTGGTAACGGAATCGTTGACGTTAATCGCTGGCATTGGCAATGTACCTGCCTTCATACGTTCGTACAGGCGCATCACACCCGTTGTGGTTTCTTCGCTCAATCCACGAATCCCCTCAACGAGGTGCGGATATTTGTCGAACACCATGTTCGTCAAATCGCCGCCGTCGTCCAAAATCATATTTAGCGGACGTCCATCCTTGCCAAAGAACAAGGTCTGCTCGATACACCAGTCAAACTCGTGCTCGTTCATGCCCTTCCAAGCAAACACAGGAATACCTGCCTTGGCAATGGCAGCCGCTGCATGATCTTGCGTCGAGAAGATGTTGCAGCTACTCCACTGCACTTCGGCACCCAAATCAATCAGCGTCTCAATAAGCACAGCCGTTTGGATGGTCATGTGCAAACATCCAGCAATGCGGGCGCCCTTAAGGGGCTTCTTGCCCTTGTATTCGTCGCGGAGCGACATCAAGCCGGGCATTTCCGCTTCGGCCAGTCGGATTTCCTTGCGGCCCCATTCGGCCAGCGCCATGTCCTTTACCGCATAGGCGCGTGCCTTGTATGCTACGGTTCCCTTCGTTACCGATGCAGGCACGTCTAAGCCCTTGCTCGATCCGTTCTTTGCCGTGCCATTTGTGGCCTTGGCTGTCTTTTTCTTCGTTGTAGTTGCCATTGTAGGATTGAGAGTTACGTGTGCGTTTGTGATAGGGGGCACCGGCTTACGCTTTGGCGTTATGCCAAGCCCCGCGAAAACAAGTCCGTTAGGTCTAAGCGTTCCCAAGGGAATTCGGCACGGCCAAAATGTCCGTAAGCCGCCGATGCCCGATAGAGCGGAGCGCGAAGCCCAAGCTTGGCAATGATGCCGGCAGGACTTAGGTCGATGTTGTGCGCAATGAAGTCGGCAATCACGCTGTTTGGTACGCTGCTGGTGCCGTTCGTATCGACGTTGATGCTTACGGGTTGAACAACGCCAATGGCGTAGGCCACTTGAATGGTGCACTCGCGAGCGATGCCGGCAGCCACGATGTTCTTGGCAAGGTAGCGTGCAAAGTAGGCCGCAGAGCGGTCGACCTTTGTAGGGTCCTTACCCGAAAACGCTCCGCCGCCATGCGGCGCACGACCACCGTAGGTGTCTACGATAATCTTGCGGCCGGTAAGGCCGGTGTCGCCGTGCGGCCCACCAACAACAAACTTACCCGTAGGGTTGACGTGGTAGGCGGTGTCGTTCGACAACAATTGCGCAGGTAGTACCTGTGGCACAACGTATTCGCGTACGTCGCGGTCGATGGTAAAGTGTTCGGCAGCAGCGTCGTGCTGCGTCGACACCACCACGGCAGTAATGCCCAGGATTTCGCCCGCATCGGAATACTTGATGCTAACCTGGGCCTTGGCATCGGGGGCAAGGTATGGCATGCGGCTGTCGCCGGCCTTGCGTAGGTCGGCAAGGCGCTTTACCAAGGCATGCGAAAAGTGAATCGCCGCCGGCATGTAGGACTCGTCGTTGGGCAACACCTGGCGCAGCTCGTTGGTAGCATAGCCGAACATCATGCCCTGGTCGCCGGCGCCGCCGGTATCGACCCCTTGGGCAATATCGGGCGACTGCTTGTTGATGACGTTGATAACGGCACAGGAATCGGCATCGAAGCGGTATTCGGCCTTGGTGTAGCCAATGTCGCGAATAACGCCGCGCACGATGTCGGGCAGGTCGATGTAGGTGTGCGTGGTAATCTCGCCGCCAACCACGATCATACCCGTGGTGGCAAAGCACTCGCAGGCAACACGGCCTGTGGGGTCGGCGCCTAACACGGCGTCGAGGACGGCGTCGGATACCTGGTCGCAGACCTTATCGGGATGGCCTTCGGAAACGGACTCGGATGTAAAGATGTATGTGCTCATGTAACAACGGCAGGTGGAAGAGAGAGCGTAGTCGTACGGTTACTGTGAAAGGCGAACCACCGAGGCGTCGCCAAGATTGATGGTGGCAAAGCGGCCGCTTACTTCGGCATTGTCGCCAATGATACTCGACTCCAACGTGATATCGCTCACAATGGCATTGTCGCACACGATGCTGTCCCGAATAATGCTGTTTCGCACGACCGCCCCTTTCGAGACGGTGGCATTGGGGCCAATAACACTGTGCTCGACGATAGCTGAAGGGTCGATGTGGGCAGGGGGGACCACAACGCAGCCCGGCGGCGAGGTGGGCTGGGCATTACGTTTGAGTAGAAATCGATTGGTTTCGAGGAGCGTCTCGGGCTTGCCGCAGTCGTGCCAGCCTTCGACGGTAAAGGTGGTGAACTTCTCGCCGCGATCGACCATAAGTTGGAGCGCGTCGGTAAGTTGGTATTCGCCCTTCGTGCGGATGTCGCTGCTGATAAGGTGGTCGAGACAGTCGCGCAACAGCGAGGGGTTGTTGATGTAATACAGGCCAACGATGGCCATGGTGGAGACGGGCACCTCGGGCTTTTCGACGAGGCGTGTAACGAAGCCACCTTCGGTGACGACGACGCCGAAGCGGCGGGGATCGTCGACGTGTTTGACGCCGAGCGACGAGAACGCCGACGTGTTGAGGACGCTAAGGTCGACGTCGAAGACGGTGTCGCCAAGAATGATCAGAACGGGTTCGGTATTCAGCGACTCGCGCGCCACCCAGATTGCGTGGCCAAGGCCATGCATTTCGTTTTGTTCAACGAAGGTGACGTTAAGCGAATAGGCGGTTCGGACGTACGATTCTACGAGGTCGCCCTTATAGCCCGTGATGATGGTTGCGCTTGTTACGCCTTGCTCGATAAGTGCGTCGAGGATGTGACCAAGGATGGGCTTACCGGCTACGTTAACCAGCACCTTGGGGAGTGTATGCGTAAAGGGCCGGAGTCGAGTACCGATTCCGGCCACTGGGATGATTGCATGCATGGACGACAAAATTACTGAAGGCGGATGGTCTGACCAGCCTTCAGGACGTCGGTCGACCGCAACGAGCGATTCTTAGCGCGGATAGACTCGACAGACACACCGAACTTATCGGCGATATCGGTAAGAGTGTCGCCACGGCGAACGCGGTACGACTTCGGTGGCCGCTTACCGCTGGCGGGCTGTGCGCTGCCCTTTTGTGGCGATTCGGTGTAGATCTTGAGTTTGGAACCGGCAAAGACGGAGGAGCCAGAAACGACGTCGGCATTCCACCGAACCACATCGGCTTCTTGCACGCCATAGGTGGCGGCAATGGCACTGAGTGATTCACCGCGCTTGACCTTATGGATAGTGGGCTTACCGGTTGGCGTAGCACGCTGGATGGCGGCCACTTCGCTTTTTGCAAGGGAGGTTTCGACGGTGATGGACGTGCCGGCGCGCAGGGAGGCGTTAGAGCGCATGTTGTTGAGCTGCAGGAGGCGCTCGGCTGTGGTGCCGTACAGATTGGCGATGGAAACGACCGACTCGCCGCGGGTTACGTTATGCTGGACGTTTCGTGTTACGCGAATGCGTTCGACGCCTTGCTGAGGGCGGGCTACATCGGTAACGGCTACAACAAGGGTGTCGCCAATCGTGATCGCGTCGCGGTCGTATGGAATGTCGTTCCAGATACGCAGGTCGGCAAGGCGCACGCCGTATCGGCGTGCGATGGCCGAGAGGTTGTCGCCTGGTACAACGATGTGGTTCACCGTCGAACTTGCAGATTTAATGGCCGTAGCGGTTGCAGGTGCGGTCGTCGAAGGGTTCTCGTTGGTTGGAGTCACGTCGGCTTGCGCTGTGGCGGGCGACGGCGTCGCTGTGACGGGTTGTCCAGGGGCTGACGGTGTTGTTGCAACTGCAGCCAGCGAAGCGTCTGCCGAGCGGGCCACGACTGGTATACGCAGTGTGCGGCCGCGCTGGAGCTTGGTACGGAATCCCTGCAGGCCATTGATGGTAGCCACATCGGCAGCGGGCACGCCATAGCGTCGTGCAATCGAAGCCAGCGTTTCGCCGCGGTTTACCGTGTGATTGGTCCATGGGCGGCGCTCGTCGTCGGACAACGTCGCAAAGCGTCGTGCAAAGTCTTGCGATGCCCCTTTAGGAATTTTCAGCTTGTAGGGTTGCGACGACGGCGGGGTGCAGTGGCGAACGATTTCGGGGTTGAGAAGCTTGAGGGAGTCGACGGCGATGTCGACGCACGTAGCTAGGGCGCTAATGGTAGTAGGCTCGTCGATGGTAACGACGTCGTACTCATACGGCGGGTGAAACTGAACGGAGTCGTCGACGAAGCCGTATTGGACGCGGTTAACCGTAACGAGAGTGGTGGCGATGTAGAGTGGAACGTAGTTGCGGGTTTCGCGAGGCAGCAGGTCGCGTACTTGCCAGTAGTTGGGGTTCGACAAGCCAGACTTGCGGATAGCGCGGCGCACGTTGCCTTGTCCGCAGTTATATGCTGCCAACGCAAGATGCCAGTCGCCAAACTCGTTGTACAGCATGCGCAGGTAGCGCATAGCGGCCCGGGTCGACTTTTCGGGGTCGCGGCGTTCATCGAGCCAGAAGGAGACGTTCATGTTGAAGTCGCCTGCGGTGGCCTGCATGAACTGCCACAGGCCAACGGCTTTAGCGCGGGAGACGGCATAGGGGTTCATGCCGGACTCCATCATCGCTAGGTGGCCGATTTCTTCGGGCATGTTCTCTTCGCGAGTAATGCGCTTAATCATGTCGAACCAGCGCCCGCTACGTTCGAGCCACTTCTTGAAGAACTTGCGGCCGCGAGCGCCTGTAAGGAATTCGATGTTCTTTTCGACGGATTCGTTCAGGATGAGCGGAATCTGCGTCGAGGGAATAATCTCGGGCATGGGCACGAGCGTAGTGGTAACGGCAACATCGGGCTCGGCTAGGACGCGTTTCGCTGCGCGGTCGACTTCTTCGTAGATACGATTGCGAAGGATAAAGACGCTGGAGTTCTCGTCGAGGTCGTTGATGTTGCGGATGTACGTTTCGTAATCCTCGATGATGGACTGTGCCAGGTCGGTGAAGTCGGCATTCTCTTCAATGCGCGGAAAGCTGGCAAGGTCGTTGAGGATTTCAATGGCACGCTCGAACTCGCGAGCTGCATTGGTGGTGTCCTTACTTTCGATGGACGTGATGGCCTTGAGGTAGCGTTTGCGGGCGAACTCAAGCTGTTCGATTACGCCTTCATCCCATGTGGCTACGGAAGCACCCGCGGCACTGTCGTCGAGATCGGAGAATTCGTCAGGAAAAACCTGCTTGGTTTGCTTAGGTTGCGCGCCAGTAGTTGCAGACTGGGCATATGCGCCGGGGGCGGCGGCCACGGCAGCGCCGACGGCAAGAGCGACGGCGAACCGCACCACCCAGGGGAGACGAGCAGGGCTCGTATGCATGGAGCTCCTCCGGAGTTGGTGGTTGATACTGTGGTCGTAAGGCGGCAATATAGCCCTTTTGCGTTTGTTAGGCAAACGCACCTAAGCCGAAATGGGGAAAGAACTAAGCAGTTATGGCGCAGCTTCGGACACGACAAAGCTCCAACGCGGCAAGGCAACCCGCTGTGGACCGGCGCCTTGCGGTACGATAACAGTGCCAAGGTGTCGACCCACGACGTCGTAGGCGTTGAAATGGCGTGGACGATCGGATGCATCGGTGATGGTAACGTAACCGTCGGCCACGAGCCACGACGTGATCGTTGATCCTTCACGGACCGACAGAGGGCCTTCTTCGATGCGTCCCATGCGGTCGAGCGTCCTTCCCGCCAGCTCTTCGCCGTTGGCGTCGTACCACGGGACGTTGAACAGCATGTTATTCATGGGCATCTCTCCTTGGCGAACGGGCCCGTTATTGCCGTGAGGGTTCCGATACATCCACACGATGGTACTATCGGTCGTTACCTCGTACAACGTACCTTGGTTGCCCAGGCAAATCAGGGTGTTGCCATTTGGTAGGCGATCGGCACCACTTACGTTGGGGGCAAAGAACTGCTGCACAGACTGCCGAGGGTCGTAGCGCCATGTGGGCTCGGGCGGGTCAAAGGCAAACGGCATTGCGGGTACAACGTACTTGCCTTCGGCATCAAGGGGCGGCGTGATTTCTTCGACCGACGACGTAAAGGGCGGCATTGAACCGCGACCAACGTTGTTACTAAAGATGGTGATGTTGCCCACACCTGGGCGTCCAGGGCGCACCCATTGAGCATTATGCTGGTACCAGATCCGTTGGTCGTTGGGTATGCCACGACCGTAGTTTTGAGGGTTACCCCAACGGTAGACGATGCGGCCAGTGGAACGGCTGATGATGAGGATTTCGCTAAGGTTGCGCACGCTGAGAGCGATTTCGTCTCGCTCGGGATGATAATCTACGCCATTGGCATGTAGCCAATCTTGGTTCTGCAAACCACGGTACATGTCAATCTTGTCCCAGTTCTCTTCGATAACGCCGTATGTAGGCGCCCCAGGAACCCGGTCTTGAACGGCGTTTTCGAGGGCGCTCCAGCGCCATACGATTTCGCCGCCTACAGGCCGTGTTGGCCGAATCTCAACGATAACTTCGTCGAGTACGAACGGGGCCGACATCGACGCTGCTTCACGTCCAAGGGCAACCATTCTTGCTGATGGTATGCGCTGCCACAGCAGCGCCAGAACGTTGCCGTTGGGCAGCATCGTTACATCATGGTGCAGGCGCATCGTATCGTTGGCCAGCTCGAACGTCCACGTCAAGTTACCGTCCCAGTCATACTCTTCCAAGATGCCACCAGCGCCCCCTACGTCAAGGGGCCTCGGAGTATTGGGGTTGCCGGTACGAAGCAGGCGTCCGCCGGGAAGCAGCATGGCTGCCTGACCCGGGCGATAAGCCGACGTCCACGTACGAACGGCATATCCTTCGTTATCGATGAGGTAGGTAATCGAGCCGGCTACGGGTGCTAGTAGGCGATAGCCGTTGGAAACTCGTGCGGGGTCGCGTTGAATCACCCCAACGGTTTGTGCCGAAGCAACACATGTGCACTGAATGACGACCAGCAGAACGGCGATGAAGTACATGAATGTGTTTGCAGGTATTAGTAGCGGAACGATGCAGCAGCGCCGGTAGCCGCGGGCATACGCGATGCGGGAAGAACCATGACGGTGCCACGTCGACGCAGAACAGCTTCGGCAATGTCGTCGAGAACATCGTCGATATCGGGGTGGTTGAGTGGCGCTGGCTCGACGGCGCCAGATTCGGGATCGAGGCGCCCAGGAACGGTTTTGCCTGCTTCGACGAGGAGCGTGTCGATGCGGCCATGGATGGCAGCAGTGGCTATCTGGTTGAGGTCGGTGCTGCCGTTGCTGTGAGCGATGGCGTTGGCCACGACGTCGGCCACGCGTTGGAGACGGGCGTCGTGATCGGGCTCGACGATGGCCCAAGCGCGCTGTGCAAGCACGTCGTGCGACATCGACTCGGGGTTAGTGTCGATGCCATTGGGCATAATGTGCGGGTTGTGCGACACCTTGCGGAACAGCGCTTGATGCTCGGGAAGTGCGGCTAACATTAGGGGCAGGCCCGTGGGGCGGGAGTGGTGCTCCAGGATGGCGCGATCGACGGCGCGGAAGTAGCGTTCGGTATCTACGTCGGGCGTTTCTGGATGCTGACCGTCAACGGGTTCGCTGGCCGTGATTCCAGCGTCCATCGTTAGCGGCACATCGGGATGTGTGTCGATGGCATCCAATCCGTTGCGATCTCCGCCATAGAGCGTGATACCCTTGCGAGTAATGGCGAGCACGTGATAACGGTCTGTGGACTGGAAGACCTGAAGCAAGGGCTTCACGTGGTAGCTCTCGGCAACGACGGCAACTTCGGGAACGGGCTGGCGCAGACGGAACGTGCGAAAGGCGCCCACGGTGCCAAGCACGGCAAGACCATCAAGAGTGCGTTGCCAGAACTTTTCGTTGGCAGCGAGTTCGCGAAATGGCTTCATGATGGCGTCGACGCCGTCGGGGTAAAATGCCTGGAGAAGCGACTGCTCTGCCTCGCGGAGCAAATTGCGAAAGCGAATAGGGTCCTGCTGCCGGTCGGGCTGGTGGCGATGCGTGGGTAGGTATATGGACACGCAGGGCGAGTTCTGTTGCTCGAGCAGGGTGGCGAGCGCTGAGTTTACAAAGGGCTTCATAATGCGTCCGATTGGTGGTGAGGTCGAAAGCGTACTGGCGGCAATATGAGGAAAAATACGCAAAGGAGGAGGTGGACCATTACGCTATCCACGCCTGCGTTGGGTGTCGCTAGGTACCGTCTCGAAGCGCCTGCAACACGTCGTCGACTGGTGTCGATTCGAATCGTTGCCCCAACTGCGCAATGCGTCGATACACTTCGGCAGCAGCGCGGTGGAAACCTTCGGGCTGGTTGACAGCCGCAAAGGTATCGGCAATCTCATGCATCTCGCCCTCGAAGCGCCAGGCCTTACGCGGAGCGTTTTGCAGGCGGCGTTCAACGCTTGCATCGAGTCCTGATCCTTCTGCGTGCCAGCGCTGCATGAGTACGTCGTACACTCCGTAAGCGGAAGCCGTAGCGGCAATGGATGCCAGCAGTGCTGTGGAGCCCTTGGTGTAGGCGGCGTAGCACATTTTGAGCGCCGAGGCGTCGCCCACGTTGTCGGATACAGTAATGACGTCAAGTGGGCCGCCTTGTAGAACAGACGTTAACTCTGTGGCATGAGGGCCCGACAGGTAGAGGCATGACTCACCGCGCTCCTTGGGCGGAACACCAACGATGCCGCCGTCGAGAAACGTCGCGCCTGTGGCTTCGACGATGCCCCTTATCTGATGCGTACGTCGAGGTGAAATGGCATTGGCATCTAGGTAGATGCCGGCAAATCCGAATGAGGCAACGTGGGAGGCGACGTTGATAGCCGACGCTGGCGGACATACTGCAACAACCATCGTCGAGCCGTCGAGTGCAGCTTGCAGGGTGGAGAATACATCGAACCCGGCACTCGTAGCGCGCTCATGGGTTGCTGCGCTACGGTGGGCAGAAACCCAACGCACAGTATGTCCAGAGTTGCGAAACAGGGTGCCAACAGCAGTGCCCATGGCACCTGGATGGAGGAGGGTAATGGTGTGATACATGTGGCAAGCTAACCAATCCGGCATCATCTTTTGTTGATGTGCCGTAGCAAGCTGTTGTGATGGTATCTTCGACCTAATGAAAACAGTCCTTTGCCTCTTCAGCGTTCTTGGATTAACACTCCATGCTCAGGTGCCACGGCCCGGATTGAAGCTGTGGCTTCGGGCGGATTCGCTTGTTGTGCGCAACACGTTGGGCAATGTGCAGTCGTGGGGTAACATCGTGGATGGGAGGACTGCAACAGTTCCATCAACGTCATCGGCTGTGACGGTAGGACAGCTGCAAGGCCAATCATGCTTGGTATTTGACGGCTCTGGATTTGTGGTAGCGCCGTCTGTGATGCCCGTAGGCAGCGATTATACCGTGGTGGTAGTTGCCCGGGTTGCCAATTTCTCGGCCACGAACAATCTTGTTTCCGGAGAAAGTCGTGCTCTGTGGCTTGCTGGAAGTGCATTCCCACGTGTGCTTCACGGAGGGGACTTTTCCAATCAATCGGTCAGCAGCGTAGGCGTCGAAGGTGCTTCGATTATTCGAGTACGATATAATGTCGCGTCGGGTGTTGCCAGAATCTCGGTGAATAATCGCCTCGGGGCAGCAGACGTGGTGCCGCTCAACTCGGATAGTACCATTCAGATCGGAGCGTACCGACGAGGCAATTACTTTAGTGGACAGATAGCCGAAGTGCTTGTATTCGACGTTGAGTTAGATGACGCCAATCAGGTTCTGTTGGACGAATATCTTCACGACCGATATGGGATACCACGGGCTATGGACCCGAAACCGAAGGTAGTAGAGCTACACAGGATGCCACCAAATCTCATGGTTGCAACGTGTGGCGATTCCATTGCGATAGCTGGGCGGGTTACAAGGGGTGGTGTACGTGCAGTTACTGTTAGCGTTGAGTCGAACGACGCGAACGTCGTGTATTTTTCGAAAACAACGCCACAACAAGGAGATACCTTTCGTGTGAGTTTTGCCATTGAAGGAGACCTTCGTCGATACGACGCGGTTGTGACCGCAGACACTGGTGGCGCCACGCTCGATACCATCGCCGTTTCACGGAACATTGTCTGCGGCGAAGTAATTGCGATTTCGGGTCAGTCGAACTCGATATATGGCGCCAACGGTCTTCAGGCATCTGCATATGCCAGGACATTTGGTGGTAACGCATCGTCAAATCGGTCCGACACGCTGTTTTCGCAGAGTCGAGCACAGGAGTCAGGCGGTGGCGCTAGCGTTGGAGCCTTTGGGCTCTACCTACAGAACGCAATAGCGGATCGTATGCGGCAGGCGACTCTTGTGATTAATGGCGGCGTTGGCGGAACAACCATACAGCAACACTTACCCGATCCAGCGAATCGACTTAATCGATCGACACTGTATGGTAGTTGGCTGTACAGGATAGTCAAGAGCCAAAGTCGTGAGCGCATCAAGTGGCTCTTCTGGTATCAGGGCGAGTCCAATGGAGGTAATGACGACTACACAGAGTTGTTTCACCAGCTATACAATGCATGGCACGAAGACCTGCCGAACCTTCGACACATTGTCGTTGTCCAGATACGGCCAGGATGTGGACCGGAGGGTCATGCGGCAATTCGTGATGCACAGCGCCAACTCGAGGATCGTTATCCGGATGTTGTAGTTCATGCGGCAGCAGCCTTGCCGTCTCACGATGGATGCCACTATGATCGAGAGGGCTATACAACGTTGGGGGCCCAACTGTACGATGTGTACTCCCGAACGTCGCTGATGTCACAACCAGGTCGAGTGGCCGTTTCACCAACGATTAGCCACGTTGATTGCGTCGATGACGACTGCCGAAACGTCCGAGTCGTGATGAAGCGTTGGGAGGGGGTGTCGGCTCGAATTACGCCGGACACCATGGTTGGTGGAGCTGTGCGAACGGCTCGAGATGCGTTCTTTGCTGACGGCGATCCGGCCGTGCGGCCCGCAACGGTGGCAACCCATGAGAGTGGCATTGACCTCCGATTCGATTCACCAATTAGGCGATTGTCGTATGTTCCCGACAAGTATTACCATGGGTCTGCCGTTGTCTTTCAAGGTCCATGGCTAGTAAACGGCCAAGGCGTTGGGGCTCTTACGTTTCATAACGTGGATGTGGTGCCAACTTCGGTACAGTTGGATGAGTCTCGTTCGGAATACCGTGAAGATGTAATCATGAGTCTTCAGGGCGTTATCGTTGGAAGGACAGATACAGACTTGCATCAGTGCCCTTCGGGCGTATACCTGCGCCTCCATGCAGGTAAAGTACGTCGAGTGCTTCATGTTAGATAGTGGCATGACACTTGCCGGTTGTTTTCCTCGTTCGTTGAAGAACGTCGAGCGCTAGTTGTAACGAACGTCCGTTATTGGGAATTCTCCGTTCAGTACAACCAAATCGATCGGAGTTTATCATGACACGGATATTCCTTTTTGTTGTGTCGGTGCATTTGGCTACAGTCTTCATGATCGCACAACCAGGTGACCCAACCAGGACGCCGCTTGACGTCTTAGCAACAGGAACGTATCGCGGTCAAATCGGCGGCCTATATCCAGATGGGCAGAACGTACCTCCCATTGCTCATCAGAGGGCACTAGAGGCCGAAACTCGTCGGATCGTTCCAGTCGATGCACGAGGCCGAATAGACTCCAGCGGAAAAATCGGATTTATCTGTTTGGGTGCGTCAAACCTTAAACAAGAATTTCCCGCCGTTGTATCACAATTACAACGACATCCGAGTATTCACCCACGACTCGTATTCGTGAATGGGGCACAGGGAGGCATGTCGCTTGAAAAAATGATTGATACGGTTGATCCCCGATACTGGGAGAACGAGGTAGATCGAGCGATTGAACGGGCTGGGCTTACACATCACCAAGTACGAGTGGTTTGGCTCAAGACCAGCTTGCTACAGGGACGTGGCGACACTCTTACGTTCGAACATGCAGTTTCTACAGGTGTTGAGCGCTATGTGCAGCTCATGCACATCATCGCGGCCAAACTGCCCAACGTTGCCATCGTATATGGCTTCGGCAGAAACTCGACGGCCTACGTGGATACGACGGATGGTAACAGGTTGAGCCATCTTGAACCACGCGCATACTACGAAGGTTGGATCTGGAAACGACTTGTCGAGCTACAGATACAGGGAGACGAGCGATTCGTATGGACGCAGCCACAACGACGTATGCCGTTGCTTACGTGGGGGGCGTACATGTGGACGGCTCCGCCGAGTGCCAACACGTTTGGGCACGTGTGGCTAGCCGAGGATGTCGTTGAAGACGGTCTTCATCCCTCGGCGCAGGGCGAGGCGAAAATTGGACGTCTCATCTCGAATTGGTTTAC
This sequence comes from Candidatus Kapaibacterium sp., assembly GCA_022842685.1. GTDB lineage: Bacteria > Bacteroidota > Ignavibacteria > Kapaibacteriales > Kapaibacteriaceae > JALHPC01. Next base: position 26,928 of record JALHPC010000003.1, read on the forward strand.
TCAGGACACATGGGCCCGGCAGTGGGTGCTTGCACAGAATCCTGTCGCGAGCGTTGACGAAGCTGTTGTTGAGCTTACCACGACCCCTCGCATGTTTGATATGCTGGGACGCGAAGTAACGAGCGCCACGGTGTCAGGAGCCTATTTCAAAGTTTGGCTCGAAGGTGGTCGGCAACGAGTCGAGCGCATTGTTGTGCCTTGAGGTAAAGCTCGACGCTCCCAGCTTACCGACGTTTGGGAATTGAAGTGGTGTAGATAACGGTTCCCGTTGCATCCACAAAGCGAACGGTTAGTAGCGTGGGCGAGGCGGTGACCGTGGCAAATCCTGGAACACTTCGAGCGAAGCGAGTCTCGGGGATGTTGCCGGTCTTACGGACTTCCGACCCTGCACCACTAACGAACGAATGCACTCCAGTGTCGTCGACGTGATGTTGCAGGTCGTGCTCGTGTCCTGCGAAGTAGGCGTCGACACGATGCTTGGCAAATAGGCCTTTGAATGACCGCAGCATGTTGCCGGTTTTGCCCTTGCGCTTTCCGCCTGTGTACATCGGATGGTGGCCGATGACAATCTTCCATGTTGCCTTCGAGCTCGTGAGAACGCTGTCGATGTAGCGCTTCTGTCGCGACGTGTCCTGCGTGGCTACATCGCCATATTCACCGGCAGGTGCTGCGAGGTAGTCGGTTTGGAATGGATTCGTGTCGATCACCAAGAGTAGCACCGACACGCTGGCGTCATCTTCGTCTTCGACGAAGGTCGTATCGAAGTATCGCGCAGGCATCGTCCAACGACGGCTAACGTCTGTGTAGTCGATTTGCGCCTGAACGTTGCCGTGATAGTCGTGATTGCCTAGGGCAACAATCCACGGCACGTGCAGACTGTGGGCTGTGTAGATATCTTCGAACGAGACCTTCCACGCATGATCGTGAACACTTTGTACTCCGTCGGGATAGAAGTTGTCGCCAACGGATACAACAGCAACAGGGTCAAGGTGAACGGCCGCCGAGTCCATGGCACGGGCAACATCACGTTGATTGTGTTCGCCATGGCGGCCCCAGTCGCCGACGACGAGAATGGAGAGCGAGGTGTCGGGCACGGTAATCGTGCGAATGCTCTGTCCCACAAGTGGGACAGAGCATAGGCAAATGAGCAGCGAAGCGATGAGGTTTGTATGAATCATAGATCGTATTTCACGCCGGCTTGGAAGCGAGCGTTGTAGAACTCCGCTTGTGCGACGCGCGAGGAGATACCTTGGAAGTAGCGGAGCGGTTGATTGGTAAGGTTGTTGGCGTCGACAAAGATGCGCAGCGAAGACGTTACCGCATATGATGCATTGGCGTCGACGAATAGCTGTGTGTCGTAGTAGCGGTCGTTGAATGCCTTATCTCCATACTCGTCGATGTAGTCGCTCGTATAGTTGGCTGCTAGGCGAACAGTAAGCCCACTCCACTCATACGACAGCGATGCGTTAAGACTGTGGTTTGGGTTGCCTGTGAGTGGTAGTTCTTCTGTTTCGCGACCCTCGACACCGGTTACCGATGAGGTTGCGTAGGTGTAGTTGAAATAGACGCTTAGTCCGGAGAGCATTCCTGGCAAGAAGTCGAGCTGGCGTTGGAACGCCACTTCGGCGCCGAACAGTGATGCCGTTGCCCCATTCTGAGGGCGTGTATACCGACGGAATGTCTGTCCAGAAACAGGATCAAGGTAGTTGGTTTGTGTGCGATTGAAGATGAAGTTCGACAGACTCTTTTGGAAGATGCCGGCCGACACGATACCGACGGTTTCGAAGTAATACTCGGCCATCAGGTCAAGGTTGATACTGGTGGTTGGCTTGAGATCGGGGTTGCCTTCATCCAGGTCGCCGTCGTCGATAGCCACGATGCGATAGGGAACCAGGTCGAAGTAGTTCGGACGTGCCATACCAGTGGTAGCGGCCGCGCGCAGGATGAGGTCAGAGCTTGCCTTGTACTTAAGATTGATGCTAGGCAGGATGTTTGTGTACGACGAGGTGTTGCTTGTTGGCGTAACCGTTTCGTCGTCGACGTTAAACTGGTTGCCATTGTATTCGTTAGCTGTGGCTTCGAATCGTACGCCGGCAACGGCCTCTAGTTTTTCGCCTATTTGCTGTTCAACCATAACGTAGCCAGCATAGATGGCTTCGGAGGCCGTAAAATTACCCGCGGCATATTCTTCCAGAAGGTCTGTTTCGTCGAACTGACCACGATCCGTTAGGTTAAGGCCACCCAGGTGAATGCGGTCGGTGAATCGTCCGATGCGATATGGTCCTGCAAGGTAATTGTCTTTCGTTAGATCGGCGAGGGGTTGCTGGCCAAGCGTTTCGAGTGTGGTGTTGGCGTCGGTTGCTTCGTATTCGAAGAAGTTGTTTGCCCGATTTTTGGTTTTTGTACGGATACGGCCACCTGCCTTCACGATGTTTGCATAGTCGCCTTCGAGCCAGTTAAACGACACGTCGAAGCGACCGTTGCGGTCGATGTCTTCGGTAAAGCCGTTCTCCTCTGTTAGCTCGTGGAACCGGAAGTCGTTGACATCCGAGCCCGAGATTTCCGTAATGATGGGTTGCGACGGGTCGGCGATGTTGCGCTGCGTGATGGCAGTGCGTGTTCGGAATTGTATGTAGCGTTCGTTCGGGCGCTCTTCGGAGGCGCGTGCAAGGGTGCCGCTCCACGTAAGCCGAACGGCGTTGGCAATGGTGTGCTCGCCGGAGAGCGTAACGTTATATGCGCGTTGGTCCTCGAGACGCGTGGCACCGGCAGGGTCGCCGTTTATGCCACCCTTCGTCTGACGACGAATCTGTGTCTCGTCGGAATCCTCTTCAAAGATGTAGCGAAGGCGGTAACGGTTTTCCCAGTCATCACGGTGGTTGTAGATGGTTGATAGGCGGATGACGTTACTTGGATCGAGGCGGTAGTCTAGGCCGGCCGAGACCGAACGGCGAATGCGGCGGACTTCGTACTGGCGCACTTCAAACTCCTCAAGAAAGACGCCGTTTGCGCCCTCGTTCCAGATGCCTTCGATGTTGTCGGACCCTAGCCAGTGGTCGAAGTACGAACCACTAAACACCACGCCGAGTTTGTCGTCAAGCAGTCGTGTGGCGCCAATAAACGCACCGTTCACCATAGGCATTCCGGCTAGCAGGTTATAGCCCGAGCCAAGGGTCACCGAAGCACGGTTCCCGGTTGCAGCGTCGCGCGTAACGAGGTTGACGGCGCCGCCGATGGCGTCGGCGTCCATATCTGGCGTAAGCGTCTTGTTGACTTCGATGGCACGAACCATGTCTGCCGGAATAAGGTCAAGCTGAACGGAACGATTTTCGGCTTCGGCCGACGGAATACGTTCGCCGTTAATCATCACGCTGTTAAGCTGTCCCGGCGTACCTCGAATCAACCCAAAACGCGCTTCGCCTTGGTCGTACTGTACAGCAATCCCAGGGATGCGCTTCATTGCGTCGCCAATGTTCTGATCGGGAAAGCGGCCGATTTGGTCGGCTGAAACGATGTTGGCTACATTGCCACCAGCACGCTGCTGATTGAGTGCACGGGCTTGGCCACGACCAAGTTCTCCATAGACGGTGACGGCTTCGGAGCTAATCGTGGCGCTGTTTAGGCGAACTGTAAGAAACGGAGTCGATTTCGAAACGGCAACGTCTATGGTATCTGGCTGATATCCGATACTTGAGATACGAAGGCGTACGTTGCCATCGGCAACATCTAGGAGGGTGAATTTGCCGTCGTTGCGGGTAAACGTACCCCGCTTACCGCCAAGCGTCTGAACAGCAGCGCCCGGAATGGGTACACCAGACCCCGCATCGATAACTTGACCGTTGATAGCACCAGCTGCAACTCCAGCCTGGCCCACCGATGTTGCAATCACGATGAGTGCAAATGCCGTCACAATGTTCTTCATGAAAATCCCTTGGTTTACGATGGTGCAAACCTCGGTGTGCGGCATTGCCAGTCTGTGACGTTACTGTTGCCTTTCTGTGATGGGCTGTTTCTAAACGGTAATGCTGCGACGTTTCGTTAGCCAACGGTCGATGTCGGTTGTAACGCGGTGCGCACGGTCAGACGGATGGTCAACGCCGTTCTGCATTGCCGCGAACACAAGGTTGATCTCTCGCTGAATGTTGGCAGAGTCTTTTGCGATGGACGTTAGGCAATGCAGTAACGACCGCATAAATGGCCGGTCTGCGAGTGTTGGCTTTACCGCCCGTTCCAAAGCACGCAATCGATATAACGCGGGCTCCTTATCGCCCGCATCAATAAGGGCGAGAATCTCAATCAATCGTGGTGCGGTGTAATGTGTCTCTGGAAGCCCGTGTTCGTCGAGGAGTGTGCGAACGGTTGCCAGTGCAAGGTCGGGATTGCCTTCCTGAAGGTAGGCCGATGCGCTAAGCAGGCGCCAGGTTCGATACACAGCTGGACCGTTCACAGGGTGCTTTATTATGCCATGTGTAACGGCGGTTTCTGCGGCTATCACCGAAGCAGCGTTCCCATCAATGAGGTCGAGGTACATTGCCGCACGCATTTCGTTATACCACAGCTCATCAAGAAGTCGAGGGCTGTCTGTTTGAAGACGGCGTAACAACCGAAGCGCAGCACGGCCCGACGTTGTGTCTCGACGCATGATATGCGTCGTAAGGACGTTGGCCATCACCGTGATTGCTACGTCTTCGACAAGGAACACGTCGTTGTGTTCAATGATGCGCACCATCCCTGCGAGCTCTTCATCTTGCTGGTCGTAGTTCCCTAAGAAGTGATTTGCCATAGCCCGTACGTGGTGCCGCCAGAAGCGAACTCGAACGTGGTCCGTCTCCAAAGACTGCGTGACGATAGGAAGCTCAAGGATTTCCTTTGCTTTCGTTGCCCTATCCGGAGCATGGATAGCCGCCATCAGGCTTGAACTCGCATGACTAAGCATACCAACATCATAGGCGATTCGCAGGTAGAACAATCGACGCTGCGTGAGATCTTGAACCGTCGGCGCATTCGACGATGGCGTAAACCGACGCAAGACTCGAATCATGGCTCCACAAACATCCACGTGTTGCGTAAAGAGATGCGAGCGCTCGCAACGATCGTATGCGTTCGCAAGGCGCTCCCACGTCTCGCTGAATAACTCGCGCTCCTCGAGTACTAACGCCTCTTGCATGATGATCGACACCACTCTACGATCGGACGTGTCGTGATTGATGCCTGCAAGAGTGCGAACGATACTGTCGAATAACAGCCGTTTTAACTGTGAACCACCGCCTGGTTGCTTTCGCAGAAACGACGTTATGGCTTCGTCGGAAGCTGCTCGTGCCGATGCTAAGCAGTCGAATAGTGCTAGCATTGCTCCTGGACGACGACCCAATGGCCGAGCTAGGGCCTTTCGTATAAAGCCCTTCTCGGTAGCACTTAAGCTCGCGATCAGATCAAACGTTGCGTTTTTCGGATGTCGTCCCATCAAAGGCAACTTCTCCAAAACTTGAGAAATCACCAAATCTTGGTTGGGATGGCCGGGAACGACGCGGTAAGTTGCTATCGTTAAGAACCACGTCGTCCCACTTTCAATCCAAAGGTACAATCATGAACACGCTTCTGTCTGGCCTGCTTCTGTTTTGCGCAATCGCTGTGCAAGCACAAGAATTTAATGCCACAGGTATGTTGCGCTCGCTGAGCGCAAACCGTCTTGTCTGGGTAGAGCAACTATCTGCTGGTGATCCAGGCAATCTTGTTTCGGCCCAAATCACACCACAAACGCTGTTTGAAGGCTGCACCCCCGAAACTGTGGTAAGGGGCGCTGCTGTTGCTGTGGCGTTTACAAGTGATTCGGCAGGCGAACGAACGGCGCAGCGAGTGCTGTTTCGAACTTGCCGCGAAGTTGTATCTATGAGCGGTGTTGTGTTGCGTGTCGACGGCGAAACGCTTGTGGCTCGCAATCAAACGTGGGATGCGCCCTTCCAGATAGGAAGCGAAGTGCGTATTACGATCGACCCAGAAGGACAGGCAGTACGTTGCTCGAACGAGCCGATGATGCTTGCCGACCTGATTCCGGGCGCAATGTTTGTAGCAAGCGGCGAAGTCGGCGCCGACGACGCCTCCGTGCGCGCCGTGTATTTCGCAACAACCGACGACTGCCCCCTAACCACCTATGTTGAAGGTGTTGTTGATGGTCGGAGCGATACGTCGCTCATGGTATCAAGTGCTGTTGCGGGTTCGTTTGAAGCTGTGGTACCAATATCCGACAATGGTACAGGTGAGCGCAATCCTGAGCTGTTGGGCCTAACAACATGTATTGGTGAGCCCGTTGCATGGACGCAGATTGCTGCTGGCGACACGGTACAGGTACTTGTGACGCTCTACAACGATGGACGCGCAGATCTAGGCGGATTGACACTGCTGTCGAGATGTCCGATCGACGAGCCCCCATTTGGCCGCGTTACCGGCGTGGAGGGTGTTTTAGAGATATCGACTCCGGATTCTCTCGTTGTTAGAACCAAGCGCGGTATCAGCGTTACGGTGTTGATAGATGCGACGGCGTTCTTTGGCGACTGTGCAGGACGCGCCGTAGAACGATCCTCGATTCCACTTGGAGCTGATGTTCGCATAACAGCGAGTCGGAGCGGCGGTGCTCTAACGCTGTTGTACGGATTCGACGTGTCATCGTGCTCGACAACGGTTGTTTATGCTATTGTGGAAAGCAACACCGACAGTCAATGGACGATTCGAACCGAGAGCGGAAGAAGCGCAGAGATTCTCATTGATGGGAAGACGAAGATCACTGATTGCGCAGGACGAGAACGGCAGGCCGGCGACACGCGATTCCCCGAAAAGCGAGTACGTGTTGCGTTAGATGTAAGCCAACAACCCGCGGTGGCACAAGTGCTCGAGGTTGAAGCTGACTGTCCGTGGCTTGTTAACTCAAGCGGTGTTATTAAATCGATTACCGACACCACTGTGGAGATCGACACGATGGGTTTTGAGGTAATACTTGATCGTGCCTCGACATTTTTCGTTGACGCGGATGGTATCAGTGTCTCGTGGGATCAGTTGCAAGTAGGACAAAACGTCTGCATGCAGTATACCGTGTTACCAGGTCTACCAGATCCGATTCGGGCAATTGTTCTTGTGGGTACGTCTTGCACTGGCGAGGTTGGAGCTGTACCACTCATTGCCAGTGGCATTGTGCTGGAGAACGATGGCACCGAAATGGTTGTAAGAACCAAGGGCGAAGACGTTGCCTTTGCCGTCACAGATAACACATCCGTTATGGGAGCTCCAACAACAGCCTCCGTTGCCGTTGGATCCGCTGTCAAGGTTACGAGTACCGAACGGCTGAGGAGTTTGGAGCCCGTAGCGTCGATGATCGAAGTGCTAACTGCGACGTCAGTCCAAGAAAACATCAGTGCAGAACAGCCCGTGCTTTTATGGCCTAACCCGGCGTCGACGTACCTGCAGGTTGGTAGGGATGATGTTGCTGAAGTCGCTCTTGTGGACGTCACAGGCCGACGGGTGTTATCGACAACACAGACGACCTTCGATGTATCTACTGTTGCAGCAGGAATGTACCTTGCACAATGCCGCTTGTTGAACGGCAGCGTTGTGATGCAAATGGTTGGTATTGCTAGGTAGTACCTACCGCGCCAAATATCCGCCATCGATGGCGTAATAGTTGCCCGTCATAAAGGACGCCTTGGATGAAGCCAAGAAGAGGATGAGCTCTGCCACCTCTTCGGGTCTTCCAAGGCGTCCGATAGGGTGCATAGCCACAATGGCGGCTGCCATGGCGGGGTCAGCCGTAACGCCGCTAATCATTGGTGTTTCGATGAAGGCGGGTCCGATAACGTTAACACGGATTCCCTCGGCAGCATGGTCGAGCGCGGCGGCGCGAGTAAGTCCCACTAGGCCGTGTTTGGCGGCAACGTAGGCCGGTGCCCCCTGGAAGCCAACCTGGCCGAGGATAGAGGAGATGTTGACGATAGAGCCGCCGCCAGATGCACGCATGGCTGGGATTTGGGCCTGCATGCCTAGCAAGACGCCGGTAAGGTTAACGGCGATGACGGTGTTCCAAGATTCGATGGGATAGTTGGCAGTCTGTGCCAGTTCGCCGCCTATGCCGGCATTGTTGACGGCAGCGTCGAGGCGTCCGAACGTGGACGTTGCAAGCGTAACAGCCGCATGGTTATGGTCGGCGCGCGACACATCGCAATGGATGAAGACGGCACGACTGCCATCGGGCGACAGTGCTGAGGCAAGGGCCTGGCCATCGGCGTCGTTAACATCGGCAATAACGACGTTCCATCCATTTTGGAAAAATGCTTCGGCTGCGGCTTTGCCGATTCCCGACGAGGCGCCGGTGACGAGGGCTACTGGGCTATGATTCATGGTTGTAGGACGTAGGGTGAGCGACGTTGCAGAGAGCGCAAGATAGTTCGCACGGGACAGAACTGAAATGACCGATGTCAGGGTAAGGTGAGAAGTGCTTCTGACGAGGCCGCGATAGCGAAACGAGCACTTCGGCTGATTGAAGACGTTAATACGACCTTTACAGAAGCTTCCTTTACAGAAGCTTCGAACGTATAACGATCTGATTGGTCGTTAGAAGAAGTCAACGAAGATGTCGCCGTGAAGCTACCACTAGCGCCCCCTGCCATAGAATCGTGGCTGCAATCCAATGCGCTAGGGGCGATGGCGCGGATATCTGACCTGCTTGTAAATGGTGTTGGAGTTGACACGAACGGGCGATATATCCGTTGGGACACACTTCGGCGCCGACAGCCGCCTGTGGGTGCGTCCTCTATGGAGTGGTGGATGACGACAAAATTGGCCCGCCGTACCTTGCTCGACAGTCAACAATCTGGACGTTCGCTGCACTTTTTTGCTCCTAACAATGTTCTGGCGCGTTTGCAGCGCTAATGCCATCACGCCACATCCCCCCCAGTCGTCGTCCAACGAAAACCTGCCCAGTATGCCAACGCCCCTTTTCGTGGCGTAAGAAGTGGGAGCGTATGTGGGAGCACGTACGCTACTGCAGTGACGCCTGCCGCAAGCGAAAGGGGTTAGCCGGAGGTACCACATGACGACGATTCACTGGTTTCGCAACGACCTACGCCTGCACGACCACCGCGTGCTGGGTGCATTGCCTGCCGACGTTACGTCGCTACTGTGCCTTTATATCCTCGACGATCGTCAATGGCACGAATTACCGCTTGGTTTTTCCAAGACGGGCGCGTTTCGCTCGAAATTTCTTGCCGAAACGCTCCGTCAACTCGACACAGAGCTACGTGATCGAGGCAACCAACTTGTTGTGTGCGTCGGCAATCCTGCAACAGTACTGGCGCAGATCGTTGGCCAGATAACGGCGTCGTATGTCACCACCGATTCCGAAGTCACAACCGAAGAACTGACTACCGACGAAGAAGTTCAAACCGCTATCGGCGTGCCCCTGCATCGGGCATGGTCGCGCACGCTGATTCATCCAGACGACCTGCCGCAGCCGCCGTTGCGTATGTCCGATACGTTCACAACGTGGCGTAAGGACGTCGAACGCAACCTGCGTGTGCGCGCCGAATATCCCACACCGCAGGTATTGCCGCCGCCACCGGCGGCCTTTGCCAATGCCCCTTTTCAGCTAGATTGGTTAGAGGCGCATGGTGCAGGAGTCGCAGTTGTGGATGAGCGCTCTGCCTTTCCGTTCTGTGGTGGAGAAACTGCCGCTCTCGCCCGCTTGGACCACTACCTGTGGAACAGCAAGGCGATTGCCACCTACAAGGAAACGCGAAATGGTTTGATAGGCACAGACTATTCGTCCAAGTTTTCGGCATGGCTCGCCTTGGGGGCCATTTCGCCTCGTCGTATCTACCACGAGGTGCGCCGATTCGAACGCCAAGTAACTTCCAACCAAAGCACGTACTGGCTAATATTCGAGCTATTGTGGCGCGACTTCTTCCGCTTTACCGCCATAAAACAAGGGCCACGCCTATTTCATCGCAATGGTATGAAGGGGGCACCGACGCACTGGCGGCACGACGTTGCCACGTTCGACGCATGGCGGCGTGGAACCACGGGTAACGACTTCGTGGACGCCAACATGCGCGAGTTGCTGTTAACGGGGTGGATGAGTAATCGCGGACGCCAGAACGTGGCTTCGTGGCTTACCAAGGCCAAACACATCGACTGGCGCTGGGGCGCTGCATGGTTCGAGCATGCCTTGGTAGACTATGACGTGTGCAGTAATTGGGGAAATTGGGCCTACGTTGCCGGTGTTGGTAACGATTTACGCGTAGACAGGTTCTTCAATACTTCAAAGCAAGCCGATACCTACGATACCGACGGTTCCTACCGACGCCTTTGGCTGAGGTGACATCTATTGTTGGTTCGTATGTTCGTGCTCCCTTAACGTACCCCCTAAGGAGACCTACATGCGCTGGACCCTATTCCTGCTTGCCGTTTTTACCATTGGCTTGGCTGGCTGTAAGCCCTCGACCGAACCGCTAGACGACGCCGCAAGCACAATTACGGCTACCATTGTGGGCCAGGTAAGTGGCGACGATGGCATGCCCATTAGCAGCGCGGCTGTTTCGGGCTATGGCACCACCACAATGACGAACGACCGCGGCGTGTTTATTCTACGCAACGTTGTTGTTCCGCGCACACGAAGCGTTGTTACCGTGCGAAAATCAGGCTACTTCACTGGCGCACGCGCTGTGGTTCCCAACCCGAATGGGGGCACACCGATGCGGATAACGTTGCAGACGTTGGGCACGGCGCAGACGTTCTCTGCTACCACTGGCGGTGCCGTTGCCGTTGGCGATGCCTCGGTGGCCATTCCCGGGTCGGCCATTGTTACTGCGGTGGGCACAGCATATTCCGGCATCGTGCGCGCTTATGTGCGCTACCAAGACCCTACGCGGCCAAACTTTTATGACTCGTTCTCGGGCGACATGTCGGCTCGCCGCACCGACGGCTCTACCGTTGAATTGTATTCGTATGGTGTGCTTCGTGTAGTGCTGCAAGGCACTTCCGGCGAAGCGCTGAACCTTGCACCGGGCAGCGCCGCTACGCTGCGCTTCCCTGCAGTTGACGCCACGGAATCATCGGTGCCCCTTTGGCATTTCGACGAAACGCAGGGCATATGGGTAGAAGAAGGCAGTGCTACGCGCCAAGGTGGCTTTTACGTTGGCACGGTAACGCACTTTACCGACTGGAATCTCGACCGGCCCGATTCGCGCGTGGCCTTTATCGAGGGGCGCGTAACGTGCGGAGAAAACACACCGCTGACTGGGTTGCCTGTGCGTGTGGGACAGCGCCGAGCCATAACCGACGATCAGGGTGTATATCGCGCTAGAGTACCGGCCGACGTTGCCTTTACCGTCGAGGTTAATGATACCCTCCTGGATATTTCTACACCGGCAGTTCCTGTTTCGGGCATAGCCGAGGGCTCGACGCGAACGCTGGACATTAACGCCCCCTGCCCCGCCAGCGTAACGGTGCGTATACTGGACTGCAACGACCAACCCACCAGTGGTATCGTATACCTCAACTCGCCCGGTAGTCGCGTCATTGTTGCCACTACCACTGGCAATGCTGTAACCCTTGTAGTTCCTAAGGGGCGGCCGTTTACACTTTCGGGGCACACCTACGACGGTAGAACGTTCGACGATGTGGACGTGCCAGCACTTACGGCTGGCCAGCAGTACAACGCCGGCGACGTGCGGGCGTGCTCCGGCGTGGTAACGCCGTTTGTTGATGTGCCACTTCCAGGTTTTCAGGGAGTAACGGGCATGGCCTTGAGCAGCGACGGCAGCATGGTTGTCGTTGTATCAAGGGGCGGCGCACAGTCAACAGTTCGCGCCGTGACCGTAGCGACGGGAGCTACGCGCTGGGAGCTGACGATGCCTATGCCTGGACAGGGGAATGACAATTATCCAACGGCTGCCCTGCGCTTCGTTGCCTCCGACACACGGATAGGCATCGTGTGGCGTGGCGGATGCGCTGTGCTTGATGCAGCAACTGGGACGGTAATCCGCGAATTCTCCGAAGCGAGTAGCGTCTTTGATGTTAGCGCGGACGGTCAGCGTCTGCTTGCGCTTCGCACGCCAGGTGATAGACTAACAACGTATGCTGTAGAATCAGGAGCCGAGTTAGGAACCGTAACGCTTGCCACGCCAGTAGCAATGGCAACATCGATGCGCGCCACTTCTGACGGACTCGTGACTATTCAGTCGTTCCGCCAGCGTGTAGCCGACTACATCATTGTTGATCCCGCAACTGGCGCCATTGTCCGCGAAGAAACGTCAGGCAGTAGTGGGTTCGGGGCGCCGTCGGGTACTAGGTTAACCCTCATTGGCAATAGTTGGAGCTCGGCACTTTTTAGCGGCCTCACCACGGGTAGATGCTACGTTCGTAGACTTCGCGATAGTAGCACGATTGCAGATGTACCTATCTCGGGCAGTGCTATCATGGCTTACGCGCTAGCCGAAGACGAACGCACGTTGTTATACGGCCAGTCCAATATGACCGTGGCTATCGTTCAGTTAGACTCTCCAACAACGCGGCGCGTACTTCCGATTCCTGCTAGTGGCACCGGCTTCGTATCCGCCTCGATGAATGCTGTCACAAGTGATGCGTCGTTTGTGTCCTGTCTCGTGTTTGGACCCCAAGAACAACCCTCCATCCGCGTATGGGATTTGCGATAGGGGGCACTGGTACACCATCGACCTACCACCGAAAGACGCCATGACCACGTTCGAAGGGCTAATCCGCGACGTTCATAGCCGTCGCACGTTTGCCGGCATGATCACCGTTAACGATGGCGTGATTGCTGCCATCGAAGAGCGTGCAGACGTCGACACCTCGCGCGCTATCCAGCCCGGTTACGTTGACGCCCACGTGCACGTGGAAAGCTCGATGCTTGTTCCGTCCGAGTTTGCCCGCCTTGCCGTTGTACACGGCACCGTGGCAACCGTAAGTGATCCCCACGAGATTGGTAACGTGTGTGGCGTACACGGTGTGCGCTTTATGCTCGACAACGGTGCTCGCGTGCCGTTTACGTTTGCCTTTGGTGCGCCCAGTTGTGTGCCTGCCACCGCGTTCGAAACGGCAGGAGCAACGATAACGGCCGAGGATATTGACGCTCTGTTTGCCGACCCACGCGTGCTCTACCTAAGCGAAATGATGAATTTTCCGGGTGTGCTGCATAACGACGCCGACGTGCATGCCAAGCTTGCCGTAGCACGTAAGCACGGACGTCCCATCGACGGCCACGCTCCTGGCCTTCGTGGCGCCGATGCCGCCCGCTATGCCTCGTTTGGCATTACCACCGATCACGAGTGTTTTACGCTTGACGAAGCCCTTGACAAGCTTGCCGTGGGCATGTGGATTCTCATCCGCGAAGGGTCGGCCGCACGCAACTTCGATGCACTGCACCCGCTGCTGGCCACACATCCGCAGCGCGTAATGTTTTGCTCGGACGACATGCATCCCGATTCTCTTGTTGTGGGCCATATCAATCTACTTGTTCGGCGGGCCTTAGCGCTTGGCTACGACACGTTCGACGTGTTGCGGGCTGCCTGCCTACACCCCGTGCAACACTACAACCTGCCCGTGGGAACGCTACGTGTGGGCGACCCCGCCGACTTCATCATTACCGATGCTGCTGACCCTTCCGTTGTCCACGCCACGTTTGTTAAGGGGCACTGTGTTGCAGCCGACCAACGCACGCGTATCGCTTCGGTGAACGTCGAGCCAATTAACGTGTTTGCAGCCGATCCAATCTCCGAGAACGACGTAGCCATTGCGGCCAATGCGCCCACGTGCCGCATCATTGAAGCACTCGATGGCCAGCTTATTACGAACCTTATCGTGGATACGGTGCCCGTTAACGACGCAGGCCAGTGGGTGTCGGACGTAGCAACCGACACGCTGAAAATCGTCGTGGTTAACCGCTATGCCAAGGCCCCTGTTGCCATTGGCTTCATTCGCAACATCGGGTTAACACGAGGAGCGCTTGCCAGCAGCGTGGCGCACGACTCGCACAACGTGGTCGCCGTAGGTGTTGCCGACGCCGACATTGTGATGGCCGTAAACGCTGTTATTGAAGCCCGCGGCGGAGTGAGCGTGGCCGACGGTCACGACGTGCAGGTGCTGCCGTTGCCAGTTGCCGGATTGATGTCGGCCAACGACGGTTACGCCGTAGCGGAACGCTACGCTGCGCTCGACGCTCGTGCCAAGGAACTTGGCACGTTACTCAGAGCCCCTTTCATGACGGTGAGTTTTATGGCGCTGCTGGTGATACCGGCGCTCAAGATGAGTGATAGGGGATTGTTTGATGGCGAGGGCTTCAGGTTTGTTGACGTTGGGGTGTCGTAGATTTGCGGCATGACCAATCCTAGTAAGCCCATTCATCCGCTTCACGATTCATCCATTCTGCGACTGATTCAGATTGCCATCCACGAAGATGTAGGTTCGGGGGATGTTACGACGGAGTGCACCGTACCGCTTGACAACTCGGCGCTTGCGCGTTTTGTTGTGAAGCAGGATGGGGTGGTATGTGGGCTGCCAGTGCTACCCTTAGTGTTTAGGGAGTTTTCGTCGGACATCAATCTGAAGGTATTGGTCGACGAAGGGGCCGCAGTTTCTGCCGGTACCGTTGTGGCAACAGTTGAAGGTCCGGCGCACGCGTTGTTGGGAGCAGAACGCACGGCGTTGAACTTCATGCAGCGCATGAGTGGCGTGGCTACCAAGACGCATCAGTATGTAACGCGTATTGCGGGTACGGGTGCAAGAATCCTCGACACGCGTAAGACCATTCCTGGTTGGCGGTTATTAGACAAGTATGCCACTAGCGTAGGCGGAGCTGTGAATCACCGAATGGGCTTACATGACATGGTGATGATTAAGGACAATCACATCACAGCATGTGGAGGAATACGGCAAGCCGTTGGGCGATGTGTGGAGGAGCTTCAGGGGCGCGCACCGCTCAAAATCGAAGTGGAGGCGCGAAATCTTGACGATGTGTACGAGGTGCTTGCCTGCGTGGGCGTACATCGTGTGATGTTCGACAACTTTACGCCGGCACAGGTGGCCGAGGGGGTGCGCATCGTGAACAGGTCGATGGAAACCGAGGCATCGGGAGGAATCACGTGGGACAACATCCGTGACTATGCCCAAACCGGCGTAGACTATGTGAGTGTTGGTGCAATCACGCACAGCGCAGTAGCGCTGGATATCTCGATGAAGCTCTTTGTGCCAAAGCAGGGCTAACCCTTGGCCTGTTGTGCTGCGTCGACGATTGCTTGTGCAGCGGCCACGACGCGATCGCGAAAATGCTCGGGCGACACTACGCGTAGGCGGGGGCCAAAGCCCAGCGTCCATTGTACTAGTGCGTCGTTTGGTGGCACTTCCATCCGAAGCCGAAAGCCGTCGGGCGTGTTAACGATTCGTTGAGTGGGATGCAGTGCCGATGCCCGAAGTCCATCGGCAAGCGCCTTATCAATGGCGAACTCTACCGTTGTAACCTCGTGAACAACGGGGCTTTCCGTTGGAACAGTAGGGGGGATTGCATAGAACGTAGGGATAGGACCGTTTAACACATACGACTTGCGCTTAAAGTCGTAGTCCATCGGTACGTGGAGAGCATTAATGATGTAATCAATGTCTCGTGCAATCGTTCGCTCGCTAACTTCGAGTAGGCGCGCCATTGTGTTCGCAGTCACGCGTTCGCCCGCGGCTAAACGGGCAATAATTGCATGAATGCGAAACAACGTCGATCGATTTCCGGATCGCATGAACAACGAAGGAAGAACCTCCCGAATGACATGCGATGCTACGGCGCGCACTCTGCCACCTATGGTCAGAGTAGATAACTTGTCAGGTCGACGATAATCGTGAAAATGGCCCATGCCGCGATTGTGTCGGCATGGGCCAAAAATGTGACGCCTTCAACGGTGATTAGAGTTCGCGGCGCAGGCGAGCAACGGGAATATGGAGTTGTTCCCGGTACTTGGCAATAGTGCGGCGGGCAACATGGAAGCCAAGTTTTAGCATTTCCGAAGTGAGCTTGTCGTCGCTTAGGGGGGCATCTTTTGATTCAGCATCAATCAGCTCTTTCAGGCGTTGCTTGATAATGCGCGTTGATACTTCTTCGCCGTCGTCGTTCAAGAGTGCCTCGCTAAAGAAGAACTTTAGCTCGAACGTTCCAAATTCTGTGAGCACATATTTTCCGTTCACGATACGGCACACGGTGCTAAGGTCCATGCCAATAAGATCGGCAACATCTCGGTAGATGAGTGGGCGCATGCCTTCGGTGCCAATCACGAAGAAGTCGCGTTGAAGACCGACGATAGCCGTCATTACCTTGAGCATCGTGGTTTTGCGCTGGCGGATTGCTTGAATGAGGAATTTTGCGTCTTCGTACTTGTGGCGTAGCCACTCCTTCGTTTCCTTGTTGAACTTCTGATAGCGAGCATCCTTGCGCAATCGTTCGTAAGCCGTGCTAACGCGAAGCGCCGGTAGTCGCGAGTCGTTGACGGTCACAAAGAAGTCATCCGACTCAGTATCGCGCTCAACAATGAAGTCTGGCACCAGCGTATTCAGTTCCGGACCAAACGTGCCACCACCTGGACGTGGGTTTAGTCCGCGTATCACGTCGAGTGCTTCGCGCAGATAGTCTTCGGACACGTGCAGGCGCTTTTCGATTACCTCATATTTCTTGTTCGCAAACGCATCGTATGCCTTGCTGAGTATCTCGCGAGCGAGCTTCTGTGCTGCGTTCAGCTTTGGGCGTGTGTCAAGCTGGGCAAGCAGGCACTCGCGTAAATCGCGCGATCCAACTCCCGGTGGATCCAAGTGGCGAAGGCGTCGCAACACATGCTCGGCCTTGGCCGTTGAAATCGGTTCAAGCGCCTCGTCAACATCGGGAATCAACGACGAGTCCATGGCTCCGCTGCGCGACCCCAACAGGGCGGGCGCCAAGAGCGCTAAGTTATGCTCGGCAATCTGGGCGTTTACTTCGTCGAGGAGCTCCGACATATCGCGCCGCAAGTAGCCGTCGTCATCGATGTTGCCAATGATGTATTCGGCTAGAAAGCGCTCATCCGGTGGCATGTCGATAAACCGAATCTGATCAAGGAACTCCTCGGTAAAGCTAGGCGTGTCGCGGTACTGATAGCCCTCGCCGTCGTCTTCATCGGGCATGGCCGAATCGGCCGACTTACCTGCCGACGGGTCTTCGCCCCAAATAAGCTGATAGAACTCGAACGCATCCTTCGGATCGAAGTCGTCTGCCGGGCCCTGCTCGGTCGCCCCGCGTACGTCAGTCGGCGGTGGAGGCATCAGCACTTCATCCCGCTCAACGGGTGCCGACTCGGTAATCGGATCGTGGTCGGTAATCTCCATGTCTGGGTCGACGTCCGGCGCCTCCTCCAGCATGGGATTGGTTTCCATCTCATTGCGAACGTGTTGCTCTAGCTGCTGCGAATTCAGCATCAGCATCTTGAGGTACTGCACCTGCTGCGGCGTAAGCGTCTGCTGCAGCGATGTCTGAAGCGATAGCCCAAGCTTCATCGCTCACCTCCACGCAGTTCCTTGGCAATAGCCATCATGTCGGCTACACACTCTGCTCCGTAAGCACGCTCGAGTGCCTCTTGCACTGTCTCAAGAAGGGGCACCGACTCACGCTGGCCGCGAGCTCGTCCCGGAGCACATTCGTCGAACTTCTGATAATGCAGATACGGCCCGCCAAAGTCGGCAACACGTATCGGGAATAAATGGCATGACAGAGGTTTACGAAAGGTCGACGTACCGGCATGCCAAGCTCGCTCGAAGCTACATGCGGCGACATCGCCGTTGTAGACGACGAAGACGCAGTCGCGGTCGTCGATGCAACGCGTAGACTGGTGTCCAACCGGTCCTTCAAGAAAACCGTTCTTGCGAATGTCATCGGCGCGGTCTTCTGGCAAGTATGCCAACGCGGCCTCGACGGCGTCGTGCATAGCTGACACTTCATCGTCACGTACGGGTGCCCCTCCGCCACCGGGAAGGGTGCAACATGCACCCTTGCAGGCAGCAAGGTCGCAGGCAAACGAGGCCGTAAAAACTTCCTCGTCGATAAGCAGATGGTCGAGCGAAATCATGGGGACGTACGCTATACATCCCAATTTAGCATGATTTTTGCTAGGAGACTCTCTTTGACCGTAAACGCAGGGCGTTTGTAACCACGGCAACGCTGCTTAGGGCCATGGCCGCGGCGGCAAACATAGGGTGGAGCGTAAGGCCAAAGGCGGGATAGAAAAGGCCTGCGGCAAGTGGAATTCCCACGATGTTATAGGCGAAGGCAAGGGCAAGATTTTGCCGGATGATCGTCATGGTAGCCCGCGCAAGGGTGATAGCGTCGACAACGTGATGGACGTCGTCATGGACGATAGTCACGTCTGCCGTTGCCTTGGCTACATCGGTGCCGCCACCCATGGCAATGCCCACGTGAGCGGCCGCCAGAGCAGGTGCGTCGTTGATACCGTCGCCCACCATGGCAGGCCGCAGGCCTTGCGCCAACAGGGTTTCGATAGCTGTCGCCTTGCCGCCTGGCAGTACGCCTGCTACCACGTCAGTTATGCCGAGAGTGCTGGCAATGGCTTCGACAGTTTCGCGGCGATCGCCAGAAATGATGGCAATGTGATCGACGGCATGGGCAAGACGTCGCACTGCGTCGGTCGATGTTGGTCGCAGCGGGTCGGACACTGAAACTACGGCTACGACCGACAGTCCTCGAGCAACAAAGCACACCGTATGACCCTGACGAGCCCATTCGGCGGCGGTTTCCTCAAGGTCGTTTGGTACAAGAATCATCGATTCGCGCAGGAACTCGGCAGTGCCAACGCGAAGCGTACTGCCGGCAACGGATCCCTGTGCCCCTTTTCCGGGAAACGTGCGAAGGGACGAGGCGGAAGAATCCGACGCGCCAAGGGTGGCGGCATGCGCCAACATGGCGGCGGCGATGGGGTGGGTAGACGAGCGTTCGACAGCGGCAATGGCCGACCAGAGGTTGACGGGATCGATGGACGGAGACGCGTACGAAACGTGAACAACGGTGGGGGTGCCAGCCGTAATAGTGCCGGTCTTGTCGAGCGCTACAGCATTGACCGTCGCTAAGCGCTCTAAGGCATCAGCGCTAGAAAAGAGAATGCCTTGAGATGCAGCCCGCCCCATGCCAACAACGATGGCAGTGGGCGTTGCTAGGCCTAGGGCGCATGGGCAGGCGATAACCAGCACGGCGATGGCGTTCGTAATTGCGAAAACGACGGGCTCGGAACTAAAGAGCACCCAGGCAGCCAGCGTGAGAACGCTCACGGAAAGCACTACGGGCACGAAGATGGCGCTGATGCGGTCGGCAAGTCGTTGGATAGGGGCTTTGCTGGACTGTGCTGTATCTACAGCGCGGATGATACCGGCAAGGACCGTATTGGCTCCGACTGCCATGGCACGAACCACAATGGTACCATTGCCGTTTACGGTACCACCGGTTACAGCAGAACCTGGGATAACTTCGACGGGAAGACTCTCGCCGGTGAGCATCGAGGCGTCAACGAGCGACGTGCCTTCGGTGACGACGCCGTCGACGGGGATGCGGGATCCGGGGCCAACAACCACGACGTCGTCGATGACGACTTCGGTGGCTGGAATGACGAGATGTTTCCCGTTGCGCACAACCGTTGCCGATTGCGGGCGTAGGTCGAGCAAGGCATGGTAGGACTGTAATGTGCGACGCTGCGCCCGGGCTTCGAGCCACCGACCAACGAGAACAAGTGTTATGATGGTGGCTGATGTATCAAAGAACAGACCTGGATGGCTACCATGAGCTGCATGCGGGAAGAAGGTAGCGAAGGCGCTATACAGGAACGCGGCTCCTGCTCCGAGCGTAACGAGCGTATCCATCGTAGCCGAACCAAATCGAATAGCTTTGTATGCGGCTATCGGGATTGAGCGGCCAGCCCAAAGGGGAACAAGCGTAAGAGCAAGCAAGAGCCAATGAGCAGCGAGAGGTGACATGGCTTGCGCGACAGAGGGAATCATGAGCGACATGCCAAGGCCGATGACGGCCGCCGAGAACGGGATGGCAAGACGCAAGCGCGACGTCAGCTCGTTCACGTCGGCGTCGTGCCGATGTCGGACGTCTGTTGCAGCCGCAGAAGCAGCCGAAATGCGATCAGCGGTATACCCTGCTGCCTCGATTGCCTGTCGAATGCTGCCGTCGTCAATCGGCTTGCGAAGCTCGATGGTAGCACGACGCAGGGGAAGACTCACAACGACAGACTCGACGTCGGGTAAGGCCTTTAACGCTGATTCAACCGACGACACGCAGGCGGCACAATGCATGCCGCCAATCTCGACAGAGGTTCGAGTTTCACTCACTTCGCTTGTTGGTACTCGCGCTTCATGCGGGATTGAAAGACCTTTTCGAACTTCTCGACCTTCGGCCGCACAACGAAGGCACAGTATGGCTGAGCGCCATTATCGTTGTAGTAGTTCTGGTGATAGTCTTCGGCTTCGTAAAACGTTGGGCACGAGGCGACCTGGGTTACGATTGGATCGGGCCATGTTTTCGACTCTTCAAGCTGTTGGATGTAGGCGCGAGCAATCTGATCTTGATCGGAAGAGTGGGTGTAGATCACGCTTCGATACTGAGTGCCAACGTCGTTCCCTTGTCGATTCAACGTGGTAGGGTCGTGAGCTAGGAAAAACACTTGGAGCACATCGGCATACGACACAACCTGCGGGTTGAACGTAACGCGCACAACTTCAGCATGGCCTGTGGTACCCGAGCAGACTTCCTTGTATGTCGGGTTAGCAGTGGTACCTCCGGCATAGCCGCTTTGAACTGCGGTTACGCCCTCTAGGCGTTGAAATACGGCTTCGATGCACCAGAAGCAGCCGCCACCAAGGGTGGCGACTTCGGTTGTAGAGGATGTTGTCACGTTGGGAGATTGAAAAGATGGTGGCGATTGAGAATGCGCCGAACAGGCTACAAGTGCAATAGACAACAGGACGAGAAGCGGGCGCATGTGGATATACGATGTTCGTGATAGTCAAGGATGGTGGTTGACGAAACGCGTTCGGCTCAATTGCCGCTTCGACGGCTGTGACGTAGGCATGAGGGTGTAGACCCTAACTTTGCACCTCTCGAACCTCTACTACCGATTGAACCGTCTATGACGATTGCCCGCCCAACTGCATCCGTGTTCGCTTTCACAATCTGCATGTTAACCGCAGTGGTGTTCAGTGTTGCCCAGCCACATGTACCCACGCGCACCACGGTGTTTGTGCCCGGCAGCGAGCCACGCGAGCATCCCATCGACATAACTCGAATGGTGGTTGACGTGCGCTTCAAGCCGGCAGAGGGTGTCGTCGAAGGGCGTGTTAGCCACCATTTCACCGTACTTCAGCGTAACGCTGATTCGATCCTGTTCGATGCCATCAAGATCGACATCTTACAGGCCACCCTTGGTGGTAAGCCCGTACGGTTCCGCGTTACCGATACCAGTGTTATCGTGTACCCGTCGCCAAGATTGGCGTGGGACGTTACTGACAGCATCGCCTTTACCTATACTGCCCGCCCACGTCGAGGGATCTACTTTGTTGGGTGGACGGATTCAACCAACCGCATGCGCAAACAGATTTGGACGCAGGGTCAGGGCATCGACAATCGGCATTGGATACCGATGTATGACGAGATGAACGACAAGATGATCACAGAGACCATCGTTACGTTCGACTCGGCCTACACCGTGATTAGCAACGGCCAACGTGGAACCGTAACGTCCAACGGCGATGGTACCAAGACGTGGCACTACCGCATGACGAAGCCCCACGCCGGCTATCTCCTGATGCTTGCCATAGGCAAATTTGCTGTCGACAACCGTACCAGTGCTCGTGGTACGCCATTGTATCTATACTCGTACCCGGAATTCCCCGAACAAGTCGAACCAACGTATCGCTACAGTGTAGAAATGCTTGACTGGCTCGAAGATGAGCTCGGCGTGCCATATCCATGGGAGTCATACAGCCAGGTGCCCGTGGCTGACTTCATTTTTGGCGCCATGGAGAACACCACGGCGACCATTTTTGGCGACTTCTTCCTGACCGATCGCCGTGGATTCCTCGACAGATCATACTTCGGCGTTAACGTTCACGAGCTTACACACCAGTGGTTTGGCGACCTTATCACTGGGCGAAGCGGCACGTCCATATGGCTCCAAGAAAGTTTTGCCACGTTCTACCCACACCTGTACACAGGAGTCCTGCATGGCGACGACCACGTGCAGTGGGGCCGCAGAGGGTTCCACAATGCCGCACTTGCCGCATCTGAAAAAGATCGTCTGCCCATCGTTCATCCGTCAAGTGGTACCGCACGCGTTTATCCTAAGGGTGCTGGCGTTATCGACATGATGCGGTCCACGTTTGGCGTCGACGAAACGCGCCGCGTAATCAAGCACTACCTGAATAAGCACGCCTATGCCAACGTTCAAACTAGCGACCTCTACTTGGCCTTCCAAGATGTTCTGGGTATCACACCGGATTGGTTTTTCGATCAGTGGCTGTACCGCGGTGGCGAGCCACACTACAATGTTGCATGGTCTGTTGGGCAGTCTTCCGGAAGGCCAGTCACCACCATCTCTGTGGCACAGACGCATGCCGTCGACCACCTCGTAGGGTACTTCCGCATGCCCATCAGCATCGAAGTGCACTACACCGACGGCTCCAAAGACTCAGTTCGCCCATGGATCGACGGTCAGTCAACCACTGTTACCGTACCCAACCCCAAGTCAAAGCCTATTGCCTTCGTTCTGTTCGACCCAGGGTCGTACGTCATGAAGAAGCTCTCATTCTCCAAGCCCACCTCCGAGCTCCTTGCCCAGCTGAAGGGGGCACCGCTCATGATTGACAGGTATGATGCTTTGGTTGGACTGCGTGATGACACAACCGGTACAACGCGGAAGGCGCAGCTACTGGCCGACGTCTTTACGCGCGAGGCATTTCCGGCCATGCGGTCGGAATGCGTCAGCCAGGCTGCCAAGCTGCCCGGCGCAGCCGGTTACGACGTTGTACGACGTAGCGCTGCCGATCCATCCGTCGAAGTTCGGTCGGCGGCACTTAATGCCTATGCCGTACTACCGGCGGAACTCCGTGGAACATTCGAGGCACTATTGTCGGATTCTTCGTACGCTATTGTCGAGCGCGCTCTTGTAAAGCTCTCATCAAGTTTTCCAGATGGACGTCAAGGCTACCTGGCTCGTACGGCGGGCGAGCGAGGAGCACATCAGCGTATCCGTGTTGCATGGCTGGAGCTTACGGCCGAAGGTGGTGACGAACGGGCTTTGGACGAGCTTGCCGACCTCTGCGGGCCTTCGTGGGAGTTTATAACGCGTCAGAACGCCATACATGCGCTTCGTCGGCTTGGGCAGCTACCTATCGCTGCTGCGCGGAACATCGTGGATGCTGCTCTAAGTGCCAACGGACGATTAGCGGCTGTTGCATCGTCAATGCTCAACACAATGGGCGAATCTGTCCGCCATAAGTCTATTATCAGAAAGGCAGTTGCGCAATTTCAGCGTACTTCATCCAACGAGGCCATCTTGGACAGTCTAAGCCGTTAGGTACAACGTTGGCCTGATTATTGCTTCGTGCCGCCGGTTGCATACCGAAGCCCCTTTACAAAGGGGGTGGAACATTTGGGTATGAGCGTGCGTCGACGGCGAGAACAGTGGATTGGGACGAGATTGGTAAGCGGTAGGGGTGTTTGTTTGCCTATCGCAAATCAACGAAAACTTGTCCAAGTTGCATTTGAGCATTTGGTAACACGGCCTGTTCTGCTATTTTTGCACGTTCTGCGCGATGTATGCAGAGCGCGGTGCGTTTGGTAATAGCCAGATGCTGCCGCTGTGTGGTGTTCTTTCGAGGACACCGTGCGTAACAAGGAAGATGATGATAAAGATCAACAAACCATTTCGTGGAGGATTCATGCTTCGCAACGCTACTGTGTGGAAGTCGCTGGCTTTTACCGTTGCCATTCTAGCGGGTAGTATGTCGCTGTTGGCACAGCCGGCGAACTACACTGTTGTTCCGTCGCAGGGAACGTATCAGCAAATCAATGGCGGTACGCTTTGGGCGAGTGGAACAGCACTTGACGACCAAGCCGTTGATAACGTATCAATTGGATTCAACTTCGTGTACGGTGCCGGTATTACGGTATCTACATTGAACGTGAATAGCAATGGATACATATCATTTGGTACGGCACCGGCTAGCAATGTGTACACGCCGCTGACAAACGCCGCAGCTTCGGCACAGATTGTATCGGCTTTCGGTCGTGACCTAATCGGTACCGCGACTGGTTCGCTTCGCACCGAGCTGCAAGGCGTAGCGCCGAACCGTGTATTCGTCATTCAGTGGGCGAACGTGTCTCGGAAGAGTTCACAGTACGACAACTACAACTTCCAGATCCGCCTGAACGAGACAACGAACACCATCGATGTCGTATACGGTTCGATGACGGTTCGTGGTACAGTAGGCGCTCAAATTGGTATGCGGGGATCGGCAACAACGCTTGTAACATCGCTGCGTGCCGACTATGATGAAAGCACATGGGCAATGCCTCGCGTAATCACAGCATCGCCAGGCCTTGAAAGTGTACTTGAGGAAAATTTTGTTCCAGCAAGTGGTCAAACGTATCGCTGGAGCCGTCGGACAATCACGAATGATGTTTGTGTCTTGAATATTGAGGGTCCTACTGGCACCTTCAACGCAAACACAACACAGACAGTAACCGCTCGTGTTCGCAACTGTGGTACCAACCAAGTTGACTCCTTCATTGTCGACTGGAAAGTGAACGGCCAGCTTCGTACTGCTGTAAGGTACTACGGTGCGGTTCCAGCAAATGGCGAGGTTGTTGTCACGCTTGGTACGGTCAACTTTGGCGACCGCTCATGGAATCTCATCGAAGCACGTACGTTGTCGCCAAACGGTGTTGCTGATGCGCTTCCTGGTAACGACGGTGCAGCGGCCTACCGCGCACCACGCGTATCGGGTGAGTTCTCGATTGCTAAGGTCGGTGCAAACGCTGGTGTGTTTACGAGCATGCGCGATTTCCTCCGTCATCTGAAGGTGTCAGGAATCAACGGCTCAATCGTTGCTACAGTTTTTGCAGGTGTATACAACGAAAGCATTGTGCTTGATGGCGTCGATGCAACGGATATCTCGCAGACGTTTGTCGTTCGCGCTAATCCAGGTGATGAAGTCGTTATGGAATATCCACTTCACGCCGACTTGTCGACAGCGAACTATGGTTCCTATGAAGTCCCAGCCATCGTCAATGTTCTAGCAGGCAGCAATCTTACGATTAACGGCATTCACTTCCGCGTTGCAGCCGGTTCGCAATTCCAAGGCGGAGTTTTGATTCTCGGAAGCTTGCAAAACTTTGCAATGCGCAATTGCCGATTCACTGGTCTGAACTCGAATTCCATTAGCGGTGCAGCCGTTGAAATGGCAGTGCCGTTTGCAAGTGGATTGACGTTCGACAACTGTACCGTTGTCAACCACCGCTTGGGTATCCTTCTCGTTCCATCAACATTCACAGGTATCACCCTTTCGGGTAACACCTTTACGTGTTCTTCAGGTATTCAAGTTCAAGGTTCTGGTACGGGACTTGTCATTCGCAACAACCGCGTAACGGTCGACAACGTCTACACTGGAGTTCAGGCAGCAATTGGCGTCTTCCAAACGACGTCGCCACTTGTTGAGCGCAACATTGTCGACGGCACATCCTCTCGCGATGGTATGAACGGCATTCTTGTTTCGCACGACGCTGGCACGGCTTCGATCGTAAACAATATGGTTTCGGCCGCTGGCGGCACGCAGGCAATTGGCTACTTCGTAGATGCCCGTAACAATACGTCGACGAACTTCTACCACAACACGGCAAATGTAACCGCCCCAGCTACATCGCTATCGGCCGGTTTGTACATCGCCAACAACGAAAACGTGTTCCCGAACTTCACTGTCACTTCAGTGAACAACATCCTCCACAACTTTGGTCTAGGCACGAATGGCGGACCAGCCCTGTGGATTGCCGAGCCGAGCGGTGTCGTGCCGACTGCAGCTACAACACCACTTCAGGTTGCTGACTTTAACAATATTGTCTCAACCGGAACCTTCCCTGTTCGCGTCATTAACACTGCGTATACAACGCTTGCCGCATACCGCGCTGCGTTTACACGTGAGCTAAACTCGGCCTCAGTTCCTGTAACGTTCGTTGGTGCGACCGATTTGCACCTGCTTACGATTCAGCCACAACTGTTTGGCGCGGCCTCGGTATCGTCGGTTGTTCCAACAGATATTGATGGCGAAAACCGTGTAAAGCCATACATGGGTGCCGACGAAATCTTCCCTCGCGTGCGCTTCGTTCAGCAGCCGCAAAGCCGTTACGTATGTTATGGCGAATCCCTCACGCTTGTAGCTGTTGCAGAAGCAACACTCGGTGCAACAACGAAGTATCAGTGGTATAAGGATGGCGTTAAGCTTCTAGGCCGTACTTCTGCCATCATGACTATTAACAACACGGCATACGACGCCGCAGCGGTATACCACTGCGAAGTTGAAGTTAGCGATGGTACAACAACGGCAACGCTCAAGAGCAACGATGCTACGATTATGGTTGTTCGTCCGACATCTATCGTCGAACATCCTGCGTCACAGCCAGTCGCGCTTGGCTCGACGATCGACCTGCGCGTTGAAGCAGAAGCTGTTGGTACACCAACAAATCTTTCACCAACATATCAGTGGAAGAAGCGCTACTGGAATCCAGTCAATCGTGTCTACCAAGACTCTGTTCTTTCTGACAACGGCCGCATCACCGGTACACGCTCATCAATCCTTACGATTCGTGACTTGAACGCCGGCGATACAACCGACACATACTTCTGTACGGTTACTGCCTATTGCGGCAATGCAGATTCTAAGGTCGCACGCCTCTTCATCCCACGTGTTATTGTAGCCGACAACATTCCTAACGCCTGTATCGGTCAGCCAATCCAGATGGAAGTTGGCGCAAGCCCCGGCTCTGGTAACGGTCTCACACTGTCGTACCAGTGGTATCGCAATGGTGAGGCAATTGCCAACGATACCCGCGTAACTGGCGCTACAGGCAAGGTGCTTGTGGTGAACAACACAACGGCAACAGACAACGGCGACTACCACTGTGTAGTTACCTACGGTCCTATGGAGGCTCCAATTGCTTCCAACATGATTACCGTTGAACTCGGATCGGCACCAGTGATCACTTCACAACCGGTTGCTGCCGAAATCTGCGAAGGCAACGAAATTCTTCTTGCTTCACAAGCCACAGGATCGAACCTCGCATTCCAGTGGACGAAGAATGGTGTTAACGTTCCAGGAGCATCAGGCGCATCGTTGAACATTCAGAACGCAACGGCAACCGATGCTGGCACATACAACGTTATCGTTACGAACTCATGTGGTCAAGCTACATCGATTACGGTCGAAATCGCTGTCAACACAAAGCCAAGCATCACGGAACAACCAAAGGATCAGTCAGTCAATGCTGATGAAGCAGTTAACCTCTCGGTTTCCGCTTCTGGAACTGGCAGCCTAACATATCAGTGGTTCCGCAATGGCGAGAAGATTGAGAATGCAACCGGTGCTACGTACCAAGTTCCAAATGCTTCGACAGCTGACGCTGGTGTTTACACTGTAGAAGTGTCGAACGACTGCGGTAAGACAACATCAGAATCCGCAGTTGTTGACGTCACAACGTCGGTTGCCGGTGATGTATACGTTAACGGCTTCATGCTTGGTAATGCATCTCCAAACCCAGCAGCTGGTGTTGTTACGTTCAGCTATGAACTGCCTACAACACAAAGCGTTCGTATTGTCCTAATGGACATGCTCGGCCGCCCAGTCGCTAACTTGGTTGACGGTGTTGTCGATGCTGGTCGCCACATCGCAACGTTTAACGTTGCCGACATGGCACTCAACGCTGGCGTCTACATGTACAGCCTGCAATCAAACGGCGTCGTAGCAACACAGCAAATCGTCGTAGTCCGCTAAGTCTAAGGGGCATCGACCTACATTCGGCCTAAACAAACAAGGCCTTCCCGAAAGGGAAGGCCTTGTTGCGTTTTCACGGGACGCTTGCGCGGGACGCTTGCGCGGGACGCTTGCGCGGGACGCTTGCGCGGGACGCTTGCGCGGGACGCTTAGCGCAAGTCGACGGTGGTCCAACTGCTAGGCGGTTCGTAGGTAAATCGCTCAGTGGCTAGCGGTTTTGCATTCAGCTGTAGGTTCTTTATCACCCAGGTGGATTCCGTCGCTCCGTCGTTTACAACCACCTTTGTTACTCGCATGTTGTTATCGACGGTAACGCGCGCAGATTGGACCCCTGCAACGCGCACAGCGGGCGCAGGAGGGCGCAGCTCGAGTTGGTTCGTTGCCCCATTAACTGCTGTAGCCCTGTAGACGGAAAGCAGGGTAAAGAAGAGCCGCTCCAGACTTAGATCCTCACCATTCTGAAGTGCACTGTTTACGATGACGGTCTTTGTGGTCGGTGTGATGTTCCAAACCGTGGTTCCGTTGCTGATAATCTTGCGATCGGCTAACGCTAGCACGTAGCCCTTGCCACGCTCTGCAAAAAGCTGGCCTGTATGTGTGCCATCAAGAACGAACGTGCACCGGACGCTTTGAAGCGTTTGATATGTGCGGTGAAAGCGATGTACAATGGACTCAGAGGCAGTTGCTGGTGCAGGTGCCGCAATGGCAGCCACAACGCCTGCAAATACCAAGTTAACGTTGATACTCATTTCGATCCCGTCCTTGACGTTAACGGTCCTCGCAACCCCCGATATCCGGTAAGTTCTGCGTCAATCGTTCCAATGAGAATCTTGGTGCTAACCTTGACGGGAATCTTCCTGTCATCATCGCTAAGCCAAATCAAGATCCGGCCTTCGCTCTTGAACAATCCACCCTGCTTGACCATTGGTTCAATAACAACGCAGTTGAACACTCCGGCTTCAACAGTAACTGACTGACGTCCAAGAATGCGGACGCGTAAGTCGTGTGTCTCCTTGTCGTAGAAGTTCTTCAACGAGATCTCGTCGCCTTTTTTCATTGTTGCCAAATCGAACGTCCGTACATAGTAGAACGCCGACACGATATCATGAACAAAGGGCGACGTTTCAAACGTCCCATCGGAAGTTACAGCCTTATTCTCGTGTTGGTCAAATGCAGCTGCGTAGTCGCGTGCATATCCGCCTTCACGAATGCTCTGCTCGAATTTCCACGGAAACACGCCGTCGACGTCTACTAGGGTCCGATACCGATCGCGAACTCGATAAATGAATTCCAAGCTCTTGAGCGACTCAACATCAAAGCGAATGTCGTAAGCAGGACGGCCAGAAACCTGCACAGGGTCCTTGCCAACGCTAAACACAGCCGTACCTGCCGTTATGAACTTATAGCCCACGCGGTACTCCAAGCGCTCGCCAAAACCGAATGCATCGTTAGCAACATATCGCAGCGGCGGCTTACTATCTCCCACAAGGAAGGCCGTCCCTACTAGCCACACTGCGATAAGGGGCACTGCAGTACGCAAGCGCAAAAGCCGCCGCCGAAATTGATGATGTTGTAGCGTCATGAAAGCTCTCCACGCCATCAACGGACTTCCACGTTGATGTAGTGTACAGCAAAATTGTGGAGAAGAGTGGGCCTGCCCGGACTTGAACCGAGAACCGACGGATTATGAGTCCGCTGCTCTAACCATTGAGCTACAGGCCCAACATGATATGCACCAACAACATGCGTTGGTGATGTCGATGCGTGAGTTTAGTTAAACAGTCCTACGAACACACCAATCTGTAGGGCAAGACTTTGCACCTTGATGCCATCGGGTACGCCAGTAACGGTTGTGGTCTTCTGCGATTGCCAGTCACCATCCTGCAGCTGCAGATTGTATGCCGCTTGCGCGCGCAGCAACAGGAAGGGTGTTACGGTGTACTCGATGTTCAAGCGCGGTTGGGCAAAAATGATGCCACGATCGATGTGAAGGTAACGATCCGGAGCAACTGGTCCGTTCTGTACTTCAGTCCAAGATCTAGACGCTATACCCTCGGTTAGCTCTATCGTCTGGCGTCCCCATCCAAGTCCAACACCAGGAAGAATCGTGAGCGACCGCACTGGAATGATGGCATAGTCGAAGTACACCGTGCGCAGGCCCACGTCGTACGTGTATTGCCGCTGTACATCGACGCCCCCTACAGTACCGGTAGCTGTGGTAGACGATGCGCCTGTAATCCACGAGAAGCCAGCGCGGACATTAGGTATGACGCCCAGAGCTGAATAGATGTCAACTCCCGTGAAGAGCATACCCGAGGAAAGCTCGCCAAAACCAAGGTTGAGCGACGTAATATGAGCGTTGATGTCCTCTACCGGCAACATGCCGTAGCTTATGGTTGGGCCCACACCAACGGCGAAGTAGGGAATCGCCTCGTCCTTCAGGGTCACTTCCTCGAAATCCAGCTCCGGAAGGCGATCATCCTGCGCCATTGAAGGGGCAAGTGTACCAACCAAGAGGAAGAGGGCAAGAACGAATCGAAACATAGTTGCTCCAGAAAAACGGTGAAGGTGGCCGCAAAGATACGGACTCGACGCCGCACACTTCGTAGTTTGCGGATATGCGAATGGTTGCCGTTATCATGGCTGGAGGTTTGGGCGTGCGTTTGTGGCCCAAGAGTACCGAACGCCGCCCCAAGCAGTTCATGCATGTGATGGGCGACGGAACGCTGATTCAGAACACCGTTGCGCGGCTGGGCCCCATCATTCCGATGGACGACATTTTCGTGGTGACTACGGCCGACCTACGCCATCTTGTGGCTGAACAGCTCCCGGAGATCCCTAGCGCAAACGTTATTGTTGAGCCGTTCGGAAGGAACACCGCGCCATGTATCGGACTATCAATGGTTCACTTGTCGGCACGACTGCCAGCTGATACGGTTGCCATCGTAATGCCGAGTGATCACACCATCTACAACGTCCGCGAATTCCACCTAACACTCGAACGGGCATGCCAGGCGGCCAAGGCCTATGACGGACTCGTCACGATAGGTGTAACGCCAACACGCCCTGAAACAGGGTACGGCTATATCCAAGTAGGAGATGCCGCCGATTTCGTTGGATCGCACCCGGACGGGTTTGTTAGAACCGTTAGGACCTTTGCTGAGAAGCCCGATGCTGCGACAGCTCAGCGTTTTCTTGATGCTGGTGACTTCGTTTGGAACTCAGGGATTTTTGTTGGGCGTGTAGAGATGTTCCAACGGAAAGTCGACACGTATCTGCCCGATCACGCACCGCTATTCCACGTGCTAGCGAAACATGTTGGCAAGGATAGCTACGACGATACCTGCACCGACTTCTATCGCCAAATGCGAAGCATTTCGTTCGACATCGGCGTAATGGAAAAAGCCAAAAACATCGTTGTCGTTGATGGTGCCTTCGGTTGGAGTGACGTGGGATCGTGGGACGAGATATACCGGATGCGCCTCAAGGATGGGCGCAACAACGTCGTGGAGGGCAACGTGGTTACGCTGAACACGACCAACGCTCTTGTGATTGGCTCGACGTCCAAGATGATTTCACTCGTTGACGTCGACAACCTCATTGTTGTCGAAACCGAATCGTCGATTATGATCTGCAAGCGAGGCGAAGCCGAGCATGTTCGCGACGTTGTCGACCTCCTACGCCGGCGCAATATTGCGCGCAATCTGTAGCGCCAGCTCATGCCCACGTTTACCGCAAGCTGTAGTGCCGCGATCGTGTTGCTATTCACAGCGTCGTATGCACAAGCGCAGACGGCCGCCGTAGCCGATTCACTGCTTCGTGAGTACGAACGGCTGTGGAAGGCAAGCGACTCGCTTCGGATTCAAGCCATGTTGTTGCGGATGGAAGCAGCGCGTACGCGCAAGGCCGTGAGTGCAGCCAACGACGACATCTTGGCCGACCTGCAGTCACGGGCACGCGCGGAGCGCTCGCGCACCAAGCTGGCCACTGCCAAGCCCGGCGTAAGCGTCGCCGATTCCGTCACGCTCGATAACCTGCGGTTCACGCCGGATACGGGTACCGCCTCGTTCTACGCTAACGAATTCCACGGAAGGCCAACGTCGAGCGGTGAACGCTACAACATGAACGACCTAACATGTGCCCATCGGTGGTTGCCGTTCGGTACACGCGTGCGTATCACAAACCTTGATAACGGGCGTTCCGTCGTGGCTCGCGTTAACGACCGCGGACCTTGGAAGCACGGTCGCATCGTCGACGTGTCGAAGGCCGCAGCAGCGCAGCTCGACTTCGTCCGCCGAGGAACAACTACCGTCGTCGTCGAGATTGCTCCAGAAACACCACCTACAATACTGCCCGACAGTACCTCTACAGGAACGGAACCTTAACAACTTCGGCCGGGAACGTTGTGCCGCGTGCTGCAATCTCGATCGCCGATCCTGGTTGCGCAAACTCAACGCTCACATATCCCATGCCGATGCCTGTGCCCAAGCCCGGCGAGGTGTTGCCCGACGTGACCTTGCCAATCGTCTGGCCGTCTACGACAATCGCATATCCAGCGCGAGGAATCAACTTCTCCGACTTCATCACAAAGCCCACGAGCTTACGCGTTGGGCCCTGTTCTTTAACGGCGCTAATGACGTCGCTGGCAATGAAGTTGCCCTTAGCGAGTTTCGTAATCCATCCCAGGCCAGCTTCAATGGGGTTCGTTGTGTCGTCGATGTCATTCCCATACAGGCAGTAGCCCTTTTCAAGGCGGAGTGTGTCACGCGCCGCTAGGCCAATCCACTCCAAACCAAACTCTTGCCCTTGTTCGAATAGTCTTGCAACAACGGCCTCGGCGGTAGCAACATCGCCTCGGAAGTACACTTCAAAGCCCAATTCGCCGGTGTATCCCGTCCTAGATATGATGGCTGGCTGGTTGGCAAACATCCCATCCACAAACGAATAGTAGGCAACGTCTTGCAAAGGGGCATCGGTAAGGCGTTGCACGAGGTCGAGCGACTTTGGCCCCTGGATGGCCAATAGGTGAACAAGGTCGCTCACGTCGGTCACGGTTACGTCCTCAACGCTTTCCGCATGCTTCAATACCCATGCAAGGTCCTTGTCCTTGCAAGCACCGTTTACGACCAACATGTAGTGATCGCCCCGGTTGTACACGAGCAAATCGTCGACGATTCCACCGTGTTCATAGCACATGGCCGAGTACTGTGCCTTTCCAGGTACGAGTTTCGACGCGTCGTTGATCGTGATTCTCTGAATCAAGGCAAGCGCGCCAGATCCGCGAATCTCGAACTCGCCCATATGTGACACGTCAAAGACGCCTACACCGTTGCGCACAACGTTGTGCTCGTGCAGAATACCGCCGGGATACTGGATGGGCATCTCGAATCCGGCAAACGAGACCATTTTAGCGCCGGCGGCGCGGTGTAAGGCGTTAAAGGCTGTGGTGTTCATTCTTGTTTCCTGTCGTACAATTGCGCGCAAAGATACCACCAGTTAACGCACATCTATGGTTGCCATCATTTGGGCCGTCGTGGCCGCAATTCTTGCCATCCTCGTGGTGGTTGTCGAACAACTGCTAGGATTTCACGAACCAACGAGTTCGGCCGTATCTCCAAACATCCTGTGGTTCATCATACCGCCACTTGTCGTTGTCGCCGCCATGGTTCATAACAGGCAACGATCAACCGAGGCTATTACCTACGGATTGGCACTTCGTGTGGGCCTCGTTACTGCTGCGGCTACGTCCACCATTCTTGCAGCAACATGGGCTGTTATCACAAAGGTGCTGGTTCCCGACTTTGCCTTCCTGCTCACAGCGCAACGACATGCTGACGTAATGTCGGCTGGTGCAGCCGGCAACGAGGCCATGGCACAGGCGTACGCGGCCGCAAAACTGTTTACCATGCCAACTATTATGATCGTTGGATTTGTGCTGCCCATGGTGTCCGGCAGCATCGCAGCAGCCGTCACAGCCATCGGTTTGCGACGCGTCGCAGCGAAGTAAACTGTCTGCTCTAGGCGACGAACTATCGAGGTCGCCCAAGCGAGAATGCAACATTTTGTTGTTTCAATTCCTCGTTGTATGTTGCCATTGTTCCGTTCGGTGTAGGCGTGCAAGGGACGGCTCGCTGGCGCCTTTGGTCCGGAAACGGGTGAACGGAGCGTCACCATAGTGTGGTGGGACGTGGAAGAACGGGGATACTCCTCGCTTCCAACAGGGCTTGGGTACTTCACCCAAGCCCTTGTTTTTTCGACGGAGGTGGAATGATTTCGCGACGCAATGCACTACGGTCTATGGCCGTTGCAACGGCCGGCCTTGTTCACGTCAACGCGCGATCGCTTGCGGCATGGATACCGCAAGCCGTCGATGGCAAGGCAGCTAGCGCTGTTGCCACCGACGAAGACTTTTGGGCTTCCATACGCTTGGCCTACGACGTTGAGCGCACTGTCGTTAACCTGAACAATGGCGGAGTAGCACCAGCGCCGCGCTCAGTTATCGAGTCTCAACGTCGAGGCATCGAATTCACCAACGAGTTGCCAGCGCGCAACCTATGGCAGACGCTTGAACCACGTGCCGAAACGGTGCGGGCAGGACTGGCTCGTATAATGGGCACGGTACCTGACGAGATTGCCATCATGCGCAATGCAAGCGAGGCGTTGCAAACCGTACAGCTTGGACTTACGCTTCGCTCGGGCGACGAAGTCGTAACGACCGAACACGACTATCCGCGCATGATCACAACGTGGCAGCAGCGTGCCCGTCGAGACGGCATCGTGCTTAAGCAGGTGCCGGTACCTATTCCATTGCGTTCGGACTCCGAGATCGTCGATGCTTTGGAACGCGCCATCACATCACGCACGCGAGTGGTTCACATATCGCATGTTGTCTTTATCACGGGCCAGGTAATGCCCGTAGCTGCTATCGCTGCGATGGCGCGCCGCAAGGGCATCGACTGTATCGTCGACGGAGCACATTCGTTTGCTCAGATTCCGTGCTCGCTCGAAGGCCTTGGCTGCGACTTCTTTGGTACGTCACTCCATAAGTGGCTTAGCGCGCCCATCGGCACCGGCATGTTGGCTGTGCGCAAGGATCGCATCAAGGATGTTTGGCCGCTTATGGCTGCACCGGATACGATGGATGCCGATATCCGCAAGTTTGAGGAAATCGGAACCCATCCAGCTGCCATTCACAATGCTGTTGCCGATGCTATTGCTTTCCACGAGGCCATTGGCCTTGAGCGTAAGCGTGCACGGTTTCGACATCTGCATTCGACGTGGTACAACATGGTTCGCAGCTCATCTCGCATCTCGCTTGCTACCCGATTCGACGATCCATCACAACAAGGGGCACTGGTTTTGCTGACGGTTGACGGCGTCAAGCCCGCCGACCTTTCCGCCTGGCTTCTGGACAAACACCGCATCTTCACGGTGGCCATCGAGATCGCCAACGCCAGCGGCCTGCGCGTAGCGCCAAACGTCTATACAAGTACAGCCGAGATGGAACGATTCGGCGCGGCGATTGCCGACGTGGTATCGGGTAAGGCCTCGGTACCTAGCCGATAGCTACGACACCTGTTGCCGGAGCTCTACGCTATCGTCGACGATCTCGCGCGAAGCCGAAGGCATGAAGATCTCATCAATCTCTTGCGAGAACGTGTGGCTACGGTGATAGTATGCCTGATCGCGCACAAAGGCCGTCATGATGTCGACGTGCCAGGGTGGCACCAGCGTAACGTGCACCTTATCGTCCCAGTCGAAGTTCTTGCACGGTTCGCCGGTGCCCCGTATCAGGTCTAGGCCACGGTCCATAAAGGTGGAGAAGAAGGCCTGCACCACGTCTTCATCCGAACTGGCAAGCATGATATGTAGATGGTCATCCAAAGCCGTAAGAGCGCGAAACGCGCAACTACACTTGCCGCAGATGTCGTTGGCAAGCTCTTCGAGCAGCGGCTGAAGATCTGTCGGAAACGAACCGCACTGTGGCGACGGCATCAGCATGAAGTGAATGCCGATGGGGCGATCGGTATGTCGAGAAAACACAGAATTCCTTTGCACAAATCGTGGTACATTGTTGGCTGTACTCCATTGTGCGTTGGGACGGGAGAAGTGTGACAGTGCGCTGCGCATTACACTGCGCATTAGGCTGATGTCGACGAGACTACTGCATGAACTCCGTGGCCTTGGCACGAAGGCCAAGGTGGGAATCACGTGATTGGTGACGAACGTGCAAGGACGTAGCCGCTTCACGTAGTACAGATTCGTCTGCACAAGGTAGGCCGTTCAAGCGCCAATTCACGGTTGGTCGCGTAAGAAAGGCCTCTACCGCTTCTAAGAACCATGGGCGGCCCGGGACAAAAAGGGCTTTGGCAAAAAGAACCTTGGCCTTTCGGTTTTGATACGTGACGGTGAGACCAGGCTGCTTGTCGACGCTGTCCATCCGGCTAGGTTTTGCCGTTCGTAGGTCGCAGTGACGCACGTCGGCCCATTGCACGTGAATGGGTGGCGCAAGCAGGCCGTAGCGGATGATAAGTTCTTCATCGGTGCACTCCAGCGCCGTTATCTCTGTCTCGGTAGGCACCACCGAAACGGTGCGTAGCCCATAGGCAGCAAGCGACAGTAGCGCAACAGCCATGCCCAAGACTATCGGCACTGCCTCAAGGTTCGTCAACACATGCACTCCAAACCCAGCAGCTAATGTTGTGGCGCTCGCCCAAATGGCAGCTGAGCGCCTCTTTCTGTCAAGGCCAATGATGGTCGATGCGGGTTTCTCTGTCATGGGGCATCGCAAAACTACGGCGACGACTACAGAGCATGTACAGAGCGAATGACGAACACGCTGAGTAGCGTAGGTAACAGCCCCTCCTACTTTTTTCGCAAACATATTTGGATTGAGTCCAAATAAGCGTTAAGTTTGTACTGTCTTCGGTAGCAAACCTCTCAACATACTCGCACAGTTATGATGAAGAACATCGTCCTTGCCCTGGTTGTTACGCTAGCACTTGCTGCTTGCAGTGATTCGAGTACCGATCCTAAGCCCGATCTAACGATTCCAACAGTGTACGACTCGACGTCGTGGCGCACAAATGCAGCCACTGAACTGAGCGTGCAGGCCGCCCTTTCGAATCTCACCCGCGAAATGCAGCGTGGTCGAACGCCCGGCACTGCCGTTGAAGCGTCTGTGCTGACATCTGCATTTGCCCCTCTTCGAGCGATTACCACACCGTACTACGCTTCGCGGATCGACGCATGGATACCCGAACTGGTTGCCTCGAGCGGTGGTACGTTCGACCCACGAAAGACAGCCGCCGAGAATGGCCAGGGTGGTACGTTCGGTGCCTACCTGTTCGACGAATACGGCGTCGAGATTGAGCAACTCATCGAAAAGGGTTTGTTCACGGCTGCCCAGTATAACCACGCCCTAACGGTAATGGCCGAAGCCCCTTCGGTTGCCGCTGTTGACCGCATTTTGGCCGTCTACGGCGCCCACCCGGGTTTTGCCAACTCTGGCACGAGCGGCAAGCTCAACCGCGATTTCCACTCGGCAGTATATGCCGCACGGCGTAGCGACACGACAGACCAAAACAGCCTGTACCTTCGAATCAAACGTGGGCTGCTCAAGGCGCGCGCAGCCGCTGCCGCAGGCCCCGACTACACGACAGAATATGCCGAAGCGATGGCCGACGTTCGGCTCAATTGGGAACGTGCCATCATGGCCACCGTGGCAAACTACCTGTATACTGCGATTGACGTTTTGAAGTCAACAAATCCCGACGATGCTAAGCTAGCCGGAGCTATGCATGCCTACGCCGAAGGCCTTGGCTTCCTTCATGGATGGAAGACGATTCCGGCAAGCCGCAAGCTGATTCCCGATGCAACCGTTGATGCACTCCTGAGCACATTGGGTGCGCCAGCCGGAGGCACTCCGTCGACGATTGCCCTCTTTACGAATCCGGCTCAAGGAATCACAGCGTTTGACGCAGCAATCAATAACATCAAAGCATTGTATGGCTTCTCGAATGCCGAGATGGAAAGCTTCAAGGTTAACTGGGTAACAGCGCAACGCCGATAATGCTGAAGTCTCTATCTGTCATAGCTGTGCTGATCGCATTCCTTGGCGGAGGATGCGGTAGCAGTAACCCCGATGGTCCTGCCGATGGATTCGATCGCGGAGCGATGCTTTCTAGCATGGCGCAAGCGTACATCCAGCCGCAGTACACCGAGGCCGTTACGCGCGCCGAAGCGCTGTTGTCATCCGTCGAATCGCTTACGGCGTCGCCCACCGAGGAGCGCGTGCGTACGGCGCGCAGTGCATGGCTTGCCTGCGCCGAGCAATGGCAACGTGTTTCAATGTTCGACTTTGGTCCTGCCGAGGGAATTCTTGGCGACCTAGTCCAGATCGTCGGCACGTTCCCGTCGAACTCGGCTCGTATCGAGGCCCTGGTTTCTGCAGGCGACACAACGATGACGTCGTTCGAACGCGACGTACGTGGCATCAATGCACTCGACTATCTGTTGTTTTCGGGGTCAGAGACGGACGTCGCAGCCGCGCTGCTGCCTAGTGCCGCTGGCACTCGTGCTGCCTACATGCGTAGCGTTGCACGACATCTCGTGGGCGAACTCCGGCGCGTACGCGATGCATGGAGTTCCTCGTATGCGGCTACGTTCTCGGCCAACGTGGGTACAGATGCAGGCAGCTCGATAAGTTCGATTGTGAACAATCTGGCAATGAGTTTCGAGGTTGTGAAGAACGACAAAGTGGGCTTGCCTGGCGGGTTTCGAGCAGGGCAAAAGCGGTCCGAACCGGAACGCGTCGAAGCTCGATACTCCAACAACTCGATGCGACTTGCTCGTCTGCACTTCGAGGCGATACGAGCGTTTTGGGAGGGACAGGTGCCAACGTCGTCAAATGGTGCAACGTTCATCTCAATACGACAATATCTCGAGAACGTCGTTGGTGGACCCCGATTGGTTGACGAAACGCGCGCCCAGTTCGCCGCCGTAGAAGCAGCGTTTTCTGCCTGCGGTAGCGAATCTGTAGCGTCGCTTGCAGCGTCGAACGACCCTCGTTTGGCAGCGCTCCATACCGAACTTCAGAAACTCACACGGTTCGTAAAGAGCGAATTGTCATCACTTCTTGGTGTTGCCATAACATACAGTTCGGGCGACGGAGATTAACGCAGCACTCATATCGGCGTTGTCGTTCCTGCGAGGTTCGACGTCCATAGCACCCTTGGTTTCACTAAGGGTGCTTTTTGGTTTTTCTATGGTAGTGAGTTGCGTACGGTTTTTGTGGCTTGGATGGGTCCACGAACAGTACGTTGCGCCTCGCGTCCACTTCCCGTACCTTGGATTTTCGTGGGTATCGCCGCTGCCCGAGCCGGCAATGACGGCAGTATTTGTGGTGATGACACTCGCCGCCGTAGGCGTGATGTTCGGAGCGTGGTACCGTGTTTCGTCGATCGTTCTGTTCGTGGCCTTCACGTATGTGGAACTCATCGACAAAACCTACTACCTCAATCACTACTACTTCGTGAGCATCATGGCCTTCATGCTCGCACTCGTGCCAGCGCATGGGGCATGGTCGGTAGATGCGTGGCGGCGTCCGCAGCACGCAATCCAACACATTCCACAATGGATCCTGGCCGCATTCAAGCTGCAAATTTCCATCGTCTACATCTACGCCGGCATTGCCAAGCTTACGCCGCATTGGCTTATCGACGCTATGCCGTTGCGCATTTGGTTGCCGGCCAATGATTCGGTGCCCCTTATCGGATGGTTGTTTGCCTTGCCATGGATACCATGGGCGATGTCGTGGATGGGTATGCTGTACGACTGTACGGTGCCGTTCTTTTTGTTGTGGACCAAGACTAGGCCTTGGGCATACTTAGCGGTGGTTGTGTTTCACATCGTCACGGGCATACTCTTCCAAATTGGTGTCTTCCCCGTGGTAATGATATTATCGACGCTTGTGTTCTTTTCTGCCGAGGCACATGAGCGTGTGCTGAATCGTACGCTAGGTTGGCTTGGCCGAACATCGGATATGGGACGGGCGTGGACGTCGCGTTGGTCGAGAGTGCTTGCAGTGGTCGTTTTCGTTCACGTGCTGATACAAATTGTTGTGCCGTTTCGATTCCTTCTCTACCCTGGTAACCTGTATTGGACCGAGGAGGGATATCGATTTTCATGGCGTGTGATGTTGGTTGAAAAGGCAGGTACGGCTACGTTTACCGTTCACGATCCCATTACATCGCGCCCTGGAGTCATTGTAAACCGCGACTGGCTGAATACCCATCAAGAAAAGCAGATGTCGTTTCAGCCGGATATGATCCTGCAGTTTGCACACATCCTGCGCGACCACTACACCACTCCAGATGGTAGGGTGCCAAGGGTCACCGCGGACGTATGGGTGACGATGAACGGCGCTGCTTCGCGACAGCTCGTGGATCCCACGCGCAACCTCGCGGCCGAGGAACAGGGCTTTCACCGCTACGACTGGGTGCTGCCATGGGAGTGAGAATAGCGATTGCGGTGTTCCTCATCTCTGCTGCAACGGCGTGGGCACAGCCCGGCTGTGTGTGGCTGCGCATCGTTGATGCCGACGATGCCATGCCTATCGCCAGAGCACGCGTGAGTGCCCAAGGAATGACGCCGTACGATGGTACAACCAACGGCGATGGGCGCTTGCGCATCTGCGGCACAGAGGGCGGAGCACCAGTTCGCATCGTTGCCGTTGGTTTCGAGTCCGTCGAGATGCGTCTACCCGACATGGTGGCAAAGCCAGACAGCGACGTGGTGGTGGTAATGTATCGCAAAAGCACACGTACGCCAGACGTAACCGTAACGGCCGATCGGGAACAACGAATGGCCATGCGGTTGGACGACGTAACCAACGCAGCCATCTATGCGGGCAAAAAAACAGAGCGCATCGAGTTACATGCCATTACGGCAAATACAGCCACAAACAATCCGCGCCAAGTATACGCTTCGATTCCTGGGCTCAACATCTGGGAGAGCGACGGTGCCGGCCTGCAGCTTGGCATTGGCGGTCGGGGCTTGTCGCCCAACAGAACGTCGAACTTCACTACGCGGCAGAATGGCTACGACATTTCGGCCGACCCGTTAGGGTATCCCGAAAGCTACTACACACCACCTCTCGAAGCTGTAGAGCGCATCGAATTGGTTCGCGGAGCTGGCTCGCTTCGCTACGGCACACAGTTTGGTGGCATGCTCAACTTTGTGATGCGCGAAGGCGACCGCAGTAAGCCTCTCGCCTCGCGTACGCGCCTGTCGGGTGGGTCGTTTGGCTTTGCCTCTTTGTACACCGAGGTAGGGGGCACCGTAGAAGGCGTGAACTACATCGCCATATACCGCGGCGCGCGTGGCGACGGCTGGCGTCCGAATAGTGGCTTTGGCATGCACACGGCCTATGCCGCCGTGCGCATACCCCTAGGCGCTATGTGCAAGCTACAGGCCGAGTACACGTACACATCCTACTTGGCCCAACAGCCCGGAGGGCTTACTGACCGACAGTTTGCCGTTGACCCTTATCAGAGTTCGCGATCGAGGAATTGGTTTGGTGTAGACTGGAATCTGGCATCGCTACGGTTTGATGGTGTCTTGTCGGAGACCACAACGATCCAGAGCATTCTATTTGCAACACTCGCCAGCAGGCGAGCTGTTGGCAACCTTGAGCGTATCAATGTGATCGACATGCAGGGAGAGCGAACGTTGATTGATGGGCGATTTGAGAACATTGGTAACGAAACCACCCTGATGCATGACGTGGAGCTGTTTGACACAACGTCGACGGTGTTGGCGGGCTGGCGGCTGTTTCGAGGCACAACAACACAGCGCCAAGGCAATGCCAGTGCTGGTTCGGACGCCGATTTTCGATATCTGCGGCCGAACAATCTAGAAGGTTCGGACTTCCGGTTTCCGAACGACAATGCAGCGCTGTTTGCCGAGGCTGTGCTTCGCCTGGGCAGTGGTTGGGCTGTGGTTCCCGGGATACGCTTCGAGCACATTACGACGCGTAGCAACGGCTACTTCAAACAACGCCTGACGGACTTTGCCGGCAACGTCATTGTCGACACAAACATTACGGAGTCGCAAACGCGATCACGGTCGTTTGTGATTGTTGGGCTTGGTATCACGCGACAACTAACGCGCGACGTTGAACTCTACGGCAACATCTCGCAGAATTATCGATCGATAACGTTTAGTGATTTGCGTATCGACAATCCCAATTTGATTGTCGACACGGCCATCACCGACGAGCGCGGATACAATGCCGACATCGGCATCCGGGGCTGCGTTGGCTCTGCACTACAGATTGATGCCAGCGTGTTCTACCTGCGATACGACCGTCGGATTGGACAAATCCTTCGCGCCGATCAAGCGCCATTGTTTTTGCCATATCGCTATCGAACGAACATCGCCGACGCCTACACCGCTGGCATAGAGGCCGTGGCTACCCTAGGCGTCTCGAGTCTCCTCGGCCTTGGCGCCGACGCACCTGATGTGCGATGGATGGTGAACGTTTCGGTTCTGCGCGGTGAATACATCAACACCGACGAACCAAGTGTGCGCGGCCGTCAAGTTGAGCTTGTGCCCCCATATACACTTCGAACGGGGCTACGAGCCTCGTGGGGTAGCTGGAACGCCTCGATTCTTGCGGCGGTAACTGGACGCCATTACACCGATGCAACCAACGCAGAACTAAGCGCCACAGCCGTTAACGGCAGTATCCCGCAGTACACCGTTGTGGATGCGTCGGTTCGATACCGCTTCGGATCGATAGCCGCAGAACTCAGTGTAAATAATGCTCTGGATGCACTGTACTTCACGCGGCGCGCAGAGGCCTATCCTGGACCCGGCATCATTCCGGCCGACATTCGCAGCGTTACACTCACGCTTGAAGCCACGTTGTAACATCAACAACGTGCGACGATTGCGACTAGAACTCGATAATGATGCCTATCGTTGGCGTTACTAAGGTCGACGTGTTGTCGAGGAACAGCGGGATCGCGTTCGAACCATCCGCACGAACGGGCTGTCCGTCGGTACTTACCCAGTCGGTGTTCTCGGGATTACGCTGAAAGGTATACTGCTGCGGTGCATCCAATGCAAACCCCGCAACATTCTGGACATCGAGGAAGAGGTCGAGCGACCACGACTCGAACGACCACTTTTTGTCGATGCGAATGTCGATTTGTCGAAAGGCACGAAGACGCTCTTGGTTTAGGCGTTCGTTATCCAACTGTACCTGGCCCGTAAGTAGGTAGAGTCTGCGAGACGCCGTTGTGTCGATAGGAGTAAAGGGCGAACCACCGGCATAGCGAAACTTCGCGCCAAACTCCCACCCACCATCCAGCTTGTATCCAACAATACCACTTACCAAGTGGCGGAAGTCCCAAGCGGAAGGAACAAACTCGTCAGAGAAGAGGCCCGTGAACTCGCTGAACAAGAGGGTATACGACACCGTAGTAAAGAAGCGTTCAGTGAGTTTCTTTTGGAAGAATAGCTCGGCGCCGTACGCCCTACCACGCCCTACGCTAGCTACGGGTTCGTTGCCAAGCACGGCAAAGTCGGTTCCGCGGTTAGCAAGAGACACACTGTCAAGCAAAGAAACAGGATAGTCGCTATAGGTCTTATAGAAGCCCTCAAGCGTCATCCGAATACTTGGTTCGGGTACGAACTCTACTCCCGCCACATAGTGGGTGGTGCCAATGTAGTTCGTGTTGCGATTGACGAGCTGATTATTTGCATCACGGAATCCAAGGATGGTGTACTGCGGTAGCTTGTAATAGCGTCCAACGGAAGCATTGAGATTCCACGACGAGTCGAGAACGAACGACGCCGATACGCGCGGCGAAAACGTCCGCCAGAACTCGTTGCCAGTCGTCATAAACGTATTGCCGTCGGCACGAATGCCGCCAGAAAGCAGCAGGCGATTTGCGAGCACCGAGGTTGAAACGTCGGCATAGGCACCATAGCGAAAGAAGTCCATGTCGGACGCAAAGTCCAGCACGCGCTCGGGCGAAATGCGGTTGAACGTTGCATTGTTGTACTTGGAGTACTGGCCCTGAATACCGAAGCGAATCGACGTATTCTCGGAAAGCGTGCGATACTCGATGCGTCCCTTGTTTTCGATTTCTTGCGAATTCACTCGCAAGCCAACGCCGATCACGTTGCCGATGTTGTCGCGCTCGTTACGCAATAGCTGATTGTCGAACATGTTTCGGCTCAGGACGAAGAGCAACTGGCCATTATCGAGCGACTTCTTGAGCGACGCGCCAAACGTATAGTTCCATTGTTCGATGGCAGGTGCCGCTCGTAGAACGAACTCCTTGTCGGGCGTCGCTTCGCGGGGCACGCCAAACTCGAAGAAGTCGAGAGCGCCAACGCCAAGCACCGTGAGTGTCGTCTTGTTGTCGAACTGCGTTGTTGTCTTAAACTGGAAGTCCCAAAAGTTGGGCCGTATGGGCAAGTCGATTGCTTGGAACAGCAGGTCGAGGTACGAACGTCGTGCCGAGGCGATGAACGTTGTGTTGTCGGATACCGGTCCGTCGAACGTGAGTGCGACTTCGGTAGCACTTACGCGGATGTTACCTTGGAGGTTCTCCTTGTTGCCTTCCTTTTGGGTAACGGCGATGACAGACGACAGTGCATTGTCGTAGCCACTACCGAACGACGACGACGACAGGGTAACGTCTTCGATGAAGGCCACGTTGAGAATGCCTGCTGGTCCGCCGGCGCTGCCTTGCGTTGCAAAGTGATTGATTTGCGGAATC
The DNA here is from genome assembly GCA_022842685.1 of Candidatus Kapaibacterium sp. Lineage (GTDB taxonomy): Bacteria > Bacteroidota > Ignavibacteria > Kapaibacteriales > Kapaibacteriaceae > JALHPC01. The sequence goes on from JALHPC010000003.1 coordinate 71,843, forward strand.
TCGATACCATCTAGATAGTAGACGTTTTCGCTGGGACCGCCACCGCGCACGGTGATGTCGTTGCGGAAACTGGCGCCGCCCGTAGCGCCGCCCACGCCGGGTAACGCTTGTAGCACGCGTGAGATATCAAAGTTGCCACCGGGATTACTGCGAATCTCTTCGGTTGTAAGGCTTTGCACCGAGAGTGGCGTTTCCGAGCGCTTGCCGAAGGTCCTACCTTCGACCGTTACGGCCTCGCCTTGAGCTGTTGCCGGCTCGAGTTCAATCACGAGGTTCACTACGTTGCCCGACGTGACCACGATGTTGAACAGTTGTGTGGGCTTAAAGCCAACCGATGTAGCCACAACGGTGTAGGACTTGGGAGGAATCTTCTTTACGCTATACTCTCCCCGAGCGTTAGCAAATGCGCCAAGAGTGGTACCTTCGAGGCGTATCGTCGCTCCTGGTATCGCCTCTTGCGTTGCCGAATTACGCACGGTTCCCGAGATCGTGCCCGAGCTTTGTGCTTGCGTTGTATAGAAACCTGCAAGTAGTAGCAGGCAGGCAGTGATAAGATTTCTACTCATAGGTGCAGCCATGGTGAAGGGCGCGCTAACACGACAGCAATCGTTGCGGTTCCCGCATGCCAAAACATTGGCAGTGCTACACTGTGACGGGGGTCACTGTATGGCGGTACGAACTTTGCGAATTTGCATCATCATTCAACATCAATTCACAGGAAATCATCATGTTAGGGCGCATTCTATCTATGCTGCAAGGGGGCACCGGTAACGTTGCCGAGGTACTTGCAGGCAAACACATTGTTATCGATGTACGAACGCCGCAGGAGTTTGCTGGCGGCCATGTTGCTGGCTCAAAGAACATTCCGTTGCAGCAGCTACAAGGTCGGATGAACGAGATTCCGAGCGACGTACCCATCGTGTTTTGTTGCGCCAGTGGAGCGCGCAGTGGTTCGGCAACGTCGGCAGCACAAGCTGCAGGCCGAACGGCGGTCAACGGCGGTCCGTGGGTAAACGTCAACCGCCTGCTTGCAGGGAGTCGCTCATGAAGTCGCTGTGGCGTTGGGCGATGCCCGTTATCATGCTTGTAGCTGCGGGCTGGGCGGTGTTTGCACAGGGAACGAATCAGGTTGTGCCAGACAAGGCCGTGGAGCTGATGAAGTCGCAACCGTCGTTGATAGTACTTGATGTACGCACGGCGGGGGAGTATGCTGGCGGACACCTAGTGGGTGCAATCAACATTGATGTTACGAAGTCCGAGTTTGACAAGAGAATTGCACGACTTGATAAGAAGAAGCCAATCTTGGTATACTGCGCTGTGGGCGGAAGAAGTGCTAAGGCTACGAAGATGCTAACAGAAGCTGGGTTTACAGTTTACGATCTCGTGGGTGGCTTTAGTCGGTGGCAGCGCGAGGGCCGCCCGTCGGAGCGTTAAGGATGGCAGACATGTTTGCCGATAGCTTCGTGGGCTATGCCCGGTGGGTCTGGTATGCGTTGATGCATCCGGGCTGGGATAACTTCCTCTTGTGGCTTGTAGTTCTGTCGATTGTGGTATGGATGGTGGAAATCATCGTTCCATGGCGAAGGAACCAGCCGATCATTCGGAAGGATTTTTGGCTCGACGCGTGGTACATGGTGTTTAACGTCGTGGTGTTTTCACTCATTGGCTACTATGCCATTTCCAATGTGGTTGCCCACGCCGTGCGATCGGCATTGCTGGAAGTAACGGGGTGGGAGAGCTTGGCCGTGATTGACCTGTCGAGTCTGCCTGTGTGGTCGCAGTTGCTCATCATGTTTGTGCTGCGCGACTTCATTCAGTGGAATGTACATATCGTGCTGCACCGTGTGCCGTGGCTGTGGGAGTTCCATAAGGTCCATCACAGCGTAGAGCAGATGGGCTTTGCTGCTCACTTGCGGTTTCATTGGATGGAGACGATTGTGTACCGTGTGGTTGAGTACATTCCGTTAGCGCTTCTAGGATTTGGCATCAGTGAGTTTCTGATTGTCCATGTAGTTGCGTTAGCAATCGGCCACCTTAACCACGCAAACGTGCGGCTGCCACTGGGCAAGCTTGTCTATGTGTTCAACTCGCCGCAGATGCACATCTGGCATCATGCTAAAGACATCCCAAAGGGGTCGTACGGCGTGAACTATGGTCTCTCGCTAAGTGTGTGGGATTGGCTGTTTGGCACTGCATGGATGCCCAAGGATGGAAGAGACATCGCGCTCGGATTCGAAGATGTCGAGCGATATCCTACGTCGTTCTGGCAACAGATGCGAGCTCCGTTTACGCGACGACCAAGGGCGTAAGGGATATACAAAAAGCAAGCGGGGCGTGACACAAGTGTCACGCCCCGCTGTTGTTTCGAGGAAAGGTATCGCTGACTGATTAGCGAACCATCGTCACGGGAACCGTGGCGATGGTGCTACCATGCTGAACTACGATGTAGTACATGCCACTTGATACTGGTGTGCCAGCAGCATCGCGGCCATCCCAGCGAACCAACGTGCCTGCAGTAGCGTCGGCTACGTCGAACGAGGTAACCGTGCGGCCAGTTGCCGACATCACACGAATGGCAGCATTACCCGTGAGTGAGCCAAGCGAAATCGACACGGCGTCGAACGACGGGTTGGGTGCAACGGTAATGCCTAGGTTTGCGGCCTCGACCACACTCGATGGGTCGTCGCCCAATCCAGCCATGTTGACAGAGCTATTACCACCGGTCGACGAAACGATGTTCACAGTTGCTGCTTTGGCACCTGTGGTAGTTGGAGTAAAGTCCAAGCAGAGCTGAACTGTTTGTCCAGCACCAACGGTCACTGGCATTGTCGACTGCACAGCGAACTGATCGCTATTAGCTCCGGCAATCGATGCGTTGTCGATGGCTATGTCGGTGCTGGAGGTGTTCGTTACGTCTACGCAGAGTGTCTTCGTTGTTGTAATCGCAACCGTGCCAAAGTCAGCAAGCTGTGCAACGTCGTAACGAAGCACCGCTTCGGCTGCCAGCGTGATAGTGCCGGTGCTATTGGCGGGAGCATCTGTTGTAATGGTGATGGCACCTGCCATTGTACCGCGAGTACCGGCCGTGCCAACGACGGTGATGCTAGCTGACTGGCCTGGCTGCAGTGTGTACAGGTTGGCTGGAGCACTTGTAACAACAAAGGCGGGGTTCGAAGAAGTTACCGAAAGTACGGTGAGAGGAGCCGTGCCCGAGTTGGTGATAACGCTTGCAAGTGTAGCTGTGCGTGAGTGGCCGACGGGGATTTCGCCCATGTTGTGCGAGGCAACAGCGAGCTCAAGTTCGGCAACAGGAATAACTTCTTCGACAACCTTGACGAGTGCGGATGTCGAGGTGACAGCACCACATCCGTTGCGGATGATGGCGTTATACGAACCAGCATCGGAGAACTTCGACTGTGCAATGGTGAAGTCTAGCGATGTTGCGCCTGGAATTGGCTGACCATTCTTGAACCACTGAACAGTACGAACATCGGTTGCTCCAATCGACAAGTTGATTGGCTTACCAACTTCGACCGTCATGGCGCTGAGGTTCTTTGTGATGGTTGGTGGAGCAATAACCGTGATTACGGCGGCAGCTGAAGTGACGTTCAGGCCGCATGTGCCGGTTGCGCGGACGGTATAGCGGCCAGCGTTGGCAGCTGTCACACGATCAATCGTAAGAACATTCGAATTGATGTTCGGAATGGCAACGGTATCGCGGAACCACTGATAACTCAGGTCCGAACCAGTAAAGTCGGAAGATAATGTCAGGCGTTGCCCTACACAGGCGTCCGTGGAGGTTGGGCTTGAAACGAGAACTGGTTGTAGGTATCCCGAAAGCGTTACCTCGCGACTGGTTGCAGTAACACGACAGTTATTAGGGTTCGGAACGTTGCTTGTAGCGACGCAACGATACAGGCCATTCATCGAGTACTGATAGTTGTTAATGGCGTACGTTGGGCTTGTAGCGCCAGGAATTGCCTGGCCATTACGGAACCACTGATACGTCAGGTTGGTGCCCGACGCCGTAAACGTCATGCTAGAATTCGTTCCTGGGCAAAGGACTAGGTCGTTTGGCTCAGACGTCGTGCGCGGACGGAATACCACGTTAAACGCCGTCGTCGAGCTAGTAACCGTCGGGGCACACTGGCCACTCACTACACAGTCATACGTACCAACGTGGGTAGGACCGGCATTCATAATCACGAGGTTCGAATCTGTAGCGCCAGGAATATTAACGCCGTTGAACCTCCATTGCATCTGACGGCCTGTGGCTACAGCACGAATGCGCAGCGTATCGTTGGCCCCTTCACAAACGTCGCGTGTTGCGGGTGGCTGTTGGGTAATCGTGGGCGCTAGAGCTACTGTAAGCACGGCAGGCGAGGAGCCCGTGATAGCTGTGTTCGGATTACAGGCGTCACGCAGTAAGACATCATAGATACCGCCACTACTAGCGTTAACAGCCAACGTCCACGATGGAACCGACGTCGTGGCTTGTACTACGCCATCCTTGCGCCAGTCGTACGTGCCATTCGTCATAGTTGATGCAACTGTAAACGTCGTGGTTGTTCCCGTACAAGCTGCTCGGCTCGTTGGTTGTTGTGTGATGGTGGGACCTGCACAAGGCGACGCCACCGTGAACCGTGCAATGACCTCGCCGTTGGCAGTAGGTCCAGGACATACATTAGGAACGCGGAGCCGGTCGGCCTTTTGTACGCCGTTCACAAGGACTAAACCATCAGACGACCGCACGATTGTGAGTCGAGTACCCTGCCAGTTGTCGCCGAACGAGTCATATCCGTAGAGAATGTAGTCTCCTGGTACGACGTTGAACGTCACGGTAGTTGGTGGTGTGCTGCCTGTAGGATGGCACGTAACGCTTTGATTGGTTGCTGCATTGACAACATTCCAACCCACTTCGGTGGGATACGTGTCGCGATTCGGATTGTCCAACCGAAGCGTGACCGTTTGTGCAAACGAGCTGCCGAACGCCAACAGGCAAAGAACGGCTGCCAACATTGCACGCTGAAAACGGAAGAGCGACACCTTGCCCACAACAGACGTGGCATTGGCTGCCGACCTCGAACGTGTTTCAAGGAACATAACGGTTACCTCAAAGATGAAAGATTGTGAAACGTGGAGCCACACCAACGTGGGGCTTCATGTTGTGAAAGTTTGTTGTCCAGAAACGCAGAATTGCAACCCGTCTCAAGAGTGCAGTAGAGTAGGGTATCGTGCCGCCTTCGTATTCAGCGTGGGCGTAGGATCGCCGTGGGACAACGGGCTTTCCATCTCGGGTTTTGGCGTGGTGTGACTCGATTCGTCTGACGGCACGAACCGAAAATAGCACAAATGTTGGATTCATAACATAGGTAGGACTGTAACATTTTTCATGTTGATGGTATGTCGATGTTTCGGCCTTGTTAGGCCGAAATACTAACGTCTTGCGGCACAATCTCTTGGGGTGATCCAGCGCATCAAGCGCATATGAACGATGGGCAGATGTCCGCGTTCGTTTGTGTAGAGTGTTCGATCCGGCTGGCCTCATTAGTTTGCCGCATTGGTGTAACAACATCAACGGATTGTTGTTTACGGGTTAGCTTGGTCGCTTGACGGTGATCCCGTGGTGGCGCTTCTTCGAGGTTGCCGCCGTATCTCCGAGTTTTCTGCCTTAAATCTTTCGACGTATAGTTCTCTTCACGCTTCTAGGTACCTACTCATGCGGTCGTTGTTTGCCCTCTTGTTAGTTCTCTTCTCCACTACTATCCTCTCGGCCTCGGTGTCGCAACCGCGTGTGTTCGTCGAGAATCGCGGTCAGTGGTCGTCCCACATTCTTTACGCCGCTCCTGCGGCCTCCGGAACAGTGCTCGTTACACGCACTGGCATGATGGTGATCCAATCGGGCATTGCTTCCGATGGTTCCGAACGCCAGCACGCGGTGTCGTTCGATGTGATCGGCAGTGTGGGTTGCTCCGATGTTGTTGCCGACACTCCAGCTGATTTGCCCCGTGTACACTCTACCGCTGCGCGTGGACCGCTCACATCCTCGCTAGCAGCTAGCCGGGTGGTAACGCGCAACGTCCTGCCCGGTGTGCACCTTGAATACGTATGGGAGGGTGACGCTGTCCGCTATAATGTCCTCGTCGATGCTCAACACACTCTTCCCTCTACGCTATTCTCTGTAAAGGGGGCTTCGAACGTCCACGCAACCACGGACGGGTTCTCGTGCACAACCGAACTCGGCGATATCGCCATGGCAGGAACTGTGGCATATCTCGATGGCACAGGCAAGCGCCTACCAGTTCGTACAACGTCAACGGCTAACGCTATAGGATTCGACGTTACCAACAGAAGCGTGGCACAAGCCATGGTGGTCGACCCCATCATCAACGTGCGAACCATTAAGGGAACAAAGGCCGAAGATGTAACCTCGGTGGCACGCGATCGCGAAGGTAACCTTGTCATTGCCGGCTCGACGGCGTCAATGGATCTCGTCGTGCCTGCGGGCGGTGCTTTCGCCATGCCTATCGCACGTCGCGATGGCTTTATCGCCTGCGTTGCTCCCGACCTATCCCGCATCATTGCGTGGACGTATGTTGCCGGCGATTCAAACGAGTCGGTGAATGGCGTTGCCATTGCACCCAATGGTGATATCTGGGCAACAGGGGAATCCAACTCGCGATCAATCGCCCCCGCAGAACTCATGACTGGCACTGCCACGGGAACAGTCGACGGCTTTGTGCTTCGGTTCTCGAACAATCTCGCCATGCTCCATGGAGGCGTGTGGCTTCCAGGCAATAACGAAGATCGGCCACTCGCTATCGCCGTCGACCAGAATGGTATTGCCGCCGTATGCGGACAAACAAACTCAAACTTTGGGCTCATTAACGCGCCAGGTTTCGATCGGACGTATAACGGTGACCTCGATGCCTTCTACATTCTGATAGATCCGCTAGGCCGATCGGTGACAGCTTCTTCGTATATGGGGGGGCGCGGGGATGATGCCTTTACTACCGTGACGTTCGACGGTGGCGGTAGTGTGATTCTTGGTGGTTGGACCGCGAACAACAACTTTCCGACTCATCCACAGAAGACGCAGGTCTTCATTCCCGATCCGTACGACAACGGTGGACGCTACGAAGAACAGGGTCAAAACCCTTACGACATTAGCTACAACGGTGGGCAGACCGACGCCGTCTGCGTGAAGTTCAATAACGAAGGCCAGATCATCTTCTCTACGTTCTTCGGTGGTGGTGGCGTTGATCGTCCAACCCGTGTGCTTGCCGACAACGACAATCGCGTTGTTCTTGTTGGTACCACTACGTCCAACGATCTTCCAGTGCTTCCTGCGGGCTCGACAGCGCACGCCGGAGGTGTCGACGTCTTTACCGTTGGCCTAACGACGGATGGTCTTCGGCTTCGCAGTTGTATGTATTACGGAGGTAGTCGCGACGACGTAGCTCACGATGCCATCCTCCGCGATGCCGCATCCGTTATCGTCGTTGGCGCTACGAACTCGTCCGACATCCCCGAGGTAGGTCCAGGGTCTTCGGGAACGAAAGCGGCCGGTGTCGATGGATTCTTAGCAGTCCTAATGAACAACGAGACGTTGATAAGTACGGTGTTCGGACAGGATGGCGACGACATTGCCAAGGCCGTCGTTCGCGATGACATCGGCGACCTGTACATCGCGGGCGTTTCGTCATCTACCTTGGGCGACCAACTTCAAAGCGACGACCACGACGTGTTCGTTTCGAAGTTTGCCTTCGGCGCTGTTACGCTTCGTTCGCTCACAACAAATAACGTGTGTTCTGGAGCGCGTATCAACCTTGCTTGGGTTGCCGAGGGAGTCGTCACGCCCACGACGTATTCGCTTGAGTACTCGCCCGACGGTGGTAACACATGGGAGTCCATTGCCTCAAATCTATCGGCTCAAAGCTTTAGCTGGGTTGTTCCCGATTCCATCACGGCGTCTCGTACTGGTACCATTCGCGTTCGGTCGAACCGAGGACACGTTTCGGGGACTGCTGCCAACTTGATTGTCGACGTACGTCCTACCTTCAACACGCAACCGCAATCCGGCGAGTTTTGTGTCGGTGGCCGCATCGAGCTTTCTTCTGGCAACGTAACAGGCGCAGCGCCTACGTTCGTTTGGCGTAAGAATGGTCAGCCCGTAGCTGGCGCAACCTCTGCAACCCTTGTTATTGAATCGGCCTCTGCCGATGATGCCGGAACGTATTCTGTTGTTGCCACCACAGGATGCGGCTCTACTTCAAGTGCAGACGCGCTGGTTGGTGTTACGTCGGCCCCCGTTATCACAACGCAACCAGAGTCGGCAAATCTGAATGCAGGTGCTTCCACGTCTCTCTCTGTCGCTGCCCGTGGCCCTAACCTTCGCTATCAGTGGGAGTTCAATGACAGCCCAATCGATGGTGCAACATCGGCAACGTTACGGCTTACAGATGTAGGCCCGTCGGCCGCCGGACGCTATCGCTGTGTTGTTACGTCGGACTGCGGAACTACGACCTCGGACGTTGCCACGATTAATGTCGGCCTCGTTTCGGTTGATGATGAACAGGTCAACTCGTATGTGTCGATGTTCCCAAATCCTGCGAACAGTGTGGTCACTGTTTCGACGGTTGATGCCTCATCAATGCTTGCAATTCGGATCGTCGATGTGCTTGGTAATGCCGTCATCAACACATCAATCATTCAGAGTCAGCAGTCGTCGACAATCCCAGTAGCCGCACTGCCCAATGGCATTTACACCGTAGTCGTACAGCGCGAAGGTAGTTCTGAATCTCTTCGACTCGTTATCCAGCGATAGAAACGCTAGTGGGCCAGGTAGTTTCGAACTGAAGCTGCCTGGCCTGCTAGTCGTTGAAGGAACGTGTGGAAGTGCTGTGGGCTACAGTCCGCCGGTACGTAGGCGTTGAGATACAACGCCGATGCCGAGCCGTCACCAGCAGAGGCGATGCTCAGGTTGCCAAACTTTAAGGGATCCTCGTTGAATGCAAGTAGGGGAATGCAGGCCGCGTTGGCGGTCTCATCATCGGGCATGCCTGCTACGAGTGCGTAGACGTTACGGAACTCAACATCGCCCAACCACAGGGTGCTGCTTTCGGTATACAGCAGTATGGGTTCGGGGCGAAGATTGTCGATGAAACCTATCTCGAACACTCCACGTGGCTTGGGTCTGTGGGTTATGCCAGCAGCATCAAGTGCCTTCATTACGCGATCATCGGCTGTTTCGCGATTGTTCATTCGAAACATGTCTGCAATCTGTGGATGAACACCCTGTTCCAGGCTGTCGCTCTTTAGCGTTAGAGCGCGAATGAAGGCCTCTGAACCCACTAGGACGAGAATCTTGTGGAGGGTGGTGGTATCGATAATGGCTGGGACTTCAGCAGTCAGGAAGTATTCGCCAGAGCGCTGGTTGAACGAGTAATGCACTAGAGGTACTGCCTCGGAACACTCGAGAAGATATCGCGCGATACGCGGTGTAATCTCGGGGCGATACGTCAATGACGCATAGATTTCGCGACGCTCGGGGCCAGCCGAGTCAACCCGATAGGTGCTGTTCAGCATTCGAATCGCAACGGTCTGTTCCGGAATAGTATCAGGGTTGTACGTCACCAAATAGACTTCGCCCTGCTCGGGATAGTACGTTGCCGGAAGCAGTCCAAGTGAACGTTGCAATCGAACGTCCGGCCCGTTACCAGGCGCCACATATCCTGGAACGATGTCGACAAAGCGAAACGAGTTGAGCGGTTTCGACTCTTGAGCGCTGAGCGCCAAACACGACAAGGATCCGATTCCAGCAACGAACAGACACAAACGAAGAAGATGCATACGAGGTAAGGTGATTATTGACGAAATGCAAGATAGCCGATAGACCTGTTGTTCGTGCCACGAAAAGGTAACTTGGCGAAGCCACGTGTTGTTCATAACTTTGGCACTCTGTGCCCGCGTGAACGCCACGCATAGAATCCGTAGATTGATTACTCCAAATGTATGCCCCGCACCTCGCGAAAAGTATCCTCAAAGTCAGCCATTGATGGCGTAACGTCGGCCACAGATCTCGATGATGAATCGCTTTACCTAAACCGCGAGCTGTCGTGGCTGGCGTTTAACGAACGTGTTTTAGAGGAAGCGGCCGACGCCTCGCATCCCCTGCTTGAACGCCTGAAGTTTTTGTCCATCTTTGGTACCAACCTCGACGAATTCTTCATGATTCGCGTAGCTGGGCTCAAGGAGCAGATCTACAGTGGCGTCACAGAGTTGTCGAGCGATGGCATGACGCCGAGCGAACAGCTACGTCAGATTCGTAGCGAGCTGTTGCCGCTATTACAGCGACAAAGCGCCATCTTTCATCGCGATGTCGTTCCGGCTTTAGCCAAGGAGGGCATCCAGATTCATGGCTTCGCCGAACTTGGCGCCGAAGAACGCCTTGAGTTTGAGCGTGACTTTATCGACAACATCATGCCGGTGCTAACACCGCTTGCGCTCGACCCCGGCCATCCGTTTCCGCGCCTCCTGAATCGCTCACTCAATATCGCCTTTGTGGTGACCGAAGACGTAGACGGACAGCGTGAGACCAAGATCGCCGTGCTGCAGCTTCCTTCGGCTCTGCCAAGGCTCGTTCGCTTGCAGCGGCCTACCGGCTATCACTACGTGTTGCTCGATGAGATCATCAGAGCTCATGCCGGCATTCTATTCCCTGGCTTTGACTTTCAAGAGTCGCACGTCTTCCGTGTTACGCGCGACGCCGACGTCGAGATTGCCGAAGATGAAGCCAACGACCTGATTACCGCAGTAGCCGAAGGCATACGTCAGCGCTCATGGGGTACCGACCCCGTGCGCCTAGAAGTCGGCCCCGACATGCCGCGATTCCTTCAGAACTTTCTTGTCAAGTCGCTCGACCTCGAAAACGCCGACGTCTATCAGACCGATGTTCCTCTGAACCTACAAGACTTTATGGCGCTCATGGCGGTCGACCGTCGCAAGCTCAAGGATCCTCCGTTTGTGTCGCGCACCCTTCCCGAGTTCTCGCAGGAAGGCGTGAGCATATTCGACACGCTGAAGGATGGCGATCTTATGGTTCATCACCCGTTCGATTCGTTTACCCACTCGGTGGTGACGTTCCTGCGCCAGGCAGCCAACGACCCCCAGGTACTTGCTATAAAAATTACGCTCTACCGTGCTGGCGGCTCGTCGCCCGTTATCGAAGCACTCCGCGAAGCCGCCATGAACGGTAAAAACGTCACGGCCTTCGTCGAGCTGAAAGCGCGATTCGACGAGGAGAACAACATTGCCTGGGCTCGCACGCTCGAGAATGCCGGTGTGCACGTAGTGTATGGCGTGTTAGGACTTAAAACCCACTGCAAGGTATGCCTTGTTATTCGCAAGGAAGGTCGCAACGTGCTGACGTATGCCCACGTTGCCACGGGCAACTACAACCTAACGAGCTCGCGGCTGTATACCGACTTTGGCGTGTTTACGGCCCGACAGGAGTTCGAGCGCGACTTTGTTCATTTATTCAACGTTCTCACTGGCTACTCCAAGTACAACGCATGGCAGCACATCAGTGTAGCGCCCAGTACGTTGCGCCCTAAACTCGTCGAGCTTATCCGTCGCGAAGCCGAAAACAAGCGGGCTGGCAAGCCAGCCCGCATTGTTGCCAAGATGAACGCCCTGATTGATCACGATCTTATCCGCGAACTCTATGCCGCGTCGCAAGCCGGCGTACAGATCGACCTGATCGTACGCGGTGTGTGTACGCTGCGGCCAGGCATACCTGGCGTAAGCGACACCATCACGGTGCGCAGCATCTTGGATCGCTTCCTTGAACATTCACGGGTGTTTTGGTTCGAGAATGCTGGCGCGCCCGACGTCTTCATTGCTTCGGCCGACTGGATGACGCGCAACATGGAACGTCGCGTCGAGCTCATGTTCCCCGTATACGAACCACGCCTTAGGCAGCGCCTGCGCGAACTGCTCGACATCTACCTGTCTGACAACGTAAAGGCCCGCGTTCTTCAAAACGATGGGCGTTATACACGTGCAGTTGCCGGCGACGATTCGCTACGCGTTCAGACCTACCTCCTGCAGCAGGTACGCCGTCGATGACCCTGTGGCTTGCACTACGATACCTGCGCCCACGGCGCTCGTTCATTACCGTCATTAGTGCGTTGAGTGTGCTTGGTATCATCATTGGTACTGCTGCTCTCATCATCGTGATGTCGATCTTCAATGGCTTCCGCGTGGTTGCTACGTCGATGATGACGCACTTTGGCCCTCATGCTACAATTGTTCCTTCGCAGGGCACTACCCTTGCCAATGTTGATGCAATCATGGCGCGCCTACCTGCCGACGCCGTTGCTGTGCCCCTGGTTGAATCGTCGGTTGTCCTTCAGTTCCGCTCGTCTACTAGCGTAGGGCGCGCAATTGGCTTGCGCCCCGCCGACGCACCACGCTTCATGGGCGTGCGCACGTCCACCATTGTTGGTCGGTACGACCCTCTACCAACCAACGGCACGGCTAGTGTGGTGATAGGTGCATCGATGGCCGATCGACTTTCGCTGTTTCCGGGTGACACCGTTACGTTGTTGTCGCCTGCGAACATCGAGCGGGCCATTCTCACCATGGCTCAGCCAACGGGGATACGTGCAGTTGTTCGCGGCCTGTTTCAATCGAACACGTCGCGCGAGGCCGACGACACCTGGCTTGTTACCGATGCTGCCACCGTGCAGCGCCTAGCCAGCACTCCGCACGCCACGTCGATTCACATTACTCTCGCCAACGCATCGGCCGTTGCCCCCTTCCAAGAAATGATGCAAGGGGCACTGGGAAACCAGGTGCAAACACTGTCGTGGAAGGATGTGAACAAGGGGCTGTATGATACGATGCGCCTCGAACGCATTGGGTCGTTCATTGTGCTGTCGCTCATCATTGTGGTGGCCGTGTTCAACGTGCTTGTGTCGCTTACACTTGGAGTAACAGAGAAGCGACGCGACATTGCCGTTCTCAAGACCTCGGGGGCAACCGACGTGAACGTGCGGTCGATTTGGATGTGGCAGGGGATGATACTCGGCGTGGGTGCTACCATCGTTGGCTGTACGATTGGTACGCTGTTGGCACTAGGCCAGCAACATTTTGGCTGGATTGCGCTGCATGGCGATGGCTACTTGGTGCCAACCATGCCGGTAGAGCTTGACGCGTGGGACGTAGCTGCCACGGCGGTTGTGAGTGTGGTGCTGGCAAGCTTGGCTGCCGTCTATCCGGCCCGCCGAGCATCGTCGATGCGGATTGCCGAAGCTATCCGTGTGGAATAGTCGAGCAACTCGAGAACGCGTAGGGTAATGTCGTCGCATACGCGGTATCCCTCGCCAGTGAGCGACAAACGACCAGTGCTTACATCGACCATGCCGGCGTCGATCCAAAACGTAAGGTGGGGCTGCAAGGCGGCAAGAATGTCAATGCCAAAGCGTTGGCGAACTACATCAAGCGGAATTCCATCGGCTCGCAAGTGCAGGAACACAAACTCTTCGAGCTGCTGTTGGTTGTCGAGTACTTCGACGGTGGCCTGCGGTAATGTGCCCTGTTCGACGGATTTGGTCCACGCCGTTAAGCTGCGCTGATTGCAGTAGCGCATGTTGCCTAGACGTCCGTGTGCGCTCGGACCAAATGCCCAGTGATCTTGTGCGTGCCAATAGGTAAGGTTATGGCGGCATTCACGTCCGGCCTTGGCAAAGTTGCTCACTTCGTATTGCCGATATCCGGCTTGTGTTAGCGTAGTGATGGCCATCGCATACATCTCGGCGTCGAGTTCTTCGGCATGTGGTGTAACGAGGCCCTTTTTAAGCTGAGCATACAATGGCGTGCCATGCTCGTAAATCAGCGAGTAGGCGCTGATGTGGTCGGGTTCGAGCTCGATCATACGGGCGAGCGACGCCGCAAACGAGGCGAGTGTTTGTGGTGGCAGGGCGAACATCAGGTCCATGTTCACATTGTCGAACCCCACCATGCGGGCTAGGCGCATGGCTTCGACGGCGTCGTGAGCGCTATGGATACGTTGCAGAAAGGCCAGCTCGTTTTCGTGAAACGACTGTACCCCAAACGACAAGCGATTTACGCCAGCGGCGCGGTAGCCTTCGAGCGACGCAGCCGACACTGTACCAGGATTGCATTCCATGGTGATTTCGACGTCGGGCTGTACGTTCCACGAGCTACGCAAGCTCGACAGCAACGAACTGATGTGATCGGGCTCTAGTAGTGATGGCGTGCCGCCGCCAAAGAAGATGCTGGTAATGGGGGCGTTGGTAGCCGAGGCAGCACGCAACGCAATTTCGCGATGGAGTGTGGCAACAAATGGCTCGATGTACTTGAGCGACTCTATGGAGTAAAAGTCGCAGTACGAGCACTTTCGTTCGCAAAAGGGGATATGAAGGTAAAGGGCGGCCACGTTACTTCACAATCGAAAACATGCGGTCGAAACGCGGGTGGCCGCTGCCTAACGAGTCGGCATCGGCCCACGACCAATAGATAAACATCGGCTGCCCTTCGATATGGTCGGTTGGCAGGAAGCCCCACGACCTAGAGTCGTACGAGTTGGCGCGGTTGTCGCCCACTACATAGACCATGTCCTTCGGCACGACAAAACCATCCAACGGGGCTTCGAGCACTAGCAGTGGATTCATCACGGCCGCCATTGGTGGGTCGGGCAGCCGTCGGCCATTCACCTGTATACCGGTAGGTGTTAGGTGTATCGAGTCGCCAGCAATGCCTACAATCCGCTTGATGAGAAGGGGCGTCGTGGATTCACGCGCAGCCGATGCTGGCAAACGAAACACCACGACGTCGCCCCGCTGCGGTTCGCCAAAGGCGAATGCAAGCTTGCTTACAACGATATGGTCACCCGGCAAGAGCGTGTTTTCCATTGAGTGCGACGGAATGCGGAAGGCACCGAGTACGAAGATTTTGAGCACGAGTGCTAATGCCGCAGCGACGAGCGCCGACACGAGCGCATCCTTCCACGTCATGACTGTGGTTCTGCCGATTGGAATGGCCAGCGCAAGACTGCCGTTAGGCGTCCAAAGATGTTCTCGTAGGCGATAGGGCCAATCACGCGACTGTCGATGCTTTCGGCGTCGTTATCGCCAAGGCAAAAGGCATAGTCGCGCTCTACCACGTAGTGGCTGGCGTGGGCACCGTCGATTGTGTGACCATTGGCATTTACGGAGTGATGTTCGCGTGCGATGAACGTTGCCCACGCTTCCCACGCCGTGGTAGCGTCCAGCCGCAGAGTGTCGCCCCGTCGCGGCACGCGCAGCGGGCCATAGTTCCGAAGTGTAAACAGTGCCCCTTTTGGAAAGGTAATGTAGGCCTCGCCTCCGGGAGTTATCGATCGGCGTGGTAGGGTGCGGACACAGGTATTGTTCACAATAAGACTGTCGCCACGAACGGTAACGGTATCACCGGCGCAAGCTACCACGCGCTTAAGCCACACTTCGGCATGTTGGGGTGATACCTCGTCGCGATAGCCAGGAAAGGCGAATACTACGACGTCGCCACGTTGTGGATAGCTCCACTGCCATAGGCTGTGGTGTGGGACGAACGAGCGCACGACGAACGGTGCAAGACTCTTGGTGCTTAGCTGGTACGACCAGTGATTGGCAAGCACGGCTTCGTTTGGAGCTACAGTAGGCGTCATCGACGATGTGCTAACGCCGTAGGTGCCGAATACCATGCCAAGGGCAAGAAATGTGGCGACGGAGCAGGTAATGGCGATGGTTCGACGCCGCAGCATGTACGGCTATCGGATGATGGTAAACAGGCGGCTCCAGCGGATACGCTTGATCTTCTCCCACAACGACCGTTCGATTTGCGGTCCTCCGTAGCCGGCTCGTTCGCGACGTGCCATAGCTTCGTAGTCGATGTTTTCCCACGACCAATACACGAACATGGGCGTACCAACAACATTGTTGAGGGGGATGAAGCCGAAGAATCGAGAGTCGAGCGACTTGTTGCGGTTGTCGCCCATGCCGAATACGTAGTCGCGCTCGACAACATACTGAGTCACAGGTTCACCATCGAGGCGTAGGGAGTTGGGGTCGAAGCTATGACCTTCTCTCTGGATGAAGACCTTCCAGCCCAGAGCATTTTCGGGTGTAAGAGCGATGATGTCACCCTTCTTGGGCACACGAATCGGTCCGAAATTGTCGGGCGTAAACCTGGCACCAATCGGAAACGTGTAGAACATCTCCTCTTCAGGGCTCATCCGTGGCACGTTTTCAAACTTGCCAAGGGGCGGTAGGGGAACTTCGGAATTGTTAACGAAGACCTTCCTGTTGCGCACCTCCACCACGTCACCTGGTGTGCCCATGCATCGCTTAAGATAGTATTCGAAGTTTCGTGGCTTTACTTCGTCGCGGTTGCCGGGGAACACAAAGACGATAACATCGCCAATCTTCGGATCAATGACAGGCGGAGTTTTCCAATAGGGTAATGGCTGGTTGAGGAAAGGAATCACCTGTGGCGTGGATGGGCCGTAGATGAACTTGTTGACGAAGACAAAGTCGCCGGGCATGACGGTATCTTCCATCGACCCAGTTGGCACCGTAAACGATGCGATAGCCAGTCCGTTGATGATCGTAACCATCGTCAGCGCCCATACGATGGTCTTTATCCACGACACGACGTGTTCGGTGAACGTTTGCGGTGGCTTGCGATTAGCGGCGGCAATACGACGTCGTTCGAGCCAAGCGTTAACGGCCGATGGAAGGATAGGGGCAAACAACTTAGAGATGGCCATGTGCAGGTGAGAAGTCGTTAGGAATCGATAGACAGAACGGCAAGGAAGGCCTCTTGTGGTATCTCAACGCGGCCCACCTGTTTCATGCGCTTCTTGCCCTCCTTTTGCTTTTCGAGGAGCTTGCGCTTACGCGAGATGTCGCCGCCATAACATTTGGCCAGAACATTCTTGCGAATAGCACCAATATTATCTCGGGCAACAACCTTGGCGCCAATGGCGGCTTGGATGGCTACGTCGAACATCTGTCGAGGGATGAGTTCCTTGAGTTTCGATGTAAGCTTCTTACCCCAGTCGTGAGACTTCTGGCGATGGACGATGCTGGAGAGGGCATCAACTTGCTCACCGTTCAGCAGGATGTCGAGGCGAACCAAGTCGCCGGGCTGATAGGTCGAGTATTCGTAGTCGAGCGAGGCATAGCCACGCGTATTGCTCTTGAGTTTGTCGTAAAAGTCGAACACGACTTCGCCGAGGGGTAATTCAAACGACATATCGACGCGGGTTGGCGACAGATACGTCTGGCCTAACAGCGTGCCGCGTCGCTCCATACAAAGCTTGAGCACAGCGCCGATATAGTCGGTAGGTGTAATGATCTGAGCGCGGATATACGGTTCTTCGATTACGTCGATATTGCCCACCGGCGGAAGCTGTGCGGGGTTGTCTACCCAGAGTTCTTCACCCTTGGTAGTAACCACGCGGTAACGCACGTTGGGAACGGTGGTAACGATTACCTGGTTGAATTCGCGTTCAAGACGTTCCTGGACGATTTCCATGTGGAGGAGTCCAAGGAAGCCGCAGCGGAATCCGAAGCCGAGGGCCGAAGAACTTTCGGGCTCGAACGAGATGGCGGCATCGTTGAGCGTAAGGCGGCCAAGCGCTTCGCGCAAGTCCTCGAAGTCGTCCGAGTCGGCCGGATAGATGCCCGAAAACACCATCGGCTTTACCTCGCGGAAACCTTCGATGGGTGCTTCGCAGCGACGTCCGAAGGCCGTAACCGTGTCGCCCACCTTGGTGTCCTGCAAGCGTCGTATCGATGCCGTCAGGTAGCCCACGTTTCCGGCCGACAATTCGCCGGTACGGTGGCGTTTCATGTGAAGGATGCCTACTTCGTCGACTTCGTAGGTTTGGTCGGTGGCCATGAACAGGACCTTGTCTTTTTCGCGAAGGACGCCGTCGAAGACGCGTACGTTCACAACGACGCCGCGGTAGGCGTCGAAGATCGAGTCATAGATCAAGGCGCGAAGCGGCTTGTTGGGGTCGCCCGTTGGCGGGGGCACACGTTGCACGACGGCCTCGAGGATGTCTTCGATGCCGATGCCGGCTTTGGCCGAGGCCATAATGATCTCGTCTTCCTTACAACCGAGCAAGTCGATCACCTGTTGCCGAACGGAATCGATGGTTGTAACGGCGCTTGGCAGGTCGATCTTGTTGATAACAGGGATGATTTCGAGGCCCTGTTCAATGGCCATGTACAGGTTAGAAATCGTTTGTGCTTCGACCCCTTGGGTAGCATCGACGACGAGCAGTGCCCCTTCACATGCCGAGAGCGAGCGGGACACTTCGTAGGAGAAGTCGACGTGGCCCGGAGTATCGATCAGGTTGAGTTGGTATACGTTGCCATTGTTGGCAGTGTATTCCATCTGGATAGCGTGGAGCTTGATCGTGATTCCGCGCTCCTGTTCCAGGGGATTGTCGTCGAGGATTTGGTTGGTGACCATCTCGCGAGCAGAGACGCGGCCAGTGCGCTCCAACAGGCGGTCGGCCAGGGTGGACTTCCCGTGGTCGATGTGGGCGATGATACAGAAGTTGCGGAACTGTTGCATAGAATGCAAAAGTACGGAGATGCTACGACGGGAGGGGCACGGAGTGGGTAAGTTCGTAACTTTGACAGGCTCTATTGCATACACATCAGGGTACTCACATGCTACCGTTAGCGCGCTTCATCGTTCTCGTTGTCATCTTGATTGCCGTGGTTGGCTGCGGTTCCGAAGATCCAGCTGGGCCTGTACGTTCCAGTGGAAGTATCACCGGTCGCGTTGTTGCTGGGCCCAACGCAGAGCCAGTGCCGAATGCGATCTTAAGCACTGTGCCGGTGACGGCTAACAGCGTGACGTCCGAAGACGGCGCATTTACGATTCCAAACGTGCCCCCAGGAACCTATACGGTTGCAGCGTTGCGTACAAGTGGGGGGCAAGGAACAACATCTGTTGTTGTGCAAGCTGGAAGGTCAGCACAAGCCGTAATACTTATCGAAGATGATGCCGCAGTATCTGTAGGCTCGATTGCTGGTACCGTCGTAAACTCGCTTGGACAGCCTATACCAGACGCGGTTGTGACGACAACTCCAACAACACAAACCGCGCGCACGTCCGAGTCTGGAGCCTTCGTTCTCGACAAACTCGTTCCGCAGGCATACATTGTTCGTGTGTCCAAGCTTGGATTCATGGATGCCATCGTTTCCGTGATGGTTGTTGCTAATCAACGAGCTACTGTTACGATCGCCCTGCAAGCCGTCGTCGTGAATCCCTTGCCAGACGTTGGTACGATACGTGGTACTGTGCGAGATCAGGCCGGCGCGCCGTTGCGCGACATCCTTGTTTCAATCGATGAACTCAATCGCCAAGCCATCACGGGTGCTGATGGTCAGTACGTCTTCAACGACGTACCAAGCGGAAGTTACCGCGTTCGTTTTCGCAGAAGTGGCCTTGCCGATATTGTCGAGAACGCAGTCGTCACAAAAAATGGCGTGGCCATGGTGAACGCAGTGTTCGTTGATGTTCAAGACCCGGACGCCGACAACCTCATAGGATATTGGCCACTCGATGGCGACGCTCGCCTGGCCTACGGTGGACTGTCGTCTGGCGATGTTGTGGGTGCAACAAGTACGGCCGACAGGCGAGGTCTACCGAATCGAGCATTGGCCTTTGATGGTCTGTCATATGTTCGTATTCCACATCATCCGCGGCTTAACGAACTCCCCCTCTCTGTGTCGTTCTGGATGCGTGCTGATTCTTGGCCGTCGTTTACAGTTGTTATCGGAAAGTTCCAACATCCTATTGGAGA
This sequence comes from Candidatus Kapaibacterium sp., assembly GCA_022842685.1. Taxonomy (GTDB): domain Bacteria; phylum Bacteroidota; class Ignavibacteria; order Kapaibacteriales; family Kapaibacteriaceae; genus JALHPC01. The sequence continues at coordinate 91,716 of JALHPC010000003.1, forward strand.
AGGGTGGGACGTCTTCGTAGAGGGAGCCCAGTTCGGTGCTGCATCCTTGCGTAACAACTTCCGACAGTACAGCCGCGCAAATGGGTCGCGTCCGACAAGTGCGCAGTGGGTTCACGTTTGTGCAACGTACTCTTCAACCGAGACATCGATCTATGTCAACGGCGTAAGAACTGCTGTTGCCGGATGGAGTGGTTCACCTACGAATTCGACCACACTCAGCGACGTTTTCATCGGCCGAGTGCCATCGTCTGTTCCAAACTTCACCGGATTTCGCGGTGCAATCGACGAGGTAAAAATCTATTCAAAGGCTCTAACAGCTGCGGAGATTCGTGCGCTGTATGTTACCCCCTAACCCACCCATCAATACGCCCGAGCAAATAATACTCGCTGCGTACTGGGCTTACCCGTCCGAATGCACGATCCAGCTTCCTGCACGTTGTCCAGCGGAATGCAGCGTATGGTGGCCTTGGTTTCTTCCTTGATACGATCCTCGGTTTCGCTAGTACCATCCCAGTGTGCGCTCACAAAGCCGCCCTTGGTGTCCAACGTATGCACAAATTCCTCCCATGAGTCCACAGGCGTGATGTGCTCGTCACGATAGGCCTTGGCACGCTCGAAGATGTTGCGCTGAATGTCATCCAAGAGTGCCACCACATGGTCTACCAGTCCCTCGGTTGGCACACTTTCCTTGCTCTTTGTGTCGCGCCGCGCTACTTCGACGGTGCCATTCGCTAGGTCGCGCGCGCCAATGCCAAGCCGCACCGGCACGCCGAGCTTTTCGTATTCGGCAAATTTGAAGCCCGGACGATTCTGATCGTCGTTGTCAACCTTTACCCGTATGCCACGAGCACGCAACGCAGCGGCCGTCTGCTCAATAAAGCCGCTTAATTCTTCAAGGGGCTTCGGTATCGGAACGATCACCACCTGATGTGGCGCTAGCTTTGGCGGTAGAATAAGTCCGTCGTCGTCGGAGTGCGCCATCACAAGGGCACCCATCAGGCGCGTGGATACACCCCACGACGTTGCCCACACGTAGTCCAGCGTATTGTGTGCCGTCGAAAACTGCACATCGAAGGCCTTGGCAAAGTTCTGCCCAAGGAAGTGCGACGTACCGGCTTGTAAGGCCTTGCCATCCTGCATGAGGGCTTCGATGCAATACGTGTCTACAGCTCCCGCAAAGCGCTCGTTCGCCGTCTTGATACCACGTACCACGGGGAGCGCCATCCACTCCTCGGCAAACGTGGCATAGACGTCCAACATGCGACGCGTTTCCTCGATGGCCTCTTCGGCCGTAGCATGAGCCGTATGGCCCTCTTGCCACAAGAACTCTGCCGTGCGCAAAAACAACCGCGTGCGCATCTCCCAGCGCACGACGTTGGCCCACTGGTTGATTAACAGGGGTAGGTCGCGATAGCTCTGAATCCAGTCGCGATACGTATTCCAAATGATGGTCTCCGAGGTTGGACGAACAATAAGCTCTTCTTCGAGCTTTGCGTCAGGATCGACCACGACGCCGCTGCCGTCTTCGGCATTCTTCAACCGATAATGCGTTACTACTGCGCACTCCTTGGCAAACCCCTCGATGTGGGCCGCTTCCTTGCTTAAGAAACTCTTAGGAATGAAGAGCGGGAAGTAGGCGTTCACATGGCCCGTGTCCTTGAACATCTTGTCCAGGGTATCACGCATGTTCTCCCAAATGGCAAAGCCATACGGCTTAATCACCATACAGCCCTTTACAGCCGAATAGTCGGCTAAGCCGGCCTTGCGAACAAGGTCAATGTACCATTGCGAGTAATCGTCGGCGCGCGACGTGATCTCTTTCGACATGCGAATGCGTCCCTATCAATGCAGTTGCTGAATGGTGCGCAATCTACGGCTTGCCACGATGGCAGAAGGCTACTGATTGCCCGTGAAGAGCATAAACATCGTGCCGTCGGGACTACGGAAGAAGGCATGGTCGACCTTGCCATCCTCGGCCTGAATTTCTTCAACGGGAGTCATACCTAGACGCTTCAGCGTGGCGATACGCTCTCGCATGTCGGTGGCAAAGTACGTGAACGAAAGCTGCGGGATGTCGCGTTCGTCATGCAAGCCAACAACTACACTTCCATCTGTCAACAGGCAAAAATGATAGGGCGTCGTGTCCTCGTTCTTGATCGAAAAGCCCAGGTCCTGCCACCATGCACGCTCACGCTTAACCCGCATCGTGCCCAGACTAAGCTCGGTGTGCCTACCACACATGACGTTTGGTGTGCCGTTGGGACGTGGGATAGACTTCTCTTCTTCGATAGGCCGCACCAAAAGATAGATACCATCCGGCGATGTAAACCGCAGTTCGCGGTACGTCGGGCCTCGCACGTCGGCGTTGACCTTGACGTCGATGTTCGCCAGCGTATCGTACAATCCCTTGACGTTTTGGCTTCCAAATACAAGCACAGGCGACGGCACAGCAGCGTTCACCAGGGTGATAACAGCCTGTCCATCGCTCAGCGTCACAACCGAATCGGCTCTGTCCATAGGCGTCTTTACTGGCAAGAAGCCCATGCGAACATACCAAGCCATACTGGCAGATAAATCGGATGTGGCAATCTGAACACGCGAGAACGTCCCAATCAGACTGGGCTCGGCGGCTCGTAGCGAAAATGTTGTGGCCGTTAGTACAAGGGCCACGGCAATCATGAATCGTTTCATTCGATTTCTCCAAACAAGTCGGACGTCGTCGACGGCCGAGCAAGACCAAGATGCCGATAGGCCAATGGGGTGGCCACGCGACCCCGTGGTGTTCGTTGCAGGAAGCCCTGCTGGATTAGATAGGGCTCGTATACTTCTTCCAGCGTTCCGGCATCTTCGCCCACGGCAACTGCCAGAGTACCAATCCCCGAGGGGCCGCCCCCAAACTTGCCGATAAGCGTCGTCAGGATACGCGTGTCCATTTCGTCCAAACCAAACTCGTCAACGTCGAGCGCTTCGAGCGCCATCTTGGCAATGGCCTGCGTTATAACGCCGTCGCCCTTGACATCAGCAAAGTCGCGCGTGCGTCGTAGCAACCTGTTGGCAATCCGTGGTGTGCCGCGCGCACGGCGCGCCAATTCCAGTGCCCCTTGATCATCGATTGGGGCCTCGAGTACACGTGCCGAGCGGCGGATTACACGGTCGAGGTCTTCGGCGCTGTAGTATTCTAGTCTGTTCACCACACCAAAGCGAGAGCGTAAAGGGGCAGTGAGTAAACCCTGGCGGGTGGTGGCACCAACGAGTGTAAAGCGGGGGAGTGAAAGTTGAACGCTACGCGCCGCTGGACCCGAGTCGATCATGATGTCGAGGCGGAAGTCCTCCATAGCCGAATACAAGTACTCTTCGACGACGGCGCTAAGCCGGTGGATTTCGTCGATGAATAGCACGTCGCCTTCGTCGAGGCCGGTAAGCAAGCCAGCTAGGTCGCCGGGCTTTTCGAGCACCGGGCCGCTGGTGACCTTGATGTTGGTGCCCATTTCGCGGGCAATGATGTGGCTGAGCGTGGTTTTGCCAAGGCCTGGTGGGCCGGTAAGCAAGACGTGGTCGAGGGCTTCGCCGCGGCGCCGCGCTGCGGTAATAAAGACGCGCAGGTTTTCCACGATGCGTGGCTGGCCTGTGAAGTCGTCGAAACTGAGCGGACGCAATGCAGCATCGAGGTCTTCATCGCGCACACCAGCGTCGGTAATCGTTGTCTTTCGAGTGGTCATGCCTGCGCGGTTATCGTCCGCCCTGATAGATGTTGGAAGCAGCAACACCGATGATGCCATCGTAGCCACCAAAGTCTTGAACGCGATAATACACGAAGGCAAGAAAACCGTGGCCGGCCGACGCCGTGTTGCCCTCGAAGTCCTCGAACCGAATGTCGTCGACGGTGCCGTCGTCGGCATGTAACCTACCAGTGGCATACATGTAGTTATGCCGCCCACGGCGGAACCACTGACGCAGGCGGTAGAGGCGCATCTCCTCGTCGTAGGACATTTGCCAGTGGCGATCGGGGCGCCAGTTGTTGAACGACCCTACGAGGAAGACGTCGTCGTCGACAGGCCCCGGCACGGGGTCCAGCAGAATTTCAACAGGGATGTATTCGTCGTCGGCGCCGCTTACGAACGAGGTAATCATAGCCCCATCATCGGCACGTTGTAGGAAGTTGCCAAGGCGGCGTATGTCGCTCATGGGCATGCGTACCGGTGCGCCCGTGCTAGGAAAGATACCGGTGTTGGTTAGGTCGAGAATACGGTATTCGTTCTCGGCGGGGATTGGACCAATGCGGCTAACCTTGCCGGCTGTAAGCATGCCCATGGAGGATGCAGAGATTTGCCGGTCGAGCCGTGTGGTAAGGCGTTGCGACGAAACAGGGAAGGGCTCGAACCAGCGATGATTGCGGTAGAATACCGTCGTTTGCTGGAAGCCATCAATAAGGGCGGCGGTACGGGCTTGTGCAACCGCTTCGAGCAATAAGCCGGCACCGCTTACGCGGGCACGCGGCTCGTAGAACTCGGTAAAGAAGTTCATGCGGGTGGTAACCATGGGCTGCACGGCAAAAAATCGCGTCTCGGCAAGCGTTGCTTCGCTGTCCATGTCTACGAGTCGTAGCAGCCAATTGCCACTAAACCGCACCTGCAGTTGTGGGTTGGGAAGCGAGATTTTGCCTCGATACGTATGCCACCGACTTCGTGCCGGGGCAACAGTCCAATCGAACAGCATGGTACGATTGGTGATGTCGGTAAGAAAGCCATTCGGCGACTCTTGCCAGTCGGGTGTGCAGTGAATTACACGAGCAAAGATGTTCGGAATGGTGGGATGCTGAACGTCGAACTCAACGGTAACGGAGCGGTCGCCAATGGAGGGCTGCGTAGCGTTGTTGTTCGACTCGAGGATAAGCACGGGAGGGCGGCGCTCGTCGTTGCCGCCATACGCACGGATAGAGCGAATGAGAGGAACATCGGCGGCAACCAGGGTGCCGCCTTGGAGCACCACGAAGAGGATGCCCAACAGGACGTTCATCCGCGGCGCGCCCTTATGGTTTCGCGGTACTTCAACCGCGACTCACGACGGATGGCGGCCTCCTCGAAGCGAGCGCACTCTTCGTCCGACACTGGTTCGAGCGGCGGCGCTGGCAATGGCTTGCCATACTGGTCGATGCCCACAAATGTTAGGAAGGCATTCGATGTATGGGTGCGTGTTCCGTTAAGCGGGTCTTCGCGCCATACTTCCACGAAGATTTCCATCGACGTGCGAAACGCTCTGGTAATCACACTGTGGAGAATCACCATGTGGCCTAGCTTGATGGGCTCGTTGAAGTTAATCTCGTCTACGCTGGCCGTAACGCACACACGCTGTGCGTGCCGCATGGCTGTTAAGGCCGCAGCAATGTCAATCCAGTGCATGAGCTTGCCACCAAGCAGGTTGCCTAGCTGATTGGTATCGTTGGGAAGCACAAGATGTGTCATCCACACTTCGCTGTCGGTAGGGTGCTTAACCGCGGCCATCGATCCAGTAGGTTTCATTAGCGTAAGGGTTGTGCAAGGGCGTCGAAGTCACCTTTGCGGTTAGGCGAACGGATGAGTTTTTTGTACAGAGCAACGACGCTTCGCGCTTCGTCGACCTTCTTTTGTTGTACAAGAACATCAAGTTTACCAAGGAGGGCATCTTCTACGACGGGCGTGTCGGCATATTCTGCCACGACGGCGTCGTAGTACACGATTGCGGCCTTCAATGAGCCCGTGTTTACGTAGTGCGTTGCTGCGTCGATCAGTTTTTGGGCTAATCGCGACCGTAGTTCTTGAATCCTCCCTAGGGCTATCAGCGCAAGTGAGTCGGTAGGAAACACTGCCTGAAACTCACTATAGGCCTGAATGGCCTTGTTCGTGTAGTCTTGGTCGCGGTCGGGCGGCGGTGCTAGCTGATAATAACAGTCTGCTGCCTTGAGCAACGACGTCTTGGCAAACTCGCTGTTAGGAAACTGTCGCCGCACCATCTGGTAATTATATGCCGCAAGAATGTACTCACTACGCTTGTAGTTGATCTCGGCAAGGTAGTACTGTGCGTCGTCGGCCACCGGACTTGCCGGATACTGGAGTTTGATAATATCGAACTTGGCCGTGGCTTCTAACCAATTTCCATCCTCGAACGCAACCATGGCCTCGCGAAACACATCTTCAACGGTTTGCACGCCGTCGGCCGATTTTGTGCTCGAACAGCCCATACCAACCACCCCAATAACGAAGGTGGCGATAAGGGGCACTGCAAGCTGTGCCAGGGAAAAACTCCGGCGTGGTAGGGATAGAACCATAAATCAGAAGCCCAATGACGCGAGCTGGGTGCGGTCATTGCGCCAGTCGTTGCGAACCTTTACAAACAGCTCGAGATACACGCTGTGTTGAAGGTGCTCTTCGATGGCTTCGCGAGCCTGCGAGCCAACGCCGCGCAAGCCAGTGCCCTGCGCGCCAATCAGGATGGCTTTCTGCGTTTCACGCTCCACGACGATGTCGGCCGCGATGTACCACTTGCCTTGGGTCCGCTCCTTGAACTCTACGATTTGCACCTCGGTGGCATACGGTATCTCGTCACGAAAACGCTCGAAGATGACTTCGCGAATCAGCTCGCCAACGAAGAACCGCTCGGGCTGGGTCGACAGCATCTCGGGGTCGTACAGGAAGGGTCCTTCGGGAGACATCTCGCACAGCATCGACACAAGATCGGCAACGTAGGTGCCGTCGGCCGCCGATATGGCGATGGCGCGCGCAAAGAGTCCGCTAAGGCGGGCTTGCTCGATAAGCACAGCAGCTTCGCGCTTCATTGGAACAGCGTCCATTTTGTTCAGCACCAGCACGATAGGGGCAGTACGCTGCTGCAGAAGTGGCCACAGCATGGGGTCTTCGATGGTGCCACGCTTTTGCGCCTTCACAGCGTCTACAACCACAACGATGATGTCGGCCATGTCGAGCGTGTCGCCCACTTCGGCCATCATCCGCTCCTGCATGCCGTATCGCGGAATCAGGATGCCCGGTGTGTCAACAAAGATGAGCTGCGCCGTATCCGTGGTGTGAATGCCAAGCACACGGCGCCGCGTAGTTTGTGGCTTGGATGTTACGATGCTTAGGTGCGAACCAATGATGGCATTGAGGAGGGTCGACTTGCCAACGTTGGGGCGTCCGATAATGGCAACGTGAGCACACCGCGTAGTGGGTACAGCTGTGCTCATTGACTGGCGGCCTCGTGCGTGCCAACGGTGATGTTTACGTCGGGGTGGGATTGCGACCACGCACGTTCGCGAGCTAGGATTTCCCGCACGGCGGGCTTCATGTAGGTGTCGTCGACATCCAAGCGGCTTAAGCCGCGCGCAATGATAACGCAGGCCGCTTCGGGCGGCATCGACCGGTTTACAACAATCATACGTTGCTCGTGCAGCACACAGGCCCCACCTCGAAACGTGCCCGTTTCGCGGCGAACGGAGTAGCCAAGTGATCGTGCAATGTGTGTGAGCTCTTCGAGGAGTTTGTCTGCCTTCATGAACGTTCTAAGGGCCGCATTGCGGCTAGGATGATGATGGTAAAACCAATCAGGACGCTAAGGCCGTTACTCATGGCAAGGCCCACGTTGGCGATGCGCTCGCGAAACACAACCAGCAAATCTGGCATGGAAAGTAAGGGCATCATGGTGTCGGTCGACATGTCGAAGTGTTGCGCCAAGAGGTAGTCGTGGTATACCGACCATCCCTGGAGTGGAACGAGGAGCCATGCCAGGATGGCAATCATGAGCATCCAGCCGCGATGAGCGTAGGCAGCCCGCTCGCGGATGGAAAGAACGATAGCACACAAAGCGGCAATGCCAAAAGCCCAGCCCGTGTAGGCCGCGGTCGAGACGAACAAACGGATCGTTGCCAGCTTTTCGGCATCGTCAAGCGTTGGCTTAAGGTCTAGGGTTCCTGGCACAAAAACGTCGTAGCCAAGCGCAGCGCGTACAACGGTGCCCCCTAACCAAAGCGTTGCCGAGGCAAGAAGAAGGGCAAGAAGCAGGCGCGAGAATCGACTGTGGAATGCGTCTAACATGTTGCAAAGGTACGGAGGCGATGCCCCACAAGAGTGGCATGCGTTGTAGGTTGCTTGAATGTTGATGATTGTTGCTGCCGCGATGGCGCTATTGTTGGTGATGCCATCGTGGGCTTCATCGTCCGATCCACTGGCCGCAGGCCGCTCTACGCCCCTGAAGGTGCGAAGTCTTATGCTGACGTTCAGTGGCCGCGTTCCCGGTGGCGCTGCGGTGAATACTACCACCCGCATTAGCAAGGGCTTGGCCCTTGATGCCGGCATCGGCGTGTCGCGCCCCGTAGGGTCGGCCTTCCTTGGTACGCTGGCAATACCGGCGCTGCTGTATGCCGAAGTAGGGTCGACAGAACTCTTGCGCGCCGGCGTGGGCTATACATGGACTCCATTGCGGAACGATGGCATGGCCCTGCTGAGCGTTGGCTTTATGTCGGCCAATCCCGCCGAGGACATCGCCTTCGGCCTCGACATAACGTGGACGCCCGACCGGCGTTTGGCGTCAGAGCCGTTCTACTACTTTACCGTGATCGGACTGTCGGTGGGGTTGCGGCTGTAGCCACCTATCCCAGCGGCAGTACATCGGCGTAGACGATGCGCTTGTCGACGGTCAGGGTTACGTCGCCGGTGTTCGACGTCTTGCTGCCAAGACTGGTCTCGCGCGCCTTGCCCGTTGGGTCGCTATGCATCACTTCATACTCCTTTACCACAACGCGCATGTTTGCGCTGGCAGGTTTTGCCAACTTAACCATACCCATCCATGCATTGGCTGCATGCACACGATCGATACGCTGCGTAAGCAGTGGCGTCCAGGCAAGGTCGGACGTCGACGATGCCCCGCCCGTGCGTTCTTCGATGGTTACTTCGACTTCGCTTCCGGCATGGCCGGCGCTATTCATGCGATAGGTGTGGCCGATAACGGTGATGCTTACGTTGGTGGCGTCTTGCTCGACTTTGACGATGGCTTCGCGGTCAGGCGCGATTTGACAGAAGTCGCTTTGGACAACGGTAGACACAAAGACGTCGTTGCCGGTCTTGGGGTCGGACAACGAATTCGGCTGAAACCGTACCAATGCCATACGAATGAACGGATAGTACGACTCGCCCGGACTAATCGCCACGTCGCAGAACCAAAGCTTGCGGTCGGCATCAAACTGCGGCGCAAAGCCCACCACGGCAAAACGGAGTTTTGGACCGAGCTCTTCGAGCGACACGCTTAGGTGCACAGCATCGGGGTCGATAAAATTGGCAACGCGCGGCGAGTTGTCGCTTGGGGTTGGCTTCGACAGCCAAATGGGGTCTAACCCCCACTGGGTAACATAGGCCGTTAGGTTGTCGGGTATGTTTACGGTGCCGCCGCCAAGCAGGTCGGCGATGTTGGCCGAGCCGAACGCATTCGCCCCAACATTCTTCGCTACTACCAAGCCATCCTGGGCATCGGCCAAACTGGCCACTAGGCCACTGCCAATCTGCATTCCCGACGTGCCAACAACATTGGCAACGTTGCCCTTCGCTTTTGTATTGGACGGCTTGGCAGATTCAGACTTCACATCGTCGGCCTTTGCCTTAGGCGTAAACGTCTTACCGGTGTATAGCACCACGCCCAACAACTCTCCGTTGCCACTGCTGTACCACGGCCTGTCAAGGTAGACGCGTATGCCACCACCCTTACGCACGCTGCGCACCTCGCCGTCCACCATGGTCTTGGTTTCGTCAGGCCAGCTAAACGATGGCACGCAGTAGAGCACCTTGGGTGGGTCGGGGCGCTTGGTGCTCAAGACGTTTACCTCGGGGCCTGTGCCCAAGCGCGTTAGCTTGTTGGTGTCGAGGGCTATGGCCGACGGCATGTACTCCCTAAACCGTGTGGTTGCTAACGGCTTGTAGGTTACCATTCGGTGTTTGGTATCGCCAAATTCTTGGCGTAGCGTTTCATCAATCGAGCTTGCCAACCGGTCTTCGACCTGTTGTTCAAAGGCAAGAACGTTCTGATCTTGCCGCACGGGAGCAGGCTCCAAGATGTCGTCGACGTCCATCTTCCATTCGGCCAGCATGTCGATTTTCTGCGTGGTGCGCCCGTGCAATTCAATCAGTGGAAATTCTAGGTCGGCCCATGTACCTCCAAAAGCCCGCTTGGGTTTGGGCATGTTCTTGTTTGCCGGAGCTGTTAAGGGGCGCTGGGTGGCGTGCACTAGGTGCACGGTACGCCCTGGGGTTACAAGCCAGCCAAGGCCGCGCGCAAGCGCTTGCAGCTTGGCGGCGCCATGGCCAGCGCTGGTATAGCGTCCCCACAGTCCATGCAGTGCCATGGCCTGCATGGCATCTGCCGAGGTGTCGCCCACGGTCGACCCAAGCGTAACCCACGCTTGTTCGCCCTTGGGCAGGAAAACGCTTAGCGTGCGCGAGGCGGCATCCCACGTGGGGGCGCCGCTGCCCTCGGCAAGGCGCAGTAGGATACTGCGTATGTCGGGCCACGTATTGTCGGGGTCAAAGGTCACCGTTACCACGCCCTGCGACGAAGCAATGGCTGCAGCGTTTTCACCCGAAAGGGTAATCTCCCTGAGCTGGCCGGCAGCTATACCAGGTACACCTGCCAGAACGATGCCCCTTGCCATAGGGTCGGGAAGGTATGGCGTAACCATGGGCGTCGATACAGGGGCAAGAGGGTATCGAATGCCCGTGGCACGGTCGGCCTCGCTGGCGGGTTCGACGTTGGGAGCACCAAGCTCCTGAAGCGTTACCACGCGCTGTTGGGTGCCACCGGGGCCGTTCTGCATGGTAACTACACGCTTATACCATTGGAACGGGATGTCGCTGCTGCCCATGGCCGTCTTGGTTGCCAAGGTAGCGTAGAGGTCGGCACGCATTGGGCCAGTGGGTGACGAGTCGAGTTTGCCATGGCGCTCGGCCACTTCGACGGCAGCAACAGGCGGGAACAACTGTCGCGTCGATGTTTCGGTACAAGCGGGCTCGCTGCCTACGTCGCCGTCGTTATACGTGCGAATGACAAGGCGCTCAAGCGATTCGCCCTCGACGGGCTTGGCAATGAGCGCAATGGTTGGCGATACGATTGGGTCCCATCGCTGGTACAAGACGCCCGACGTGGTGCAGGCCGTCGATGAAGGGTCGACGTTGTCGAGCGTTAGACCGCGGCCGGTGATGTCGGCAATACGTGCACGCAGCCGATACGTGCGGCCGTAGCGCAGGCGCGGCAGCGAGCCCTTGGGTACCGAAAACAGGGTTTCCATTTTGTACTCAAAGGCATTGTCGGGACTACTGCTGTTCTTGGATCCCGGAGTATCAGCGCTTAGGGTGTCGTCGGTATCGATGTAGCGCCCAATGCGTGGTACGACGAGCGACCAACCCTCCCACTGGGCAATGATTTCGTGGGCGTAGATGTCGTTGATCGGTGCCGCTGCCGCGTCGATAGGTCGCGTGGCACCCATCGACATGGTGCCTTCTTCTTCGGCGTTGGCAATCGAAGCGCCGGGGTTCTTGAGCATCGTGTACGTGGCCGTGCGTTGCATGAGCGACCTCCACGTGTTCGAGACGTTATCCCACACGTCCAATCGGAAGCCCCTCATCACATCGTCGGCGTAGAGAATCACTTCCTGATTTTGCACTGCGGCATTGTGGTTCTTGGTGTTCCGCAGAATGTTGGTAGCAAAGCGCAGGCCCCGTTGATGACGCACGAGTGATAGTCCGGTCCCGCGCACGCTAGGCGGCTCTGCGTCACGTCGCTCGAGTTTTTTACCAACGGTCTTACCCAGCCACAGCCGTAGGCCTCTCAGGTAGTTCATGGTTTTGAGAGCCGTGGAATCGACGTCGATTTGTGTGATGCCAAACAACCCTGGATTGTCCATGCACAGCAGGCCGTTCTTGATGTCGCTATCAGCGCCTGGCCGGGGCAGAAAGCGCCAGTAGGCCGGGTTGACGCCGGTGGCCATCTCGTAGGCCGTACGAGGTGTTACGACCTTGGTTGATACGGCAAGGCCAGCGGGCAGCGATACGGTGGCACGAATGGTGCCGTTGACAGGCGTGCCGTTGGGCAGGTCGAACTCGACGTCGAGCACGATACCAATGGCTCGCATTACTGCGGGGTATTCGCGACAGGCACCAAGGGCTTGATGAAAGTCTACCGACGGACGAGTGATGGCGGCACGCTTCGCGCGATACAGCTTCTTGCCGTCGGGTCCAGTTGTTGGCAAGCTCGTTTGGCGTGCCATGTGAAACACTTCGGCCTGCATCAACGCATGCTTCGGCGACGTGCCAGCTAGTGGCGTAAACACCATTTGTTCGGGGCTTTGCACGGCAAGTGGAAGCGGTCCCTGCTCGATGCCCTTGGTGGGCTCCTGCTCGGGACGTTCTCGCATCTTGGCTACCAAGGTGGCCTGTTCTTCAAAGGTCCTTTCAAGCGTTTTCAATCGGCCATCGTCGCCCTCGTTTGGAATAAGGTCGGTAAGCTCTTCGAACACCTTGGGTAGTTTGACGTTGGCGGCTCCAACGGCCTTAAGGTTGCTGGTAACCGCTGGTGCTTCGATGGCGTCCATTCTTGGCAGACCATCGGCATATTCCTTAGCCATCACATCGAGGACTTTCGACAGCGCTTCGGAAACACCAAGTACCGGAAAGCTGAACACACGGTGCGTTGTAAGGTTGCGCATCTCGTATGGCTTAACGGGCGTGTTTCCGTCGAACAGGGCCTTCCATGCGTCCGACGATGGCGTCGACACACGTGTAACGTTGGCCGCAGCTATCGCTGTGGCGTTAACTTCGATGCCTACCGTTGCCTTGCCCAACAGCGTTGGCCAGTCGAGCATGTCGGGCCAAGCGGCCAGCTTTTTCCACGCTGGCGAAGCATCTTCGAGCCGTGGCTGGATGGCGATAGAGGCCGAAGCGATTGTTCGCGAGCCCTCTTTGCGGATTCCTGTGGGCACAACCACCCACTGAAGTTGTTGCGATGGCATAGGTTCTCCTTACGCGAAACAGTCACAGTATTCTTCCCACAGCGATGCCTGTGGAAGCATGTCGGTAAACGTCGGGTCGCCGTCGCTACCCTTTAGCTGGCGCTCGACCTTGACGCCAACACTGAAACTGAGGAATAGTATCTCGATTTCGACTTCGAGTGTTGCCGTACCGTACACCTTGCCGTTGTCCTGCCACGTTAGTGTTAGCTCGAAGACGAGACTAACGCGAATCAGGCCAAGGATACTCAGATTGCCCGATAGGCGGAAGTATCCGGTTAGCTGGGACTGGTCGACGAGTTTGCCGTCGACTTCCTTTTGTTCAAGCTTGTAGTAGACGCCGGCCATAACCGAGGCGCCACCAGAGGCCACGCCAACGTCGAAGGCGAAGTTGCCGCCGAACTCGAACGCCGCCTCGAGCATCTTGACGCCCTTGGGCGTTATCTCGATGCCAAAGAAGCCGCCACCGGCAAACATCATGACGGTAAGGCGGAACGGATTGGCTTTCGTACAGAAGGCGAAGTACGCCGAGAAGGACCGCCCGTCGAACGGTATCGTCAAGCTCATCAGGAAGGACATGTTCTGCAACGAGAACACGCCCACGGTGACGTTGGGAAGGCCAATGGTAAGCGAGGCCGTAATGCCCTTGGAGTTCACATTGAGGTCGAACGAAAAACCGACGCCCCCTGCCGACCCGCCTCGTGGGATCAGGTCTTTGAGTTTGTTAACAAACGTGAGCGGACCAGCAAACTCTACGGCTTCGATGTCGGGATCCACGTCGGGCTTCTTGCCCATGGTGGCAGTAACCGACAGACGATTGAACTTAATGATGAGAAACTGGGCGGCTCCGTCACCAATTAAGTTGATGATAAAATTGCTGATCGAACCAAAAATCTGTACCGACGGAGGGTTGAGGTCGAGTCCCTTCGAAAGTGATGCCTTTAGGTAGAGCATCATCTTCTTGTCGTCGCTTGTTGCCGACGGATACAACGGAGCCACAAGCCCTAGGGGATCTCGCGAAAGCTCGGTTTGCCATTCGTACACAAGTTGCACACCCTTTTTGAGGGCTTCGAGTTGCTTCTTTGCTTCTTTGTACTTCTCTTGTGCTTCGTGGGCAACCTCGGCATACGGGGCAAGGGTTGTTTCGATGGCCGATCGGAGTTCGGAAACCTTGTCTTCGACCTTTTTCCGTGCCTTTTGAATCTCCTCTTGCAGGCCTTTTTTGGCCTCGTTCGTCATGCCATTCAGCTGCGTAATCAGCGGCTGAAGCTCGGCTTTTAGGGCATCTTTTGCGTCTTTGACTTCTTGATCGATGTCTACGGGAAGCACGTTAGCAGCGGCGATGGCATCTTCGGCGGCCTTTTTGAGCTCCTTGGCTTGATCGGTGAGTGCCTTGGCAGTGTCTTCAGGTACGACGGCATCCTTACGGCCTAGTCCTGGCACTTTGTCGATGTTGTTAATGACGGCTTCGATCACCTTCAGGAGGTCGATGATTTTGATGTCGCCAAGAACCTTGGTTTCAAGGAAGTCTTTGAAGTACTCCGATGGATCGAATTTGCCCTTGGCAGCATTCGAGTTCATCGGGTTGGATGTGTCTGCCGAGACTGGGCCTGTAAGGCGCGACAGAGCATCGATGCGTACGCTTGGTGCTGCTAGGCCGCCGGCTTTATCGGTACTACTGCCAAAGTCCAACCCCACCGGATCCAACAAGCGCACAAACATCTGCATGGGATTGCGCAGTTGTGACTCGTAGTTAATGACGGCATTCGCGGCGCCAGGATCGAACGCATGTTCGAGGTACTTTTTGTAGTATTCAATGCGGCTTCCGGCGCTCGTGCCTAGCAGCTCTTGTGCTTGTTCAATCCGTACGTCGGCTCGCTGCATCGACGGAAAGTACCGTGGTGTGCCGCTTACCACCGTATCGCTGTAGTATCCCGACACCACAAAAGTCTCGCATGGTAGCGCCGTGTCTCCACGTTTGATAGAGGGGGCAAAGGCAATCTTACGGCCTTGCATGGCTAGACTGCGGCGTGCGAGTTCGCCTGTGGCATAGGTCTGTTCGACCCACTTTTTAAGGTTGGCATTGCCGGCAGCATCGGTGTTTGCTAGGAATACCAATGGGGCGCTAAAGTGGTGCTTCGTGCCTTCCCAGTCGGTGCCAACGCAGGTCCACATCACGTCTTGCTTGCTGCCACCACTGGGGGTGAACTGCGGCCAGAAGCTGTTGGCCGACAACTGGCCGCCGGGATACGTAAGAGCAACCGGAAGCTCGAGATTCGGAGTCGAGGCGGTGGTGATTTCGATACTGCGGAACGGAATGTCGCGTCCCTGATACTGCATGCCCTGTAGGCCTGCTGCGGGATAGTCGCGTACGGGCTGCCGCAAGATGATGAATAGTCGCTGCAGCAGGTAGGCCGCCATTTCGCCGCGCGGCGTGCGCCTGAACTTGCGTTCGGTTTCTTTCACCAACGTGGCTCGATGTCCAAACGGGAATAGGAAGCCCTTGTAGCATACGCGCACAAAATGGTCGCGACCTTGCGAACCCCGTTGAATCCACTGCTCGACGTCTAATTGATCGTCGGCATGCGGATCCCACGCTCCAATCATGTTTGCCCATGCGCCGAGCGATGTAAGCATAAACCGCTTGACGTCGATCGGCTCTACCGACGTTTTCTTCAGGTTGTAGTTCGACGTAAGGTCGACGATTTCCGATCGGTCGCGTCGGTTCAGCGACGTCCGAAACGGCCTCTCAAGGTAGGGCGGCGTAAGGTCGCGCGAGGTGCCGTAGTCCGGACTCCATATCGCCCGCATCGTACGAAAGTGCGTCGAGCGTTCGTTGACCGTCGTACCGCTCTTAGTTCCCAAGCGTGTGTGCCACAGCTCGGCCCTACGATTCTGTGGATTCCACACCGGGTCGAGCGCATGAGCCCAGCCGGCATACTTGTTGGGCGACAGAATCAGGCGATACGGATATTCGATTGCTGTCTCGTTCTTATTCGGCTCGCGAATTGGTGGCTTGGCAATCTCTAGCGCACCAAGGTCCTGCCACACGCTTTGCGTAAGCGTGTTGGCGATGTCGGCGTTATACTCAAACGTCTCGCTAACGAACGCCGCCTGTGATTGCGCCACGGTATTCGCCACACTGCCGCCGGCGCCCCCTTTCGGAACGGTGTATTTTTTGGCGGAAGTCTGCACCCCCTTCTGAATTTGTGATGCGGCAAAGGGAGTGGTGTTTTTCGACGACGTGGAGGGACCAAAGCCAATCTTCGTTTTTGCTGTGCTGGCAATAACGTTCATCGCCCACGACGTGGTAGGGGGCTTGGCCGACGGGCTCACGACCATTTCGAGGGCCGACCAATCCAGCAGGCCGCGGATGGTAAGCTGGCCACTATGTCCGGCTTTCACACTAAACACGAGCCGAGTATCGTGCGCCATCACAGCGTCGATGGGTTGGTCGAGCAGGGGCTCGGTCGACGAGGCCTTCTTTGCACTCTCGGGAATCGTCGACGTATCGGCAGGTGGATTATCGGCCGTAAAGAAGGCGCGTTCTGCGATGTGCTGTGGTTGGAAGTGGACGATGATGTTAGCGCCACTTCCGGCTTGAAAGGTACCTGCGGTTCGGTTCAGCGTGATGTTGACGAACTCGAACGTGAGCACCAGTAAGTCTTCGGGACGTATGACTGTTATTCGTGGATTACCGGCAATTGCTATGGCATCGGGGCCCCACTTGCCAAGTCGCTTCGATGCCGCCACCTTCTTTGTGGCGTTGGCCGGAACCTGTCCTTGCAGCGTCTTGTCGTTCTGCAACAGCTTGTCTATCTGCAGCCCTGTAAGCATGGTATGGGGCTCCGGCTGCGCTGACGCGCGCACTGTCGAGCACAGCAGCGCCACGGCGCTGCCCTTGGGCATCACGGTGGGTTCGGTTACCACACCGTCAACAGGAATCGCATACCGCCGAAGGCCCGGTGCTATCCGCAGGCGCTCGATGCGGCCATTCAGAATGTCGATCTCCAAGGGTGGTAGCGACGGATCGTCGACCACTTCGAACGAAGCAGCGCCAGCGTCCAGCCACTGCGGAGTATCAAGCGGTCGAGCCACAAAGGCCTCGTGCAGGCCGTCGCCATTGCGAGACACAGCATAGCGAACGTCGCGCAGCGGCAGCGCATAGCCGGCACCGGCATGAACAAGCATTGACGCTCCGTCGGCTCCTCCGTCGAAGAGCACGGCCGTTGGGCCGGCGGCCGACACTTCAGTGGTCATAGCGTTAAACGACCTGTCGTGCACGGCAAGCCGCCACTGCGGCAGCTCGGCCAGGCCAAGGGGAACGTGCCATGTGTGGGCGCCGCGTTCGACGACAATCAACGAGCGCTGATCTGCGTTGCCGGCCAACATCGAGGGCGCATTGGCCGACAGCACGCGCAGCGTGGCAGCGTCGGCATCGAGTATCGTCGTGCCAAGGCGCGCCTGCGTGGGCCCAGCAAGGCGAACGGTCCATGTGGGCTCGAACGCAATGCGTTCGCACATGGTTACCACGTCCACATCCACGGTAGGCAGGCGCAGCTCGCGCCCGAGTGGCGCCGAAGCAACTTCGGCACCTAATAGCCACGCTACAAACGGCACACGCAGGGTGCAGTCAAGGTTGTGGAATTCGATGGTTGCCTTTGCCGAGGCTTCGGATGCCACGGTAATGGTAGCGTCGAGCCGCAGAGGCGTGCCCGGGGCGTAGGCGTTTCGTAGGTGAACGGTGGTAACACCATCTGTGGTTGCCGTCTGTACGGTAGCACCAGGTGCAAACAGGTCGGGATGAATTCGCCAGCGTTCTACACCGGCAACGCAAAAGGCCACACCGCGGCCAATGCGCTTTAGCGTCCACCGAGCGTCGAACACGGCCGCAACAGCGCGCGCCATCGGGGCAGCGCCAAGTGTGGCAAGGCCTACGGCGCTCAGCGCTGCGCGTCGAGACAGTCCAGTATTCGGTGATACCGCGTCGTTTGTCGGCGCTGGTTTGGTTGGTCTGGGCGTAGCACTCCACGAACGGAGGGTTGCAACGCGGAGGAGCTTTCTTGCCATATCCTATCCCACCCGGTTGAAGGTCATCAACAACGACAGTGCGAAATAACACTTACGGCGAAGACTGGCAATCATCCGAGGTGTTTTTATTTCGCGAAGCGCCTTCGACGCCCCTTTGCAAGAACGGTTCCGATTGTATGTTTGGAACAACGGCGACAGCCAGATAGTACGGGGCCGCCGTGAACGACCCTTTTCTAACAGTCTTTGGGTGATGTATGAATCGTCGATACACACTCTTTTGTCTTGCTCTTGTATGTGCTGCGACCTCGGCATTGTCACAGGGCACGTTGGTAACCATCCGCCTATCGCAGCCGCCCCCCAACCAGGTGCGTATTGCCGATTTGTGGAAGGTAGAGTTGAACAACCGCTCTGGTCGGGACGTGCGCGTATACCTGCATGGCACGGCCGAGGAACTGTCGATTCCCGATGGGTTGATTGTCGAGGCCTTCACCAAGGTGCTTACGATACGACCAGGTATTACGCGCCTAACTGGTAACGAGGTACAGCCAGTACGAACTGCGAACGAGAACAGGAAGTATCGCGATGTGCTGTTGTCGACAGGTTCGGCACCAACAGGGGAGTACCGCATTTGCTGCGAAGTTGTCGAGGAGGCAACCGACCAGGTTCTGGGCTTGGATTGTAAGACGATAACAGTAAACCGTATGACCATACCGGTGTTGATAGCGCCACCGGATGAGTCGGAAGTTCTCGACCGTTTGCCTGTTTTTTCATGGATGCCCAGCGTACCGCCAGGCCCAGGCCAGCGCATAAGCTACGAACTGCGGTTGGCCGAGGTGTTTGGCAGGCAAACAGCACAGGACGCCATCGTGCGCAACCCACTTCACCTTAAGCTCGAAAATCTCGTTCGTACGGTTATTCAATATCCCATCTCGGCCCGCAACCTCGAGCCCGGCCGACGCTATGCATGGATGGTGGTTGCGTGGGAGGATCGAGGCACAGCTCGCGTAAATCTTGGCGAAAGCGAAGTGTGGTGGTTTACCTTCCAACCTTCCGTTTCTGATGAAGGGGGCACCGGTAATGCCAACGATAGCAGCAGTCGTGGTAACGGCCGCGGTACCCCGACGTCGACAGCCGGTTGCCAAGGCGAAAACTGGGACTTCGAGTTGGGCACGTTGGAGTGCTGGACGCCTGACGGCGACGCCTGGTTCGACCAGCCCATAAAGGGGGAACACCCTGTGCTGGGCGAGCTTGGACAGCACCGCGACTGGTGGGTGACGTCGTTTGCTACGGCCCTAGGCGATAGGGCTCGCGGTACGCTAGAATCCGAAGAAGTACAGTTGCGAACAAGCGGCGTGGGCTTTCTTGCTGGTGGCGACCTCGCTTCGGACGTAGCCGTTGAGTTGCTTGTAGAGAAGCAGCCCAAGGACACGTTTAAGCTCGAAACACGTAAGGTGGCTGGTGCACCCAAGGAATACTGGCTGGCTGCAACCACCGCAAAACAAAGCGCGCGCGGTAAGGCCGTCGCAGGAATGTCGGAACGCCTCGTGCCCGTTGAATGGGATGTGCGCCAGTTTATGAATCGCGCAGCACGCATCGTGATTGCCGACCGTAGTACGGTAGGACATATCAACGTCGATAACTTCCGATTCTACGATATCGAAAAGAGCGATACCATCAAGCAGCCCGTGTTGGCAATGGCTGCGGGAGAACTGCACTCGCTGGCTGTAACGCCAGAGAAGAAGCCCACGAAGGCAGAGTGGACCAAGGGTGGCAAGGATGTGCTCGACGTGAAGAACCGCACGTCGAAGGTCGAGGCAACGACCGTCGTTAACGAAACATCGATGAACCTTAAGGGCAACCTTGCGGCCTATGTGACGCAAAAACAGCAGAGCACGAAGGTAGCGTCGCAAACTTCGGGTCAAACGTCGACCGACGACGACGACCAGGACGTGAATTTTTTGACGTTTACTGTTCAGCCTCAGACGACCAAAATCTATGAGCAACTGATTGTGGCGATGAAGAATCAGCCCACGGTAGTGTGGGGCTGGGGCAGCAACCTTGCCCGTCAGATAGCCGGTGTGACGTCGGCCGCTGTGCCACAGCCACGCCTGGTTATACCGCTTAAGAATATCGAAGCGCTGGCCGCTGGTATGGCCCATTCGCTCTTTGTTGATCGCAGTCAAAAGGTCTTTGCCTCCGGCCTTAACGACTTTTACCAGCTTGGTATTGGCACCGAAAACCGCGGAACGATAGGTACACCAACGGCGCTCAAGACGTCGGCCGAGTTTATTGCTGTTGCGGCAGGGCATCGCCATTCGCTAGGGCTTACCAAGCAGGGACAACTCTGGGCGTGGGGATATAATGGCAATGGCGAATTGGGCTTTGGAGCTACGCGCGTCGACGATGCCACGACTGGCCAGTTAAAAGCCATTCTGCATATACCAGTTCCTTTTCCGCATGGTCTGAAGTCGAAGCCCCCTACCTACTATGCGGTGGCTGCGGGCGGATCGCACAGTGCGGCGCTCGATGTAAGCGGGCGGGTGTGGTGTTGGGGTGTTAATCACTATGGACAGTGTGGACGAAACGACGATACGTCGGCGTTTGATGCGCCCGTTCAGGTCGACCTGCCTCTTTCGGTTGGATCAATCAAGCAGATTGCCAAGGGACCACCAATGATGCCCATTGCTGTTGCCTGCGGCGACGTACACAGCATGGCACTTATGAGCGATGGTACTGTAAGGGCGTGGGGAAGTAATGCTAGTGGACAGCTTGGCGACGGTACCACAAAGGACTCACACAAGCCCGTCGTCGTAAAAGGCCTGCAAGGTATCCAGGCCATTGCTGCTGGGGGGACGTTTTCGATTGCCCTAGACACAGCAGGTGTAGTGTGGGCGTGGGGTAACAACGGCGTGGGACAGCTTGGCACTGGCGACCGAGTGTCGCGCTTTGAGCCAGTGCAGGTTGAGCGGTTAGACGCCATAACTGGGATTGTTGCTGGTGGCGCCCATGCCATGGCAGTACGGCGCGACGGCAGTTTGTGGACGTGGGGGCTGAACAACGCCGGACAGCTTGGCGAAGGTGCCGTGGTGAATGTGACGCCCGTTCCAGCCGACACGCCGCGTCTACCCATGCGGGTGGAAAAACTCGCTGTAGCACCATAACGACCAGTGAGATACACCCTCTACCGATTGCTGCTGGCGCTGGGGCTTCAGGCCTCGGTGTGGCTTGCGCCGTTGCATGCGCAGACCGTTGTGTTTGGAGCCGATAAGGGCGAAGCGCCTGTGATGATTACGGGTGGCTATCGCATTATGGGGCAGACGGCTAATCGCGTGGGTACCTTTCAGGAACGTCCGCAGGACATCTGGCGGATGGAGATCAACCCCACGTTAACAATCTACGGCGTCCCACTATCGGGTAGCGTTCTTATGTCGAGCGAACAAGCAGGCATACGCCAGGACATCAATGCGTTCTCGCTAACGCTCGACCCCGAGGCGCTACAGCGCATCGTGCTAGCGCGCGCATATCGCGCCATGCAAGACGTTTACGAGAGCGACGATGGTGCCTTGCTTCGCGACTTAGACGGCATACGAGATTCGCTCAAGGCCGTCGACCCAGCCAAGCTCGAGCAACTCGAGGCATGGCAGGCCATACAGCAAGCGCGTGAAGTGGGAAACATGGACATATCGTCGACTGGCGACGCATTGCGTACGCTTGGCTTAATGAGCGATGCCGAGAGTTTTATCTCCAAGTTGCCCACCATTGGATTTGGTACAGTGTTTCCAACGTTTACGCCGTTAACTGTAAGCGGCACCCGCCTGCAGGGTGGTTCGTTCGAGTGGAATCCCGGAGGTGTGTTCTACATGCACGCTGCCTACGGCACTACGCAGCGCCCCTTAGCACGGCTCGACACCGTGCGAGTAGACAGTGGGCTGGTAACGTCGTTTGATAACTCGGCGTTTGGACGAAACATGATTGCAGGAACGATTGGTGTTGGCCGCCGCGAAGGAAGCCACCTGTTTGTGACCGGCGTGCACATTGTAGATGAGAATCGACTTGACGGATTTGTGAGCGATTCGAATACGGCACTCACGCCACAAAAGAACATGGTGCTGGGGTTGGATTTTCGTACCGAACCGGTTCCTGGCTACTGGACCATTCAGGGCGAATTGGCGGGGAGCTTGACGGTTGGCGATCGCAACGCACCAACATTTACTACGAATTCGGTGCCCGAATTCTTGCTAGCGGCAGCCGACTCCAGCATGTCGTCCTACATCGACTGGTCGCTCGTGGGAGCAACGGCGTTTAACATACGCGAAACGGGCAGTCGGCTGAATATTGCCTACCGACGTATCGGCGCTGGTTACAGGGCGTTAGCGGTGCCCAACCTACGAACCGACTTGTTACGCTACGATGCTCGGTTCGACCAGGTGTTCTGGCGGCGACAGCTCTCGGCGGGCCTGTTCTATCGGCGCGACGAAGACAACCTGATTCCGTGGAAGCGCAGCACGACCACGATTACGAGCATGGGAGTGTCGCTGGGTATGAACATTCGTCGGCTGCCGTTCTTGCGCTTAACCTATGCGCCCTACGTTCAGGAGAACGACGCCACCAATCCGTTGCTGCAGTTTGTGAATCGTACGAGTATGGTAACCGTTGCTTCGGGCTATTCCTACACCATCGACGAGTTGGCCTGCAACACAACGTTAATGGTGGCAGGCAATGGAGCGAGACCACAGGGAACGTGGCCGACTTTGGAGTTACAACCGTTTCGCTGTCGCAGCTTGTGTCGTTTGCAAGTTCACTCACCGTGGGCGCTGGCATGG
>JALHPC010000004.1 GCA_022842685.1 Candidatus Kapaibacterium sp.
TCGTGTTGCGTCCAACCCGAACGGCTGGCCTTTCGTACATTTGCGGCACTTTTTACCGGACGCGGGTGTTTTTCGACGCGTCGGCAAAATCGCACATCAGGTACGAACACGCAAAGGGTAGCGCATGAAATCGTTCATGACGGTTGTACGAAGCTCGATCTTCAGTAAGTGGTTGATGGCCATCTCGGGCTTGGCCTGGGTAGGCTTCCTTGTTGGCCACTTGGCTGCAAATCTGCTCATCTTTGTTGGACCAGATGCCCTAAATGCCTATGGTGCCGACCTTCGCGCCTTGGGTCATGGCACGGCCATTTGGGGGGCACGACTTGGTTTGCTCGTGTTCTTTGTGTTACACGTAACCACCGGGATACGGCTGGCACGTTTGAACCGTTCAGCAGCGGGACAGAAGTATGCCAAGTCCGAGCCGCGCAAGTCGACCATCGCATCACGCAGCATGCTGCTTTCGGGGCTTGTTATTTTGACGTACCTCGTATATCACCTTGCACACTTTACGTGGGGTATAGCACACAGCGAGTATTACAATGGTACGGCTACGCTTCCTGATGGACGGGTGGTACATGACGTGTATTCGATGCTGGTGGCGAGTTTTTCGCAGCCGGCTATTAGCGCGTTGTATATCGTTGGTATGATACTCATTGGCTTACACCTTAACCACGCCATTGCGAGTGCAGCACAAACCATGGGTGTAAGTCATCCTCGTTACGTGGCCTTAATCCGAAAAGGGGCAGTCGCTCTGTCGCTTGCGGTGGCGCTTGGCTTTATGACGGTGCCCCTTGCCGTGTTGACGGGATTGGTGAGGTAACGAACGAATACTGGAGAACACGAATTATGGATTTACGCTCGAACATCCCCGGCGGACCGATAGATCAGAAGTGGGAGAATCACAAGGCCGACCTTAAGCTGGTGAACCCCGCGAACAAGCGCAAGTTTAGCGTGATCGTGGTGGGCACTGGCTTGGCCGGCGCTTCGGCAGCGGCAACGCTGGCCGAGCTTGGCTACAACGTCCACGCCGTAACGTATCACGATTCACCCCGACGCGCTCACTCCATCGCAGCACAGGGTGGGATTAACGCTGCCAAAAACTATCAGAACGATGGCGACTCGGTGTGGCGCTTGTTCTACGATACGGTTAAGGGTGGCGACTTCCGAGCTCGTGAAGCAAACGTACACCGACTAGCCGAAGTTAGCGTGAACATCATCGACCAGTGCGTGGCCCAAGGTGTGCCATTCGCTCGTGAATACGGTGGATATCTCGCAAACCGCTCGTTTGGTGGTGCTCAAGTGTCGAGAACGTTCTATGCACGTGGGCAAACAGGACAGCAGTTGCTGATTGGCGCCTACCAAGCAATGATGCGACAAGTGGGCCTTGGCAAGGTAAAGCTCCATCACAAAAAAGAGATGATGGACCTGATCGTTGTGAATGGCCGTGCGCGCGGTGTGGTAATGCGCGACCTTGTTGACGGTAAGATTTCGCATATGACGGCCGACGCTGTGTTGCTTTGCACTGGGGGTTACGGCAACGTATTCTACCTATCGACCAACGCCATGAACTGCAACGTTACCGCAGCCTTCCGCGCCTGGAAGCGTGGTGCGGCCTTCGGTAATCCTTGCTACACACAGATTCATCCAACGTGTATTCCCGTCAGCGGCGACTATCAGTCGAAGCTCACGCTTATGAGCGAGTCGCTACGAAATGATGGTCGTATCTGGGTGCCCAAGAAGCAAGGCGATACGCGTTCTCCCGAGCAAATTCCCGAAGATGATCGCGACTATTACCTCGAACGTAAGTATCCGTCGTTTGGCAACCTGTCGCCCCGCGACATTGCCTCGCGTGCCGCCAAGGAAGTGTGCGACGAAGGCCGTGGCGTAGGTCCCGGCGGCCTAGGTGTCTACCTCGATTTTGCCGAAGCTATCGGTCGCCTTGGCGAAAAAACCGTCAGCGATCGCTATGGCAATCTGTTCGACATGTATCAGCAGATTACCGGCGAGAACCCATACAAGACGCCCATGCGCATCTATCCCGCCGTCCACTATACCATGGGTGGCCTCTGGGTGGATTACAATCTCATGTCGAACGTCCCCGGATTGTTCGTTCTTGGCGAAGCCAACTTTTCTGACCACGGTGCCAACCGGCTTGGTGCCAGCGCTCTGATGCAGGGACTCGCAGACGGTTACTTCGTCATTCCCTACACGCTTGGCGGCTATTTTGGTCAAGGGGGCATCGAACGCATTTCCGACGACGCACCCGAGGTGCGCCAAGCCGTAGAAGCCACCAAGGAAAAGGTCAATCGCTTGCTGTCGATCAACGGCAAGCGCACGCCAACATCGTTCCACCGCGAACTTGGCAAGATCATGTGGGACTACTGCGGCATGGCCCGTAACGAAAAAGGTCTACGCACAGCGCTCGAGCGCATTCCGGCACTGCGCGAGGAATTCTGGCAAAATCTCACGGTGCCTGGAACCGGAGAACAGCTGAACCAGACGCTCGAGCTGGCCTCGCGTGTGGCCGATTTCTTAGAGTTTGGCGAGCTGATGTGCCTTGACGCATTGCATAGGAATGAGTCGGCCGGGGGGCACTTCCGCACCGAGTATCAAACGGAAGACGGCGAGGCACAACGCAACGACGACGATTACTGCTACGTGGGTGCGTGGGAGTATACGGGCGAAATCGCAAAGAGCGCTCTCCACAAAGAGCCGCTCACGTTCGAAAATGTGAAACTGGCAACACGGAGCTATAAGTGATGAACCTTCGACTACACATCTGGCGTCAGGCCGGTCCCGATGCGCAAGGCATGCTTCGCACGTACGACGTGCGCGACGTGAGCGAGCACATGAGCTTTTTGGAAATGCTCGACGTACTCAACGAAGAGTTGCTCGCCAAAGGCGAAGAGCCCATTGCCTTCGACCACGACTGTCGCGAAGGAATCTGCGGCACGTGCGGCTTGGTGATCAACGGCAGACCCCACGGCCCATTGCCACGTGTTACCACGTGCCAGCTCCACATGCGTAGCTTCAAGGATGGCGATGAAATCTACATCGAGCCATGGCGCGCTACGGCGTTTCCTGTGTTGCGAGACCTGGTGGTAGACCGCTCAGCGTTCGACCGCGTTATTTCCAAGGGCGGCTACATTTCGGTGAATACCGGCAATGCGCAAGACGGCAATGCCATCCCCATTCCAAAGAAGGACGCCGATAGGGCATTCGATGCTGCGGCATGCATCGGCTGTGGCGCTTGCGTTGCCGCCTGCCCGAACTCGTCGGCAATGCTATTCGTAGCCGCCAAGGCGGGCCACTTGGGTCTGCTTCCGCAAGGTCAGGCCGAACGCAGCGAGCGTGCTCTTTCGATGATCCTAACAGCCGATGAAGCCGGCTTTGGCGCATGCACCAACCACTACGAGTGCGAAGCGGCGTGCCCGAAGGGTATTCCGGCCGAGTTCATTGCCATGCTGAACAAGGACTTTTTCTCGGCTGCCTTGGCGAGTAGAGATTAACGAGTGGCAGTCAGCGAGCCGTGGGTTAGCACTGCCATGTAGTCGCGCACGGCTCGTTCCATGCCTACCATAACGGCGTGGCTTATGAGGGCGTGGCCAATCGATACTTCGGCCAGATTCGGAAGCGAAGCAATCTCTGCAAGGTTGTGACGCGTAAGGCCGTGTCCTGCTGTTACCACTAGGCCGGCGTCGCCGGCAAGCTCGGCCGCTAGTCGTAAGCGAGTGAATTCGGCGTGGCGCTCCGCAGCCGATCGGGCGTTGGCATAGGTTCCTGTGTGGAACTCCACGACGTCGGCGCCACAGGCGCGCACGGCCTCGATTTGCGCCGGGAGTGGCTCGATGAAAAACGACACTTGAATTCCACGGTCGTGCATCACCGAAACCAAATCCGTGTATTGCTGAATCGCACGGGCAACGTCGAGGCCCCCCTCGGTGGTTAGCTCTTCGCGTTTCTCTGGAACAATCGTAACAAGATCCGGAACCACGTCAAGCGCAATGCCGATGATCTCGTCGGTAGCCGCCATCTCTAGGTCGAGTTTGGTCGTCACGACGTCGCGTAACGCTCGCACATCACGGTCGTTGACGTGGCGTCGATCTTCGCGCAAGTGACACACGATTCCTGCGGCCCCGGCCATCTCGGCCATGACGGCCGCGTGAACCGGATCGGGCTCTATGCCGCCGCGCGCCTCTCGCAGTGTGGCTACGTGATCGATGTTTACAGCGAGTTGTATCATGCCTGCAAAGCGTGTAACATTATTGTGAGTCGTAGATTTGTGTCTGCACTGTGGCTACGTCCGAAGGGAGTATGCCGCCGACAGCGGCAAAATACGGACACGACGTCGGCTAGATCACCATCCCTCGCACGACGTTCTTCTGTAGCCGTGTGTAAACTCGAACCGTAACACATTTGGAATTCGAATTGTGAACAACCGTTACCCTTTGCTTTTTGCATTGCTCCTTGTTGTCTGTGGCGCTTATGCAGCCACGCCGAACCATGTCGCACTTCGCCCAGAAGGGTTTGTTCTCAATGGTGGGCAATGGCCCGAACACGTTGTTGCGGCCGGGCGCAGCGGCGATATCGATGTGTTCGTTACGAGATCTGGAATGGTGATCAATCGGCATCCGGGCTTGCAGCTCGAGCAAGGACACGTGATAGCCGCGACGTTCACCGGCTCGTCATCCTTTCCAAAAATCTCCTTCGGTATACGTAGCACACAAGTGACGTTTCTTCATGGCCGTCGCTCTGAAGAATGGCGAACGGTTGACGTCGTCGACCGATTAGTAGTCCATAACATCCAGAGTGGCGTCGATGTTGTCTGGAAGTATGACAAGGGCCGTATCCGATATGATGTCGCGCTGGCTGCCGGCGTTGATCCGTCGGCGGTGGTCCTACGTATCGAAGGTGCCCTCGCCGCCACATCAGGCCAGGGCGCCGTGCACTTTAACGGCGCAGGCATCAGCATGGGCAATCTTGCTGTGCTGCAAGATGCGGTTCAACTGCCATCGTCCTTTACGGTGCGCCAACACAGTAACGTCGTTGATCTCGGCTTCTCAGTATCGAACTGGGACTCTCGCCGTTCTATGCTCATCGATCCAATTGTCTATGGCACGTACTTAGGCACTGGACTCGATTCGTACGGTGGAATCACGCGCCTAAGCAATGGCGACGTTGCAGTGGCTGGTTCGACATCCTCACTTGAATTTCCTACGGCAGTTGGAGCGTACAAGCCAACCCTAGGTGCAGGCAAGGAAGCGTTCGTGGCAATCTTCGACTCCAGTCTCACCAGTATCAAAGCCTACACATTTCTTGGAGGGGGCGGCGACGAAGACGTGCGCGCCATTACTAGCGATAACCAAGGGAATATCTACGTTACAGGAACTACCAACTCGCCTGACTTCCCAGTGAGCTCAGGCGCTGCCAAGCAGATATATGCTTCGATGTTAGATGCCTTCGTGGTAAAGCTCGCCGACGCCGCAAAACGCCTAGCGGTGGGAACGTACGTTGGTGGTAACGCCGACGATATTCCGCATGCCATTGCTATTGATCCCGACATGAACATCTACATCGCTGGCGAGACGCGGTCTACCTCGGGCTTCCCAACCATCAATGGTTTTCAGCGAACGACAGGTGGACAGCTAGATGCGTTCCTCACGAAGGTGTCGCTAAGCGGTGCACAATTTGTGTATTCGACGTACTTGGGCCGTGCAGGCGATGATGCCTTCCTGGCTCTTGCAGTAGATGCTACCGGTGCCCCGTATTGTGTTGGATATACGAGAAATTCGAACTGGCAGACAGCACCTGCGCCAAGTGGCTTTGGACAGCAGCAGCGACGTCCGTATGATCGCACGTTCAACGGCGGCGAAACCGACGGCGTTGTCGTGAAGTTTGGTGTCGACGGTGGTAATCTTGTCTATTCAACGTATTGGGGCGGCGGCGGGAATGAGCGCTGCCGTGGTGTGTTTGTTGATGACCAAGGGCGCTGCCTCGTAACGATGGTCACCTCGTCGACAGACATCCCCGACATCCTTGGGTTTGGCCAGCAAAGCAGTGGAGGACTTGATCTGGTGCTGGGCGTGTTTTCGAAGGACGGACGGGACATGACAAGCGCAACGTACTTTGGCGGAGCTGCCGACGACGAAGCATTGAGTGTTGTAGCCGACGTGAACGGCAATGCGCTCATTGGCGGAGTTACCACGTCGATGGACTTCCCGTTGCGCGGCCCTGGGTCGGAGGTTGCTCGACGTGGTTCGACTGACGGCTTTGTAACCCGGCTAACGACGGGCGCCATTCGTTCGTCCAACATGGTAGTCGGTAACGACGATGATGCAGTGATAGGTGTAGCGGGCGACCCTAGTGGCGATGTTTTCTTCATCGCAACCACGTCGTCTAGTTCACTAGAAACACATGATGGTGCATACAGCTCGGTGTATAACGGCCCAAGGAGTGCATACATCGGTAAGGTTGCCTACGGTACCATGCTCATGTCGTCGCCAGCCGGTGGTGAAACGTGGTGTGCCGGCACAACGCAGTCGGTGTCGTGGGGTGTCGATGAAATGCTCACGACAGACCGATACACAGTCGAAGTTTCCAACGATGAGGGCAAGACGTGGGAAGAGGTAGCCAAGAATATCAGCGGGACGAATTTTGCGTGGCAGATTCGCAATGTCGATGCCGACGACTATCTCATTCGCGTGCGTTCAAGCCGTGGTCATGTCGTACAAACTGCATCGCCTGTGCTAATCACAACGCCTCCGTCGATTCGCGAGCAGCCATCACCTGTGTCGGATTGCGCCGGGCGTCCTGCAACGCTTACCGTGGTGTCGGACATCGAGGGCAATCGTTATCAATGGCGCCGTAATGGCACTGCCATCCAAGGCGCTACAACGTCAAGCTTCACAATTCCGGCTCTTTCGGCTACAACGGTAGGCCGATATGACTGTGTCATTAGTGGGCGATGCAATCCCACTGCCACCACCCAAGCGGTCGATGTCGCAATCGTTAACGCTCCCGTTCTTTCCAAGCAGCCCTCTTCACAAACGCTTGAAACGGGGCAACGACTTACGCTTGCGGTAGAGTCGTTGGGTTCGGGACTGCAGTATCAATGGCTAAAGAATGGCGAGCCGATCGCTGGAGCCACGTCGGCTACGTACGAAATTGCCGCAGTGGCAAAGAGCGATTCGGGTGCCTATGTGTGTCGTGTTACAAGCGAATGTGGCGAAACACTCTCGAACATAGCGTCAGTTATTGTCCAGGATCCAAGTTCGGTTGCTCAAGAGATGCTCCTTGACGGAGTTCGTGTCGTTGGCCCCAACCCAGCTACCTACGCACTATCCATCGAGTTGCCTTCGGCGTTTGCCGATGTTACCGTAGAAGTTCAGTCTGTGACTGGCGTTCGTTTACAGCGGTTTGTGGCCGATGCCGACGTTGCATCTGTGGACGTATCAGCTATGCCGACTGGAGTGTATCTTTTGCATGTTCAGTCGGGTAGGCGGTCGTTCCGCACCACCTTCGTTGTGGCTCGGTAGCCCATGGTGAACGTCGGTTGTTGTCTGTATTGGGCGAACTCGCCGACGCCCCTGTGGAAAGTGGGGATGTAACGAAATCATGATTTTGCGGTTATGGTGAGTTCGGAGCACATCCGAGCTGTTCGCATGCTCGCGTCACAGAGTTGCATGCCTACAGGACTGGCACAACATTTTCGTTCACTTCATGAAAACTTGGTTCTCGCTTGTTGCGGCGTTTGTCGTCGCAACGTCGGCGAGTATGGCAGGCGTCGAGCAGTCCATCTCGCTTCAACCGCGCTCGTTTACCCTTAATGTTGGGCAGTGGCCCAGTGACGTGGTTGCTGCGACCCGCAGTGGCGACGTCGACTTGTTTATTACCCGGCAGGGGATGGTTGTTGACCGCTATACGGTCGACCGTTCAACTGGGGCACGCGTTGGCGACGTTGTTCGCCTGACGTTTGACGGCTCTACAACTGGCACACCGGCCTTTGCCGATAAGGTCGGAACGACGACCTTTATCCACGGACGCGATGCTTCGCGCTGGAAGACGGCTCCGACAGTTTCTGCGGTGACCCTTACAGGGGTGTATGAGGGCGTCGATGTTGAGTTCCGATACGATGCTGGCAAGGTTCGATTCGATCTACACGTTGCTGGATTTGCGTCCACAGAGGGCATTGCTCTACGTGTTGATGGAGCGATGCCATCGGCCGTTGTTGACGGTGTTGTAACGTTCGGCACGTCGGGCGTAGCGATGTCCGGTTTGGCAGTGTTCCAAAAGGGCAGCCCGCTGCAATCGACACTAGTCGTTCAGGACATGGGCGGCAAGAGTGCCGTTACATTTGATATCAAAGGGCGCGATATTGGCCAGCCCATGGTGATTGATCCGATCGTTTACGGCACCTACTTAGGTACTGGTTTGGATTCGTATGCTGGGTTGAGGCGCTTGCCAAATGGCGACATTGCTGTTGCAGGTGGAACGTCGCAGCTAACGTTCCCGGGCTCGACTGGTGGATACCGAGCCGAGCCAGGCGCTAGCAAGGAAGTGTTTGTAGCAATCTTCGATTCAACACTTAGCCGAGTAAAGTCTCACACCTATGTGGGCGGTGGTGGCGACGACATTGCGACGGCTATCACCAGCGATAACGACGGTAGTATTTACCTGACGGGAACGACGACGTCTAGCGATTTTCCGATGTCGGGCGGCGCTGCAAGCCAAATTTACCGGGCCATGCTGGACGCCTTCGTAGTGAAACTCACAGACGGGGCAACGAAGTTTGGTGTTGGCGTATATGTTGGTGGCAATGCCGACGACATCCCCCATGCCATTGCCGTCGACCCAGAGCTTAGCATCTACATTGCTGGCGAGACGCGTTCTACGGCCAACTTCCCGCTGAACAATGGGTTCCAACGTACCAATGGCGGACAACTTGACGGGTTTTTGACAAAACTCTCTCCAAATGCCGGACAGTTCTTCTACTCCACGTATATGGGGCGCTCCGGTAACGACGGTTTTTTAGCGTTGGCCGTCGATGCAACAGGTGCCCCGACGTTAACTGGGTATACGACGAATGCAAACTGGCAGACCTTCCCCGTACCACCCACGGGTGGCGGCGGTGGTGGTGGTGGCGGCGGTGGTGGTGGTGGCCCCCCACCAAACCGCAATCAGGTACCGTATGACCGTACCTACGGCGGCGGCAATACCGATGCTGTCGTGGTACGATTTGGCTTCGATGGTGGATCGCTTACGTTCTCGACCTACCTGGGTGGTACTGGCGACGACTTCGGTCGTGGCATATATGTCGACGATCAGGGGCGCCCACATGTAACGTTAGTTACGACATCGCCGGACCTTGAGATTATTGGCGGATTCAACCAAACCGTGCTTGGAAGCAGAGACATTTCGTTGTTTACGTTTACGAAAGATGGGCGCGACATTGTTACCTCGACGTATGTTGGCGGAGCAGCAGACGATGAAGTGCTGAGTATTGCCCCTGATGCTACAGCGGGATCAGTTATCGGAGGTGTCACGCGTTCGATGGACTTCCCGCGCATTGGCGCAGGAACAGAAGTCGAGCGTCGAGGCGAGACAGATGGATTCGTTACGGTACTAAGCCCGGCAGCGATAAAGACATCCCACCTTGTTGTTGGGAATGTCAACGAACGTGTTGTATCGGTAGCCCCTGATTCACGTGGCGACGTCTACTTCCTTGCCGTGACGAATTCTGATGGTCTAGCAAATGTTGGCACACCGTACGACAAGGTTTACAACGGCCCAGAGTCGGCGTTCATCGGAAAAATTGCCATGGGCTCGATTGCATTGTCTGCACCCGCTGGCGGAGAATCGTGGTGCGTTGGTACGACGCAGTCGATTTCGTGGGGTGCTACGGACATGCTCGTAACAGATCGTTATACGGTTGAGATTTCGGCCGATGAGGGCACAACGTGGACTGCGATTGCCACCAACGTAACCGCCAACAGTTATTCGTGGCGGATTCAGAACATTGCTTCGGACAGTTATCTGGTCCGCGTTCGGTCGGAGCGTGGACATGTCGTGCAGTCGCCATCGACAATCGTTGTTACCACGCCACCTACGATTGTAAAACAGCCAGACGCTGTGTCGGACTGCGCTGGAACGGCGGCAACATTGTCCGTGGAATCTGCTGGCGAAGGCAACCGCTATCAGTGGCGCCGCAATGGCACTGCCATTCAGGGTGCCACATCAGCCACGTATACGATTACGGCCCTTTCAACGACGAACGCTGGTCGTTATGACTGCGTCGTGTCTGGTGCATGTAATCCAAGTGCCACGACGAGAGCCGTCGATGTGACCATCGTTAACGCTCCGGTCATCAGTCAGCAGCCACAAAACGTCACGGTTACCGTGGGTAAGCCCATCACGCTTAGCGTGGTGTCGCCCGGCGCAAATAACAGCTATCAATGGAAGAAGGACGGAGCCGACATCTCGGGTGCCACGGCTGCAACGTATGAAATTGTGTCTGCTACGATGGCTGATGCTGGTTCCTACACCTGCGACGTAAAAAGTACATGTGGAACTACGACGTCGAATATTGCCATAGTCGCTGTTAACGAAGAGACGTCGGTGATTGAAACGGGAGACCTGGCAGGAACACGCGTTATTGGTCCTATCCCGGCTCGGACTACCCTTGTAATCGAGGCCCATAGCGCTGATGCTGTTGTAACGTACGATGTGCTTGCCGTTCATGGGGCTACAGTTCTTTCCGGTACGATTCCAACAGATGTTCGTGCGTCGGTCGACGTGTCCGGCCTGCCTTCCGGCTTGTTCATCCTGCGTATTCGCTCGTCGAACGGACTGTTTTCTACCACATTCCCAATCGAGCGGTAGCGCCTAATGTCGAGAATTATGAAACTTTAAGTACTTTTCGGCCTTGCCTGCGAATGCAGGCAAGGCCGAATGCGTTTTTCGTATGTCGTCCCGACTTCTCATAGTATCCCTTTTCCTCGCACATGTCTGCATCACATTTGCGCAGGATGTGTACATCTCGGGAGCACCGTCGGGAATCGTCCAGACACGCTTATTTGGCACTTCGTCTGCTTCGGAGATATCGGCATTGGCGCGCTTACCCAATGGTAACGTCGTGGTTGCTGGCCTTACAACCGATGCCTCGCTGCAGGCCCGTGCGCCTGGACTTTGGCAATCGAAGGCGTCGAGTACAGAGTCGTTTGTTGCGGTGTGCTCGCCTAGGCTTGACACGATTCTCGCGTGGACCTTCGTTGGTGGTGCGCAATACGACCGCATTGCCGCTGTTGCTGTAAATCTGTACGGAGACATCGCTGTTGTTGGCACCACGAATTCGCCCGATCTTCCCACCACAACGGGTGCGTATAACCAGGTCCACGGTGGCGTCGATGACGGATTTCTCGTCGTTCTTTCTGCCGACCTCGACTCGCTGCGGTACTGTACGTACATAGGCGGTACTGGCAACGATGCAGCCTATGGTGTTGCTTGCGATGGCATTGGCAATTTTATTGTGGCTGGTCAAACGGGAAGTCGAACAACCTTTCGCACCATGAATGCCTATACCGGCACATATGTTGGTGGAACAACCGATGCCTTCCTTGTGAAGTTTAACCAGCGCGGTAGCGTTGTATTTGCAACGTACTTTGGTAGTGTTGGCACCGACGTGTTTCGAGCTGTTACCGTTGCCGAAGATGGAACGATTCTTGCCACTGGCTCGACGTCGTCGGAGACCTTCGAAACGTGGCCGCGCAAGCTTACGCCATGGGATCCCACCACAGCACGCCCCTTCGACCCAGTATTCAATGGCGGTATCTCCGACGCCGTCGTCGTAGGGTTTTCAAGCGATGGTAGCCGCCTAGTCTTCTCCTCGTTCCTCGGTGGTATTGAATCCGAAACCGGACTGGGCATAACAACGACCGCAACCGGCCGTATAGCCATCGTTGGCGAAACGACTTCTTCGAACTTCCCAACACAAGCCAACTCTGAATCCTATAAGGGGCTTCGCGACATCTTCGTGGCCTTTGTACGACCCGACGGACAGCAGTTGCTGTCGTCGCGGCTCTTTGGCGGCATGCAGGACGATGTGCCGTGCTTCGTTAGCACGGTAACGAACGACCAAGTCCTCGTTGTTGGATGGTCGGCATCGCCCGATGTTACGCCAGACGCTGAAGGCAGTACACGAATCCTTCAAGGCGAGTCCGACCTGCTTGTACTTCGAATGGCATCAACCGACGTCCTTTACAGAGGTCGCTTCGGTTGGCACGGACGTGACCGTGCGATGGCCGCTGTTATGGACGACGAAGGCGACCTCTACATTTCTGGCGCGACAACGTCTGTCGACATCACAAAATCAGAGTCGTCTCGACCAGCATCATCATTCGACTCTCCCTTTGTTTCGCACTTTGTGTTTGGTGCCGTTGAGTTGTCAAACCCACGGGGTGGCGATCGTTGGTGCCAGGGCACGCCAGTTATGTTGTCGTGGACTGCGCGCAACATGAAATCGACCGACGATTATACGATTCAGATCGCGGAGCCAGGTCAGAACAACTGGGAGACGGTCATTCCGCCCCAGACTGGTCTTCGAGCAACATGGAATCCAATGACCAACCTGCCGGGTTCTACCTTTGACTTCCGTCTGCTTTCACGGCGTGGTCACGAAATGCGCACTCTCGACCCCGTTGTTATTCGTGTGCCCGCTAACGTATCTCTTAGTCCTGCCTCTTTAACCCAATGCCGTGGCACGACAGTTGTGCTCACGGTAACTGCCACCGGAACCGACCTGCAGTACCAGTGGCGAAAGAACGGCCGGGCTATCGTAGGTGCAACAAGCCCGCAGCTTGCTATCGAAGAACTCGACGACGATGCTGCCGGCCGTTACGACGTACAGGTTGTTAGCTCGTGTGGTGCACCCGTTACCTCGGCGCCAGCCCAGGTGGACGTAACGCCATCGACGCTGCTGACGCTCGAGCCGCACGACAGGTCGATCGTCCGCGGATCTACGCTCCGCCTTACTGCACAAGCTTCGGGTGCCGACCTGCAGTATCAGTGGTATCACGAGGGGCAAGCGCTTGAATCCCACACAGCATCGACGCTAGAGATTCCCAGTGTGACCGAGGCGCATCGCGGCCGATACCATGCTACCATTACTGGTGCCTGTGGCATGGTTACGACTCGGACGGCCTTTGTAGCCATCGACGGTGTTACTTCCGTGTACGAATCCAGCCGAAATCAGCACATTCTTTGGCGCTCTGCACACCCAGCTACCACCCATATCAGTCTCTCGGTTGTCGGCCTTTATACCTCGGCCACCATCATCGATGCTCTCGGAGCAAGGGTCGTCGATGCCACTGTTGGGAACCTAGCCGAAGGGACAGACGTTTCCGCCTCTGTCTCGACCCTCGCCTCAGGTACGTACACCGTACTCCTTGTAGGACATTCCGGCGTACGCAGCATTCCCTTCGTGGTACAGCGCTAAAGCGCTCATACGCTTGCGGTTAGCGACGCCCCTTTACAAGGTGGTGGAGAATTGTGCGAGTGCAACGGGACAAAAGAGGACTAAAATAGTCGTATATTTGTAGCTCTTCGCAACACACACGAGCCAATACTACCTATGAGCAACCTGCAGCCGACCGAATCCGAGTCAACCGCGTTGGATGATGTAGTCCAAGGCGATTATAAGTACGGCTTTACGTCGAACATCGAGCAGGAGACCCTTCCGAAGGGCTTGAGCGAGGACGTTATACGCTTTATCTCGGAGCGAAAGGGCGAGCCAGACTGGATGCTTGAATGGCGATTGAGCGCCTATCGGCGATGGCTGGACATGACCGAACCGACGTGGGCAAATGTGAAGTATCCCAAGGTAGACTTTCAGGACATCATCTATTGGGCTGCGCCCAAGAAGATGCCAGCGTTGAACTCGTTAGACGAAGTCGATCCTGAGTTGCTGGCCACCTTTGAAAAGCTGGGAATTCCCCTAGAAGAGCAAAAGATGCTCACTGGCGTGGCTGTCGACGCCGTGCTTGACTCCGTGTCGGTAAAAACCACGTTCCAAGAGGCGCTCAAGGAAAAGGGCATCATCTTTTGTCCAATGAGCGAAGCTGTTCGCGACTATCCCGAATTAGTAAAGAAGTATCTGGGCAGTGTTGTACCGGTAACCGACAACTACTACGCAGCGCTTAACAGCGCGGTGTTTTCTGATGGCTCGTTTGTGTACATTCCTAAAGGCGTGCGGTGTCCGATGGAGCTTAGCACGTACTTCCGCATTAATGCGCGCAACACGGGCCAGTTCGAGCGTACGCTTATCATTGCCGATGAAGGAAGCTATGTTAGCTACCTTGAGGGCTGTACGGCGCCGCAGCGCGACGAAAACCAGCTTCACGCTGCAGTTGTCGAACTCGTAGCCCATACCGATGCCGAAATCAAGTACTCCACCGTTCAGAACTGGTTCCCTGGGGACAAGGATGGAAACGGTGGTATCTATAACTTCGTAACCAAGCGTGGTATTTGCGAAGGTGCTCGCAGTAAGATTAGCTGGACCCAGGTAGAAACTGGCTCGGCCATTACATGGAAGTATCCAAGTGTGGTACTCAAGGGCGCCGATTCGGTGGGTGAGTTTTACTCTGTTGCGGTTACCAACCACCACCAACAAGCCGATACGGGAACGAAGATGTTCCACCTTGGCAAAAACACACGCAGCCGGATCGTTTCTAAGGGTATCTCGGCTGGCGTCAGCCAAAACTCATACCGAGGGTTGGTCAAGGTTGCCCGCAATGCGCAGAACGCACGAAACTTCTCGCAGTGCGACTCGCTCCTGATTGGTTCCACCTGCGGTGCGCACACGTTTCCGTACCTCGAAATCGCCAACCAAACGGCAACCGTCGAGCACGAGGCAACAACATCGAAGATCGGCGAAGACATTCTCTTCTACTGCAACCAGCGCGGTCTTAGCACCGAAGAAGCTGTTGCCCTTATCGTAAATGGCTATGCCAAGGAAGTCCTCGATCAGCTTCCAATGGAGTTTGCCGTTGAAGCCCGTAAGCTTCTAGCCATATCGCTTGAAGGCAGCGTAGGCTAATCACACTTATTATCGAATCTTACCCACGTTAACCATGCAACCACTCCTCGAAATCACCAATCTGCACGCTGGCATCGAAGGCCGCGACATCCTCAAGGGCATCAACCTTACAGTGAACCCCGGCGAGGTTCATGCTATCATGGGACCCAATGGCTCGGGTAAGTCTACACTTGCCAGCGTCTTGGCCGGGCGCGAAGACTACAGCGTGTCCGAAGGCTCGGTCGTGTTTAAGGGCCGCGACCTACTCGACCTAGCCCCCGAAGAGCGTGCTGGTGAAGGCCTCTTTCTTGCCTTTCAGTACCCCGTCGAGATTCCCGGTGTATCTACGGCTAACTTCATCAAGGCCAGCGTGAACGCCGTTCGTGCCTATCGCGGGCAAGACGCGTTGGAGCCCGCTGCCTTTCTTGCATTGATGCGCGAGCGCATGGCCTTGGTCGATATGGCCCCGACGTTTCTGTCGCGAGCCCTGAACGAAGGTTTCTCCGGCGGTGAAAAGAAGCGCGCCGAAGTTTTTCAAATGGCCATGCTTGAGCCGTCGCTTGCCGTACTCGACGAAACCGACTCGGGCCTTGACATCGACGCCTTGCGTATCGTCGCCTCAGGCGTTAATGCCTTACGTTCGCCCGACCGTTCGTTCGTTGTTATCACGCACTACCAGCGATTGCTTAGCCACATCGTACCCGATGTTGTTCACGTTCTTCACAACGGTGTCATTGTTCGCTCTGGCGGCAAAGAACTCGCCCTTGAACTCGAAGAGCGCGGCTACGATTGGATTCGCGCAGAGCAGGGCTCGGAGGTGTAATGTGAGTACCGACAACTTCAACGATTACGTAAGCTCATCGTTTGAGCGCCTTGAGCGTCGCCTTAATGGCCACGTCAATGGACCTCTCCACAACCTGCGCCGCCGCGCCCTACGCCAGTTTATCGATGTTGGCATCCCTACGCGCCGCATGGAAGACTGGAAGTACACCTCCGTCATCAACGTTATCAACGACGCCCAGTTCTCCTCCGAAAAAGGGGCACCGGCACCAGCGCCTGCGGCGCTGCCCAACGAAGATGTCTATCACATCGTGATTACCCCAGAGGGGCTCGACAGTGCCCCCTTCGAAGCAGATGGACTGACGGTAGAAGTATTAACCGACGAACTGGTAATCGCCGACGAACGCGTGCGGTCTACCATCGGCGCCATCCTACCCATCGATACCACGCCCTTCGTTGCCATGAATACGGCACTGCACACCACGGGTGTTGTTATCCGCATAACGGGCAATGTTACCAAGCCAATCCATCTCGACCTCATCGCCCACGACGCGTCGCCCGATCCGCTGCCATCGCCCCGCATCCTCGTCCTTGCAAGCGAACATGCCAGCGCTACCATCGTCGAAACAGTCCGCTCCAACCCCGCTGCGGTTCTGCTGCCTGTATGCGAAATTGAATGTCAAGCCAATGCTCACCTGCATTGGACACGTGTGCTTGACGATGCCAACAACCGCCACATCTCGGCCATGGCTGCCAACGTCTATGGCAATGGCTCGGTTACCGTTACCACCTGCATTGTCGATGCGGCCTTTGTGCGTAACGACGTCGTCATCCGTCTGCTCGAGCCAGGAGCTCAAGGGTTCCTGTTCGGTGTAAGTGTGCTTGATGGACAACAGTTTGCCGATAATCATACAGTGGTAGACCACGTAATGCCGCACTGCCACAGCGAAGAGCTCTACAAGGGCGTCTACGACGATGGCTCGACTGGTGTGTTCAACGGAAAAATCTTTGTGCGGCAAGACGCGCAAAAAACCACGGCCTATCAATCCAATCGCTCGTTGCTCCTAAGCCCGAACGCCCAGGTGAATGCCAAGCCACAGCTCGAGATTTGGGCCGACGACGTAAAGTGTTCACATGGTGCTACCACGGGGGCACTCGATGCTGACGCCATTTTCTACCTTCAAGCACGCGGCATTCCTAAAGCCGAAGCGCGCCGCTTGCTTACCATGGCCTTCGCCATGGAAGTGCTCGAAAGAGTGCCCGTGGAGTCACTTCGTCAGTCCCTTGAACGCCGCATGGAACAACGCCTGTCGCGATGACGCTTCCCGCGACCATATCATCGATCGACGTCGACTATCTGCGGGCGCAGTTCCCGATTTTGTCGACCACGGTACACGGTGGCAAGCCCTTGGTGTATCTCGATCATGCGGCAACGTCGCAGAAGCCGCAGTGCGTTATCGATGCCATTGCAAGCTATTACACGACAACAAACAGCAACGTCCACCGCGGAGCGCATGCGCTTGCCGCAAAGGCCACCGAAGCATACGAACATGCACGCCACACTGTGGCTGCCTTCCTGGGCGCAGCCTCGCCAAGCGAGATTGTGTTTACGAAGGGCACTACCGAAGCCGTCAATCTTGTGGCCGCAACGGTAGCTCATCGATTGCAGCCGGGCGACGAAATCGTGCTCACTGAAATGGAGCACCACGCCAACATTGTGCCATGGCAACTAATGGCGCAGCAGCGTGGTGCCGTAATCCGCGTTATTCCCGTTACCGACAGTGGCGAGCTCGACATGCAGGCCGCTGCCAGTCTTATCGGCCCCGCCACCAAGATTGTGAGTGCCGTCCACGTGTCCAACACGCTCGGCACCGTCAACCCCGTTGCCCAGCTTTGTGCGATGGCCGGCAGTGTGGGCGCGCTTTCGTTCATCGATGGTGCCCAGGCCGTCCTTCACGACCCCATCGACGTTGCTGCTCTGGGCTGCGACTTCTACGCATTTTCGGCGCACAAGCTCTTTGCACCAATGGGGCTGGGCGTGCTCTATGGTCGGTACCACGTGCTGGAGTCGCTACCACCATATCAGGGTGGGGGATCGATGATCGATTCCGTTTCGTTCGATGGAACCACGTTTAACGCGCCACCAATGCGCTTCGAAGCTGGTACACCCAACGTCGAAGCCGCTGTAGGCCTTACTACAGCCATCGAGTGGTTTGCGGCTGTCGATCCCGACTGGCGCCGACATCACGATCAGTCAATCACCGCCTACGCTCTCGATGCGATAGGGGGCATCGACGGACTCACGGTTTACGGCAATGCCGCACATCGTGTAGGAATCCTGTCCTTCACCGTCGAAGGCACCCACGCTGCCGACGTAGGCACACTGCTCGACGCCATGGGCGTGGCCGTACGAGTTGGCCACCACTGCACACAACCGCTTATGCGCCGTTTGGGCGTTACGTCAACAATCCGCGCTTCGTTCTCGGTTACAACTACGGCGCACGAAGTTGACGTCTTCGCCGCCGCTCTCACGAAAGCCGTAGGAATGCTGCGATGAAGCCGTCACAGATTGCCGACACCCTCGTGGCCGAATTCGAGATGTTTACCGACTGGGAAGACAAGTATTCCTACATCATCGACCTTGGCAAACACTTGCCGCCATATCCCGCCGAACGACGAACCGACGACTTCCTTGTACGAGGCTGCCAAAGCCGCGTCTGGCTATCGCCAACTGTCGAGGGCGACGTGCTGCGTTTCGATGCCGATTCCGATGCCATTATTACGCGAGGCCTGATTGCGATGCTGCTGCGGGTGTATGGCGGACAACCCGCCCATGACATTATTGCTACGCCACCCACGTTTCTTTCGCGCATCGGGCTCGACACTCACTTGTCGCAAAGTCGCGCCAATGGCCTTGCCAGCATGGTCAACCACGTCATGCGCATTGCGGCCGTTGTTGCGCAACAGCCACGCTCTGGAGAACCAGCATGACCGACGCCACCCTGCGCGATAGGGCTGTCGAAGCCCTACATACCATCTACGACCCCGAGATCCCCGTTAACATCTACGAACTCGGCCTTATCTACGAAGTCCGCGTGTCGCCTACCAACGACGTCGACGTTGTAATGACGTTGACCACTCCCAACTGCCCCTCGGCACAGTCGCTGCCCGCCGAAGTCGAGCGCACCGTCAAAGCTCTCGATGGCGTTGGCAACGTCAATGTGTCTATCACCTTCGACCCGCCGTGGGATAAGACCATGATGTCCGAGGCAGCCCTCTTTCAAATTGGACTTTTCTAACCTATGTCTGCCACCTTTCATCCGCTACGCGTTTCGTCGATCGACAAGTCTGTGGCCGACGCCGTCACCATAACGTTCGACGTGCCCGAAGCACTGGCTCCGGTCTTCCAGTATAAGCACGGCCAGTACATTGCCATTCGAATGATCATCGACGGCGTCGAGCATCGCCGCACCTACTCGTTATCGAGCAGCCCCTACCACAACGAGCCCCTCACCATTGGTGTTCGCAAGCTGGCCGACGGTGTGGTGAGCTCGTGGATAGCCGACCAGCTTTTCGTTGGTGCCATCGTTGATGTATATCCGCCCATGGGCAACTTCACACGCGAGCTCGACCCTTCGCACAGTCGGCACTACGCCTTCTTTGGAGGGGGCAGCGGTATAACTCCACTGATGAGTATTCTCAAGAGTGCACTGCGTGTTGAACCGCTTAGCCGGTGCACGTTGTTCTATGCCAATCGGTCGATACACACAACGATGTTCCGAACGGAGATTGACGCTCTTGCAGCGGCCTTCCCGTCAGCGTTGCGGGTAGTTAACGTGCTGGAAGACACCGAAGATGCCTCACAATCGTCATTGGCCGGCCGGCTGGATCAAGCTACCATCGAGCAACTACTCGATGAGAACTCACCCGTCGACGAGTACTTCGTGTGTGGCCCTACCGGAATGATGGAGAACGTCTTTGCCGTGCTAGAACGCCGAGGCGTCGACCGTCACCACATTCACCGCGAATACTTTACTTCGCCAACGTCATCACAGCAACAACCACCATCGAATACCATGAACGATACGGCCCCGGAGTCGGAACTCGACAACGCCGTGACTACCCGCAACGTCACCATTCGCCTGTACGGCCAACAATACACCTTTGCCGTCGAGCCCGACGAGACTATCCTAACGGCGGCACAGCGTGCCAACGCCGACCCGCCATATGCATGTCAGATTGGCGCATGCTGTACCTGCCGCGCCAAGCTTGTGTCTGGCAAGGTTCGTATGGACGAGCGCGAAGCGCTCAGCGACGACGAGATCGCCGACGGCTACATTCTTACGTGTCAATCACATCCGCTTACGGACGATTGCGTGGCGGACTACGACCTGTAACAATACGAATTCAGCCACCGATGGTCCGTCTCTCCAAACGCGTCGAATATGCCCTACTAGCCGTGCAAGCCATGGCCGAGCAGGCGCATGCGCTGTTGTCGGCGCGCGATATAGCGGCTCGGAACCACATTTCGCAAACCCTTCTCGCCAAGGTGTTACAGCAGTTAGCGGCTGCTGGCTACGTGCGCAGTAATAGGGGCGTCAACGGTGGCTACACCCTAGCGCAGTCTGCGACCACGATAAGTGTTGCCGACATTGTGCAAGCTGTTGAAGGACCCGACATGGCCCTGGTTGATTGCCAGGGCTCGGCCGATCACGAGTGCACGGCCGAACACGTTTGTACCATACGAGAGCCGCTAGCCGTGTTGCAAGAACGCATCGTGGCCACACTGGCGTCGATGTCGGTTGCCGAACTTGCCAACGCCAAGCACCTCGTACCACTAGTTATTGAACAACAACACTGATTTATTCTGGAGTAGAACCATGAGCGTTGCCATCTTGGGCGCCGAAGCCCTTTCGATTCCTACCGGCATTACCGGGACCGACGAGCACGACAACATCACCATCACCATGAAGGCCATTGCCGAGGTGAAGAAGATCAAGGAGCAGAACAGTTTGAGCGACGACCACGGCCTTCGCGTTGGCGTTAAGGGTGGCGGTTGCTCTGGCATGTCGTATACCCTTGGGTTCGACGGCAAGCCGCGCGAAGATGACCGCATCCTTGAGGCCGAAGGCGTACG
Organism: Candidatus Kapaibacterium sp.; assembly: GCA_022842685.1. GTDB lineage: Bacteria > Bacteroidota > Ignavibacteria > Kapaibacteriales > Kapaibacteriaceae > JALHPC01. Next base: position 20,985 of record JALHPC010000004.1, read on the forward strand.
GATTTTTATCGACGCCAAGAGCATGTTCTACCTGATGGGCATGACGTTGGACTTTTCGGACGGCCTAATGGGACGTGGCTTTACGTTCAACAACCCCAATGCCACCAAAACCTGTGGCTGCGGTTCCTCCTTTGGAGTGTAACGTTGCCCCTTGTCGCAACCAATCTTACTACGTACCTACAACCAACCATAGTAAAGGAAGCATCATGAGTTTTGAATGGAAGTTTAATGCGCGGCCATATAGCGACGACGAAGCCAAGGAGTTGCTCAAGGACGTGATGTCGCCGGAGACATCGGACTGGCACTACAACACGCACCACAAGGGCTACGTGACGTTCTTAAACAAGATCGAAGCGGGATTGCAGGGTGCCGACAAGGCGTTAGCCAATGGCAACTGGAGCGATTTTGGTGAAATGAAGCGTCGGCTAACGTGGAACCACGCTGGCACGGTATTGCACGATGTGTTCTGGCACGTACTGGGCGGCGACGGTGACACCTCGAAGGGCCCCGACGTAGTAGCGGCCATTGAGAAGGAGTTTGGAAGCATCGACGCGTGGAAGGCCGACTTCAAGGCCACAGCTACAGCAGCAAAGCTATCTGGCTGGGGCGTGCTGTGTATCGACCAATTATACAGCGGACGCCTGCTGAATGTACTTGTCGACGAGCACCACTACGGCGCCATTTGGGGCGGCATTCCGTTGATTGCTTGCGACGTATTCGAGCATGCCTACTACCATAAGGATGGTCCAGGTCGAGTGAAGTACATTGAGAACTTCCTGAACAACCTCCATTGGGGTCGTATCAACGAGCGCTACTTGCGCTTTGCAAAGTAACAGCATTACGCTAGGGCGTGCCCACCGTTGGTGGGCACGCCGTTGTATTTCATGACCATAGGCCTGTTCCCTCTTAACGTCGTCATGTTCCCAACGACGCGGCTGCCGCTTCATATTTATGAGCCGCGGTACCGCACGCTAATGGCCGACAGCATTCGCACGTCGACGCCCTTTGGAATCGTGGCTGTCGAACACGATGTCATGAAGTCCATTGGTGTTGCGTGCCGCGTTCGCGACGTGCCGCAGCAGTTCCCAGATGGCAGGTTCGACGTCATCGTCGAGGGTATTGACCGCTTTCGTATCCAAGATGTACGCGACGACCTAGCACCCTACCTTGTGGCAACCATCGAACCGTTGGAGGACAGCTCTGTTGCGGTTGACGTAAGGCTTCGCCGTGAAGTTGCCACCATGTACAACACCATTGCCGACCTCGTGTTTGGTACGGCTTCGGCCCACTACGAGCCCGACGTGGACGACCGTCTTGGCTCGTGGGTTATGGCGCCTAAGAGCGGCCTAGAGGTTGCGCAAAAGCAGCAACTGCTTGAGCTCCGCAGCGAGAACCTTCGGCTAGAGTACCTCCTAGGCCACTTGCAGAGCATTCTGCCCACGATACGCCGGGCAGAGTATGCGCAGCGAGTTATTCGCAACGACGGCTACTTTACCACCTGATGACGCTACCGAACGTTTCCTCCTCTGGTAAGCACCAGCGTTCCACCTATAAGCTAATCGAGCGGCTTCTTGGTGCTGCCGCAACGTCGCCCCTCGAACTTCTGTGTACACTCGTACAAGACGTTGTCGACAGTGATCGCCTTTCAATGACTGGCGGTCGTTTGTGGCAGTTAGATGCCACTGCCGACGAGTACATTCTGGCGTATCAAGTGGGTGAGGTCGAGTTCTTGGATGGGGGAACGCGGCGCCATGTTCGCGACATGCCGCCCATGGCCGAGCTGAGTAAGAATCGTATCGTCGTTGTCGATGGTGATAACGCTCATGGCCACCGTGTTTACTCGCTAACTGGCGTGGGCGACCCCGTGCAGCGTCCTTCCGGCACGCTTTATCCATATGCATTGGCCTTTACGGCGCACGACCATACCGACGAGTTTCGCGATGCCATGGTGGTGATTGGCGCTGCCGCCACGACGGCCTTGCGCAACATGAAGCAAACACATCGCGAGACGCTCTTACAGCGCGACCTCGACCAAGCCTGGGAGATTCAGCGCGGCCTAGTGCCCGACCATGCAACATCGTTCCGCGACTACGACATCTATGGCATTTCGGTGCCCGATAGCGTGGTAGGAGGCGACTACTTCGACTATCTGCATACGCCTGGCGACGACGACCGGCTGGGCATTGTGGTAAGCGACGCCGCTAGCAAGGGCCTGCCTGCAGCTGTGCAAGCACTGTTTGTATCGGGAGCTGTACGCATGGGCATCTCGTTCAACACCAAGATTACCTCGCTCATTGCACGGCTTAATGCCTTACTGTACGACACCTTTCCACTCGAACGATTTGTATCGCTGTTTTACTGCGAGCTTACACCTTCGGCCAACGGCCTTGTTCTCTACGCAAACGCGGGCCACTGTCCTCCAGTCTTACACCGGCACGGCCTTGGGACGTCGGTACTCCTGCAACCCACGGGTGGAATTCTTGGCATTGTCGATGATCAGTACGTGGGCGTCGAAAACGTCAATATGCAGCCGGGCGACGTGCTCGTGATGTATACCGACGGTATTACCGAAGCTCAGGACCGTGCGGGGACGATCTATGGTGAGTCACGCCTTCAAGGAGTTATCGCCGATGCCTGTACGGGCTCGGCCTACGAAGTGGCACTTGCCATATTAGACGACGTGCAGCGTTTTGCTGCTGGTGCCACGTATAGCGACGACCGTACTCTTGTCGTCATCAAGCGGCGCTTTCCGTCCGATTTATCTGCTGCATTGCCTGCTGCGGCCCCAGCCGCATAATCAGCTTCAGTGCGTCGACGCCCCTTGTCAGCATAAGCGATAGGTTGTCGGAGTCGGAGGATTCGAACGGTGATAGGACGTAGTCCACCAACCCTCCTGGACCAAAGCGCCGGTCGATACCACATCGTAGCCGCCAGAACTTGGGCGTACCCAATTCTTCGATCATCGAGGTAATGCCGTTGTGGCCACCATCCGACCCTTCAGGGCGTAGATGTACCTTACCCACTGGAAAATTGTACTCGTCGACCACACAAACAACCTGCTGTGGAGAAAGCTTGTGCTGGCCCACTAGCTTTTTAGCTGCCTTGCCCGACTCATTCATGTAGGTAAGGGGCTTTGCCAACAGGGCCTGGCGTCCCGCAAACCGTACTTCGGCAAGGTCGTAGAGCGACGACGGACGGCTCCACTCGGCTTTCAGCGCTTCGGCCAATGCGTCCACTACCATGAATCCCACGTTGTGGCGTGTATGTGCGTAGCGACTACCAGGATTACCTAATCCAACAATAAGTACAGATGCCGACATTTACGGATGGGGGAATGATGGGCTACGCCGACCAGCCGGTCGGTTGCGAATGACCTCGAATGCTTGCAAAGCTATGATTTTGTTGTAGTTTCGCGTGCTTTCCTGCACGAAGCGGACCTGACCCCTCCGTCTCCAACTAACACAACTTGCGTGTTTCTTCTCATACATCCACTACGTGTCCGTGCCTACGGAAACCGTGGTAAATCTATGTAAATCAAGGATTTGCATACAACTACGTACACCTAGGCAGACCATTTTTCACGATTTTTGCGACTGTTCGAGCTGGCTCATTGCTCCTGATAGCCAACCTTATGGGCTTCGACCAGGCCCTTAGGATTCGATATTTGTTCATTAACGCCTTTGTGCATGACCTTTCGGTCCTCCTTACATACGCTCCGCATTCTTCTTGTGGCCGCGCTGTGCTTTGCACATGTGGTGGCTTCGAAGGCGCAGACCGAAAACGTCGGTATTGGCACGGCCAATCCCGACGCTTCGGCATTGTTGGACCTAGTGAGTTCGAATAAAGGTTTGCTGATTCCGCGTCTTACGCTGCCGCAGCGGGACGCCATTGTGCAGCCGGCTAAGGGCCTCATCATCTACAACCTTTCGGCCAACGAGTTCGAATACAACTCGGGTACGCCGGCCCTGCCAATCTGGACGCGCCTTATCGGCGTAAGTGGGGGCAATCAAGGCAACGACTTTTGGAGCACCACGGGTAACGTTGTCGACCCCAACGTCAACTTCCTCGGTTCTCGCAATGCGGCCTCGCTCATCTTTCGTACCGACAATGTAACGCGCCTTACCATTGGTGCCGACGGCGTGTTGCAAACGCAGCGCGAAATCCGCATAGGCAACGGCGGCTTGTTCCTAGAGGGTGCTGCGTCGCCCCTTACTCTCAACGGCAGTGCTGGAGTGGCTGGCAATGTATTGGTGAGTGCTGGCCCAGGTGCTACACCACTCTACACCGACACCTTGGCATTGCGCGGCATCAGCGCCACCAACGCCACCATTGGTACCCTGCGCGTAACGAACGTTGCTGGCGACGTTGCCTTTACAGGCCAAACAACCTTCACCCTGCTTCCCGACATGCCCCTAGCACCTGGCTATTTGCTGGTAGGGGGCACCGGCGGACGTGCCGTGCCACTAGCGCCGGGCAACGATGGCTTCGTATTGGCAGTCGTGGGCGGACGCCCTGCGTGGTTAGACCCCGTATCGACTATTAACCAAACCGCCTGGGTCATTGGCGGTAATCCTAATCCTGCTAACACGATTCTGGGTAACACGAGCACAACTGGCGTGGTGGATCTCGACATCCGCGCCGGTAATGCCACGTTGCTCCATCTCGACGGAACCACTAGTTCTATCGACGTTCGTGGTCCGCTCAATATGAGCGGCGCCACGACTCCGATCCTCCTTAACGGTAGTCCTGGTCAAGCTGGCAACGTGCTGGTTTCGGCTGGCCCAGGGAATACCCCTCAGTGGTCACCCATAACGCTGCTACCGGTGTGGCGCCTAGGCGGAAACGCCGGCACTACAGCTGCAGACGTGTTGGGAACGACCGACGCGCAAGACTTACGCCTTGCCACGAACGGAAGCGTTCGTGTCACGGTGGCCCAAGGTACGGGTAACGTTTCGATCGCCTCGCTGGCTGGCCCTGCGCAAGCTCAGCCAAGCGGATCAACCGAAGCGATAGTCGTAGCCGATGCTAATGGCACCTTACACAAACGTGGCAAGGACGCCCTGTTTGCGTTGTTCGGCATAACGCACGGACGGTATACGAATAACACTGCAAACCCTCAGTTTGTGGTGGTGATTACGTTGCCGGCTGGGCCAGCGCTGGACCCACAGGCATCGATTACGCTAACGCCCGAAGCCTCTACGAGTGTTGGCATTACGCCGTTTGTCGTGAACGGGTCTAGGACGGCAACGTCCTTTACCATCAATTTCCCAGGTGGACTCAACCCTGGCGAAGCCATCAACTGGATGGTAATGAATCCGTAGCACGCTGCTGATCCACGTCGTCGAACCTTTCTTTTGTCGATTAATCAATTAACAACCCTTTTTAACCAACCTTTTTTAACGGAGTTCTTCATGAATTTCTCAACTATTCTGAAAGGTGCAGCCGTTGCTGCTTCTTTCGCTCTCGTGGTAAGCGAGGCATCGGCGCAGTTGCCGGTGCGTACGCGTACCTTACAGCTGCTTGGATCGACGTCTGGTGCGTTGACTCAGCAAGCGGCAGCCACAACAACACCCTATAGCGTAACGTGGCCAAGTGCTGCACATACCGACGGTACGAATGCTTACCTTTCCAGCGCGGCTGCAGGTGGAAACTCCACGCTTAGCTGGGTGGAAATCAACGGCAGCTTGGTTGACGGTACTGGTGCGGCTGGTCAAGTGGCATACTTCACTGACGGCAACACGCTAGCGTCAAGCCCAGACTTTGCCTTTGCAGGTAGCACCGTCACGATCGGTAGCGGTACAAACACCGGCGTTCTAACGTTGAACGACGTTGGTGGTGGAAATACCGTTTCGATCAACCCAGGTTCGCAAACTGGTAACGTTACGGCTACATTGGACGCACCAGCAGGAGCAGGTCCTCATTCAGTTACTATTCCTGTTAGCACGAATGCTGCTGGCGCTGGTACTACAAGCTACATCGCCACATCTAACGGTGATGGTACCTTCACTTGGGTAGCCAACCCAACATCGGGTATGCAGCGTGGAACAGTTAACGGTAACGTTGGCGCTTTCACAACAACAATTACCGTAACGGGCACACCAGATTTGACGAATGATGTAATCATCGTTTCTACATCGAATTCGGCAGGCACTGGCAACATCCTTCAGGTAACAGCCGTTGCAGCTAACGCAATTACTGTAAGCTCGACAGCTCCTTTTGATGCAAACGACCGCATTAGCTGGGTTTGGATCGCCATTCCGTAATCAACCGCCCGGGGGCATTGCCCCCGGCTTCCGGGATGCGGCCGCGTGCCGCATGCCGGAAGCCAACGGCTGAACGCTGTTTACGCTTAACTACATATCGTTTTTCGTGAAATCATTCATCGCACATATTCGCTCACTCGCTACCGCAGCATTGCTGTTGGTGCTTGCTGTTGCTACTTCGGTTACCGCTGTCGCGCAGTTGCCCGTGCGGAGCCGTGATGTGCAGTTGATTTCGAACAATAACACCAACTATACTTCGCTGCAGTCGGTTAACGGCCAAACGTCCAACTGGACTCTCGTGCTGCCGCCAACGGCTGGTGCCACAGGCTCGTTGATTACGACCACGGTTAGCGGTTCTACGGCCACAGCATCGTGGCTTACACCCGGTACTGAAGGGCAAGCTCTGATTATCACCGGTGGTGTTCCGGCGTGGGGTACTCCTGCGTCTGGCTGGCTGTTGCTTGGTAATGCGGGCACCAATCCACTGGTGAATTTCATTGGTACCACTGATGCTCAGCCGCTGGTAGTTCGAACAGACAATGCAGAGCGTTTGCGTGTGCTATCAACGGGTGAAGTTGGCATTGGCACACCAAGTCCGACGAATGCACTTCAGGTTGACGGTACATTCCGTAACTCCTTTAGCGCTAATGACTTTTTTGGCGGCACGTATACATCTACGCTTACGAATAACAGCTCGGCGTCTTCGATTGCATCCACAGCGCCTCCTGGTCCAAACATCCGATTTTTTGGACAGCAGTTTACGACGGGCTCGTTCCAAGCTGAAGCAGGTTTCTTGTTTAACAATAACGATGGAACGCGCTTATATCCTAGCCATACGATTTTCGTCGAAGGTTCAACGGGATACGTTCAGCAGAACTTGAACGGTGGTTCAGGCAATGCAGGATATGCCTTGCGTGTAGAGGGAGCTAGTGCATCTGACTATTCCTTCTATACAGCCTCTGCTGTGACGCAGAATCTGCGTACGACAGATGGAACTCAGAATGCTGAGCTTGTTCTAGACCTTGGCCAGGTTCTTCTCTCTAACGTGCTAGCCAACAGTACGAATTCAAGTGTGCGCCTTGTTGCCGGTGCGGGTGGAGATGCCGTTGTTCGATTTACATCTGACATTGGCAGTTATGACTTCCCAAGAACAGATGGAGCGCCTAACTATGTGCTGACAACCAATGGTGCTGGCGAGCTGTCGTGGCAAGATCCCGTTGGTTCGGCTTGGAATTTACTGGGCAATGGTGCAACCGACCCGAACGTGAACTTCCTAGGAACAACCGATGCGCAGCCGTTGGTCATTCGCACGAATAACGCCGAGCGTATGCGCGTGCTGTCGACAGGCGAGATTGGTATTGGAACAGCTACACCAGCCGAGCGACTGACAATTGGCGACGGAACGGTGGACGAGAACATGGGAATTGATGTCGGAGCTGATGGAACTGCTAGTATCTTCTTCAAATACGGTGGAGTAAGTCGCGGTTCGATTCTATATTCTGATTCTGACCTTCTTTTAAGCAACACGGTTTCTGGAACCGCTGGTCGCATTGTATTGAATACTGCCGGCCCATTTGAAGAAGTGTACGTTACAAGCACGGGCTTGGTTGGTATTAACGAAAGCCAGCCAGTAAACAACATGCACGTCACGATAAACACGACCGGGGCGACTGTTGCGAATGCCTTGGCGATTGACCATTCGTCGACAGCTTCAGCAAATGGTCTTGGAACAGGTCTGCTCTTTAGAGGCGAGTCAACCAATGGCTCCCGTGAAATGGCCCAGATTGCTTCGGTTTGGACTACCGTTGCAGACCTCACGCGTTCTTCGGCCTTGACATTTTCGACAGTGAACTCGGCTTCAGCGCTTACCGAACGTATGCGTATCAACGCCTCCGGCGAAGTTGGCATTGGCACGACTGCCGTTGCTGGCTATTCGCTTCACGTAGCTGGCACAGCGGGAACGGCTAATGTACGCCTTGGATCTGTGAGTGGTGCGTCGATTACAGCAGCGTTTACGCCGACGGCTAACGATGGTCTTATCGTTGCCGACGTCAACGGCGACCTCGTAAAGCGCTCGACTTCGTCGGTTCTTAACGCATCAGCGTGGTTGATTGGAGGCAATACCCTTGGTGCCGCCGGAGATCTAGGCACCAACGATGCGTTCGGGTTGAACATCCGCACGAACAGCACGTCGCGCATCACCGTCTCTGCAACCGGCGACGTTGCCGTCCTTGGCACGGCAGGCACGCCAAATCTCACGCTTACATCTGTTAGCGGAGTCGCTGCGGGAACCGTTCCTGTAGGATATGACCGGGCTCTGATTGCGAACGCATCAGGTCAGATCTCTCAATCATCGTTTGGTGCAATACTTGCTTCGGGTGCATGGACGCTCACTGGTAATGCTAGCACCAACCCCGCAACGAACTTCCTAGGCACCACCGATGCTGTTGACCTTGTTGTGCGAACGAACAACGTAGAACGTATACGTACGCTTTCGACTGGTCAGACTGGCATTGGCATCACGACTCCAACGACACAACTCAGTGTGCGTACTGATGATGCAGCGGCGGCAGCGATTACAGACATCCTCACATTGGCTCACTCGACGACTGGAACGCCTGCAATTAACATGGGAGCTGGACTGTTGTTCCGACTCGAGTCGAGTACGACAGATAATCAAGATGCGGCGCGTATCGGATCAATATGGACTACAGTAGCGCATGCTACGCGTTCTGCGGCGTTAACATTTAGTACCGTAAACAGCGGCGGTGCTCTTACGGAGCGCATGCGTCTAAACGCCGCTGGAGGCCTGGGTATTGGCATCACTGCGGTTGCGAATTTCAATCTCCACGTTGCGGGAACTGCAGGCACTGCTAATGTCCGTCTTGCTTCGCTAAGTGGTGCCTCTGTTGCTACGACCTTCACTCCTGGCGCGAACGATGGCATCGTAGTCGCAAATACGAATGGTGACCTCCTAAAGCGGTCTATTTCCAGTGCACTCAACACATCTGCGTGGTTGGTTGGTGGAAATACACTCGGTGTAGCCGGGTCAATAGGAACCAATGATGCCTTTGACCTTAATATTGAGACGAACAATACGAATCGATTGACGATAACATCGGCTGGTGCAGTCTCTATCCTTGGTACAGCGGGAACTCCAAATCTTACCATCACAAGCATCGGTGGAACGGCGGGGGCAACGATCCCCGTTGGTTACGACCGCGTGCTACTTGCCAACAGTTCGGGCTTGGTAAACCAGGCATCCTTAGGTGCGGTTCTTGCTAGCGGGGCATGGACCCTCACTGGCAATACTGGAACGAATCCAGCTACTAACTTCCTTGGCACAACCGACAATGTCGGTCTTCGATTCCGTACAAACAACTCGGAACGCCTTGTTATTGACAATACGGGCCGTGTGGGTATTGGCGGTTCGTTGTCTCCGTCCGATGCTCTGGAAGTTGACAATGGTAATCTGCGCATTGCAACGTCAGGTACAGGCACCGCAGGCTCTCTTCGTTTTGAAGAAGATGCAACGAATGGTGATAATTATATCGGGTTCCGAGCACCGGCAACGTTGGCAAATAACCGCACGTACACTCTGCCTAGCACACTTGGCACCGTCGGGCAGGTTCTTGTGATCTCTTCAACTGGTGGGGGTGATGCTGTCCTTGATTGGGGTACAGACGGCACATCAATTTTTGAAGAGCGTCCTGGATCGAATGGCGGCGTTCGACGTCGGAATGCCTACTTGTTTGGCACGTCGCCTGATGGTACTGTGGGTACGTATTCCAATGATTTCCAAGGTCGTCGTTCGGCCGCTGGAGAAACTGCGAGCGGTAACTACTCGGGTATTCTTGCTGGACAAAGCAATACTGCTACGGGAACCAACGCCGTTGTCGTAGGCGGATCTACCAACTCTTCTTTAGGCAACTCCTCGTTTGTTGGTGGTGGTCAGACGAATACAGCCGACGGAACGAATGGAGTGATCGTTGGTGGTAACACCAACACCATGCAGAATAGCTCTAATGATGGATTCATCGGAGCTGGATCAAACAACGCAATTGGCCCCGTAACAAGTGGTGCCATTGTTGCAGGTAGCAACAATGCTCTTACCAATAGTGCTAACTATGGCTTTATCGGCGGTGGTCAGGACAACGAAATCGCCAATGCCACGCATTCTTCTGTTCTCGGCGGCTCGAACAACGACATTGCTAGCTCGTCACACCGTTCGGTAATTATCGGTGGTGTGAACAACACGATTACAGCTACAAACCCCAACTCAGCCATCTGGGGTGGTCAAGGGCTTACACTTAACGCTGCTCGAACGGCTGGTATTAACCTAAACGACGGCACGGCTGGCTCGGGCAGTTATCCAATGACAATTAGTTCCACCAACACGATTGTGTTCGGCAATGGCGACCTATGGCTTGCGAATACGAACAACTCAGCCGCTGGACTGCGCTTTTATGAGCCGCAAGCAGCCACTGGTACCTTCCCAGCCGCAGCCACACAGTACACGTCGTTCCGTGCTGGTGCGCAAACAGTAAACATCGACTACACGCTTCCTACAGCATTGCCCGTAGCCAATAACCACGTCATGGTAAGCTCTACAGCCGGTATTATGGGCTGGGCCGATCCGGCGGCTCTCGTTGGCAATTCGTTCTGGGCTCTTGGTGGTAACGCCGTTGCGTCTGCTCAGAACCTTGGTACAACGTCGAACTTTGCCCTGCCAATCATCACCAACAACGTCGAGCGTATGCGTATCAACGCAACTGGCGAAGTTGGCATTGGTACTACAGCCGCAGCAGGGTACTCTCTGCATGTAGGGGGCACCGCAGGAACACCAAACGTGCGCTTAGCATCGGTTGGCGGTGCGGCGAATTCCACGGCCTGGGTGCCTACGGCCAACGACGGCGTGATAACGGCTGATAACAACGGCGATCTTAGCAAGCGTACGGCACAGGCCGTCGTCAATGCCGGCTTGTCGACCCTTAGTGGTACCGTTAACCTTACTGCGGGCAGCACCAGCATCGTGGTTCCGAATACCAACGTTACAGCAACATCGCGTATTGTTGTTACCTACGAAGACGCCAGCGCAGCCGGCTTTGTGGCCACCATGGTCACTACCCGAGTTGTTGGTGCAAGCTTTACGGTTGCCTTTAGCGGACCCATTCCTGCGGGCGCCACGGGGCGTTTGCATTACATCATCGTGAACCCGTGATAGGATGATGAGCAGAGTGAATACATATCGTCGTTTGTTGCTTGCCGTAGTTCTAGCCGCTGCGGTAATCCTGTGCCCCTTTTTGCAAGAGCAAGCGGTGGCACAGGTTCGGGATTTAGGAACGCGGCGGTTGGTGTTGGACAATAACGCAGCTGGCCGAATTGCTATCCAGACTCAAGCGACGGTCACCAACAACTATTCCATTGCATTGCCTACCGACACCGCAGGCGCGCACAGCGGATTGTTGTTGTTTACCAATGCTGGAGCAGGTGCGTTGACGACGAGCTTCTTGGCTTCGGGAAGTAATGGACAGGTGTTGACGATTAGTGGTGGAGTACCAACGTGGACTACGGCTGCCTCGAACTGGGCGTTGCTTGGCAATGCTGCAACAAACCCGTCGTTGAATTTTCTTGGTACTACGGATGGGCAACCTGTAGTGTTTAGAACCGACAACGTCGAACGGATGCGACTATCCGGTAGTGCCACTCGACTAGGGATAGGTAATACCAATCCGACCTATACTTTAGATGTGACTGGTGATGCCCGCTTTACGACACAGATCGGCGTAGGGATAGCGCCAGACGTAAATCTAAGTGCTCGTTTCCGACATCCTTCGTCCAGTACCGTGCTGGATTTATCGACTGTGAACGCGAACGACGATGCATATTTCAGATTTAACGATAACACAGCGACTCGGTTTGCTGTCGGACTTGATGCCTCGCAGGGAGACTTTAGATTCAACCGGTCTTCGGTTGCGAGCTTAGGTGCAAACTCTGATCTTATTATCGACGGTACAACCGGTAATGTTGGCGTTCGAGTTACGAGCACGCCTCATCGCCGCCTAACGGTAACTGAGGCCACCAACGCGGCCACGGCAGTGTTTGGCGCTGCACTAAACACTGGTCAATATACGGGACTCTATATCTCGTATTACCAGGAAGCCCTTGGTGACGTAAGTCAAAATGCCGGCATTTTCTTCGAAAGCACGTCGAATGCTTTTGGAACGCTACATCTTGTGAATAAGAGTAGCGGAACGGCCAATGCGACGCCGGCAGATGCTCGACTTTCCGTCCTAAGCACGGGCGAAGTAGGAATTGGCACACCGACGCCAACGTCGGGACGTCTTCTCCACGTTGCTGGAACCGCAGGTACGTCTAATGTTCGATTGGGTAGCCTGAGCGGTGCTGCGGTTGCAACATCGTGGACCCCGACGGCAAACGACGGAATCGTTGTTGCTGATGTCAACGGAGACCTTCTTAAGAGAAGTGTGTCAAGTGTTGTGGGCGAGTTGGGTTGGTCGCTTCTTGGCAACGCTGGAACGAGTAGTGCAACCAATTTTCTGGGAACTACAGACAACCAAGCACTGATGTTCCGTGTGAATAATCAGCCAATGGGAACGCTTAACGAGGCGCTTGGTGCAGTTGCTTTTGGAGAAAATGCTCTACAGTCGAACGCTAGCGGGTCGGCTCTCATCGCAATAGGCGAAGACGCACTTCGGAACACAACAGACAATTCTACGTTGCTTGGCATTGGACGTTACGCCGGCAGAAGCTTAACAGGCGGGGCTGGGTTTAAGAACAATCACTTTTTCCTTGGACATTATGCTGGAGAGAACTTCGATAACGACGAAGACCCAGTAACGATCATCGGTAACTATGCCTACAACCAAGGAGGCGCGGGACTAGGACTAGTGATTGTGGGATATCGAGCAGCCTTCTCCATGAATTCTGATAACGCTACGGTTATTGGCGCTCATGCAGGTGAAAACATTGTATCCGGAAGCGGGAGTGTTATCATTGGTGCCCAAGCAATGCAGACCGCAACATCTGCGAACAACGTTGTTGCAATCGGTGAGAACGTTATGAATTCGGCAATAGCTCCGAATTCTGGTAATGTGGCGATTGGTAGCGGTGCCTTGCAGAGTCTAACCACCGGATCTAACAACGTCGGAGTTGGAATCAACGTGGGCAATTCGTTGCACACTATTGGTTCAGGAAACGTCTATTTGGGAGCAAATGCTGGTCCAAGTGTCGGTGGCCTCAACAACGCCATCGCAATCGGTCAAAACTCCGTTGTCTCTCAGAGCAACAGCTTGATTCTTGGAGGAACTGGTGCCGACCAGGTAGATGTTGGAATCGGAGTCACTGCTCCTACGAATAGACTACATGTCGTCTCGACGGCAAATCCTATCCGTGCCGTTGGACTTCAGAGTGGCGCTGGCACCGACTCAGTAGTAACTGTTGATGCGACCGGGGTCTTGCGCATGCGTAATGCCTCGAACTTCGGAGGGGGTATTCATGAAGAAGTCACGGCTGGTCAAGGAAATGTGCGCCGTCGTCTTATCTACACGAATGGTACAGTTGGAGCTCCAGTCGGACAGTTCTCCAACGACTTGCAAGGTTCGCGAACATTGGCAACGCAGACTGCGAGTGGAAACTTCTCCGTAGTTCCTGGTGGGCAGAACAATACCGTCAGTGGGTCGCATTCGCTAGCGTTTGGCTACGGAGCTAACGTAGCGCAGAATAATACGATTGTCTTCAATCATCCAACAGTTGGCGATGGTGAAACGCGCGTGGGTATTGATATCGACAATCCACAAACATCGCTTGACGTTGATGGGGGTGTTGTTGTGCGGCCTCCCGCTGTCGTAAACGTCAATGCCAACAACTTTAATCTCGTGGTTGGAAACCGTTCGTACATTGTTCTCAATCCTGCGGGTGCGAATCGCACTGGGCTTATCTTAGCTAACGGATTGCAGGCTGGACAGATGCTCATACTCCGAATCATTGACGGTCAGGCCAACACGATTCAGCTACCCGACAACGCTGGAGTGAACAATGTCAATACGTCGGGTAACTGGGTTGGCGGCCAAGACGACACTATGACGTTGATTTGGAACGGTGCAGATTGGGTCGAACTTAGCCGATCGAACAACTAAGCTTGGTGGTCAGTGAGTACACCACTACGATATCACATCTATGCCTTCATGCTCGGACTCGTTTCGACCAGTGTTGTTCGTGCACAGGATGATGGTGTAGAGACGTTTCAGGCAATCCAGATCGAGCGGGCTGTTGCTCCTGCAAATCGGTTGACGTTACAGCCTCCGACGAGCGCAGTGACACCATACGTTCTTCTTTGGCCGTTTAATGGTCCAGTGCAGGGTCACCGACTCGTGGCTAATAGCACGATTTCACCTTGGCAGCTCGACTGGACTACGTCGACAAGCGGTATTGTTGAACTAGTGGCGTCGCCGTCACGAAATTTGCGCAGGTCTGCTGCTGGTCTTCAGCCCCCGAGCCCAATGGGTTCGGGTCCAGGGACCGATGCTAATGACTTTCAGGGCGCTCGAGCCGGCAGTTCGCAGTCGGCCAGTGGCAATCGAAGCACTATTCTTGGCGGAGCCAATAATCGGGCTTCGAACGATCAAACCGCCATCGGTGGTGGATTCGGAAATGCAGCCACGAATCCGAATGCCGTAGTGGTAGGGGGCAACGGCAATAGTGTAACGAACGACAACGGAGCCGTCTTGGGTGGGGCATCGAATAGTGTTGGCAACCCTGGCACGGCTATTTTTGGCGGTCAGAACAACTCGCTTACGAATGATTATACTTTTATCGGTGCAGGTCGAAACAATTCCGTTTCGAATCCCCTCGGTGGTATAGGAGGAGGGTGGGTGAATCAGATATCAAATGGACCCGGGATAATTTTGGGAGGCGCGGATAACCGAATATCTGCAACCTACAGCACAATTTCTGGCGGAATGGGGAATCGTGTTCAACAGTCATACGGTTCTATAGGTGGTGGTGGGTTTCATTCGCTAACAGGAAGCAGTCATCTCGTGGTTGGTGGAGGTCGTCAGCACACGATTGGGTCAACACATGCAGTTATTTCGGGCGGCTTTCAGAACACAAGCGCAGCCCAGCGAGGTGCCATAGTTGGAGGAGAGCAAAACAATGTTGACAACGGTGGTTCGAACGTTGGTGGTGGTCAGTCGAATACAGCTTCAGCATGGAGCTTTGCTACGGTCCTAGCAGGACAATCAAATTCCTCAACTGGTCCCCATAGCTCCGTTCTGGGAGGTCAATCCAACTCCATCACATCGTCGAATTCTGTCGCAATGGGCGGAAGAAGTTCGTTGCTCTCGACGTCGCAAATATCAGTGTTCAACGGAGGAAGTGGGGCTATCACCATTAACAGTTCGGCTTCGTTTACGGCGGCAAACACGGATGTTTGGATTGCAAATACCGACGGTGTACCCCGTACAATACGTTTGTATGAGCAACGTGCGGGTGCAGCGTTCCCCGGCGGTGCAACTACAAACTTTGTTGCGTTTCGTGCCGCAGACGTAAACCATGAAAACGTTAACAACTCATATACGCTGCCGGATCGAATTGGTAGTGTTGGTCAGCTACTTACCGTTGCATCATCGCCTACGCCAAGCCAGACCTCGGGTACACTTGTGTGGTCGGCTGCGCCTACGAATTACGCTGTTGGAGCGCAAGATATCGCAGCTAACAACACCGGCATTACTGCAGGCAACATGAATGGTGTTCATTTGCTGCGGCTTACGTCGACGGGCAATCCGAATGCCCGAAGAGTAACGCTTCAGAATGGAACCCAGGATGGTCTGGTACTAGCAATTCGTGCGCGATCGAACGACCCAGGTGGCAACCCGGGACGAGGTGTGCGACTGCTTGCTGCTGACGCTAACCTTGCGCTGCAGAACAATGCCGACGTAGACTTAGACCATAACGACACAATCGTTCTCGTATGGGATGCAACCGATCTTGTCTGGATTGAAGTTGGAAGGACGATCCAATGACATCGATCCGAAAAGTTCTAGGCCGTTGTTGGACGTTGCTTTTCTCTGCTGGAGTACTTTCTTTCGTAGTTGCCTATCAGGCAATCGCTCAAGATGGTGTACAGACGTTTCAGGGAATACAGATTGAGCGAGCTGCGCAGCCTGGCACGTTCATTTCATTGCTACCACCAACGTCAGCTATTACTGCATACACGCTTATCTGGCCACCAACGCCTCCAAGCCCTGGACAGGCTTTAACTGTCACGAGCGCAACTGCTCCATGGCAATTGGGCTGGACCGTTGCAGGTAGCGCAACGATTGAGCTCGTTGAGAGTGTTAATGGTAATCTAAGACGAATCGAGAGTTTGAATAACGGGAACCTAGCCGGTGTTCCTGGGGCATATTCGAACGACTTTCAAGGCGATCGCCAGAATGCTTCGCAGACTTCATCTGGCGACTACGCACTTATAGGCGGTGGAAGCCGTAACACGGCAAGTGGTGATTACTCGCTCGTGCTTGGAGGGTTTACGAATACTGCCAGCGGTGATTACGCAGTAGTTGGTGGTGGACGGAACAACACGTCAAGCGGTGTAGGCTCAGCTATACTGGGTGGTGAAAGCAATTCTAACGCAGGTGGCAATGCAGTGATAGGTGGGGGACGGAACAATACGATAACCGCAACAGGTTCACGTGGGTTCATTGGTGGCGGAGAGGACAATACGGTTAGCGGGCTCGATGCTGTTGTTCTTGGCGGTGATGGAAATACGGCGTCGGGACCCTTCGCCGTGATTGGTGGTGGAGTGTCGAATGTAGCTAGTGATACTGCAGCATTTGTAGGTGGTGGTCAAAGTAATTCCGCCTCAGGTGTGCGAAGTGCGATTATCGGTGGTCAAAGCAACGTCGCCTCTGGACTTCAGAGCTACGTGGGTGGAGGCCAAGGCAACACATCGTCTGGCGTAAATTCAACAGTAGCCGGTGGCCTGTCGAATACTTCTGCTGGGCAAGGGTCAGCCATAGGTGGTGGTCAAAGTAACTCGGCAACGGGCAACTTCTCATTTATTGGTGGCGGTGCAAGCAACCAAGCGACCACAGGCAGCCACTCTGTAGTTGCGGGTGGAGAATCCAACGTTGTTACGGGCAGCCATAGCTTCGTTGGGGGTGGACAGAATAACTCAATCGCAGGGAATTTTAGTTCAATCCCGGGTGGACGAAGAATGACGCTGACGGCTGGCGCTAATGGCACGTTCGGATTCAATGGACTTGATGCTGATATCACGATTTCCGATCCGGGCGCCTTTGTAATTGCCAATGCCGACCTCTGGTTGGCAAACAACAACAACACGACTCGCTCCATTCGGTGGTACACAGCTCAGAGTACCACGGGAGCCTTTCCTGCCGGAAACACACGGTTCGTTTCGTTCGTTGCGCCCAATAGCACGTTTGGCAACAACAACAACACCTACACTTTGCCTGATCGGGTTGGTGCCTCCCAACAGGTTCTTCGCCTCTCCACTGCCTCTGCCACCGCTGGCACCATGGAGTGGGTTGACGGCGTAACAACGGTTCGAACTGCAACAGTTGATGTCACTGCTGACAATCAGGCGGTTTCGGCGGCACAAATGGACAACATCACTTTGCTTAGATTAAGTAGCAATGGTGCGGCAGCAACACGTACTGTAACTCTCGCAAACGGTGTGACGTCGGGACACCGCCTTGTGATTAGATGCGTGGCTGGCGTGGGCAATGGTATTGAAATCGAAGAGGCCGCAAACGTCGAACTCAACGGAGCCGTGACGCTTGAAGATCGTGACACAATCATGCTGGTATGGGATGCAGCTAACACGCTGTGGATAGAGGTGTCGAGGAGTAATAACTAATGACCCTTCAAGAAAGTGAATGAGCTTGTATCTTGCACCGTGCCCGTCGCAATCCACTTGTTACGTTTGAATGGCTTCAATCAACAGATCTGAGACACCGTATGAAAAACTTCCTTGCTATAATAGCCATCCTCGTATTCAGCTCACCAATGGTGCGTACCCAAGACAATGCGCAGACCTTCGGTGCAATACGACTCGAAGATCCGGCCTTTCAAGGAGCCTCAATCTCGCTTGTACCCCCTAGCGGCGTTACTTCATATAGCCTCGTTCTTCCAGCCAGCCTGCCAAACGGCACTTGGGCCTTACAGTTTACGGCGAATAGCGGAAGTGCAACTGGACTCTTTGTGGGTTCGCCAACAGGTAACACGGGCGAAGTTGCGTTTTTCTCGGCTCCCAATACGATGACAGGAACTCCATCGCTCATCTGGAATGCCGATAGCGTCTGGCTAACGTCGTCGTCGACCGCGCGTGTTGGACTTAGAACTTCAACGCCGCAAACCGCCCTTGACGTTAATGGCGATATTGCCATCCGCGAACTCAACTACACAACATCACTAAGCGGCACGGTTAATAACATCGACTTCTCTGGCGATGGTAATCGCCGTTCTTTTGTTCGCGTAGCAACTACTTCGTCGAATGTTTCGCTTACAGGGCTGTCCGGTGGAGTAAACGGCAAGGTAATCACAGTATACAACGCTAGCTCGAACACGATTATTTTGAAACACCTCAACGCTTCAAGTGCTACTGCTAACCGAATCGTAACACCTAGTGGTCAAGACTTTCTCATTCCACCGAGAAACAGTGCCAATTTCATATATAGTTCTACCGACCAAGCATGGATTACGTATCAATCAAGCGGGTCAGGTACGGGGTCAGGTGGACTTGCCACTGAAACGAACATCACGAGTGCGACTACGCTTCCCACGAGTCAAAACTCGTATATCCGCGTAACTGGTGGGAATGATGACGCCGATGTCTATCTGGAAGACGGTCTGTACGTCGGACAAATCGTCATCATTGAAAACGCGATGCCAGGAGGCGGTGATGAATTCGATATTCGATCAGGTGAACTTGCTCAAGGATTTGGCGATCTTGAAGTTGAGCGTGGTCATGCCGTAATGCTTGTTTGGAACGGAACACGTTGGGTTCCCATTCATACGGATGATGATTAATGCTATCACGCCAGTTCATATTGCTGCAACTTACTCTGCTGCTTCTTGCGCTTGCCTGGTGCAATGCCCCTTCACAGACTCTTGTGAATAAGGGGGCACTGGTGCATGTGGCCGAGAAAGCGATTGTAACCGTGAATGGCAATACTGTGAATAGCAGTGGCGTAATCCACGTGCGTGACAGTGCTCGCGTTACCTTTAATGGAAATGTTGACATTGAACAGGGAGGGTTGTACCTCTACGATAATAGCTTGGCCATCATTCGCAGGAATCTGTCGATTCGTGCTGCGGGAATATGCTATCGCTATGCCCC
Source organism: Candidatus Kapaibacterium sp. (assembly GCA_022842685.1). Classification (GTDB taxonomy): domain Bacteria; phylum Bacteroidota; class Ignavibacteria; order Kapaibacteriales; family Kapaibacteriaceae; genus JALHPC01. Next base: position 40,629 of record JALHPC010000004.1, read on the forward strand.
CGGCAGCTTGCGTGTTGAAGGAACCATCTTTAACCAAGGCGACCTGTCGAACGAAGGCGAAATTGTGATTGGACGTCCGTAATACCTTGCGCCCCCTTCTAACCATATCGAACCTTATGCTCATGGTGACTGCGGTCGCCATGAACGTTTCTGCGCAAGACCTGGTAAACACCGGCAATGGGAAGGTTACAAATAAGGGCGTTATCAAATTTGTTGAAAATACTGGCGCGTTCAAGAACGATGCTCCTCACGCCAACATCACGAATAACGTGATTGAGTTTCAAGGCACGAGTAATGTCTTTACTGACGTTGCTGATAATCCAAGTGGTACGACGGCCTTGGGTAACGTTCCAGAATGGCGCGTGCCCGGGCTTGTGCGCTATACTCGTCCATCTGACGCACAACGCGTGCAGGGGCGCTACTACACGCGCCTAGAAGTGGCCGATTCAGCGCCAAAAACAGTTGCCGACAAGACCTATGTGTCGGACACGTATCGCATCGAGAATAGTGGCGATCGAACGTACGAAGGCATCTTTGGCTATGACGGTACCTCTCCGCAGGAGTTGACCTCGGAATCTGGCCTTGGAGGAACCAACCGTTATCGTCACCTCCATCTACTCAACGGCCCGAAGCGAGTCGATGGAGCTGCTATCGTGCATATATCGAATGAGTTCTTCTCCGATGCACAGTCACCGCTTCGCAACGAAGGCATCATGCGATGGGGCACGTCGAGCCAGGAGTACGGTGGTATCGACATCGCCGGTGGGGGACAGTTGTTTACGGGTACAGGGCAAAGCGATCTGTTTGCCAACGTGACAGTGTTTCGAGGCAATCTTGTCATGCCAGATGGTGCCGGCTTGGCCATCGTACATGATGGCGCAGTGTTGTTGATTCGTGACGATGCCGCAGCGCGCCTTGCTCTTGGCGCTCAATCGCAATTGGATGTTGTTGGTGGATTCAGAAACGACCACGGACCGCTGTCGAATACATCGTTTCATCCAACGTCGCTCGTCAATTACATCAGCACTCGGCCACAGGTGATGCAGGCAACGGCAGCCGACCACCCGTACGGAAGTCTGCGCACTGCGCGATCGGCCAAGACAGCAAGTGGAGACGTTTACTTAGCGTCGTCGCTATCGGTGAACGACGAGAATGTGACCATGGTGCCGTACACCATGTCAATGACACGAGGAACGGCATCGTATACCTCGCTTGCCGAAGTGGTGGGAGCTATGCGACGTGTGTTCGATAACCCTGCAAACGAGCCAACGCGTCGATTCACGTATAACAATGCCCAGACATTTGTTGAGTTTGATGACTTTCCGCGTGCTCTAACCCTGGACGTACGCCCTGCAACCGACCCCAATGCTTTCGACCCAACCACCGACATTCGCCGCAAGGTAACCGTAACGAACGACGGCGCCTGGCGTGCCGGCGTTCGTATTGGCTACAAGGTGTCCGACATGCCTACTCAATGGGCTGCCGGAGCTGGCGAGGCGCTGCTGAAAATGTACAACGCCTACGCTCCTCCCGACAACCGTGCGCTGAAGCTTTCGCCCACAGTGCCACCAACATATTCGCGAGTGCCCCTTGCACAAAGCGATGGACTTGCATATCTGGAGTTGCGCGGACTGGCCGACACTGGGCTGGATAATGCACGTGTAGATAACGGCAACGACATCCTACTGCGTGGTGCACGCGACATCCTGCGCGCCATTACGTCGGGACGGTGGAGCAATCCGAATACGTGGGATGAGGGACGCGAGCCAGAGCCACTGGATCGGGTGATTATCGACGGGTTTACCGTCCATGCCGGTTACGTGCGCACCATCGACAACTACGTCATTCGCGAAAAGTACCCCGACAGCATGGCCACGTCGGTGTTGCTTGGCACCACGCCCAATACGGCGTTGGTGTTTGGCAGCGAAGGCGCGTTTAACACTTTCTCGCTTGTGCCTAACGAGCGCGTGACGCTTACAACCAATCGTGTTGCACCTGGTATTGTTCCCATGGGCACCATGGATACCGGAAGTAATCCCATTGACGGTGGTTTGGTTGTCTATCCTCAGTCTACGTTCTTGGCTCCGAACCTTGTTGTTGGGCGCAACGCCACGGTATTTAATGCTGGCACACTCATCGTAGGGGTGCAGCCGTGAGAACTGTTGTTCTGGCCATCGCATTCACGTTGGGCTCAATCACTTCATTGGCTCAATCCAGCATCCTCTCCAGCGAAGGTGTGATCTATAACACGGGCACTGTAGTGGTACGTGGCGACGCTATTATGTCGCAGACCGATATTGGCGGGCGCGTAGAGTACACCCGTAACGTGCCCTCGGACTCGCAGCTTGTTGCGCAGATAACCTACTTTGACGTCCATTTTGAAGGGGGCTCCGAAAAGCGCCTCAGCGACCCCTCGAAGGTTCTTATTGCCGGGAATCTGTTTTCGACGCGGGACGCGCTTACGCGTCTTGCGCTGAACACTAGCTCGCGCATTGAAGTACGTGGAACGATTTCGCATTACGGCGTCATTAATCCCGGTGCCCCTTTAGGATTGATGATTGCCAACGGTACGGTATTGCAGAATATCCAGGGTAACGGTTTTGTGCCGATGCTAACGCTGAACAATGCAGCCGGTGCTGCGGTAACGCGTGGTGGGGGCTTACGAGTTGGCGAGCGACTGGACTTGCAGTTGGGACGCATGCAGTCGACGGTAGCAGACAACCTTGTGGTTGAACGTGACGGTTGGATATGGCGCTCAGACGATGGCAGCATCGACGTACAGCCCGTAACAGATGATCGAGTGAATGTTCGGTACTATGGTGATGCGCGTGTCGTTGGCGGACCAGAACTGCCGCAGGACGACTTTACGTTGCGTCAGCTTGTGGTTGCAAATCGTGCTGGTGTTGAGCTTCCATGGAATACGCACGTCAACGACTCGCTGATCCTATTTGGCTCTATCTACACCGAGCCAGATATGGCTACACGCTATACGCTTACGTTCACGCCTGCTTTCGACCCTTTTTATGATGAAACGCTGCCCGAAATCGATGGCATTATGGTTCGTACGGCCATAGCGCCGGGACGGGACATTGTGATGAACAGCGCGTTTACAACGTTTGCTTTTGCCGATGACGCGGCCATGGGAAATGTTGCGCGCATCGAGCTGCGAAGTAAGCCACTCACGGTTCCTACGCCATTTTCGGTGGGCATCGACAAGGTTCGGAGGTTCTTTACGTTGCGGATGATGGATGGAGCAAGGGAGTTAGTGCCCGATGAGCGCTTTACGGCAACATTTGGGTATTCGTGGCGTGCGGACTTCGTGCGTGGCTATGATTCTGCTGCCGTCGTTGAGACCATTGCTGAACTCGCTGGCCGTGAAGACTCGCTCGTCCTGCTTCGATATAACGGAGAAAACTACGTCGAAGAAGGCACGTCGCAGCTTGCAACCTTGCGCTCTGCCAACGGCGCTTGGCGTCATAGCCGTTCGTTAGGCGTTGTTCGCAATGGCGACTATGCCATAGGCTTCCCGTCGTCGGCGCAGGCATTCATTCTCTATGCTCGACTGTTGCTCGAGGGAGCGGTTCGGCGAACGGGCGACGATGTGGCCCGTGTCATGAGCAACGATTTGCGTCAGCGGAACCTTGTACCAGCCACGCCTCCAAACGAATATCCGTACACGTTGGACCCTCTGTCGCAGTCCATTGCCGTACCCACCATGCCCGACAGTGTTGTTGACTGGATGGTGGTTGAGCTGCGCAGCGACGCAGGCGGTGGAACAACGTACTACCGCACGGTTCTGCTTACCACGCAGGGTTATCTGATCGAACCAATTACGCATACACCGGTGGTACTTTCTGGCGTTGCGCCGGGTGAATACTTCATCGTATTCCGTCATCGAAACCACCTGGCGGTGATGACCGAGGCACGCGAGCGGATTGAGCGCACCAATACCAAGTTCTTTGACTTTACATCGGGCGCTAACGTGTTCGGAGGCGCAGCGGCGCAGCGTGTTGTTGGTACTACCAATGGCAGTCGGATTTTTGCGCTTGTAGCTGGCGATGTAACGAATGATGGTGAGGTGCGCCGCAACGACCAAGACGCTGTATGGCAGCGTAGGACCATTGAAGGGTACTCGCTATACGACACCGACCTAGACGGCATCATTTCGACGGCTGACTGGAATCGCTCATGGAATAATCGAGGAAGGACCAGTGCCGTTCCTCGTTAACGTTGCCCTTGTTGTTATTTGGGCGCTGACCTTTGTTGTCGTTTCACCACGTGCATCTGCGCAGAGTGTGCCTCATGCTACGGTGTCGGTAATCCCGGTGGACGATCCGCGTCTTGACCGAATCGTATTCGATCTTGAGATTACGAGGTTGTCGGACCACTGGGAGCTATGGGGCAATGGTACCTTCCGCTTAACGAACCCCGTTCTTGAAGCTACTGGCGGTATCGACTCTTCACAGTTTACTGTGAATTACTATCCGTCGAGCTCGGCCCTGCCTATCGTGGGTTACAATGCTATAGCATTAGAGGGCTATGTTATACAGGCGGATTTAGCAAACGGCCGGCTCAACGTCTCGATATTGAGTCCTGATGGCTTTTCCGACTGCGTGCGCCTGCCCGTAAAGGGCGTTGCTCTGCGCTTAGGGCGTTTTGAACTTATTCGTAATGACGGAGCGCAGCTGTCGGGCGACCTTCAGTGGGTAGCTCCTGAAGACTACTATCAAGCAAATGCGTTCAAGATTGATCACGATTCTGTTACAGGGCAGGGAGCGCAACGCAATACGTGGTATGCTTCCGACGACAACATACCGCTCGTAACGCGCTACGTTCGGCGTCCTCGTCGTGATTCGTGCGAATTGCTTGTGGTAAACGACTTTGCCGGGCAGTACATTGGTGACCTTGCCGTGCGCTTGCAGTTTACGACTGAGTGCGAGGTAAACGTCGACGGTTTCTTCATTGAGCGGGCACTCGTTCCTGCGGCTAATCCTACAGCGATGGTGTTTGAGGGACGTCCGAATCTTGACTTTTTGAATAACGCCGTTTTGCGTAGCTGCGTATGCCGAGATGGCCGTTCCTATGCAGACTTGTTGGACGGTGTCGAATATCGACGTGAGCTCTACGCCTATCGCCTGTGTTCTCGCGAGACCGGCACTGAAAATGTGACGTATCACGATACGATCTACATACGAGTACCAAGCCCGATTATCTCGAACGCGCGGTTGTTGCAGAACCCGTTCCAAGATCAGACAACAGTGGAGTTCAACATCGACGATCGGTGTCGTGTCTCGACTGCTGCATACGATCTGGGCGGTCGACTCTTGTCGCGACTTCTCGATGAAAATGGCAATGAGATTCTTGATCGAGAGTATGCTAAGGGCGAAAAGTATACGGCAACGTTCTTTACACCTGAGTATGCCTCGGCAGGGATATACAACATTGTCATCATTGCAATCCCCGTCGACGAGCTTGCCATCGAAGAACAATCGCGGGTAGTACTCAAAGCACAGCTCGTCCGATGATGCGACATCGCTGCATTCTGCTATTCATCGTTTTGATGACGATGCCCCTTATCGTAACGGGGCAGGGTCGGCTGGTGAAGCCGAATATCGAGTCACTCGACTCGCTCATGGTGGAAGAAGAGTGGTGGATAGGGGGACGCGTTTACGGGCTTCTGCAGGCGCAATTCGGCCAGCTTACGGTGCAGTATGTTGGTGGTACGGCGCCCGGATCGACGCAGTTGAGCACCCCTCTAACGAACGGCGATGGATATGGTGGTGGAATGCAAGCTGTTGTTGAGTATCGGGCACCAGATCGTCCGTGGGCATTCGTTGGTGGGATTGGTGCAGAGTATCACTACGCAACAGCAACCAGCAGCCAGTTCGTAAATCAGGGTATTTACGCATATCGGGCAAGATTCGAGGCACTATCTTCGGTCTTCTACCTGTCTCCGTCCTTCGAGGCGCGGCTTCGGTTAGGTCGCATTGGAACCTTTGCGATGGCGGGCTTTCAGGTTGATGTTCCGTTGTCTGGTAATCAGGCATCGTTGTGGCAACATGAAGAACTTGATGGTGCAACGACTGGTGAGCCAGGATTTCCAATGACCAGCATCCGTTTTGGAACAACGATTCAGTATGCAACTCGCGTTGGGCTGACACTTGGTGTTGGACATGATTTTATGGTTGGACTTTACGGCTATCGGTCGCAGATAGTCACACCTTATCTAACCATGGTTGTAGGTACGCCTGTCACGAGCACACCAACATCATGGAATGGGGCAACGGTAAAACTTGGAATCATGTGGCGTACAGCCATGTAGAAGGCAGTCGGCAGTTCGAATGTCTACAGTAATCAGAAATATTCTCGTGTTTACGGCGAAATCTGATGTCTGAGGTCAACCCACGTTTGTAAAAACGTGGGAGAGTAGGGGAGCTTCAGAATTCTCGTAGAACACGTGAGGTCACAGTGAACCCCGGATTCCCGGGGTTTGCTGTTTACGGATGCTGTTCGACGTGGGCAGGCAACGTCAGTGTAAATGTCGAACCTACACCATGTGGGCCAGTGCTATACGAGATCGTTCCGCCAAGTCGATTGGCGAGTCTCTTCGATAGGTAAAGTCCCAAGCCGAGCGAGTCTGCTACGTGTTCCTTTGCCATCGTGCTGTACGCCTCGAAGAGTCGATGGCGAACTGCCTCAGGAATTCCAGGGCCTGTGTCGCTAACCGACACCAGAATCATGTCATTCTTGTGTTGCGCATTGACAGTGATAAACCCGGATTGCTGTGTGTGCTTAAGGGCGTTGCCGATGAGATTATCAAGAATCGAAGAAACGAGACTTACGTCGGTATTACACCAAAGTTGTTCGTCGAGGTTGAGGCGCACAACGTGGTGCCTTCGTTGGGCTACGGCGCGTTGGCGTTCAACAGCTTGGCGGGCGAGATATGTGACGTTGACGAGTTCCGTTGTTGCAATGGCTTGACGGTGGGCTGAGAGTAGTGTGTTGACGGTCGACAACGTGTGATCGACGATGGACGTAGCCTGCTGGAGGTCGTCGGCAGAAATCGCATCTGGACTTTGGCGGAGGAGTTCTCGTATCGACGACAAGGGGCTGCGCAAATCGTGGGCTACGAGGTTCATCATATCCGTCTGATCAGTCGTTAGCTGCCGAAGACTCTCGTTGGCCGACCGCAGTCGTTCCATTGCCTCTGCGAGTTCTACGTTACGAAGGCGTTCAACTTCGACTTCGTGTTGGCGTCGCTCGCTTCTAAAGCGGATGTTTGCCGCCGTGAGGCGTCTGCGTGTTCGTCGTTCGTCTGCGTCGCGCGTAAGCGTTACTGCCTTCGATAGGATAACACTATGGTGGGCCTGATCTTGGCTACCTAGACACGATTGTGAAAGCATCTCAATGAGTTCGAGCATGGCTGGCACACTCTGTGTTTCGGCAAGGCGGGGCAAAAGTGCTTCGGCAATCCGCCACATGTCGTCGGTACGACCTTCGTCGGCGCAAAGGCGGGCCTCGGTGAGAGCAAGGCGTTGGTGTAGGTAGTCGTTTGAGTCATCGGTTGCCAGAGCGTGAGCTTGCTGCAGGGCCGCCCGAGCGCGCTCGATGTTACCATATCGACGCGCATGTTCGGCCAAATCCGCCAGTGCATGGAACCGCAAATCGTCGAGGCTCTTGCCTTCTGTTCTTTCTAAGGCGTCGACGAGCACTCGCTCTGCCGCTGTTGAGTCGGCAACGGCCGACAGTACTTCGGCTTTAAACAACAGCGCAGAAACGATTTGGTGATCGATCCCTGTGCCAATGGCAAGGTCGACGCCTTCGTCGGCAAGCCGAAGCGCTTCGGTAGCGTCGTCACGCTTGGCCGCAATCACTGCAAGCGATCCAGCAGACGAAACGGCTTGGAGGGTCTGTCCGTAAGCGCGTTCGATAACGTAGGCACGGCGGAGATACTCGTATGCCGTCTCGTGGTCGTCGAGACGTTTCCACGCCTCGCCGTAGTTGTAGTACGCCACGGCCAATGCTACGGGGTCGGCTAGTCGTTCGCGAAGAACAATGTTCTCTTCGAGAATTCGCATTCCGTCTTCAACGCGACCTTGATCGCCGTATAGTCCGCCAAGCACATTCAAAATGCGTGACCGAAGGAGGTCGTCTGCCTCTGATGTTGATGCAGATTCAAGGAGGTTTTCAAGAACCTCGATGGCCTCTGCGACACGGTTCTCCATCATCATTACCACGGCTCGGATGTAGGCTAACTCGCGGTACACTGGCGAATCACGTCGATGTTCATCCGCGTGCCGATTGATGATGTCGTGAGCTTGTGATGTTCGCCCAAGTCTGCCTAGGCAGGCCGCGCAAATTGCGGCCAATCTGCCGGCTGTCGTCCTATCTGCCATCGTGCTTGCTGCAACGATCGCTGTATCAAGCTCCTCGTTGAGCGTCGATGCGTCGGGTCGCGTAAGCAGGCAAGCGCGGTAGTAGTCAAGCGACTCCTCCGATGTAGGACGACCGGCCTGTTTCATCGATTCAGTCATTGCTGAGGCACAACATCAGTGTGAGCAATTCTTGGAAGCTGAAGGGAAAAGCAGCTGCCTTTGCCGTCGCTGTACGTGCTGTACACGATACGCGCTCCCATCTTCAATGCCATGCGTTGTGCAAGGTAGAGCCCCAGTCCTAAAGACTCATCGGTGTCGGAAGGTCTAGTCGAGATGGTTGGATACTTTGTGAAAAGTCTGTCGACCTCGCTGGTGGGCACACCAGGTCCCTCGTCGATGACATCGATCGACGGGCCATCGCTACGAACACGAATCGTAACGACCGAATCAGGGGCCGTGTATTTAATTGCATTCGACAGAAGGTTATCGAGGATTGCATCGATGAGCGTGACGTCGCCGGAGGCCCAGCACTCTTCGTTGGCTTCGAGAGCGATCTGAACATTCCGTTCGCGGGCTCGGGCGGCATGGCGTTGTTCTGCACGTTGTGCTAGAAATGACAGACTAACACTTTCGTGTGCCAAGAGCGACATCTTCGATGAGCTCTGTGCCATGGTGAGGAAGGTTGTAACGGTTGCCATCATGCGGGTTACTGCGGCCAAGACATCGCGGCAGATTGTTCGCACGTCGTTCGGCGGGAGCTCATGCACGTTCTGCACGATGGTAGTAATGGCAGCACGAATCTCAAAGAGCGGATTCCGTAAGTCGTGAGCAGCAATTGCAAGAAACTCGTCCTTTTCTCCTGCCAGCACCATAAGCTCTGCGTTCATCGTCTCGAGGCGGGCATTCGCAGCCGCCAACTCAATCGTGCGGAGTCTCTCGATTTCGGCGTCTTTTCGCTGGTGTTCTGCACCCATGCGCGACATCAGCAACGCATATCTGCGTGTCTCGCGGTCGTCGGTAAGCCGACGATACTGATGAAGTGCATCGCGCAGAAAGGACTTCGTTTCTGTCGTGGCATCAACGTCGGCCACGATGCCGGCGAGCACTTCAATGGCTTCGCCAAGTTCAACAAGAGCACCAAGGCGGGCGCATGATTGGATGGCATGAGTGGCGAGTGACACCCCTTCGTGCCACTGTTGACGTCGCACGAGGAGTTTGGCACGACGCAACTGTGCGCGTGCTTCTAGTAAAGCGTCGGGCTGACGCTCAAGAAGGTGGAGCGACTCGAGGATAAAGAGCTCCGAAGTATCTGCGGCGCCCTCGGCTAGGGCTAGATCGGCCAATTCGAGCTGAATGTTAACACGATGGGTGTCTACACCGTGGCGCTCAATCATTTCGAGTGCCCGTAGCAGCGATGTTCGCTGCTGTCGGCACTCTTTCAACAACGAGAATGCCTTAGCCATGTTCACCAGAGCCGCCACGGCCGTCAATACTGGTGCACTGCGTTCAAGTAGTTCGTTTGTCGAAGCTAGCACCTCGTTCGCCACGTCGGCACGGTGCAGGCGGGCATATACGACGGCAAGGTGCGACATCGTAAGTGTCAAGTTAGCAACATCATCGAACGATCGTTCGATATCTGCAGCACGGTGGTAGTACTCCAAGGCGGGGTCGTAGAGGCCTTGCCGGTCAAGGAATAGAGCAAAGTTGAACGCGGCGACAGCGATGCCGCGTTGATCACCTAAGTCCTCCTTGAGTGTAAATGTCTCTGCGTACAGCCGTTCGGCGCGCGAAAGGTCGCCAAGCACTTCGCAGAGACTTGCCATGAGCGATGAGGCGCGCGACAGCGTGGTAGGAATGCCAAGGGTCGTTGCGGATGCGTACACGCCTTCGAGAATCGCCATGGCGTCGGCCAGTGCCCCCTTCCGATTGAAAATCACGGCGCGTAAGTAGGCGATGTCGAGACTGAATCGCTCGTGGGTGACAAGGGCTGCAGGGGCGTTGTCGAGTACGGTCCCAGCGCGATCAAAATCGGCGGCGTTGATATGATAGAAGCAGGCAAAGCTCACGCAAGCCGTGCGGACAACGAGCGGAGCTGTTGCGTCGTCGATTACCTGCTGCGCTTCGGCGAGCGCAGCGGGGGCCTCGTCGGCAGTAGGTGCAGCAACAAGCCGCTTATGCAGCGACTTGCGCAAGGCCGCATAAGAATCGTCGACGGTTGTGGATGGCTTGTGATGCGGCACGGTAATGCCTTATAAGGCAATCGTTGAAACGATGCTGGTTGATCATGCAAAGATACGTGATGGTACAGGGTGAATGGCACGACGAATGATGGAATCCGTCGTTCCTTTGCAGGGCGAAGTGTTATATTGCGCGGAATTTTTTTGCCGTCCACCACTTCGTAGCCCATGGGTGTCTTTTCCCTTCTGTGCACGCTCTTCGTACCACTTGCGGGGTCGTTGGCCGTCTTGCTTATCGATCGTAACCAAGGCAAGGCCATTCGCCTCACCGCGCTGGCGGTATCGTTGGTAACGTTCGCACTTTCGCTTTTGATGCTGGTTTCGTTCGACGCGTCGTCGTCGGCCATGCAGTTCGTTGTAAACACATCCTGGATTGCGAGCATTGATGCTGGCTTCCGAGTTGGAGTCGACGGCACCAGCCTGTTGCTTGTGTTGCTGACGACATTCGTGATGCCTATCGCGCTACTCACGTCCTTCACCTCCATCAAGAAGCAGGAGAAGGAATACTACATGCTCCTCTTGCTATTGCAGTTTGGCATGACGGGTGTGTTTATGGCGTTGGACACCTTCCTGTTCTACGTGTTTTGGGAAGTGATTCTGATTCCGATGTACTTCATCATCGGTATCTGGGGCGGCAAGGACCGCGTCTACGCTGCGGTAAAGTTCTTCTTGTATACACTCGTTGGCTCTCTTCTGATGTTGCTGGCTATCATTTGGCTGGGCTTCTATGGAGACGCCGCTGGTGTGGGCTTTACTACCGACCTTATGAAGCTGCGGATGGTGGCCCCAGCAATTGGCATCGAAGCTCAAACGTGGCTGTTTTTGGCCTTTGCCTTGGCATTCTGCATTAAGGTGCCACTGTTCCCCCTCCACACGTGGCTTCCCGACGCCCACGTACAGGCGCCCACGGCTGGTTCGGTTATCCTTGCCGCTGTGCTTCTCAAGATGGGTACCTACGGTCTCATCCGTTTCAACCTTGAACTATTCCCAGCAGCTTCGGCAGCATGGGCTGCCCCTATCAGTATCCTTGCTGTGGTTGGCATTGTGTATGGGGCACTGGTTGCCATGGTACAAACCGATGTCAAGAAACTTGTGGCATACTCATCGGTAAGTCACTTGGGCTTTGTTGTGCTCGGCATTTTTTCGCTAACCGTCGAAGGTATCCAAGGTGCCGTCATTCAGATGGTCAACCACGGCTTGTCCACAGGGATGCTCTTCTTGTGCGTTGGCGTTCTGTACGAACGTCGCCATACGCGCGAGATTTCGGAATACGGAGGCGTTACGTCGGCCATGCCGCGCTTCGCCGTGTTCTTTGCCATTGCCATGTTTGCCTCGGTGGGCTTGCCAGGGCTTAACGGCTTTGTGGGCGAATACCTAACCCTTCTTGGTGCGTTCCGCTCGCCCTATCTCAACAGCTGGTGGTATGCCATCGTGAGCGCCTCAGGCGTCATCTTCGCCGCTGTCTATCTGCTATGGATGTTCCAGCGCGTGATGTTTGGCAAGAACGACAACCCTGAAAACCACCACTTACGCGACCTAACAACAAGCGAGTACTGGCAACTTGCTCCTCTCGTTGTGTTCATCGTTTGGATTGGCGTGTACCCACACACATTTATGCGCCTATCCGAACAGTCTGTCAGGGCCGTCGTCGGCCACGTCATGCATCACACGTCGATGAGCACGCCGCCGTCGGCCTCCGTCACCCCTCGTTGATACCGTGAGTTCTACGCCCATGATGCCCGCACTCTTTCAGGTTCTCCCCCTAGTTGTTATCTGGCTTGCCCTCGGTGCCGTTGGTATCGTTATTCAGGCCTACGTCCGCAACACCAAATTGGTGTTTGGTTACTACCTAGGCACTCTTGCTCTGACGGCCATTCTTGCCGTTGTAACGGCTGGGGCAAAGGGTACGATGTTCAGCGGTATGATTACGACTGGTGGCTATGCCAATTTCTTTGACGTGTTGTTCTGCTCGGCAGGCATTCTGTCGATGATCGCTGCACGACCCTACCTGCAGCGCCTCGATGGCGAGTTGGATGAGTTCTACACCTTGCTTGTATCTGCCGTCACTGGTATGATGCTGATGGCACACTCAAACCATATGCTCGTTACGTTTATCGGCGTTGAACTCATGTCGATTTCGTTCTACGTGATGTCGGGATTCCTTCGCTCAGATATCCGCTCGGTCGAGGCAGCCCTGAAGTACTTCCTCCTTGGTGCCTTTGCTTCTGGCTTTTTGGTGTACGGAATGGCCCTCATCTATGGCGCTACCGGTTCGCTCGAGTTCGGCGCTATTGGCTCTGCTGTAGTATCCGACGCTTTGCGCTTCCCAGTTTTGTTCGCTATTGGCGCCACGCTACTTGTTATCGGCTTCTGCTTCAAGATAGCCGCCTTCCCATTCCACCAGTGGGCTCCCGACGTTTACGAAGGGGCACCGACGGCCGTGACGGCGTTCATGTCGACTGGCGGTAAGGCCGCAGCGTTCTCGGCACTCATTCCGATTGCCTCTGTCGTGATGGCGGGTGATTCGGTGGTAACAGGGCAAATGCAGCTTATGGTTGCTATCGTTTCTGCCGTTACCATGCTTGTAGGCAACATCTCGGCAATCGCTCAAAGCAACGTTAAGCGCATGCTTGCCTATTCGTCGATTGCTCATGCCGGCTATATGCTGATGGGAATCGTTAACGGTACCACATCTGGCTCGGAAGCTATCGTCTTTTACGCCACGGCCTATACATTTATGCAAATAGGGGCCTTCGTTATCGTTGGCATTCTCGAGCGCGAAGAAGGTGGTCACCTGCAGCTTGACGACTATGCAGGCCTAGGTAAGCGGCAGCCAGTCCTAGCGGCTCTCATGTCGATCTTTCTATTCTCGCTTGCCGGTATTCCGCCTCTTGGCGGCTTCTTTGGTAAGTATCTGTTATTCGTTTCTGCCATCGATGCCGGATTTACATGGCTAACCATTGTTGCCGTTGCCTCTAGCGTGATTTCTGTATGGTTCTACCTTGGCCTCGTTGTGAAGATGTACTTCACCGAACCATCGGGTGATACCTCGGAGTCACCATCGGGTATCGCCGCCATTACGCTTGCCGTGTCGACCGTGGCCGTTATCGCCCTTGGCATTGTGCCGGGCTGGATTACGTCGGTAATCCGCTCATGGCCGCCGATGCTTACTCCGTAACGACGGCTAGGGTTGGCACCCGTCGATCGTAACTTCAGACCTGGTGGCAGCATCGCTGCCGACGTCCCAACCATGCCGTCCATGCCCGCTCGCCTCGTTCTTTTTGCCACGCTCGTTGTCCTTGTTGCTGGGACAGCCCTAACGGCTCGTGCTCAGCCGACGGTTGCCGTGTTTTGGAACGAGAATGATCGACGCGATCGCACGGTCGACTTTGGCGTTACCCTGGTGGGCTTGCCCGTGTCGCGGACGATTACGATCGAGAATAACGACAGCCGCGATGTGTCGATTCCGCTGTCTGTCGAGCCCTACTTCATCATCACCAACGACCCTTCGACGGGTGCCCAGCCGAACGACCCCAACAAGGAGGAGTTTGCAAGGGCCACGGGTCTGCCGCTTGTTGTGCCCGCTGGTGAAGCGCGTACGCTGCGCCTAGATTTTTTGGCCTTTGCCAATCAACCCCTGCTGCCACCCGACGTGGTAAACCAGGCCTTGCTTCGGTTGCGCATCGTCTATGCCGATGACATTGCCGGGAATGGTGTTGACGTGCAGTTCGTGCTACGCGGCCTGAAAACTCGGTCGATCTTGGCCTCCTCGAATAACACGATCAACTTCGACTCGGTCTACGTACCTCCGCGTCCCACGCCTCCGTCGCGGTCGTGGTCGGTCCAAAATGTCACCGACCAACCCATTGCCGTTAGCGACCAACGTCTAACTCTGTTGTCGAGCAGCGTTGGCGTCGACGAATTCGTCGTCGAGCGGTTCACTCAGCCCGTATTCGGTCCGCGGTCAACGCTGGAATGGGACGTGTCGTACAGCCCTGTAAACCGAGGCGCCGACAGCGCACGCTTTACCATTGTGTATCGACCACAACAGAGTGCGGGCACCGACTCTGTCCACGTCCTCCTGCGTGGGATTGGCGTTGAGCAGCGCGTTGAACTGCTTACTGCCACCGGCGACATTTCGCCGGTGCGGCTTGCTGGCGACACCATCGACTTCGGTGACGTCTCGGCCTTGGGCCCCGGATGCCGCGCACGGCTCATTCTGCGTAATCGTGGCAACCTGCGCATACACTCCACCCAAGAAGTTGTGCAAGGGGCACCGCGTGACGTTGCCGGTTTTGTGCTCGAACGGCCACTTGCAGTGGGAGGTACGGCCTTCGCCGTGGGCGCCGACGACACCGTCGACATTCGCTTTGCGCCCACCATTGCGGGAACCTATCGGGCGCGCTACGTTATCGAAACCGACTTGCATACCAGAGCCATCGCTGGCGTTCCCGACGGCGAGCAATCGATCGCGTTTATTCTTACTGGTACCGGGCGTCGACCTCAAATTGAACTGGCCTCGACGGTTGTGGACTTTGGCCCAATCGTGTTAATGCCTTCGTGTGACGCCGAGCAGCGACGCACACTCGACGTGCACAACCTAGGTAATGCCGAGTTGCGCATCGACAGCATTACCATTGACGGCGCGAACGACGCGCTGCGCGTCGTGCCATCCAATCTACGGCTACAGCCCGCCGAGCGGACCACGCTGTCGCTGAGTTTTTTGCCCGGCGGCCTAGGTGCCCGGCAATTAACCATGAACGTTCACACCAACGCCGATGAACGCCCATTCGCCGTGCTGTGTACGGCCTTGGGCCTTCCGCCAGATACCACCGACGTGCGCACGCCAACCGTCGTACGGACGCGGCCCGGCACGTTGGTCGACATGCCCATCGCCGTTACAGCGCGTTCTGTTGGGCGAGCCGATCGCGCGACCTTTGTGCTTGCCTACGACCCCACGCTGCTGCGCTTTCGTACGACAGTTACCGCCGGTACGGCGTCGGCCACCGCCGTCGTTCGTTCTGCAGCCGAAGTTGTTCCCGGACGCCTACTCGTCGAACTTGAGTCGCCAGGAGCGTTTCTTGCCAGCGACACTCTCGTGCGACTCGTCTTCGATACGTTTTTGGGCCAACGTGCCTCGACGCCCATATCTGTTGTTGCGTCACAGTCCCGCTTTGGCAGTGGCTCCTGCGACGACGTCCTCGTGATACGTCCAGCATCGGGAACGTATTCTACCGACTCCATCTGCGGCCTTGAATACAAGACCGTCATCCCCAATGGCTTGGCCGTTGGGGTGACACCAAACCCATCAACAACGGTGGCTACCATTGTGCTATCGTCGGCTCGGCCCACAACGGCGCACATCTCTGTGGTCGATCAAACGGGGCGTGAGTTCTGGCAAAGGGCTGCCATTGAACTTGGTGCCGATCTTACGATGATTCCCGTCGATGTTGCGGGCTTTGTGGCGGGGCAATACATGGTGGTTGTTACTGCCGGCTGGCAGCGCCACACGGTTCCAATGGTAGTCATGCCATGATGCGCTACCTGCTTGCGGCTTGCCTATTTGCGGTGCCCCTTCTTGTTAAGAGTCAGGGCTTTGATTGGCAATACAGCGTACGGCAACCGTCGGCGCCACCTACCACGTTTCTAGGCTTCGAGGCGGGCTACGGCAGGGCTATGCATTCTGGAGGGCTAGAGTATGTAGAGCAGGTGCCGTGTTGCCAATTTGCTGCCGGCGAAGGCGTGCCGATGTGGCTAAGTGCGGTTGTTGAAACGTGGCAGCGTGGTGATGTGGCCTTGTGGGCGGGCGTGGGCTATGGCAACGTTACGGCTACGTTTGCCTCGGACGTTCAGGAATTCCCGTTGTATGATGGGCGAACCTTGCGCACCGAATATGCCTACAACACTGCCATGGGCTATTTGTCATTACAGGGTGGGCTTCGATTCCGTCCTCTTGCATCTAATGTCACGATAGGTGCGGCTTTACGACTAGGAACGCTCATTCACTCTTCGAGCACGCTCGAAGAGGTGGTGCTATCGCCCAGCGACTATCAGTTTACCACCAACCCACCGTCGCAGCGCCACTTGGTGGATGCAGGCCGGACGGTAGCATCAGCGTCTGCCTTCCTTGCGTCGGTTGCTCTTACAGGGGGCTACGATATATCGCTGGCGCGAGGCATGTATGTTACACCCACCATCGTGGTGGGGCTCCCGCTTACGACAACTGCGGCCAACGCCGACTGGCGCACGTTTGACGTAAGCTTTGCCCTACGATTCCTAACAGCATTTGGTTCGCCATAGGGCTTCGTTTCGTTCGATGGACTATTTTTGTTCTCAACACGTCATGACCAGCCGCCTGCAGCACAGCGTTGCAGCGGATTGATTCTACGATTCACTTTTTCGGGACATCTTCAATGTTGCGTTCATTGTTAACACTTGCGGTTGCACTTGTCGCTTCGACAGCTCTTTCGTTTGCGCAGGCCAAGTTCGAAGTTGTAGGTGGCGAAACCTACGATTGGGGTAAGGTAAAGCCGCCCACAGGTGGCTATCTTGAAGGTACCATCAAGATGAAGAACGTTGGCAAGGGTGGCCTTATCAAGCTGCTCGAAATCAAGCCCGGCTGCGGTTGTACCAAGACGGATCCCGACAGGCTTGAGATGAGCGCCGGCGAGGTAAGCTCGATGAACGTCAAGCTGAACATCAGCCCCACGCAGAATGGACTTGTAAGCAAGAGCATCACCGTGAAGTATACGGATGGTGTTGACACCACAACAACGTGGCTTCACTTGCGCGCCGACATTCAGCGCGCCGTATCGATTTCGCCGCAGACGTACTTCTCACTTGTCGACATGCGCATTGGCGTCGAAGCCAGCGCATCGCTCTCGATCGCCAACAACGGCGACGGCCCGATTACCTTCTCGAATTTTGTTGCCGACAACGGTGTATCGCTAAATACAACTGGCAAACGCACACTGAAGCCAGGCGAGAAATTTGACCTTGTGATCAAGACAATTCCTGGCAAGTCTGGTTCCTTCAATGCCAAGGTGAGCTTTGTAACTGACCATCCCGACCATGCAAGTGTAGAGCTGCCTGTGTATGGCCACGTGATGGAAAGCACGTCGCCGGTATTCCAAAAAGAATCCAAGTAAGCGCTTTCGAGCGCCTCGTTAGCCGCCGGCATGAATTCCTCGGCCATCAATGTTCTTGCAGTGCCCCTTATCGGAGTGCGCAAGATGGTGGCGGCGGTGTTCATGCTGGCGGTTTTCGTTTGTGCACGTGCACAAGAGCCCTGGCAGGCATCAATCGTTGCTAGCTGTGGACAGTCGCCACAATCGATAAATCGTATCGTCGTGCTGGGCGATACCCTGATAGCAGCAACGACGGCCTGTGGACCGCTTCAATCTGTTGATGGCGGCTTGTCGTGGGGACCACATCCTGCGGGACCGCTACGCGATACGGCTACGCTCGAGCCGCAGCCAATGTACAGCGTGATAGTATGGAACGGCAACCTGTGGGCGTCGTTTGGCGACGAGGGAGTATTCCTGCTTCGGGATGGAACATGGTTGCATGTTCCGGGCATACCGCCGGCTGTGATTGTGCGTGTGCTAGAGCACGACACGGCCACAGGCGTCCTGTATGCGGGTTCGCAAGCGTATGGTCTGTATGCGTTCGATGAGTCGATTCAGGAGTTTGTACGGCTGCGCGATGTAGACCTGTTTGAATCCACGACCGTGAACGTATTTGCGAATACGCGCCGCGGCTTTATGATGGGCACAGCCAAGAACGGCTTGGTCCGCATTGGTGGCACGAACAAGCCGTATCAGACCGATAATCGTGGTTTCCCGTTCGACCCTATCTCTACGCACGCCATCGTCGAATCTGCCGATGGTTGGCAGGTGGCCAATACGCTGCCCTTCAGCGTAGCGGGCGGCATGTATGTGCGTGGGCCCGGCAGCGAAGTGTGGAAGCTGTTTAATGACGGCATTGACAAGTACCTTGCCTTTGCGTTTGACGTTGTGGCCAGCGGGCGCACGTTTGTGCTTTCTACAGGTTACAAGTCGGCCCTTGGTGTGTTTACGTGGGCTGCTCCGCAGCTTGAGTGGTTGCCCTGGAATGACGGACTTACCGACCTGGAAGTAAGCTCTCTTGCCGTCGTTACGACGTCAGGCGGGCATCGCCGTATCGTGGCTGGCACCCGGTCTGGCCGCATGTTTGTGCGCCCCGAACCCACCACAAGTACGTCGGTTTCTAGCACTACGCCACCGCCCTCGAGTAAGGGGCATTGTGTAACCATGGCCGATATACGCGCCATGGGGAGCGACACGATGTGGTTCGACCTGCAGGGGCGTCGAATCGAAGCGCCGGCGCTTCGCGCCGGTGTTGCCGTTATGGTTGCCGGCGGCAGTCGCAGCTTGGTGTTCGTTACCGAGTAACCGGCGTCTTCGCCGCGGGAACGTCGATTACCCATAGGTGTCCCTTGGGCGGCGCCGGTAACGCCCGCTTTAGTATCCACGGGTTCAGCAGCTTCACGTCCTTATACGTGGTGCCCTGTTCCACAGCCCATTCTGCAATGCTCGCGATGCCCCCTTCAACAGGAATGGGGCGAGAGGGCGACGGCGTGTACATGGCGGCAGACGGCAACGTAATGCCGTACGATGCCGACTGTTCCATGAGGTGCTTGATGATGGCAATGCGCAGAATGTAGCGCGAGGTTTCTTCGTTGAGGAACAGGTCGTAGTAGTTATGAGCCGACTGATAGCGCTGGTTTTCGGCAAGGTTCTCATGTCCCATGTTATAGCCGGCGGCGGCGGTAGTCCACGACCCTGTTTGCTTGAAACCCTGGTGCAGATACTTAATGGCGGCTGCTGTGCTACGTTCGGGATGGCGGCGCTCATCGACGTCGTCGGTAACAACAAGGCCCATGGCCTTTGCAGTGGCGGGTATAAACTGCCACAGGCCTACGGCGTCCTTCGGCGAGCGTGCCATAAAGAGGGCACTCTCGGCTACAGAGATGTATTTAAGGTCGTCGGGCACGCCCGACTCGCGCAACAGGCGCTCATAGAGCGGGAAGTAACGCCCGGCGCGCTTTAGGTACAGAATAATCTGGCCAGGGGTTTGTAGGTTGACGTAGAACTCACGTTCGGCACGTTCGCGCACCTCGGGGATGTGTAGGGGAACCTCTTCGCCACAAAACGTAAGGCGTTCTGGAAGCGTCCACGTGGCAATGGGTAGCACGTCAGACGCAGGCGGCACCGTGGTGCGCACGTCTTCGGCACAGGCGTACAAGGCGAGGGTGGCTAGACAGCCAAGGAGGGGTCGAGAGTAACGTAGGTATGGCACAGTTGCAGTTCGCGTTCGTCGTTCGAGGCAAGAATAACGAATCCTCCGTTGTTGCACTGCATAGCCACGACGCGCTCGATGGCGGCACGGCCGTCGGCATCGAGCGTTACCCCTGGTTCGTCAAGGATGAGAGCCACTGGATCGAGACTAATGGCCAAGGCAAGAGCAACGCGCTGGCGCTGACCCGATGAAAGTTCACGCACCAACGTGCGGGGGCGAATGCGCAGGCCCACAGCGTCGAAACACTCGGCGCTACGCTGCATGGGCAGACGACGCCCCGCAAGGCGCGCATGCATCGCCAGGAGCTCTGCCGGCGTAAACTCGTCGTATAACTGCAAGTAGGGCGCTACGAAGCCGATGTGGTGGGCAATGGTCTCGCGGGGGACAAAGGTTCCGCTGGTTTGAAGTGATACGGTGCCAGCGTCGGGACGTAAGACGCCGGCCAGCATGCGTACTAACGTGGACTTGCCCGAGCCGTTGGCTCCACGAATTCCAAGGGCCGAGCCCCCTTCGACGTGCAGACTTACATCACGCACAACGGCTGTTCCGTTGTACGACTTGTGCAGGTTGTCGGCGCGAAGGTTACCCCTACTCATTCAACCGCTACCTTGTGGCGGGTTGTAGTGCCGGCAACGTCCACCACGGCTATGTAGACGGCAGGCCGTAACGTCGCTGGTACGTCGATAGCTGCTACGATGGCCGACCCCTGTAGTCGAAGCGGCACAACGCTTACGCTAAGTAGCGCCATCGACGCATTGTAGAGCCGCACGGTTGCCTCTTCGCCAATGCTTCCCCCATCCGTTGGTAGGTATAACGTCTGGTGAACTCCCACCTTTACCGGCATTGGAAAGGGGGCACCGGTTGAACGCGTGGCGATGCCATCGACGAAGGTGCAGTGGCTAGGTCCAGTAACGTCGACAGACCACGTGGTTCCGGTTATCGGCATGCCTTGCTGCGAGCGCTCGGCAAGGCGGACCGAGAACACGGCCGACTCGTCGTGGGGGCTGCCAATGGCTGCGAGATTGGTATTTGTTAGCAGCAGTGAGACCACCGACGGCGTGGATTGCCCAGGCACCGTCCAGCGCAGGGCTGCAACCTCAAAGGGTTGCAAGGATGGAGCTGCAAGGGCCGACGGTGGCTGAGCCACATCGTCGATACGAAGCGTGATTTCGCGAAGCAGGTGGGCGTCGGGTAGGGCCTCGTTAACGACACCACGTTGGCCGGTACGGTAGAGCACGCCAAGGGCGCGACAAAACCGCTCGGTAAACGACGGCCCAACGTCGGTACAGGCAGCAAACAGTGCCGCATAGGGCTTCTCGCCGTTAGCGATGCGTTCCCACGTTCGGCGCATTGGTACGTCGCCACCGTCAAGCGCAAGAACGTTGCCAAACCATCCCCAGGCATAGCCGTTGCTCGACGTGGTACGCGAAAAAGGGAAGCCGTCGGGACGCAACAACAGGGCGTTGAGGTAGACAGCCCAGTCGCGGATTGCGGGGTAGCAGCGTAGCTCCATCCACGTGGCCGACATCTCGTAAATCATCGTTTGTTCGACGCCAAACGAATAGGAGCCGATTTGTATTACGTGCGACAGCTCGTGCGCGCACGTGGCTCGCAATGCGTCGGTGCCAAAGGTGGCAAAGGGCGCGATGCCTTGCCGGTTCCTGTCTGTCGCAGCAAAGTCGTTGTCAACCTCCATAAAGCAGGTGTATCGACTCGTGGTGGCAGTCGACGACAGTAGTTTGTCGGTCCTCGTGATACCGTAAATGCCGCTTCCGGTCGAGCCGGCGCGTGAAAGGTCGAGCAGGTAGACGTCGATGGCCTTCGAGCCACCGGCGCCGTCGTCGGGTGGTGGCGGGCGCAGCCCTACGTCGTTTACCTGCACGTTGAGTGCAAACAGCATACTTTCGAGGGCGATTTCAGCGTAATCCGGAACACCATTTGCATTGGTGTCAGCAACAGGAACAGCGTTCGGCCCATTCCTGGTAAAGTGAATACGGAATATACCGTTGGGGTCTTCAAGGAACTCATCGAGTCCCGTAGGGCGCTCTGTAAGAATTGCCGCTGGCTGGCCCGGCTGCGTGCTCATCCGCTGGACGGCTGCTTCATAAAAGCCGCATCGCGTAGGCAGGTTGTTGTCGGACGCATGTAGACCGACGCCCCCTGTCAGGACAGCAAGGCAAACGAACGAAAGGGGCAGTAGGGCCTGCCGGAAGCGCATAGGGGTAGCGTCCGCCGTTAGCGGAACATTTCCTTAATCATGCCCCACGTGCGTTTGATGCTGCTAACAGAGTGTGTAACGGCAACGCTGTTGGAGTAGGTATAGGACCTATCGGGGCGAACAAGTTTGAGGCGGTACTGAAGTTGGTTGTTCTGAATCTCATTCGAGCCATCGCCCTTGGCGAACACGTCTTCGTCGACATAGGAGTGAACTTGGCTGGCACCACGAGCGGGTACCGTTGAGACAAAACGAAAGACGTTATCGGAGCCGGCGCGCTCGACCTCGAAGGAGCTTAGAGCTGCGTCCGACGACGTGCGCCATTCGATGGTAACGGATGCTCCGGTGGAGCGGGCGGTAAACGACTGGAGGAGCGACTCGACCGCATAGGCGGTAGAGACGAGCAAGACCAGGGCGCAAAGGAAAGAGAACGTTCGCATTGGCTCAAATGTACGGCAAACACATCATTTAGGCAATGACGTAAGGATAATGTTCGAGAAACACTGTACGGGCAATTGGCGTGCCATTACTCGTCGCGGAACCCTTCGCGTGCGTGGCTGCCGTCGCAGAACGGCTTTGCCTTGGAATGTCCACACCTGCAAAGAGCGGTTGGAGGCATTCTTGTTACTTCGGATCCGTCGGGCAACGCAATGGTGATAACACCGGTAACACGTATCGGGCCATTGGGGCTGATCTTGATACTTACAGGCGGTGCCTCGGCAGGAGCTGCCGTTTGCGCCGGTGCAGTTGGCACTGCCTCGGCAGGCGGGGTTGCGGCGGCCTCGGAATTCTGAAGTAGCGTAAGGGCGCCCGACGGACACATTCGCACCACAGCAATAACACGCTCGGCATCGGCATTGTCGGGCTGTATCCACGGCTTCACCCGCGGATTGAACACCTCGGGTAAGTTGCCAAAGCAACGGCCAGAGTGCTGGCATAAGTCGGCTTTCCAAACGATGGTTTGGTTGCCCAATGGGTAGTGCTTTTCAAACGAACTCATGATGAATCCCTCTCCGTGAGATGTCGTCGCTTGCTACGGCCACGTCGAAACTAGTATGTATGCACCAAAGCGCCAAATGGCCGACGTGCAAATATTCGTAACGCATTATCGTAGTTTTGCACCGCAACCGTGATTCGCCTGCTCACACATATCGTTTTGGTCCTGTCGTTCGTTGCTACGGCTGGCGTTCCAGTTTCTGTAGGCTACTGTCGCGCACTTGTTGCTGGCGACGTATGCGACGTGGATTGTTCCGATTCGGCCTGCTGCGAAGGTGAGTCGCCGGATTCCGAAGACAATTGCTGCGGCACCACGGTTGTGGTATCGGCGCTCGACCTTGACGGCATGGCGCCAACAACCACGAAGGTGCCCGATGTACCGATGGGTGTTGCACTGCCTGTGCTGGAGCCACTGGCAGACCATTCCCCAGCGTTAGCGGTAGCCGTTGGCCCGTCGACGCTTTCTCCTCCGGAAGCCCCTCCGGAGGTTCTGTGCTGCTTCCGAATATAGCGCCACTCTGTTGACGCCTGTCCTACGCTTGTTCGCGTGGGCTGGCCGTGCCGTTTGTGTCACATGTTCAACAGAGGAATTTACCATGATTATTCGATGCATTGCTGCCTTGATGGCAGTACCATTGCTAGCGTTTTCGCAATCCACAAAGGAAGGTGTTGTCGTACAACGTCAAGATGGCGGGACCTTTCTGCCGTTACCCGGCGTTACCGTCCAGTTCGTGCCTAACGGCCCCGGAACCCGTACCAATAGCGATGGCCGATTTTTGATTGCCGTGGCTGCTGGGTTCGACTCCATCGAGGTGCGCCACGTTGGCTACACCACACGGCGCTATGCTGTGCAGGACGACATGACGCGTGTGGTTCTCGATCTTGTGAACGTCGAAGGCCGCGCCGTTACCGTCGAAGCCGAGCAGTCGAGCATAACCTCGGCACCTGTTAAGACCGAGCGCATTTCGAGTCGCGACCTTACCAAGGCCGCCTGTTGCTCGCTTGCCGAGTCGTTCGAGAAGTCGCCCACGGTGGAAGTGTCATTCTCGGACGCTATTTCCGGCGCCCGTACGATCCAGCTTCTGGGCTTGCGTGGCACCTACACCCAGTTGCTTACCGAGGCAGTACCGGCCGTACGCGGCATGGAGATTCCGTACGGCCTAGACCACATCCCTGGTCCGTTCATGGAGTCTGTAAGTATTTCAAAAGGGGCAGCGACCGTCTCGCAGGGCTACGAGGCAATGACGGGGCAAATCAACGTTGAATACCGCAAGCCAATGTCGAGCGAGCCGTTCTATCTAAACATGTATGGCAACACGCTGGGCCGTGCCGAGGTAAATGCAACATCGGCCATTGTGTTGAACGACGAGTTAGGTACCATGGTGATGGCACACGGCAGAACGTTTAACGGCGAAGTTGACCAAAACACCGATGGATTTTTGGACATGCCGAAGTTCCGCCAGTGGAATCTACTGAACCGATGGTGGTTTAACAACGACGACATCGAAGTGCAGGTGCTAGGGCGGTTGTTGCGCGATGGCTATGCGACAGGGCAGATGGGAGCCAGCTTCGACGACAGGGCTCCGCGCGACGATCGCTTTGCCATGCGCACTACCATCGACAGGAGTGAAGTGTTTGCCAAGGTGGGCCTACTCGATGCCTTCGACGCAGTCGAGGGCAGTAGTGTTGCCATTGTAGCCAACGCCTCGTGGCATGACTACAGCAGCTTCTTTGGGTTGCGCCAGTATGAAGGACGTCAGCGCTCGGCACAAGTGCGGGCGCTGACGGCATTGCCGTTTCGTGATGATGTTAGCATGATGGCGGGACTATCGTGGCAGTTCGACGACGTTGCCGAAAGCATCCTTGACAGGAATCTCAACCGTTGGGAATCGGTGCCGGGCATTTTTGCCGAGGTCACCACGAAGCCATTCAACGGAGTAACGCTGATTGGCGGCATGCGCGTTGACGAGCACAATATGTTTGGCACGTTTGTAACGCCTCGGGTACATGGCAAGTGGTCTATGACCGACTACACAACGCTTCGCGCCTCGGCGGGCAAGGGGTACCGCGTTCCAACGCTTGTGGCCGAGAATATTTCGGCCTTTATAACTTCGATGCCCCCTATCATCGAGACAGACATACGGCCAGAGGTGTCGTGGAATTATGGCGTGTCGATAACGCACGTCATGGAAGTATTTGGGCGGGCTGTTACGTTGGATGCCGAGCTGTATCATACTGAGTTTAATAACCAGTTGGTTGTAGACTTTGATGCAGTGCCGGGCAGCGTACAGTTTAGAAATTTGGGGGATGGGCGCAGTTTTGCCACGGCCGGCATGGTGCAGGCCCTGATGAGTGTGTTGCCGGGGTTGGACGTTAACGTAGCGTATCGCAGGGTGGACAACCGCACGACGTTTGGCGGCAAGCTCATGGAACGTCCGATGTTCTCGCGCGATCGGGTATTGGTAACAGCGTCGTGGGCACTGCCCGACGACTCGTGGCAGATTGATGCAACGTGGTCGTATCACAGCGGCGGGCGGCTACCATCGACGGAGCATCTTACTCCTGAGCATCGCCGTGGCGACGCGTTCCCAGGATTTGCGCGATTAAATGGTCAGGTCCAACATCGATTTAGTGACTTCGACGTGTACGTGGGCATAGAAAATGCGACAAATTTCTTTCAGCAAGACCCAATTATTGCGCCGGAGCGTCCGTTTGGGCCACACTTTGATGCTGCAATGGCATGGGGTCCAACCGATCAGCGTTTTGTGTATCTAGGGTTTCGGTTTAGGGTGCCGTAATTGCGCTGGGCGGGACGTTTGCATGGGACATTGCATGGGACATTGCATGGGACGCTGCGCGGGACATTTGCATGGGACATTGCATGGGACATTGCATGGGACATTGCATGGGACGCTGCGCGGGACATATGCATGGAACGCTGCGCGGGGGGGCAGACCCAGGGGCCTGCTCCTACACCCGAAAAACATTCACCTGCATGCCGACGAACGTAGGGGCGGCCACCTGTGGCCGCTCGCCCTAACGCAACGGCGACGATAGCAGCGGTAGCTTGGGTACGTCTCCTTCGAGGGGGCGTATCTCGACGTCCTCGAACAAGAGGTCGGGCGTGATAACGCTGGCCGCTAGGTATTGCGAGCCACCCGTGATGAACGATGGCGCTACCGAAGGTACTAAGGCACTGTGGACGGTGGTGGCCTGCGACGTCGCCACGATGTCCTTAAACACGAGCGGTGCTAATCCTGCCGCCTCGACCCCACGAACAATCTCTTCGCGCCCGTCGGGAAACACGCGCACAACCTCTAACAAGCCCAGCTTGCCCTCGCCACGCGGCAAGGGGAAGTCGGCTCCTACCATGGGATAGATGCCCGTGTACAGCAGGTTGGTGTTAAGGGCCTTACGTACAATGATCCCATACGGCAGCGCCCGATCCTTCACCAACTTGAGTAGTCGGGCGCGAAGCGCCTTGCCGTCTAATGCCCGCTTGGCGTCGTCGGTACGCACTTCCAGTACGCTGTACATCGCAGCGCCGCCACGCATGCTGCCGTTGCTTTCGCGTATGCGCTTGGTAGGCACGCGCGACGCTAACAACGTGCGCAGGTAGCCCTTCTCAACCACCACCATGTCGCGCGCCGCTATGCCCTCGTCGTCGATGCGATACGCTCCCACAACGTTTCGCCCCTTGTCCTTCTCCTTAAGGGGCACCGACGACACAGAGAGAAACTCCGGCAACACGCGAGCGCCAATCTTGTTTTGGAACGCCATGGAGCTTTCGCCAGCAGAAAAGCCGGCGTCGCTAAGCGGCGGCCGCTGCGCTACAAGCTGCGGAGCAAAGTGCTGCATGAACACTTCGCCGGCGGCTTGACCTTCGAACAGCACCGGACCGCTGTAGGCCTCGATGGTAGGCGCCGTGCGCTGGGCTGCCAAGAGGCGCGCCATCGACGTGATGGCACGACGCAAGGAGTCGGCACTCGGAAGATCCGTGGGTAGCGTGCCGTAAGCCGCATATGTCTGCCCAAGGTACTGGCCGTTTTCGGCTTGCGTAGTGGCAATAACTTCTAGCCCGCAAAAGATGTGCACAGTGTGGATCTTGCGTCCTTCGGACGTAAGCACGAAGCGCTCGACGGGGACGATTTCCATGCCAACGCGCGACGAATATATATCGGGATAGTCGCGGAAGATGGCCGACAATGGAACGATGGTGTTCACGACGTCGGCAATGTTGCCGCGCACCGTGCGATGGCGCACGTCCGACTGTTCGGTAGGTGGCAACAAACGGAAGTCGGGCGTTGTGTCGATGCGTGTTTTATTCTTGAGGGTTGCCTCCTTTTTCGAGAAGATCTCAAGCGCTTGCTTGTAGCAGGCGTCGGTGGCAAGCCACAGTTCACGTTGCAGGCGGCGCTCGTCGGACGCCATGGGAACACGCCTAGTGCGAAACTCCTCTTCGTCGTCGGTACTGCCAAAGAAGCCCAAGGAAACGTCGAAGAAGTTCGTGTTGTCGAACGTCTCGTTGCCCACGCGCACGCGTACGTCAACGGTCATGACCGAGGCTGT
Organism: Candidatus Kapaibacterium sp.; assembly: GCA_022842685.1. Taxonomy (GTDB): domain Bacteria; phylum Bacteroidota; class Ignavibacteria; order Kapaibacteriales; family Kapaibacteriaceae; genus JALHPC01. The sequence goes on from JALHPC010000004.1 coordinate 68,360, forward strand.
GTCGGTGTCTTCGACGCTGCCAAGAATGGCATGAGCGCTTACAGCGCGGCGGATGGTAACGGCATATTCGATGTGGTACGGACGCCGCAGGTCGTCCATGCGAAGCTCGCGCATCGACCGGTCCATTTCGGCCTTCATAGCGCGGAACACAACGTTGGGGTCGGTGCCCCTTGCTCCTAGTGTGGGTGCAGCAAGGGTAGACGCAACCAGCACGGCGAGTGCGAGAGGTGTGAGCAGGCGGTTCATGGTTGGGCTCCTGTTTGGGCCGAAGGATCGTCGAGGATGGGGAGCTTGGCCTGTGATTTTTGCTTCTTCTGGACTTCGACGGTGGAGACGAGCAAGCTTGGAGAGCTAGCGCTTACGGGAACCCATCCAGATTCGGCGCCGCACGTGCCGTTGAAGATGTCTACGTCGTCGCCTGCGGCAACGATATTGCCAAACATCACGAGGGGCGTGCCGATGAGGTCGACGCCGCGCACGAGCTCGTCGGGGCGGCCATCGGTGTAAATCTTGTACACGACGAGAGGCGACACATTAAACGAATTTGGCAAGGTGCGTTGTGTGAAGGTAAAGCCGCCTTCGATATCATCGAAGAGCAGGCCATAGTCCTTGCCCTGCTTGCGACACTCGGCACGCAGCATGGCGCGCAGCGAGTCGGCCGGTACGGTAACGTGAGCATGGACGAGTAGGTTGGACTGGCGCGAGACGCAGCGGTTGCCAGCTTGGCGGCGGCCGTGACCGTTCGAAGTAGGGTGGTGTTCGATAGGGGAGCGCGACATAAGAAACTGCTTAAAGATGCCGCGTTCGACGGCAACAACGCGCTGGCCAGGAATGCCCTCGTCGTCGTAGCGATACCACCCGGCAATGTCCTTGCCTTCGCGCTGCTGGATCGACGGGTCGAACACGACGTCGATAAAGTCTGGTAAAATCCGCTTATTCAGGAATGCCTTGAACGTCTGGCTCGAGTTGGCATCTTTTTGACGGTGGCCTTCTACGCGGTGGCCAAAAATCTCATGAAAAAACACGCCCGAAGCACGTCCAGTTAGAATTGCAGGGCCCGTATAGGTGTCGGTAAGCGGTGCGGTACGCAGGCGCGTAACAAGGTCCACCAGCTTTTGTGCGTCGGCCCGCAGTTCCGCTTCCGATGGCAGATTCTCTTGCTTGTAGGCCGAGTAGCTGCGGTAGAGGGGGAGCGACATGCCGTCGTCGGACTTCGTCTTGCACGAAATCATCATTTTGATGATGGGCTCGACCGTGCGGATTACGCTGCCTTCGGAGTTCACAACGTACTTCACAAGGTTGTTAACCGTAAAGCTTACCGTGCCTTCGTACAGGTGGGGCACAGCGTCGAAGACCTTGCTTACATTGACGATGCGCTGGCGCCATGTTGCTGTGTCGACAGGCAGTTCGCGGAGCTCGTCGATATGGCGGTGAGCTGCCTCGCGCGACATATCGGCCGAGGAGTCTTCTTCGGCCACCTTGACCTTACGGTTGGTAATCACCTTGCCTAGACGTTCTGCGGCACTCTTATAGGCACGGTCGGTGGCGCGCCATATCATCGCGCGCAGCGCTGTTTCGTCGTCGCCCAGCGGCAGCCGCACGCCTCGTGTACCCTGTCCCATCTCGAAGGCCAATCCTCGAATGCTGCGTGTGTTGTCCATTTCGTGGTTGCCCACGCGTAGGTCGACGTCAAGAATCCTGCGATGTGTTGCATTGTCGGTCTCTAACACCCCAAACGTTGCTGTAAGGGTCAACGACCGATCTTCGGTGATGCTGTAGGACAGGAAGTAGGGCGGCACGTCGAGCTTCGAGAGGTCGGCCATGGAGCGTTGCAGCTCGGCCTGCATAGCGCGCAGCACGGTGGGCTGCTGTTGCGCACGTGCTTCGATGCCCCCTATCGCTACAAGCAGGGCTACGAGGGCAACCTGGATGGGCGTACGGAGACTACGGAATGGACGGCGTCGTGCGTTGAAGGACGGCAAGGGATTCGTCGAGCTCATAGATAATGGGTTTGCCCGTGGGAATTTCGACGGCCAAAATTTGCTCGGGCGAGAGCTGTTCGATGGCCATAATGAGGGATCGTAGGGAGTTGCCGTGTGCTACGACCAAGACGTTGTGGCCGGCTTTGAGTTCGGGCACGATAGCGGACTCAAAGTAAGGCAACACCCGTTGGCGGGTATCTTTAAGCGATTCACCGCCGGGCGGAGGCACGTCGTAGCTACGGCGCCAAATGTGCACCTGGTCGGCGCCATATTCGGCGGCCGTTTCGGCTTTGTTCTTGCCTTGGAGGTCGCCATAGTGACGTTCGTTGAGCGCTTCTGATCGATGCGTAGGCACATCGGCGCGTCCTGCTGCACGCAGGGCGATGTCGGCAGTACGGATAGCGCGCTTGAGGACCGATGTAAAGACGACGTCGAACGGCACTGTTTGAAGGACGTGGCCGGCGGCTTCAGCTTCGGCCTCACCTTTTGCCGAGATGTCGACGTCGACCCATCCGGTAAAGCGATTCTCGAGGTTCCACTGCGATTCGCCGTGGCGGAGCAAGGTAAGCGTTGGCATGAGGGTTAGATGTCGGTAGTCGATGTTGTACGTGGCTGGCAAACTTCCATCAGCACGCCGCCTGTGGAACGTGGGTGAAGAAAGGCGATGAGCATGTCGTGGGCGCCGGGCTGCGGTGTTGAGTGGATGAGCTGCAGGCCTGCGGCGTCGAGGCGTAGCAGTTCGCCTGCGGCGTCACTGGTACGAAAGGCAATATGGTGGATGCCTTCGCCGCGTTTGGCAATAAAGGCAGCAATGGGTGAAGTTTCGGACGTGGCGGCGGTGAGCTCGATGCGCACGCCGTTGAGGTCGAACGAGGCCACGTCGACGCCTTGCGTTGGCACCACTTCGCGGTGAAATTCGGCAACGCCAAAGATGCGCCGATAGAGGTCCATCGCGGCCTCGATGTTGGCAACGGCAATGCCGATATGATCGACGGCGTGCATCATTGGGTAATGGCCGCAGCGGCTAAGAATTGTTCTGCTGCGGCTAGGTCGTCGGGGCTGTTTACGCCGTGGACCTCGTTGCTGTGCGGAGTGATGACGGCTTCGACACGTTGGCCGCGGCTAAGCAGGATGCCTACGACGTCGGTAAGGTAGTACTCGCCTTGGGCGTTGGCGTTAGATACGCCGTCGAGGGCTTCGAACAGTGCGGCGCCATTGGCGATGTAGATGCCGGCATTGACTTCGTTGATGGCTTGCTCGCTTGGCGTGGCGTCCTTTTGTTCCACGATGCGTTGCACGGTGCCCCCTTCATCGCGCACAATACGGCCGTAGCCATGAGGGTTTGAAAGGGACGTGGTGATCATCGACAGCGTAGCGCCGCTGCCGACGTGGCGGTCTACAAGGTCGGTAAGTGTTGCGTGGCTAAGTAGGGGGACGTCGCCGCTGAGAATCAGAATGTCGCCCTGGCTATCTGCAAGCAGGGGGCGAGCTTGCTGAACTGCGTGTCCGGTGCCAAGTTGCTGCTCTTGCACAACGCAACGTGCCGAAGGGTGTGTGGTAGCCACAAAGTGCTCTACGGCTTCGCGTTGGTAGCCAACCACCACGGTAACCGAGGCGGGTTGCATTGCATCTGCCGTGTGCAGCACGTAATCTAGCAGGGGGCGTTGTGCTAACGGAGTAAGCACCTTGGCGCGGTTGGGCGTTCCCATACGGGTGCCCTTGCCAGCGGCGAGAATAACGATGTGGATGGGACGGTTCGACGAAGATGTTGGCATTAGTTTCGGCGTGGCATCTCGGTATATGCTTCGACGGCGTGGGATGTGCTTACGATGTCGTTGTGTTCGTTTACGAGAACAACCGTGGGCACATGTGCTCGGGCTTCGGCATCGGGCAGCGACGTGTACGAAATGATGATGACGTCGTCGCCCACGGCACCCTTACGAGCGGCTGCCCCATTCAGGCAGATATCGCGGCTGCCACGAGTGCCGGGAATCACGTACGTCTCGAAGCGTTCACCGTTGTTAATGTTAACGACAGCGACCTTCTCATAGGCCAACAGGTCGGCAGCATCCATCAGGTCTTCGTCGATGGTGAGACTACCTTCATAGTACAGGTCGGCCTGCGTGATACGAGCCCTGTGAAGCTTCGATTTAAACATGATGCGGTTCATGGAATCCTCCGTGATTAGCCAAGTACAAAACTACCGAAAAGTGGGGTGAGAGGTAGCCTTGTTGATGACGACGGCGTTATGACGATTGCCTGCGTTGTATCTTGCGGCCATGAAGGTACGACTATCGAAACTTGCGCATGCGCGCAGCGGCGACAAAGGCGATGCGGCCAACTGTGGCGTGATTGCCTATCGCGAAGAATGGTATCCGGTGTTACGCGATGTTCTGACGGCCGAGCGTGTGCGCGAGCACTTCGCTGGTATCTGCCATGGACCCGTAGACCGGTACGAACTGCCAAATCTATGGGCGCTCAACTTCGTGTTGCACAACACGTTGGGTGGCGGCGGCACGGTGTCGCTTAAACTCGACGCCCAAGGCAAGACGATTGCCTCGGCCATGCTTATGATGGAAATCGACGTGCCGGACGGGTTGTTGCCTACCGAGGCATGAGCGGGTTGCCCAAGCCACAGGCCGTTTCGAGAGAGTTCAGGATGGGTCGCATCCATTCGCGGACGTCTTCGCCGGCCCAGCGCTTGTCCCAAGTTTGTCGCACTTCGGAGTCGTCAAGTCGCGTCGACAAACTTTCCACGTTGATAATCACGGAATCTGGCACACACCGTATTCGCCACGTTCGCACCAGCGATGAATAGCGATAGTACACCGATGTTAGCGTATCCTGCGCCATGATGTAGCCCAAGGCAGTGTCCGACTCCAAAACGGTGTAGCCATGGCGGTCGAGAATCTGCGCGGCCTCGCGCAGGAAGGGTCCTGGCTTCGACGTACACCGAATGGCAATGGGGCGCGGCTTGTCGAGATATCCAGTGCAATGCGTGGAACAAACGACGACACACAGGGCAAGAAGCAGGCGAAGATGTAGGGACATGGATGCGATAGGGCGTTCGATGGTTGCCAAGGGACCAACAAAAGTAACATAGCTTTTCCGCAGGAGCGTGTTCAACTATCTCAACGATCTGCGTTTACGTTTAACAACACCAACCACTGTTCGTTACATTGTATGGCCGAGCTAACGCAATTACAGACCTTGCTTGATCGATCTGCCGAGCTCGACGCCGCCGATGCGTTGGCGGCGTTTCGAAGTCGTTTCCACATACCAACCGTCGACGGCCGCCCTGCGTTGTACTTCTGTGGTAACTCGCTGGGGCTACAACCCAAGGGCACGCACGACGAGGTGTTGCAGGAGTTGGCCGACTGGCAGCGGCTTGGCGTCGAGGGACACTTCCACGCCCAGTCGCCGTGGTTTTCGGCTCATCGAACAGTTACCAACGCCATGGCGCGTGTTGTTGGAGCGCTGCCGCACGAAGTTGTCATGATGAACTCGTTGACGGTGAACTTACACCTCATGCTGGTGTCGTTTTATCGTCCAACAGCCGAGCGCTTTCGCATTCTGCTTGCCGGCCACGAGTTTCCTTCCGACCGTTATGCCTTGGAAACGCACGTCCGCTCGATGGGCCTCGACCCCACCGAAACGCTCTTGGAGCTGCACCCACATCCGGGTTCGCACACGCTAACAACCGAGCAGATCCTAGCCGCCATCGACGACGTTGGGACGTCGCTGGCCCTGGTAATGTTCAGCGGCGTTCACTATTACACCGGACAGTATTTCAACATCCCTGCCATCACCCAGGCGGCCCATCGTGTTGGCGCCGTAGCCGGCTTCGATCTTGCCCATGCCGCTGGCAACGTTAACCTCCACCTCCACGATTGGGGCGTAGATTTTGCCGTATGGTGCACCTACAAATACCTCAATGCAGGGCCAGGGGGCGTCGGTGGCACCTTTGTGCATGAGCGCCACGGCAACAACGCCGATCTGCCGCGCTACGGCGGATGGTGGGGTAATGCCGAGGCCACGCGGTTTACCATGGATCACGCCTTTGTGCCCACAGCCGGTGCCGACGGCTGGCAGCTAAGCAATGCGCCCATCTTACCGCTGGCGGCGTTGCGGGCATCGTTGGCTGTATTCGACGAGGCAGGCATGGATGCCATAGGCACAAAGCGCGAAGCGCTTACGAGCTACCTCGTAGACGTACTCGACGCCGTGCTAACGGGCGTTGGTGGTGTACACATCATTACGCCACGGAATGCGGCAGAGCGTGGGGCGCAGATATCACTGTCGTTTGACCACGACGGCAAGGCCGTCTTCGACGCCTTGCGTTTGCGCGGCGTTGTAGCCGACTGGCGCACGCCCAGCGTGATACGCCTTGCGCCGGCGCCGTTGTACAACACGTTTGCCGACGTTGCCGCCTTGGGCAAGCAGTTGCACGCAGTTGTTGCCAAGGAGGTATCATGAGCAATCCTACCGACGACGCCTACGTAGTAGGCCGTCGCGCCGTTGCCGAGTCGTTAGCTGCCGGTGCCCCTTTGGCAAAAGTGCTCTTGTGCTACGGCGTGGATGATGGTCCGTTGGCTGCATTGCGAGCATCGGCAAAACGTGCAGGCGTGCAGTGTTCGGTAATGGACCGAAGGAAGTTTGGCGAGCTTGAGGCGTCGCTGGGGCTGGAGCGCAACGACGCACAAGGCGTGATAGCCCTGCGGGCGGCTCACGTTCCGCTCGACGTCGAAGCGTTGATCGATCAGGCGCTCTCACAGCGGGACAACCCTGTGATAGTGGCGATGGACGGTATTACCGACCCGCACAATTTGGGAGCCATTGCTAGGAGTGCCGAATGTTCTGGAGTAAACGGTGTGGTGTTGTCGGTTCGGTTTAGTGCGCCAATTACACCTGTTGCCGTAAAGGCCTCGGCAGGGGCGCTTGAACATCTTCCGCTGGCCCGTGTGCAGCGGATAAGCGACGCACTCATGGCCATGCGCGCGCGTGGCTTTACCATCGTTGGTACGGCCATGGAGGGCACGGCGGCGTACGATGCCGATGTGTACAAGGGTCCTTGCGTGGTGCTTATTGGCAGCGAAGGCGAGGGGCTGCATCCGCGTTTGCTGGAGTTGTGCGACCACGTGGTAACGATACCCATGCATGGCCGCATTGAAAGCTTGAATGCAAGCGTGGCAGCAGGCGTGGTGTTGTTCGAGATTGCGCGCCAGCGGAACATGCCTTCGGCATAGTTACGGCCTTCGGCCAGTTACGTGCTTCGCACAGAAACATGCCTTCGGCATAGTTACGGCCTACGGCCAGTTACGTGCTTCGCACAGTAACATGCCTTCGGCATAGCGACGGCCTACGGCCAGTTACGTGCTTCGCACAGTAACATGCCTTCGGCATAGCTACATGCTGCGCATAGTTACGGCCTTCGGCATAGCTACATGCTGCGCAAAGTGGGACTATCTCTTCCCCTTATTCCTTCGCTTTAGCCACGCGTTCCGACGCTCAATGATGGCGCGAGCGCGTCCGTTATACTCGGGGTGCGAGGCTAGGATAGAGGCACCGTATGCCATTAAACCCATAGATAGTCCTCGTGTTAGTTTCAGAAGATTAGCTGCCTTTTCGATGCTAATCAGGTTGCGTTTCTCGGCAAGTTGGATCTGCGCTTTACATTCTTGCGCGGAGCCGTCTGCAATCAGCAAATGTTGCAGTTGGTCCCCAATCCCTGATCGGCCATATCCTTCTGCGATGTTTGAGGCGATGGAGTCGGCAGAGCGAGTCAATTGCCTCCCAAGGGTATCTCGATCAAACGGCCCCCACCCCTGTACGGCAGTATATATGATGGCCGCAATCTCTTGTGCTCTTACGTAAACACGCAATGTTTCCAATGGCATATAAACCTCGTGTTCGTTCCACGCCATTGTGTCACTACCAGCACAAAGTGTGACTTCCATCTGTTAGCGATTCAAGTCGTAAACTGGCCGAAGGCCGTAGCTATGCGCAGCATGTAGCTACGGCGCAGCCGTGTAACTATGCGCAGCATGTAGCTACGGCGCAGCCGTGTAACTATGCGCAGCATGTAACTACGGCGCAGCCGTGTAACTATGCGCAGCATGTAGCTACGGCGCAGCCGTGTAACTATGCGCAGCATGTAGCTACGGCGCAGCCGTGTAACTATGCGCAGCATGCCTTTACGGCACCACAATCAACGCCTGCGTATGCGCTTGCACACTGCCAGTGCCTTCAACCGGCTCTAACCGAAGATAATAGCTGCCGGAAGGCAGACCATGTGTTGAAACGGTCGTTGCTGTGCTGCCGGCAGCAATGGGCTGATTTATGTGTACGCGTCCTAGTACATCAACAATGCTAAGCACAGCGTCGGAGGTTGCCGATATTGTTACTACCGTGTGGCCAGAGGCAGGGTTGGGGCTTATCGCTGCAATGGTGTGCATGTGCGGCACGATCTCGGGCTCGTCTGTTGCAATCGAGGTAGCTGTGTCTTGGCGGAAAACCGCCACAAAGGCGTCCGCACCGTTACTATTCGTTGCTTGGTGCGCCCCCACCGTGGCGATAGCAGTGGTTGAATTAGTAGTGCCCGCCAGCACGATGTCGCCGCCGGACGTGACGGCAAGGGCATTGCCACGGTCATAATCTGACCCTCCATAATATGTGCCCCAGCGCTGGCTGCCCGTGCCGGTGAATGCGGCCACAAAGGCGTCGCCGAGGCCACCACTATACGTTGCCTGATGCGCCCCCGTCGTGGCGATGGCTTCGCGGCAAATGGTCTGGCCCGCCAGCACAATGTCGCCGCCGGGGGTGACGGCAAGGGCATAGCCATAATCATAAAGTGACCCTCCATAATACGTGCCCCACAGGCGGGTGCCCGTGCCGGTGAATGCGGCCACAAAGGCGTCCCCACCGCCACCATACGTTGCTCTATGCCCCCCCGTCGTGGCGATGGCTTGGTGGCAATAGGTCTGGCCCGCCAGCACGATGTCGCCGCCCGGGGTGACGGCAAGGGCATAGGCTAGGTCGCGATCTGTTCCTCCATAATACGTGCCCCAAAGGCGCGTACCCGTGCCGGTGAAGGCGGCCACAAAGGCGTCGGCACGGCCACTGTTCGTTGCTTGATGCGCCCCCGCCGTGGCAATTGCAGAGGTTGATCCGGTAGTGCCCGCCAGTACGATGTCGCCGCCGGAAGTGACGGCAAGGGCATTGCCGTCGTCAAGCAGTGACCCTCCATAATACGTGCCCCACAAGCGGGTGCCCGTGCCGGAGAACACCGCCACAAAGGCGTCGGTATCGCTACCACCACCATAGGTTGCCTGATGCGCCCCCGCCGTGGCGATGGCATTGGATGAATTAGTAGAGCCCGCCAGCAAAATGTCGCCGCCGGACGTGACGGCAAGGGCATTGCCACGGTCAACATCTGACCCTCCATAATACGTATCCCAACGGCGGGTGCCCGTGCCGGTGAACACCGCCACAAAGGCGTCGTAGCGGCCACCATGCGACGCTTGATGCGCCCCCGCTGTGGCGATGGCATTCGTTGATTCCGTCGTGCCCGCCAGCACGATGTCGCCAGCGGGGGTGACGGCAAGGGCAACGCTATAGTCAATATCTGACCCTCCATAATACGTGCCCCAACGGCGGGTGCCCGTGCCGGCGAGGGCAGCCACAAAGGCGTCCGAGTTGCCACCATACGTTGCTTGATGCGCCCCCGCAGTGGCGATGGCTGTGCGTGAAGATGTCTCGCCCGCCAGCACAATGTCGCCGCTAGGGGTGACGGCAAGGGCAAAGCCGACGTCACCACCTACCGCCCCAAAACCTACCCCCCCCCCATAATACGTTGCCCACAAAAGCTCCGGCATGGGGTCTATCACCAGCGTTTCGCCCAGGGCTATGTCGATAGGGGGCACCGTAAAGCCGTACACGTTGCCGCCAAGGGCGCGGTAGCGTACGTCCACCTTGCTGCCCGTGCTTTGCACGTAGCTGCGCGGCAGCGACTCGCGAATGGGGCCGTGCTGCACGTCCAGCACAAGGTGGGCTGCGTCGAGGCGCGTGCCGTGGGCACCACGGTAGCGCAGTTGTATGGCGGCAACGTTGCCGCCGGGGCGTATCACAAACTGATATTCCGGACGCTGCTGGTCGTCGATAAACCATTCCATGTCAACCCCAGGCCACACGTCGTGATAGGTCACCCGTGCATAGCCCCGTACATCCGTTGCCCCTTTATCGCCATGCACTTGTTGGGTGATGTGGGTGTAGTAGTTCAGGTAGTCACTACTGGCACCGGTGGCGGTAATGAGGGGCTTGGGGTTGGCGCCAACCAGATCCACATCCACGCGGTGGAAATGATAGGTGATTTCTTCGTTGGGGCGATCCTGGAATTTTGCGGGCAGGTAGCGTAATGCTGTATCCTCTGGCTGCTCGCACCGGTCCACGGTATAGCTGTCATACGAAAAGCCGTTGCCACGCAGTTGGATATTCAGGCCGGGCCGCAAAATCAAAAAGCGAACGTCGTGATTGGGCTTGCCGTGCTGGTCGCCAATTTGACCCTTGTTTTCGATGTAGAGGGAGGTGGCGGTGGAGGCGGTTGGCAGGGTGTGTTGGGCAGTGGCTGTTGAATGTGCCACAGCAAAAAAACATAGCAGCGCAATAGCCTTTGATAGCGAAACGATGTTCATAACGGTGCTACTCCCTTGATGGGTGACGTTGGACTGATGACGAGGGAAGCAAAATACGGCAAGAGAGCGGTGTGTACCGCCAGAGGCGGTGCCATTTACCCTAAACGAACCGCGTATTTTACAACCCGCCGTAAACGACGGGCCTAGGCGCAGAGCCAAATTCCAGCCCGCCATAAATGACGGGCGTGGCTGATGAATGCGTTGATAAACACAACATGTTACCGTGGCGTGCAAACGTCCCGTTCAAACGTCCCGCTAAGCGTCCTGTGAAACGTCCCGCCAAGCGCTACGGGCTTTAGCCCAATCCCCATGGCCGCTTTAGCCCGTGGTTTCAACCACGAGAAAATATGAGGGGCGCGTTGTAATTATTTATCACCGCCGGAGGCAGTCCCTGCGAGACGCAGGGTCTGTGGGCTGTCCAGGCGAGACGCAGGGTCTGTGGGGTTGGTCCCTGCGAGACGCCGGGTCTGTGGGTTTGGATCAACACGTCACAATTATTATTTCCCACCGCCGGAGGCAGTCCCTGCGAGACGAAGGGTCTGTGGGCCGTCCAGGCGAGACGCAGGGTCTGTGGGTTTGGCGTAACTATGCGCAGCATGTAGCTACGGCGCAGCCGTGTAACTATGCGCAGCATGCAGCTACGGCGCAGCCGTGTAACTATGCGCAGCATGTAGCTATGCCGAAGGCATGTTGCTGTGCGAAGCACGTAACTGGCCGAAGGCCGTAGCTATGCCGAAGGCATGTAGTTTTGCACGTTAGTCATCAACAGCACCTTTTTCATGCACGATCATTCACTCAACGATCAAGAACTGCGCCGCCGCGAAGAACTGCAACACCTTCGCGATGCCGGCATCAACCCCTATCCGCCGTCGTTCGATCGCTCGCATCACGCCGCCTACATCCTTGATACGTTCCGCGACGAGCAGCCGGAGCCCCTTGCCAATGTAACGGTGGCGGGACGCATCGTGGCGATACGAAAGATGGGGAAGGCGTCGTTTCTGCACATTGCCGATAGCTCGGGACGTATCCAGATCTATGCTAAGAAGGACGACCTAGGCGAGGCCTACGATATGCTGCGCCTGTACGACTTGGGCGACATCATTGGCGTGGAGGGCTTTGTGTTCCGCACACGCATGGGAGAGGTGAGCGTTCATGCTCGAAGCATCACCATGCTAACGAAGTCTGTGCGCCCCATACCGCTTGGCAAGGAAGAGGTTGCCGAAGACGGCACCGTTACCCGCTACGATGCCTTTGCCGATAAGGAACTGCGATATCGCAAGCGCTACCTAGACCTCATTGCTAACCCGCACATCAAAGAGACGTTCGAGAAGCGAGCCACGATCATTCGCACCATGCGCCGCTACTTCGACGATCGCGGCTGGATGGAAGTCGAAACGCCCATCCTTCAACCCTTGTACGGAGGTGCTACGGCGCGCCCGTTTATTACTCACCATAACGCCCTTGATGTTGAGCTCTACCTGCGCATCGCCGATGAGCTCTACCTAAAACGCCTGATCGTAGGGGGCTTCGATGCCGTGTACGAGATATCCAAGAACTTCCGTAACGAAGGCATGGATAAGACGCACAATCCGGAGTTCACAGCCATGGAAATCTACGTGGCCTACAAGGACTACCTGTGGATGATGGACATGGCCGAAGACCTGCTGCAAACCATCGTGAACGCCGTGCATGGTACTACAACGGTGCGATGTGGCGATGTTGACGTGTCGTGGGCAAAGCCCTTCCGGCGAGAAACGATGTATGGACTGTTCGACCAACATACAGGACGTAACCTGCGGGGCCTTCATCGCGAACAGTTGCTACAAGCTGCGCGCGAACTCGACGTAGCCGTCGACCCCAAGGCCAGTGCCATGAAAATTCTCGACGAGATCTTTAGCGTCTGCGTTCAGCCCCACCTTATCCAGCCCACGTTTGTGATGGACTATCCGGTGGAAATGTCGCCCCTAGCCAAGGCCCACCGCACCGAAGCCGGCTTGGTAGAACGCTTCGAGCTGTTTGTGATGGGCAAGGAGATTGCCAACGCGTTTTCGGAGCTCAACGATCCGATCGACCAGCGCGCTCGCTTGGAAGAACAGGCGCAAATACGTGCCGATGGCGACGACGAGGCCATGGTGGTAGACGAAGACTTCCTGCACGCCATCGAAGTTGGTTTGCCGCCTACGGCGGGCATGGGTATTGGCATCGACAGGTTGGTAATGCTGCTAACAGACAACGACTCGATCCGCGACGTCTTGTTCTTTCCGCAGATGCGCCCAGAACGTTCCGCCGCCGCTCCGGCGCAGGAGTCCTAATGGGCTACACCCCACTGGGAGTTCCCAAGAATGCCGACAAGCCCGACCGGCTATGGCTGCACATCCTGCTCTTTGGGCTTACCGTTGTTAGCACCATGTTGGCCGGCGCTGCTTGGGCGTCGCACGACCCCAACGAGCTTTCCAACCTCCAACACGGCGTCACCTACTCGGTTCTTCTCTTGGCGTTTTTGTCGGCCCACGAATTCGGACACTACTTCGCAGCCCGCTATCACGGAGTACGCGTAACGTTGCCGTTCTACATCCCTATGCCATTGTTGTGGTTGATGCCGTTTGGAACCATGGGGGCGTTGATTCGAATCAAGGATCGCATTACGCGTCGTGATGTATTGTTCGACGTCGGCGTAGCCGGCCCTCTTGCCGGCTTCGTGGTGTGCTGTGCCATCCTTATCTATGGTTTTGCAAACCTTCCAACGTTCGACTACCTAACCACGATACATCCAGAGTATGCTACTCCTGCCGATATTCCTTCGGGGGGCATGACGTTTGGCGACAACCTGCTGTTCTCGTGGTTCCGCAGTGTGGTTGTGCCGCAGGGCGCCTTTGTTCCGCCCATGAATGAGATTTACCACTATCCGTTCCTATGCGTAGGGTGGTTTGGATTGTTCGTTACCGCGTTGAACATGATGCCCTTTGGGCAGCTTGATGGGGGGCACGTGCTAACGGCACTCATAGGCCGCCGGCAGCGCTCTATTGCCACCGTGTTGTGGTGGGTGATGTTTACTGCAGGTGTGATGGCTCTCATGGGATCGGTTCGGCTTGCGCTGCTCGAGCCGTCGCCCGAAGCGTGGGTGGTTGCCCTCCAGCGCTGGCTGTTGCCCGTCTTAGATCGTATTCAGGACCACGCTCCGTGGCTCTACATGGCCGGCGATATGTGGCTGTTTTGGGCCCTGCTTATCCGTCTTGTTATCAAGATTCCGCATCCGTCGATGGACGATCCCCAGCCACTGTCGCCCACGCGTCAGCTTGTTGGCTGGCTGGCTATCGCTATCCTGTTTTTGAGTTTTACGCCACGCCCAATCTTCATGGGCTGATGACGCGCCGCCACCATACCGTTCTGGCTACCGTCCTCGTTGTGATGTGCGCCTATCTGGTGCGCCTCTCCATGCCCGAAATGCAGCCGCACGAAGAGGCCTTCCACGCCGTGCGGGGCAAGGCCGCTGTGGTGTTCGGCGCCTGGGCCGACCAGGCGCCGCAGGCTCTGGGCGGACTCTACAGCGCTTCGGCACCGCCGCTTACGTCGTGGCTTGTTGCCGCAGGTATCACCATTGCTGGTCCGTCCGACACGGCCGTGCGCTTGCCGTTTGTCCTTGTGAGTGCCCTTGGGTTGTTCCTGTTCTTTCTCGTAGCCGAACGCCTTGTGTCGTTCCGTGGTGCCATAGCCGCCGTCCTAGCCCTTGGCACCGGCCTGCCCTGGGCCGTGTTGGCGCGAAGTGCCCTGCCCGACATTGTCGCAATTACGATGTGTCTGCTCGCCTTGTACGCTACGTTGCGATACCGCGCCGACGACTCTCCTTGGCCGCTGGGCTTGTACGCTGTGGCTCTTGCCGGTGTGCTGTTGTCGCAGCCAGCGGCAGTCGTCGTATGTGTGCTCTTCATTGTACCGCACATCGTCGACCATCTGCGCACGCCATCGCGTCTGCTCTGGCCGTTGGCATCGGTTGTTGCCGGCACCCTGCTTGCCATGCCGTGGTACGGCTCGATGGTTGGCCTGTATGGCGATCAGTTCTGGTTGTCGTTTATGCTGCCGTTCGGATCGTCATTCGGCGGGCTCAACAGCAAGGGGCTTGGCCTGTTTGCCCCATTGTGGTCGGTGCTTACAGCCCATCCACTGACCATTGTGGCAATTGTTGGTGTGCCGTTCCTTCTTGTCAAGCGGTCCATGTTGCCGGCAGTATCGCACCGACCCGCAGTAATCGTGTTGCTGTGGTTTGCCGTAGTGCTTGTTGGTGCCAGTGTTCTTTCGTTCGAGCCGTTTCGTCTTGCTCTTCACATCCTTCCGCCGGCCACGCTTGTTGCCGTGTGGCTTGTCGAGCACATGCGCTCGCATTGTGAACGCCGAGTGCACAGCATTACCTACGCCCTCATCGTCGCCTCGTCTGTTCTCATAGCGGCCTCTCCTGCCTGGCTGCATGCCTTTTCGGTTGCGATAGGGGGCACCGACGTAGCAGCGCTGTGCGCTGCGGCTGCACTGGTGATTGTGGCTGCGGCTGCGCCGCAGCGCTGGGTTGACGCCATGGCCATCCGGGGTGGCAACGCCGTTGTTGCCATTGCCATTGCCGTGGGCACCGTGCGTGTTGGTACGACCATCATGAGCGGCTGGACTGGCGCACAAGCTGGCGGCCGCGAGGTGGCTGCCAAACTGATCGATATCGACGTGCGACAGTTTGCCGTGCTCTTTCATCGGCAGTCGGCGGCCGACGCATTTGCGGGCCAACTGGCGTGGTACATGGGTGGACGTATGACGGGCTGGATGCCGGGCTACGGATATAAGCCAGTGGCACTGCCAGCGGATGCAAGTTCGGTCGAAGTTGATGCCTTGGCGTACGGGCGCCGGCTACCGTACGTGGTTTATGTCCACCAAGGAACAGAAGCCACTGTGTCTGATAGTGTTGCCTCGACATTATCGGCTGGCTACGACGTTGTTCTTACAACGCCGCATTCTACCGTGTTTCGCCGAAGGTAAACCGGTGCCCCATACAGCAACAACACAATGGAGTTGGAATGAAGCAATGGATGATAACGCTGCTTGCGATAACAGCCGCCTACAGTAGTGCGATAGCTGGCGATCACTGGGTTGAAGTGCCCAGCATTGTTTCGGCCACGGCACCACTGCTTGTGGGTAGCGAGCACGGTACGAAGCCGCTTGCCAGCAGGCCAAGAGTGTATCGAGGAGTTGTGAACGATAGTCTTTCGGCCATGCAGGTAGTGTGTGGTGCCGAGCGACTTGTGGTGGTACGGGATGTGCACGGCATGCGAGCGTACTGGGATGGAGGATCTTCCGATGCCGTTCGAACAACGGCCGACGTGCCATCAACTGCCTTTGACTGTTTGCCAAGGCAGGCCCCGCGCGGCAAGGCCTTGCTGCACGATGCCGGGCAGGGCGCAGATGACGGCCGTGGACTCCGCGTTCGCGTTGCCGTTGAAGCCGACTACGAATACTTCGTGAGCGCCGGCCAACGCTCGGCCGAGCGCGCCCTGGCCTATACCACGGCGTTGTTTATGGTGGTGCGCGATGTGTATGAAGACGAGGCAAACATCAGTTTCGAGATATCATGGTTTAAGGTGTGGACGGATTCAGCATCCGACCCCTACAAGGTGAAGGGCAATGCCTATGCCTTGCCCGATTTGGTGCGCCCATATTGGAAGGAACACTACGACACAGTGCCACGCGACCTTGCTCACGTTATGACGAGCGTTGGATATGGCGGTGGTGGGTTTGGCTACTTTGGTGCGCTGTGTAATCGCGAATATGGCTTTTCGGTGAGTTCGCCCACCGGTTTTGCAACACTACCACAGTTTGGATTTACGTACGACGCCTACATCGTTGGTCACGAGTTAGGACATAACTTCGACGCTCGTCATACCCATGATTGCTTTTGGGAACCTGCGCTCGACACATGCTTCACGAAAGACGACGTTCAGTTAAAGTTGGGCGATGCCTGCCACAGTCTGCCCATAACGCCGCGCAAAAGCGAAGGGTCGTGGCTGAGTTACTGCGCCAATGCTAACTATGCACTCTCGGGCAACGACTTCTCGCAGTTTACACTTGCCATGACGTTGCTGCCGCGTGTGGCCTCGTTCATTCGCCAGACGGCCGTGGCCGCCACAGGTACTGGTTGCCTGCCCATCTCAACCGATCCGCTTCTCTACATCCGACGTCCGCTAGGGGGCATCGATGTAGCAGGCGGTTCGACGCTGGCAATCGAGTGGGGACATCGGAACGTGTCAACCGTAAACGTCGATGTTAGCAGCAACCAAGGTGCCACGTGGCAGGCCGTCGAGCACGGCGTTGATGCCACGGCTGGGACGGTAGTGTGGAACATCGCCAATGCCGATGTGCCCGCTGTGTTACTTCGCGTGAGCGATGCCAGCGATGAGCAGCGCTTCGATGTTACGTCTGTACCACTGCGTGTGCGCCAAACAACCACGGTAGCAGAGCGTTCCTCCGAGTCGATGATGTCGATTCACGACGGCATGATTCACATCGCCAATGGTGTACATGGAGTTGTAACCATCGCCGATGTTCTGGGGCGTGTACATCGAAGGCACGCTTGTGATGGCGGCGAGCGCCTCGTGCTGCCGGCAACTCTCGGACCTTGGTTGGTTACGATACACACGGCGACCGGCGTTGCTGGAATGTGGGCCAGATGATTTCCAGTCGCCAAACGGGCGTCACGAAATTGTAGGTTCGTTCCCAGCAGCAGGTGTGCCCGCAAGAGCATGCAGCGTAGCGTACTTGCCATTGCGGGCAAGTAGTTCGGCATGTGTGCCCTGCTCGGCAATGCGCCCTTCGTCGAAGACCACGATGAGGTCGGCAGTGCGAATCGTTGACAGGCGGTGGGCTACAACGATGGCCGTTCTGTCAGACAACACATCGTTGATTGCGGCTTGCACGACGCGTTCGCTTTCGTTGTCGAGGGCCGACGTTGCCTCGTCGAACACCAGAATGGGCGGATTGCGGTACAACGCACGCGCAATGGCAAGGCGCTGGCGCTGTCCGCCCGACAGCAAGGTTCCACGGTCACCAATGGCAGTATGATAGCCGTTGGGGAGTTCTGTAATAAAGCCATGGGCGTTTGCAATGCGAGCAACGGACTCGATTCGGGCTAGGTCTGGCTGGGGATCGCCTAAGGCAATGTTGGCGGCAACGGTGTCGTTAAACAGAATCGTCTCTTGCGACACCACGCCAAACAGCGAACGATAGGCCGAAAGATCGAACGTTCGTACGTTGGCATCGTCGAGGAAGATAGCGCCCGACTGCGGGTCGTAGAAGCGCATCACTAGGTCGAGGAACGTCGACTTGCCGCTACCGCTGGCGCCTACAAGGCCCACCGTTGCCCCTTTGGGAATAGTAAGCGATACGTTGTTAAGCACGGTGGCCGTATCGTAGGCAAACGAAACGTTGCGAAAGGAAATGGACGACGTAAACGAAGCTGCCGCCACGGTTCCATTCGTAACCGACGGTACGCTGTCCAGCGTAGCAATGATGTTCGAGGCAGCAACCAAGCCGCGCTGCATGTTGGCAATGGTGCTTACGCTTACGGTGATGGGCTGCATCAAGCCAAAGAGAACGAACAAGAACGTCATAAGATCGGACGGAGCAACATCGCCTTGCTGCAGGGCTACACCGCCTGCAAAGAACACGGCCACGAGGGCAATGATGCCAAAGGTATCGTTCACGGCTGGCACAAGAGCCAGCACCTTTGTGTTTTTAAGTGCCGAACGAAAGAAGCCCCGTGTTTGGTCGGTAAAACGCCCAATCACAAACCGTTCAAGGCCCATGGCCTTGACGATGCGAATTCCGGCAATGGTCTCTTGCATGGTGGATGTGTAGTCGGCCTGGGCACGACGCATACGTTCGGCATAGCGACGAAGGTACTGTGTAGACATGCGGATAACAACCAGGCCAAGCAGCGATACCACAATGGCAATGGCCGTGAGATAGGGCGAGATAACAACAAGGATGGTAACGTAGATCACGATGGTGGTGACTTCGCGCCACATCGTTGTAATACTGTTGATGGTGGAGCTGTTGAGTACCGACACGTCGTTCGTTAGAAGTGAGATGATGTGGCCCGAACGCTGCCGCGAAAAGTACTCCATCGAGAGTTCGGCGATGCGTGAAAACAGAGCATCGCGGATGGACTTCATCATGCCTTCTTCGAGGCGGGTGCTAATGACGGCGCCAAGGTACTTCACAATGCCACGAGCAACGAAGAGCAAGACGATGACAACACTGAGGTTGACAATCGTGTCGAAAAAATCTGGTGCAACAACGAGGTTGTGAATCCAGTCGCTAAAGCGCGTTTGTACCGACGACGCAGCCGCGGGAAGTTGCGAGATGTCGTTCGATGGATTTTGCGTCGACTCCGAAAACAGCGTTCGAAACACCGGTCCGACTATAACAAGCACAAGGGCGTTGAGAGCCGAAAACAGGAGGTTAACGACCATCGACAGTGCAAGCAACAAACGGAAGGGTCGAACAAAGCCGATGATGCGCGGAATAATCGTTCTGGCTGGAAGGGTGGTCATCGATGTAGCAAGGTTGCGTACGAGCGCTCGTACGCTTGGATGGCTTTGAGCATGGACGAGGCAATGGTGGCTTGACCTTCGGCGCTGCACACATAGGCGGCGTCGTCGGGGTTAGAAAGAAAGGCAGTCTCGAACAGAATGTTCGGCATCGACGCACCAACCAACACAAAGAACCCGGCTTGGTTAACGCCGCGGTTCTTAAGCTTGGTGGTTGTTGATACCTCGTGTTGGACGTGGCGCGCAAGCGACTCACTCAGTCGTACAAAGCTGGCCTGCGCCATGGTTGCCACGATAAGTTGATCTTCGGAAAAGCCCTTATAGCGCTCTTGCGACTTCTCGAAGCGAATCGAGGCGTTCTCGCGAGCGGCAACGCGCGCTGCGTCTTGGTTGCGGCCAGGCCGCAGGATATACGTTTCGCAGCCGCGTGCGGGATGCGGCTTCTTTGGCATGCTGTTGCAGTGGATGCTGATGAAGAGCTTGCCGCCGGCCTCGTTCGCAATCTGACCTCGGCGGTACAGCTCGATAAACGTGTCGTCGTCGCGCGTCATAACAACCTTCGTGTTCGGCATGGCCGTTCGCAGCAGGGCGCGTAACCGCTGGGCAATGGCAAGGGTGACGTTCTTTTCGTAGGCGCCGTTTACGCCTTCGGCGCCAGCGTCGACGCCGCCATGGCCTGGGTCGAGCACGATAACGTCGAGTGCCCACTCCGCATGCGGCGCGGCAGCGCGTGATGCAGGCGACTGGCGCTGCTGCCCTGGCTTGTGCACGGTTACAACAATGTCGCGCGGTCCATCGCGCTTTGCTTCAACGGATGTCGGCGCAAAGGCGAACGAGAAGCGTTCGACGAGTATGGACCGTATGACTTCGTGATTATGACGCACACCATCAACCAGCGCAGAGTCGGTAACGGCATAGACGGCCTCGGGAAGGCGTATCACAATTGCGTTGCCGTGTACTTCGGGCTTCTGCCAATGCACAATCGTTCGATTGGCCGTTAGGCGTATCACGTAGGTGCTGTCGGTACTCGTTACGCGCATTGCCGTAACGCGCACGGCGTCGGTGCCAGTTGTTTGCCGCATGCCAACAATGCAGGCCGCTACTACCATCAACAGAAGTGCCTTAGCCAAGCCAGCCCTTCCGCTTAAAAAACAGCAGCATACCGCCGCCAACACACAGCATCAGTAGCCAGGCCATGGCATAGCCATAGGGCCACTCTATCTCGGGCATGATTCGAAAGTTCATGCCGTAGACGCTGGAGATAAATGTCATGGGCAGAAACACCGTGCTGATAACCGTGAGAATGCGCATCACTTCGTTCAACCGAGTATTCGACGACGAATAATAGGCCTCCATCATGGCGTTGATCGACTCTCGGCATGCGTCTAGCTGGTCGGCCGTACGAACCAGGTGGTCGTACACGTTACGGTAGTACATCGACTCTTCCATCGACACTAAATCAAACTCGCCGCGCGACAGCCGATGCGTCATCTCGCGCATGTACACCACCGACCGGCGCAACTCCTGCACATGGCGCTTTATCTCCAGTAGCCGCAGCAGCAGTCGAGTCGACGATCGTCCTAACACGTCGCGCTCCATTCGCTCGAGCTCTTCTTCCACAGTGGTAACCGTTGGCATAAACGCATCCACCAACTCGTCGAGCACGAGATGCAACACATAGTCGGTGCCGCGGGCCATCACCGATGCACGTGCCGAGCACATGCGCGCCACACTCGCCATGGGCTCGATGAAGTCGCCATGAACCGTAATGATGACGTTCTCGCCTACGACAATGCTCACCTGCTCTAAGCCCACATCTTCGCCATTGTTGGTAGGGGGCGTCGGTGGTGCCTGGGCAACTACAAAGAGGTACGACGAATAGTCTTCGACCTTGGGGTGGTGTGGCCGACCATCGTCTGACGTGTCGAGGCCGCGCATACAGTCGCTCAGCACAAGGTCGTGCACCGGTAGCCAATGCGTTAGCACGTCGCGGAATTCCTCGGGCGTTGGCGATGATAGATCGACCCACACCATACATCCTTCAGCGATGGACGAAGCGGCTGGCCACGACAGCACGGGCAGCGTGTGAGCGCTGGCAAAAGCGGGGTCGTTGGTGGTTAGGGTTATCATGCAACGGCAATGACGGCCTGAGAAGTCGGTACCTTTGCTGCAAATCTACCGAAAGGGAACATGCAGAGTCGGCATACCAACGTTGAAATCGACGTTACGGCCTTGGGATTCGAAGGCATAGCCATTGGCAGAATCGACGGTGTGGTGCACTTCGTGAAGGGCGCCCTGCCGGGCGAACGCGTTGTGGCGCAGGTGATGAAGTCGCGAAGTAAACACCGCGAAGCCGAGACGGTGGAGATTCTTCAGGCATCGCCTGAGCGGATCGAAGCCCCTTGCCGGTACTACGCTGCTTGTGGCGGCTGTTCGTGGCAACACTTGGCATACGAGGCGCAAGTACGATGGAAAACGCAGCACGTGGTTGATGCCTTGGAGCGGCTGGGTAAGGTAGCAGTGGGCGAAGTGCGCACGGCGCTGCAGAGTCCGAAGCCCTTTGGGTATCGAAACAAGATGGAGTTCTCGTTCGGTGCTTCGCGTTGGCTAACAACGGCCGAGATCGACAGTGGCGAAGCGTTCGAGCGCGACTATGCGTTGGGACTTCATATTCCGGGCAGGTTCGACAAGGTGCTGCACATCGAGGACTGTATGTTGCAGTCCGACGAGGGCAATCGTGTACTTGCACATACGCAACGCGTGTTTGGTGGTAGCGGCATTCGTGCCTACCACGCTCGACGTCATGAGGGATTTTTGCGGAACCTTGTAGTGCGCACAAGTGCAACAACGGGAGCTGTGATGGTGGTGCTGATTACGGCCGAGCCATCGAGCGACGTAGAGCAAGAGGCCATCGATCGGTGGTTTACAGCAGCGCCGCCGCTAGCCGAGGGTTCTTCGATGATTCACGCGGTGAATGCCACGAAGTCATCGGTGGCCACAGGGGCCATACGCAGAAGTCAGGGCCCAGGATTTCTCGAAGAACAGTCGATGGGAATCTGGTATCGGATATCGCCGTTCTCGTTCTTTCAAACGAATACTCATCACCTGCCGAACTTAGTAGGCAGCGCGTTGCACGCCGCCGAGTTGCGCGCCGATGACACGGTGTGGGACTTGTACTGCGGAACGGGAACGCTTACGCTTCCGGCTGCGCGTATTGCGAAACATGTAATTGGTGCCGAGTTGGCAGAGTCGAGCGTTGCCGATGGCAGGGCGAATGCCGAACGGAATGGTATCACAAACGTGGAGTGGCATGCCCTTGACTTACATGCCAAGCATGTGCGCTCGACGTTGGAGCAATTCGAAGTTCCCCGTGTTATCATCGTCGACCCTCCGCGCGCTGGAATGCATCCAACCCTTGTTGAGCATATTCTTGCTGTTGCGCCAGAGCGCATTGCCTACGTGAGCTGCAACCCGGCAACACAAGCGCGAGACTGCGCCCTGCTGGATGCTGCCTACGAAGTAGAGTGGGTACAGCCGGTAGACATGTTTCCGCAGACGTTCCACGTGGAGAATGTGGCGGCCCTGCGGAAGCGTTAGTTCATGATGAGAACAGGCAGGAGCGAAGCCGCGTTGGGCGATATCATGCGCAAAGCATATAGGCCGGCGGCTACGTTGGGAACCGTCATGGCAAACTCGTAGCTACCTGCCGGTACGCCGCTGGCTACGTGCACGGTCGACAGTGTGCGACCGCTGATGTCGATGAGCTCGATACGGACGCTCGATGTTTTGTCGACCTCGTACCGAACGGATACCGTTGCCCCACGATCAAGCGTCGTGCCCTCGCGGACTGTGAGTATCTGCGATTCCGTCGGCAGCGGCGTCCACGGTACTGCATTCATGCCGCGCGAAGCTGCGTGCGCGCGCCCAGCATCGATGGCTGCCTTGACGTCGGCATATTGTGGTCCCAAGCCCAGCACAAACGTCAGTCGCAACGAGTCGTTCGCTTGGAGCGTTACGGGACCAGCGCCAATGACCATCGAAACGTCGGTGACGCGCGAGCGTGTGCGTGCAACGCCACGCGACATCATGAACCACTTGGTGCTGCGTGGAAAGCCGCCGTAGATGCCTGGCTCCGAGAACGACCGCGAATCGTTGTCGACAATATTGACGGCCAACGGAAGCGGCGACGCCATGGCTACGCCAATTTTAGGAGCCGATGGGTCGACGAGACTTTCGACAAAGGCAATGCCGTCGCGATTCAAAAAGGCCGAGCCATCCTGCTGCCCGCCACCGCTTACGTCCCAGTCAAAGAACAGTGCTGCACATAGGTTGCTGAGTGCCACGTCTTGGCGATTACGAATCACATACTCCAGTATCACGCAATTGCGCAGAGAGTCTGCTGAACTCTGGAAAGCCGTCTGGCGCACGTCAACACCAACGCCATTAGGGTCGGTGACATCGGTATAGGTCGTCGAAAGCGCAATGTCGGTGCCAGTTTCGCCGCCCAGAAGTACGAAGGGTGACGTCATGGTGAACGACGAGTCTTTGGATTGGGGCACGCTCGAGCGTGCTGCGTTCGACACGGCAGTAGGCCCTGTGCCAACCATCAGGGCGCCCTCGTACATCACGCTCGGTCCGTTTCGATATCGACATCCGTCGCCCTCGAGATTGGTAGGGAAGTCGCGGAAGCCAAGGTTGCCAGTGCCAGTTACGGTTAGGGTGATGGCATTGGCCTGTATCGTCCGCCAGGTAGCGTTGAGCTTCGACATCGCCGTGGCTCGCCCAACGGTGTCAGATCCGTCAATTACCACGAGGTCGAGACGAATAGGCACGTCGAAGTCGGTCACGTCTGGGACGGGAAACGACAGGGGGCCAACGTCGACGCGTTGGCGCTGGGCAAGACCTCCCAAGGGTTGATCGATGACTATGGCCGCTGGCTGTCCGGCCACGTGCATTCGTGCTACCAGGCGCGCTTGCGACAGCGGGTCGAGTTCGTTTACGAGGGCGCACTGCAAACTTGCCGTAGTGCCAGAAGTGGTAAGCGTAGGGCTGTACACCATGCACCACCGCAGTGGATCAAGGGTAACGGCGCTAAGCGCATTTACACGTCCGGTTCCGAAGAGTCCCTGTGCCCCTTCACGCTGCTCGGACATGGGCGTAGCTGTGGCCTGCAGGCGCGCATGTACCTGCGAGGGTGTTAGCGAGGGAAAGCGTTGGAATATGAGAGCGGCAACGCCAGCCACGATGGGGGCCGACATCGACGTGCCGGTTTCGGGCGAGTAGCGGCCGTTAAGGACAGTGGAAATGATGGCGCGCCCTGGGGCGCAGACGGAGACCGTGGGATGGATGTTCGAGAAGTCGGTCAAACGGTCGTCGGCGTCGGTTGCCGCAACCGATACAACTTCGGGAGCCGCGGCGGGGAAGAGCGCTAGCACGCTTCCGTTGTTGCCAGCGGCACCAACGATAAGAGCGCCGCGCGACGTAGCAAGCTGATAGGCCTGCACGTCGGCAAACAGCGGCACTGGCGTTCCAAACGAGCAGTTGATAACACGTGCGCCGTTGTTCACTGCATAGAGCACGGCGTCGGCCACACGGCCTACGTTGCGTCCACTGGGGTCGTCGTCGCCCACCTTAATCGCCATGATGCGCACGTTTGTGGCCACGCCGGCGCCGCCCAGGCCGTTGTTCGCTGTGGCACCAACGATGCCTGCAACGTGGGTGCCGTGGACGTTGCCCGGCAGCGGCGAGTTATCGCCACGGCCACCATTGCCCAAAAAATCCCATCCTGTCCAATCGTCCACAAAGCCATTGCCGTCATCGTCGATGCCATTCGAACGGCGGTCACGACCTCGATCGTCGTTGCCGGTTTCTCCCGGATTCGTCCATATAGCATCTTGCAAGTCGGGGTGGCCGGTTTCGACGCCCGTGTCGATGATTGCTACAGTGACAGGGGGCACCGCGGGCAGGTTGCGCCACGCTTCGAACGTCTGAATACGAACGTGGTGATACGATTCGTTAACGAGTGGATCGTTTGGAACTTCTTGCAGCTCGTACGTGGGAATTGCCTGGGCCGTGTCGACGTCGTCGATCGTTGCCAACAGCCGTGCGAGCTTATCGGCAGGAATCGACGAGTGTATGACTGCCGTGTGAATCAGTGCCTCAACCAAGGCGTTGCTTGTGTTGGTGCTGGCAATGTTGTTGGGCGTAGGTGCCTGGCTAAGAGCGGCCAGCGTTTGTGGGGCAAGGAAGGACGCCGTTGTGTGTTGTCCGATGGCCGAGGTAAGCGTCGACAACGGCCCCTGGCGTCCTTGGCCTAGCCATATCCGCGCAAGCGCAGAACCCGGCCTAAACCGAACGGCAACGCCGGCATCGTTGGCCGATGCCCCCTGACCAACGAGTAGGAGAAGTGCAAGAGAAAGGAGGGTGGGAACCAGGCGGGGCATCACGAGCCGCCGAGGGTAATGCGCTTGCGGACGATTTTGTCGGTGCCGATGCGCACTTCGGCTACGTAATCGCCATGTGGGGCGGGGCGTCCGGCATCGTTGCGGCCGTTCCAGACGATTTCGTACGTTCCACGGGATTGGAACCCATTGTACACTGTAGCGATAACGCGAGCTTGTGTGGAGTAGACCACGATTTCGACGTTGGCGGGCACGTCGACGGAGTAGCGTATGTTGGGCGAAACATCTTCGACGATGCCGAAGAACCTGCCGATATCGTTGAGGGCGATTTGAACATTGCCGGTGCCCATGGGCCAAAGCAATACGCCGGGGACGTGCATTGAGTTGGCGATGTTTACTCGATGCTGCACGATTTCGCGCTCGGACGGAAGATAGAAGGCCGCGGGAACGTCCATGGTTTTCATGGCAAGTTCCCATGGCGAAGGTTCGCGCTGCAGTGGGCGAACATAGCGTAGCACGTCAGAAAACATGCGGGCAGCATCGGCAAAGCGTTGCGCTGCCGACACTGGGATGCGCAGCGCCTGCACGAAGGCCGAGTCTTGCTCTACGGTGTACGGATACAGTCCATCGCCGGGCGCTGCCCAGCGGTCGCCTGGGCGTAGCGTATCGCCCTGCACGTATTGCGCTGGCGAAATTCGGCGGGGCTGCGTAACGAGCGGGTCTTGGGCAACGAGACTGCCGGAGCAGGCCACGGTGCACAAAACGAAAAGGGCGAGGATGGGACGAGCCGTCAGCAGCATTGAACGTAGTCGTAAAAATAACGAAGCCGTCGCGGATGGCCCGTGACGGCTTCGAAGAAAGTGCATTGGAATGCGACCGAGTCGACGAGGAGAATTAGCCCTTGTTGAGGTTTGACCGGAGTGCATCGCTGAGCAAATCGCCAAGGGCAACGCCGCCACTTTGGGCCGAATGCTCGCGCGGCACGTCAACGGAGTGTTCGCGGCGGTCGCCACGTCCACGTCCATCGCGTGGTCCACGGTCACCACGCTCGCCACGGTCGAACCGGCCTCCGCCATCGTCGGATCCGCCAATGGTGCCATCCTCGGCACGATGTGCCAGAATGATGGACTGGCGGTCTGGCTCGACGGCAACAACCGAAACAAGGATTGTGTCGCCTTGGTTGACGGAGATCTTGCCTGTTCGAACGCCAGAAAGGAATCGGCTTCTTGGCATGAAGGCATCGAGGCTATCCTTGATGCGTACGACGGCGCCCTGTGCTGACAGGTTCTGCACGACGCCTTCGATTTCGGTGCCGGCAGGCAGTTCGTCTACCAGTGCATGCCATGGGTTTGGCTGCGTAAGGCGGTAGCTTACAGCCATGCGGCGACCCTTAGGATCTACTTCGATAACGGCAACGTTGATGGTTTGTCCAACGGTAAATAGCTGCGAAGCACTCGCCGACCGTTGCGTCCACGACAGGTCGGCATTCCGCAACAAGCCCTGGATGCCAGGTGCAACCTGAACGTGTGCGCCATAGTCGGCAATACGTGTAATCGTTCCGGGCACGATTGTGCCAATCGTGAACTTCTCCGTTGCGCCGTCCCACAGGTCGGGAGCATGCTCCTTGTGTGACAGGCCAATCTTCTTTGTGGCAGGATCGATCGACACAACCGTAACGGTGATGCGTTGGCCTTTCTTGACAACCTCTTCGGCAGACTCGACGCGCGACTTCGACAGGCGCGAGATATGAACGAGGCCCTCAAGGTCGCCCATGGAGACGAAGCAGCCGAAGGTATGAACCTGGCGGACAACGCCTTCAAGAACGTCGCCCACCTTCAGGGTCTTCCATGCATCGGCTTCGGCTAGGCGCTTGCGCGAAACAACGGCCGACTTCATCCCCAATTCGTCGACTGACAAGTCGGTGATGTGAACTTCAAGTTGTTGGCCTACGGCAGCGGCAAGGTCGGCTTCTGGGGGATTGCGCTTCAGGCCTAGTTGCGACGCTGGCAAGAACAACCGTAGGTGGTTGTAATCGGCACGAAGTCCGCCCTTTACGCGCTCTGCAATCGTAATCGTTATCGTGCCATCAGCTTCTTTGATCTTCGTAAGCTCTTCGAAGGCAGCATCACGAGCAGCAGATTCTGCCTCGCGGCGTGCTTTGTCTTCGGCGCGCTTTTGACGTGCAGCTTCGGCTTCGGCATGTGCGGCAGCAACTTGTTCTGGCGTTAGCACAATTACGGGACCATCGCCCGCTACCGTGTGAACAACCGTTCCCATCGACAGTGGTTGCTCAACCGCTGGTTGTTCGGCAACTGGTTGCTCAGCCGCAGGTTGTTCAGCCGCAGGTTGTTCGGCAACTGGTTGCTCAGCTGCAGGTTGTTCGGCAACTGGTTGCTCAGCTGCTGGTTGTTCAGCCGCTGGTTGTTCAGCCGCAGGTTGTTCGGCAACCGGTTGTTGCTCGACGTTTTCGCTAGTGGAGTCCTCGAGGTTATTCTCGGGGGCGTTAGTCTGATCGGACATTACAGGTAAGAGAGAAGAAGATAGAACGATGACGTGGATACTCACGTATCCAACTAGTTAACTATGTGCGTTACGATTGCCTTCAAAAAAGGAACGCGAATATAGGAAGGTTCTGCCGTTAGTGCGTTTGATCTTCAGCATTACATCTCCGTGACGTTTGGAATTCCAGGTCGGGCGTCGTAACTTTGCGGTCTTTCACATGCCCAACTACGCCGTAGGGGGCTTTTCATCACCCTGCCGTTGTTCCGGACAGCAACGGCTGCAACAGCAACCACAGGAGGTCCACCATGAGCGTTCGTCGCCTGTACGAAACGACCTACATCATCAATGCCGCACTAGAAGACGGCGACGTCGATGCCGTTGAGAATCGGATTGCCGAGTACATCAAGGAACAAGGCGGTACCATTCTTGAGACCAACAAGTGGGGTCGCCGTCGTTTGGCCTATCCAATCAAGAAGAAGTTTAACGGATTCTACGTCCACTGTGTGTTCGAAGCTCCACCAGTAGCCATCCCGCTGCTTGAGCGCTTCTTCATTCTCGAAGACAACGTCATCCGTCACCTTACTGTTCAGCTCGATCCCAAGCTGCGTGAGTTCCGTAAGGTTCGCGCCGAAGCGCAAGCGCTCCGTGCACAACAACTTGCCGAAAGTGGTCAGCCACCCGAGCGCGAACGCCGCGGTCGCTACGACTATGCCCCACGCGAACGCCGTGCGTCCGCACCATCCGAGGCACCAGCCTCGACGAACGAATAACCATTCCACCAGCAGATTAAGGACCTTCCATCATGAAAGTCATCCTCCGTCAAAACGTCGATAACCTTGGTGAGATTGGCGAAATCGTCAACGTCAAGGCCGGCTACGCCCGCAATTACCTCATTCCACAGTCGTTGGCCTACGTGGCTACCGATGGTGCCATCCGTACGCTTGCCGGCGAAAAGCGCCAGTACGAAAAGCGCATGGAGAAGGCCCGCAGTCAAGCCGAAGTTGTTGCCGCCCAACTTTCCGACCTGCAAATTTCTATCCCCATGCAAGTGGGCGAAGAAGGTCGGTTGTTTGGTTCGGTAACCGGACAAATGATTGCCGCAGAACTCGAATTGCGTGGCTTTACCATCGATCGCCGCAACGTCATTATCGAAGAACCTATCAAGACGCTTGGTATCTTCGATGTGAAGGTGAAGCTTATGACCGACGTCATCGCTAGCCTCAAGGTCTGGGTTATCGCCCAAGAATAATCCCGTCACCATCAACATCTGTCATTCACACAGGCCCGCAGGAACTTCCCGCGGGCCTGTTTCCTTTTGCACCACCATGAACCACGTCATTATTGCAGGGGGCTCCGGCGACCTCGGGCGCCTTCTTACCGCACAACTTCGCAGCGCGGGCTATCGCGTCACCATCGTTGGGCGTACCGCCAAGGCGGGTAACGCCGATGCGGCCATGACGTGGAACGACGATCTGGCAGCCGTTATCGACGGAGCCACAGCCGTGGTAAACATGGCTGGGGCGAACGTTGGCGAGGGGCGCTGGACGTCGCGCCGCCGCCACGAAATCCTGGCCAGCCGTCTCGACACTACGGGCTTCATCGTCGAGGCCCTGCGCCGGTGCGCGCAGCCACCGGCGTTTATCTCTACCTCGGCCGTTGGATATTACGGCAACACCACCGTGCCCGTTAACGAAGGCCATCCCGCCGGTGCAACGTTCCTTGCCGGCGTTACCGATGCATGGGAGCGGGCCGCCATGCAGGCCGCCAGCATCACACGTGTAGCCGTCATGCGCGTTGGCGTAGTGCTGCATCCCGAGTTCGGCGCCCTTGGGCGCATGCTGCCGCTCTTTCGGCTTGGCCTTGGAGGCCCGCTTGGCAGCGGCCGCCAGTGGTTTCCGTGGGTGCATGCGCACGACGTAACGTCGGCCTTCCAGTGGGCCATCGAAGGCGCTGCTCGGGGTCCGTACAACGTTGTTGCGCCCGAACACGTCACCATGCACACCTTCGCCTCAACCCTGGGCTCTGTCCTGCACCGTCCGTCGATCTTCGCCGTGCCAACGCCGGTCTTGCGAGTTGTGCTTGGCAGTCAGGCCGACATCGTCCTCCACGGCCAACGCGTTGCCCCTTATCGATTGTTGGGTGATGGCTACCACTTCCACTATCCTGTTCTGAAGGGGGCATTGCAGCAACTATGTGGGAAACCCTAGGCGTGTCGTGCGTTGTCCATGTCGGCACGGAATGGTAGATTGCACGGCTTTTTTTAGATACATAGCACGAATTCACTAGCGCGGAGCCGCGACGTATGAGCATTGAAGTAGTAATGCCCAAGATGGGCGAGTCGATTCAAGAAGGCAAGATTCTTCGTTGGGTAAAAAAGGTTGGCGATACCGTCGAGCGCGACGAAGTCATCCTAGAGATTTCGACCGACAAGGTGGACACCGAGGTGCCTTCGCCGGCATCGGGCGTGATTACGCAGATTCTTGCGAATGAAAACGACACGGTAGAAGTGGGCAAGGTCATTGCCATTCTTTCTGCCGATGCTTCGGCCGCTGTTGCCGCCCCTGCGGCGCCTGCTCCGGCACCAGCACCAGCCCCAGCCCCAGCACCAGTTGCTGCTGCACCGGCACCAGCACCGGCACCAGCACCAGTAGCTGCTCCAGCCCCTGCGGCTGCGCCTGCAGCATCGGCTGGCGAGGTAGACGTTGTGATGCCCAAGATGGGCGAGTCGATCCAAGAGGGTAAGATCCTTCGTTGGGTAAAGAAGGTTGGCGAAGCTGTCGAGCGCGATGAAGTGCTGCTAGAAATTTCGACCGACAAGGTGGACACCGAGGTGCCATCGCCAACGGCGGGTGTGCTAACGGCCATCCTAGCGCAAGAAAACGACACGGTAGAAGTTGGGGCTGTGATTGCCCGCATTGGTAGTTCGGTGGGTGCGGCTGCTGCCGCTCCTGCACCGGCACCTGCTGCACCAGCACCAGCACCTGCACCTGCCCCAGCTCCTGCGGCTGCACCAGCGCCGGCACCTGTTGCCGCCAATGGAAATGGCGCGTCGAACGGAGCCTCCAAAGCAGCCCCATCGGCTGCGGCCCTTGCAACCGCTGCTACGACGTCGATTCCACGCATGTCGGGCAATCGTTTTTACTCGCCTCTTGTTCGCAGCATTGCTGCGGTCGAAGGACTTAGTGTTGCCGAGCTCGACGCTATTGCTGGCACCGGCATCGAAGGCCGCGTAACAAAGACCGACGTTCTTGGCTATCTAGCCAACCGCGGTGCTGCGCCGGCAGCGCCCGCGCCAATGCCAGCCGTTGCACCGTCGGCGCCAGCCGCACCTGCTGCTGCGCCAGCCGCCGCTGTGGCTGCCGCTGCGCCAAACGCACTGCCGCAGTTGAATTTGCCGGTAACGGCCGACGACGAAGTGATTCCAATGGACCGCATTCGTCAGCTTATTGCCGAGCACATGGTGCGTTCCAAGCACACGTCGCCGCACGTTACCAGCGTGGCCGAGGCCGACGTTACGGGCATCGTGCGCTTGCGCGAAAAAATGAAGGGCACATTCGAAAAGCGCGAGGGCGTAAAGCTTACGTACAACCCATTCTTTGGGGTGGCCGTTGCCGAAGGCACAAAGCAGTTCCCACGCATCAACGTTAGCGTCGATGGCAAGAACCTCATCCTTCACAAGCGCGTCCACATGGGCATGGCTACGGTGTTGGAAGACGGCAACCTTATTGTGCCTGTTATTCGCAATGCCGACACGCTGAACGTTACGGGCATGGCACGGGCGATGTCCGACATGGCCACGCGCGCACGCACCAAGAAGCTATCGCCCGATGACATTTCGGGTGGCACCATTACGGTCACCAACGTCGGTGCCTTTGGCTCGTTGTTTGGCACCCCTGTTATCAACCAACCGCAGACGGCTATTGTTGGCATTGGCGCCATTCAAAAGCGTCCGGTTGTGAAAGAAGTCGACGGTCAAGACCTCATCGTCGTCCGCAGCATGGTCTACCTCTCCATCACGTACGATCACCGCGTAATTGACGGGGCACTGGCAACGCAAGCGCTTGCCGCCATGGTCCGGTCGTTGGAAAGCATGAACGAGCAGACGGTAACGCTGTAGCGCTTTGCGGGACGTTTGCACGGGACGCTTGCACGGGACGCTTCGCGGGACGTTGCACAGGACGCTTCGCGGGACGTTTGCACGCCACCGAAACGCGTTGTGTTTATCATCGCTTTGATTGGCCACGCCCGTCGTTTACGACGGGTTGGAATTTGGCTCTGCGCCTAGGCCCGCCGTTTACGGCGGGTGGTATGGAACGCAGCGCTCCGTCGACCAGGCGTTGATGTTATAACCTCACATTGCCGAAACATCGATTTCAACACCCGCCCTGAAGGGCGGGCCTAGGCGCAGAGCCATATCCCAGCCCGCCGTAAACGACGGGCGTGGATGTGTTCTCCATTGTTTCGAGGATTCACATCAAATCGTATCAATGTGTAGGCCTGAGGCCACGCCCGCCGTTTACGACGGGTTGGAATGTGGCTCTGCGCCTAGGCCCGCCGTTTACGGCGGGTACGAGATGAAGTTCATAATTCCGAGCCATGTCGTTGCCGTTGCGTCAAGACGTATCGTGCAACCCTAGGTATAGCAGACGGGCTTACAGTTAGGATTCCATAGCCGGTTTGCCAGGAGAAATTCTCGAGGCCATCGATAGATCGGCTAATGTAGAACGATGAACGTCCCTTGATTCGGCCTACTGCTCTAGGAATGTCGATTCCCACCGGGAACGATAACAACAGATGGGCATGGTCATCAGCTAGCCCAATCTCATAAACATGTGCACCTACGGCTAAGCACGCTTTATAGAGTATATCTCGCACCACTGTGTCGAGCCGTACTGGTATTAGTCGCTGTCGGTGTTTTGTTGCAAACACAACGTGGTATGCAAGCTCTGTGTACGATCGTTTCATAGATCGCCATTGTGGCACGAAGGCTAACAAATGTGACACATTGATGTGTACGTTGTGTATGGCGAACGCTGCCTTTTACACCCGCCCTGAAGGGCGGGCCTAGGCGCAGAGCCATATTCCAGCCCGTCGTAAACGACGGGCGTGGGTGTGTTCTCCAACTTTTCGCGGATTCACATCAAATCAGATCAATGTGTAGGCCTGACGCCACGCCCGCCGTAAACGACGGGCGTGGATGTGTTCTCCAACGTTTCGCGGATTCACATCAAATCGTATCAATGTGTAGGCCTGAGGCCACGCCCGTCGTTTACGACGGGCTGGAATGTGGCTCTGCGCCTAGGCCCGCCGTTTACGGCGGGTACGAGATGAAGTTCATAATTCCGAGCCATGTCGTTGCCGTTGCGTCAAGACGTATCGTGCAACCCTAGGTATAGCAG
>JALHPC010000005.1:0-15106 GCA_022842685.1 Candidatus Kapaibacterium sp.
CCAGTCTCGCCCATCTCCCAGAAGTTGTCTTTTTCGTCGAACCGATGGATGCGGTCTTCGGGTAGGTACTTGCGCCAGATTTCGAACGACTCGTCGTCGGTACGATATACCGTAGCATGAAGGCGCTCCTTGGGTAGCTTCCACACCTCGGTAAGCAGTTCCCAACTCCATCCAATGGCCTCCTTCTTGAAGTAATCACCAAAGCTCCAGTTGCCCAACATCTCAAAGAACGTGTGGTGATACGTATCGTAGCCCACCTCTTCGAGGTCGTTATGCTTACCGCTTACTCGAATACACTTTTGGGTGTCGGCTGCACGCCGGTACTCACGGCTGCCTGTGCCCAGAAACACGTCCTTAAACTGATTCATACCAGCATTGGTGAACAGGAGCGTGGGATCGCCGTGCGGAATCACGGGAGCCGACGGGACAATTCGATGGCCGCGTTCGGCAAAGAACTCGAGGAAGGAGGATCGGATTTGAGCCGACGTCATAGAGGTAGACAATGCGGTACTTTGTGGGTTGGTTCAATCAAAGGGATTGCAATTTACGGCGCAGGCAGCGACCGTAACGGTCAATCCGCCGAATCCTCGGAGATTTGCCTTATGACCGACGTACCCGCCCTTCGCCAGCATGCCACCACAGCGACTGCCGCAGTATGGACCTTCTCCAAACCAGGCCGCGCATCGCTGTGGCCTGTCTCTCTCGTCGCACCTACTGGCTGCCCTACCCTACCACGGCGCATTACCGTTAGCCGTGATGGAAGCGGCACTCGTATTGAATGCCTAACAGAACGTCAGTCATTTACCTCATGGTGGAAAGGGGCACCGGAAGAGCTCTTCGACCTTCTGTGGCAGTGCCATTACGGCAACACCTTGGTGCAAACCCAACAGGCCGATTGGCAGACACTGCGGTCAGCACGCGATGCCAACCGGGTTACCATCCGCCGCCTAACACCGTCTCGAACGGAGTGGACCAATGTGACGGCCGACGCCGAGGCGCGCCACACCATGACAGCCGATGACCGGCAACGACTCCACGAGGCATTCGGAATGCTCACCAGCGATGGTCAATTGCGAGGCGCAATGGCCGACAAAGCAAGGCAGGTTGACAGACTTGTAGACCGTGCCTTTGCCCTCGACGTAATACGTTCGGCCCATACTGGTTCCGTTATCCACATTACCGATGCTGGCTGTGGCAAGGCATACCTTTCCATTGCTTTGGCCCTTGCCCTGCAACAACGTGGAGTAGTAGTACACCTACGCGGTATCGACGCCAATGAACACGTTGTTGAGCAGGCAATGCGAGCGGCAAACTATGCTGGTATTGAACACGCATCATTCGAGTGTTCGACCATTGCCCATGCAACGCCAATCCCTACCGACGTGTTCATTGCCCTGCATGCCTGCGACACGGCTAGCGACGATGCCATCAGGCTTGCGCTTACCTGTGGCGCGCAAGCTATGCTCGTTGCCCCTTGCTGTCACCATGCCATACAGCGCCAACTACGGGAACATACGGTGCCAGAGGCTGTACGTCCGCTCTTGCGTGATGGTATACAGCGAGAACGCCTAGGCGACCTACTTACGGATGCCATCCGTAGGGAGTTTATTCGAGGCCACGGATATGCTGTTGGCTTGGAAGAGTTTATCAGCTTGGAGCACACTGGGAAGAACGTGCTCATTTGTGCGGAGCAACGACGTGATGCGCAGATTCCGAGCTTAGAAGAATTGCGTGCGTTTACCTCACTTTGGGGAGTCAGCTCAACATTGCTTGAACCCCATCCATAGAGTTTCGTCAATCCAGCATTCAATTCTCATCGTTACGGTAGATTTGTAGTAATTCACTCCACGTTACATCGGAATTCCAACTTGACATCACAGAACGTTCGATTCGCGCGCATCCTCGTTGCTCTGTTCTTCACACTTTCCACGTCATTACTCTTCGCTCAAGAGTATCGTGGTTACAAGTCGTTTGTCGACCTCAAGAATATCCGGCAGGACCGAGCCCGCATTGCTGTTCACTTGCCTCCAATCATGCAAGATTCGATTGTTGTTGTCTTCCCGCGTACCATCCCTGGGACGTACGACGAGCAGCGCTACGCCGAGTACGTGGTGAACTTTACGGCTGTCGATAGCAATGGTCAGTCTATGACGTGGACCCGTACAGACGACGGCCAGTTTTTGATTGGCAACGCCCGTAAAATCTATTTCCTCACGTACGACGTCGACGACACGTTCGATAATACCGACACCACGCGAGCTCGTGGATTTGGTCCGGAGGGCACGAGTTTTCAGGCCGACACCATCATGCAGCTAAATCATGGTGGAATGCTCCCCTACGTCGATGGTATGCAAGGTTATCCCTATGCCGTGATGATTACGAAGCCCCAGCGGCTGTTCGGCGCATCGTCACTCGATATCACGCGGATAAACGACACCACCGATTCCTACGGTGTCCGTTCTTACGACGAGCTCATCGACCACCCGGTTCTGTATTCCGTACCCGACACGGCCTCGTTCACCATCAATGGCACAACCGTTTTGGTGGCATGTGCACATCGTTCAAAGCACACCTTTGCGGCCAAGTTAGCGCCCATCCTTGAAAAGGCCTGTCAGACCATCGGTCGATTTTTGCCATCGCTTCCCGCTGATCGATATGCCTTCTTGTTCTACCTCTGGGATGGCAAGCCCGTACACGCAACATGGAATGGCCGTGGGTTTGGTGCTCTCGAGCATGGCACAAGTTCCTTGTACTACCTGCTGGACCGATTTGCCGACCGTGGTCTAGACGAGATCGCGATTCACGAATTCCTGCACATCTTGGTTCCCCTCAACGTGCACTCCGAAGAAATTGCCACCTTCAACTTTCGCACGCCCCGTATGTCTCGCCATTTGTGGCTCTATGAAGGGGTCACCGAATACCATTCCATGTTAGCACGTGTGAGGGACTCGTCGATTACCGTGGCCGCCTTCGTTTCCGAGCTTCAGCAGAAACTCGCATCGCCAATGGCCCTTCCCGACAGCATGTCGTTTACCGAATTCAGTCGGCGCATTCTCGAACCCGAGGTACGCGATGCCTACGCACTCGTGTATACGTATGGAGCAGTCAATGCTGCCGTTCTCGATATCGTTCTACGTCGTGAAACGGGCGGTCGTAAAGGATTGCTGGATGTTATATACGCGCTGATGGCAGACTTTGGGCGAGACAAACCGTTTGCAGACACGGCATTGATTTCGGAAATCGAGCGGCGTACTACGCCTTCCTTTGGTGCTTTTCTTCGCAAACACGTCGATGGCACTACGCCCTTGCCGTTTGCCGACGTCTTTGCTTCAGTTGGGCTTACGTACGAGCGCGAAGCGTTTATCGAAGCCCCCTCGTATGGGATAGAATTTGACTTGACGTCAACGATGGAAAGATCGGCCTTTATCATTAAGGCCGACGCTGACAATGAGATTGGTGCTAAGTCGGGTGACGAAGTTCTGACGATTCACGACAAGCCAATCGAACAGATGCAAGAGACGCTGTTTGCCACACTATTCAGACCGACTCAAGGCACGTCTATACGGATAGGCGTCAAGCGCGATGGCAAGGAAATCCAGCTTCGCGGTGATGCTCGTACGCGCAAGGTTCGTAGGCAGCACGTGCTCAAGCGGAGCGAGTCTACTACGGCTGAACAGCAATCGTTGCTCAATGCTTGGATACTGGGCAAGCCCTAGCGAGAATACCAGTCGCGACGCAGAACGTCGAGAGTAGTATCTTCGATTTGGGGTGTTTCGTACATGCCGGCGACCCTGCGCTGACGAAACGCCTCGTACAGGGACACAGCGCAGGCAACCGAAATGTTGAGTGATTGCACCACTCCTACCTGAGGAATCAAGAAGTTGCCATCAGCTAGCGAGCGTGCTTGCTCGGTAACGCCAGAGTGTTCGTTGCCGAACACGAGCGCAACCGGTTGCGTAAGCTCCAAGTCGTAGAGCGAGACAGCGTCGGAGGCCATATGCGTAGTGAAGATGCGGAATCCGCGTTCACGTAGCTGACGGAAGCAAGCATCGATGGAATCATGCCGATGAATGTCGACCCACTTTCGGGCCGACGCCGAGCTCTTGTCGTTTAGCTTGGGGAAGGTCTGCCCGGAATGATAGACGGCATGTGCTTCGAACACGCCAACAGCATCGCATGAGCGTATGACGGCACTTACGTTGTGTGGATCGTGAACGTTTTCGAAGACCACAGAGAGGGTTGGCTGACGACGATTAAGTGCGGCATTCAATCGCGCAGCTCGCTCCTCCGAAATAGAGGTGTAATGAGACATGTGGCGAATATCGTCATTCTCGCCTCGGCGTTAACGCACACCGACCAACCTAGTTAGGGCAAGACGTTATGCCATGGCTGACTGCCTTCGGCAAAGTCTTTGAAGGCAGGCCACGATGTTACTTGCATACGGCCACCGCGGATGGCAAGGATCACGGGACCACTGCGCTGAGACTCGCGCACAATTGCAAGCACTTCGGGATTCCGTATAACACTATCAAGCCGAGAGGCTAACACAGGGCTGCGTATACCTTCGTTCTGCTCTTCGTATGCTACAAACATCTGACGAGCGTCGTACCTAGAGCCTTTGATATCGTACACGACAGCACGCTGTGCTGGAACATCGTCGAGCCATTCTGCCATTGTACTAATGCACGATCGGCAAACTGGTGGACTTACAAGGATGAAGACGCAGGTATCAGCAATGGCAACAGAGACGGTATCCAATCGTGTCGTATACGCTCTAAAATGGGCCTTTTCCCTTTGCTGCATCCCTATTGTACTGCCAATCGGTGATGCTGAGGCAGCGAACACAAGTATGCTGATCACTGTCAAGAACGTCACAGCCGAGAGCTTCGAATAGTGCATCATGGTAGAAGGCCCTTCGTCGATCGCGCCATCAGGCGGAAGGTAAATTCGTCCATGGTTGCACGTTCGTCGGACAAATCCAAAAACTGCTTCATCGTGTAGTCGCGCGTCGTTTCTACTTCGTACGGCACCGCTTCCACAATATATCCGTTTGCCGTGACGGTTATCCAGGGGCCAATTCTGACCACAT
Source organism: Candidatus Kapaibacterium sp. (assembly GCA_022842685.1). Classification (GTDB taxonomy): domain Bacteria; phylum Bacteroidota; class Ignavibacteria; order Kapaibacteriales; family Kapaibacteriaceae; genus JALHPC01. The sequence goes on from JALHPC010000005.1 coordinate 5,090, forward strand.
CGCGAAAGATGTCAGATTCAAGTGTGCCGTCAAGACCAATACACTGAATCACACGGGGCACTCCATTATGCGGTAGCCGAATTGTTATGTAACCCCGTTTGCCCTGACCAGCCTGAAGTCCTCGTGTCTCCTTTTCTTCCCAGAGTCCGCTCACAACAATGGTCGAGTCGTCAATGGCAACTAGTGAACGTAGTGCCGTCTGACGCTTTCGAAGCAAGTTTGCGAGTTGAATGAACGCTGCAGCAGCTGCCGTGTAGCGCCGTTCCGAGGCGGCACGTAGGTCGACGCTGTCATCAGCCGAATACGTAAACGTAAATAATCGAACGGTGTCAATACGTCCAGACTGATGAGCAATCAGAACGTCGCCATCAAACTCACGGACAAAGGCCACGGCATGATGACCCATGGGCGCTGCTAGCGGTAACACCGTTTTCATTGATGCGGCTGACAGCCCCGGGTTGACTTCGATCTTCGACTGCCTCGTGAGATCGAGGTTCGAAAAGAGCGCCGAGAACGTATTCGTTCCTGAGTCGGCGGGCAGATTTACATCGCACAAGTCAATGAATATCGTCGTGTCGTTAACAACATCAATGTTGCGCACTCGCCGTGGAAAACGCATTGTTCGTTCATGGATCCATCGCCCCTGTACCCGTGTAAAGCAGGCAACGACCATCCCGCGAGCCGCCACGAGCGAACGCCCTCTTCGAGCAACGGCCGTATAGGTATCGAGGTTCGACTCCGCAGGCATATAGACGTTCGACAGCTCAACGTCGGCAAAGCCAGTATCGGTTACTGTCGTCGTCATGAGTAAGAGCGTATCGCCTCGCGTCGTGCCAATGGGCCAGGTCACGACGTTGCCGTCAGCCGACCCTGGAAACTGCTTGTATTTCAGATGTTTCGTCGAAAATGTCTGCGCACATTCATGCACAACGCGGGGAAGTGCGCCGACGGTTGTTAGCTTCGTCTGCTGCGCATGGGTAGGCATAGCTTGGCCAATTGCGGCCAAGAGTATCACGAAGAACGCCCCCATGACGCTACTGCGTGTAACGCAGATACTCATTCTGTTCGCACTATTCGGAATCATAGAATTCTAGGGATGGTGAAGGAAAAACATCAAGGGAGTGTCGCCATACACGACGACACTCCCCGATGCGAGGACCTACTCTGTCGTTACGCGTATCGACTGCACCTCGTCGCCGTTAGGTGCTATCGATCCCACCCACGTTGCGCGAAGAATGCCGTCACTCGTCGACATGTAGATACCTCCGGTCAGTTCACCACGACCGAATCGTTCAGTAGCCAGATCGACCGCCTGAGCACTAAGACGGCGCTTGGGGCACGAGTTATCGAGCGGAACCTTGCAGGGAATCGAACCACAGCCGTCGCAATAAAGGTGATAACAATCTTCGTTGCCAAGGACATCAACGATTGGGGCGATGGTTACTGAAAGATACCCCGAGTCCTTGCAGTTCTTGTGGCGATTCCGGTGCACTTCAACAAGATGCGCCGACACAGACGTGTATCCGATGCCAAGAAGCAATGTGATGAACATCGCTTTGACCAATGTGTTCATAATGGTTCTCCGTTAGTTAGTAGGTGAATGGACTTCCACACGGATGTTTTGCGTTTCGACGCCTCCTTGCGTCGAACCCACCCATGTAGTGGTAACGGTACGCCCGTCTAGCGTCGACCATACCCCGCCCGTGCGCTCGCCACTGCGAAAGCTCCGAATGGCCTGATCGATTTCACGACTCACATTGTGCCTTGCAGATAGTCTCCAGATGACGTCATCGCACGTGCATGGTATTGGGCCGCAGCCAGTACATTCCATGTACGATGCATTCGCACCATTCGGAAGAACCACTTCCTCGGCACTAACAAAGGCATAGGCCGAGTCCTTGCAGTCTTGACCTCGCTGGCGATAGATAATCCAGATTTCCGCCGAAGCCGACGCCGCGATTGTTACGAGTAATGCCAGCAACAGCATGGCTTGACCAATCCACTTGATAGGGTTGTTCATGATTGACTCCAGGATTGGCTTACTGAATGGCGATGCGGATGTTCTGCACCTCGTCATCACCAACAACCTGACCAACCCACGTTACCGTGATTGTACGGTCGCCTTCCGTCGTTAGAATGCCGCCAGTCAACTGGCCGCCAGTAAAGGCATTAATTGCCTGCTCTAACACGCTGTTCGCCTTCGATGTAGAAATCAAACGTGGCTTCTTCATGATTTCACATACCGTCGAACCACATCCTGTGCAATCAAGCTTGTATCGGTCGTAGCCAATGACCGGACATTCAATCGTCTGTGTTACCGACCAGTAATCCTTCTCCTTGCATGGCTTGCCATCAGGATAGGTCTTCGTCTTGTGACGGTTGATTTCGTAAACCTCGGCCAAGCCAACGCTCGGCAACACACTCAACAGAAGCGCTCCAATGAGCACCATTCCAATCGTCTTCATAGCTGGACTCCAAAAGAAAGTGTGGGGGAAAATGTTTGGGACGAGAACCGGCCGGTTCACGCGCGAACATAATCCAGCCGTACAGCCAACGCGGTTACAGTCCATTGCGCTATGTCACATGTTGGCAGCGCGTCACTATTTCACGTGTACACAGCCCCATAACGCCAATGCCCCCTACCACACAAAGGTGATAGGGGGCACTGTGAAAGCTTGGTTGAAGGGCTATCGCCCGGTGTTACTTATCGGCTTCGCCCATCACGGGGTCGATACTGCCGATGATGGCCACAACGTCGGATACCATTGACCCCTCGGCCATGTGCTTGAGAGCTTGAAGATTTGACGACGAGGGACTGCGGATTTTGAGCTTCCAGGGATGCCCTGTGCCATCGCTGACGATGTAGAAGCCCAGCTCGCCCTTGGGCGACTCTATGGCAGTGTAGGTGCTGCCTTTGGGCGGCATAACGCCGAAGTTGATGATCATGAAGTCGTTGATGAGCTCTTCCATCTTGGTGTAGATGGCGGCTTTCGACGCAAGAACGTTTTGCGGATCGTCGGCAAGGATCGGTCCCTTGGCTCCGTACTGAAGTTTGTCGAGAACCTGATGAAGAATCTTCATCGATTCCTTGATGTCGTTATACCTACATGTGTAACGCGCATAACAGTCGCCATCGTTATGCGTGATGACGTCGAAATCCATTTGGTCGTAGTACATGTATGGCTGATCACGACGAAGGTCGCGGGCAATGCCACAGCCACGTAGGGTTGGACCGGTGAGTCCCAGAGCAACGGCCTTGTCTGCCGTGATATGGCCTACTCCGGCCATGCGTTCGATGAAGATGCGATTACGAGCAACAAGCTTATTGAAAGCGTCCATCTCTACAGGCAGGTGGTTGAGCCATGCCCGAATGTCACGCAACACGTCGTCGGGGATGTCATTCGCAACACCGCCAATACGCGTGTACGACGTTGTAAAGCGGGCTCCACAGATGCGTTCAAAAAGATCGTAGAGCTTCTCACGCTCTGTAAACGTCCACAAGAACAGCGTCATGGCTCCCACGTCCATCGCCGTAGCTCCTAACGCAATGAGGTGCGACGAAATCCGAGCCATTTCGGCAACACACATTCTCACCCAAACGCCGCGTTCCGGTACGTCAACGCCAGCGGCCTTTTCGATGGCCATGGCAATACCAACGTTGTTCGACATGGGCGACAGGTAGTCGAGTCGGTCGGTATGAGGGATGAACTCGTGATACGTCATGTTCTCGGCTATCTTCTCGAAACCGCGATGCAGGTATCCCAACTCGGGGATGCACTTAACAACACGTTCGCCGTCAAGGCGCAACAAGACGCGCAGCACTCCGTGCGTAGCAGGGTGCTGTGGCCCCATGTTCAGCACCATGTCGTTCTCCAACGGGTCTTCGAACATGGCCACAGTGTCCTTGTCCTGAACCTCGCGCAGAATCTTACTCTGGCGCAGTTTCTCTACTCGTTCAATTGTTGCGGTATTCGTAATGGGGGTCGACATGGATCCTCGTACTGAAGTTGCTCAAATATCGCAAACGCAGGGTGAATCACGGTCGTCGCACCGCGGATGCTATCGTTTCGTTCGGTCAATTATCCACTGCCGAATGGCAGCGTTTGCTTCTGCGGTCGGCCAATGCTTTCCGTCGAACGGCACAAACACCGCGTTGACCTTGGCAGTTTCCAGGGCACCCATGATTAGCTGCGCGGTTTGAAACGGTACAATGTCGTCGAGCCGTCCGTGGGCGACCATCACGTCGATACCATAGGTTCGCAGTCTGTCGTACCGCTCCAGCACTCTCCCCTCTGGATACATCGATCCGCAAATCGACACAATGCCAGCAAAGGTCTCGGGAAATCGCGTGGCTAACATGTGGGCATAGTACCCTCCTTGGCTGAACCCTACAAGGAGTGGCTTATCGAGCGTGACGTTCAGTCGCTGACGCGCGTCCTTCACAACGTCATGATACCACTCCGCCGATAGCGTCATAACGTCGGCCGCCATAGAGTCGGGCATCCCATGGCCATCGTTTGCTGCGCTGTAGCGTTCTCGCATGGTTCCTAAACTCTCCTTGACCTTGAGGTAAGGGGCATCGGGAGCCACGAGGATGCAGTTGTCGAGTGCAAGCGTCTTTCCCCAATTGAGCATGAGTTCCGATGTGTTGCCATTGCCATGCAAGAGAACAACGAGGCGGTATCGACGCTGCGTCGTATAGCCTGGAGGATAGTGAACGCGATACCGACCAAATCGCCGCTGTGGTATGTACATGGCAGGGAACTGGTCCGACTTACCATTCATGTTGGCTAGACGCATCGCCAACACACTGTCGGCTGTACGTCCGGCACGACCATAGGCCCGCGCAAGTATGAGTGCACCTTCGGAATCCGTCGGTGCGGCCTCGATCCAGCGCTCGAGGAGCCGAACCGCCCGTTCGGCGTCACCAGAGTTTAAGGCCTCCTCGCCAAGCTGCCGCGCCGTCTTACGTTCACGCTGCTCAAGGATAGTACCTAGGTTGAACTCTTGCTGCGGCAGCTGCGCCGCTGCAGTCGCGCCAACAAACATTGCGGCAAAGAGCGCCACCACGAAACGTGTCATGCTAGTCTTCCTCGGCGAGTAACTCGGCACGTGCATCACGCAGTGCCGCCATTGCCCCTTGGTCAAGTGTTGGATAGGAAAGATCGAGCGAGGTTGCGTAACGGTAGATAATGGCAGCCATCGCCAATCGAGCGTACCACTTGTCGTCGGCAGGGATAACATACCACGGCGAGTGCTTCGTACTGGTTGCCTCGATGGCCTGCTCGTAGGCGTCGATGTAGGCATCCCAATGGCGGCGTTCGACCACATCGGCAGGACTAAACTTCCAATTCTTGTGAGGATCATCGATACGCTCCAGCAGGCGCCGCTTCTGCTCGGCCTTTGAAATGTGAAGGTGGAACTTGATGATGTGCGTGCCACTGCGGGTGACGATGGACTCGAACTGGCGAATCATTTTGAATCGACGCTTCCAGAAGGCCGGAGTGACGTCGTTAACGGACTGTACGTGTGGGAGATTTTCGTTCAACAGAATGGACGGATGAACGCGAGAGACTAGCACGTTTTCGTAGTGCGAACGATTGTGGATGCCTATGCGACCACGTGGCGGAAGCGCGTGGTAGTGGCGCCACAAGAAATCGTGGCTAAGCTCTTGGGCAGATGGCTGCTTGAACGACGTAACGGTAACGCCTTGGGGATTGAGGCCAGACATGATGTGCTTAATCGCTCCATCCTTGCCAGCCGTATCCATGGCCTGCAGGATGATCAACAAGCCGTGCTGACTGTGGGCATACAAGGCGTCCTGAATCTCGGCTAGGCGGCGGATCCCCTCGGCAAGTAGCTCGCGCGACGATTCTTTGTCGACAAGGGCTCCTTGATATCGTGTGGCCCGACGACGAAGTTCAGGGGCAGCGTCGGGCTCGATGCGGTAGCTGTCGAGCTCATTCCAGAATGCTTCGTTATCGGTCATATCTGATGCGACGGCCGTGAAACGACAACGGCGGCACTCAGGCCGCCGATGGGTGGGAGGTGTCGTGGGCGAGGTGGGACTTGAACCCACACGTCCTTTCGAACACGGGCTTCTGAGACCCGCCTGTCTGCCAATTTCAGCACTCGCCCCACGCTGTTGCGGAGAGGGAGGGATTCGAACCCTCGATAGGATTGCTCCTATAACGGTTTTCGAGACCGCCCGATTCAACCACTCTCGCACCTCTCCGGTACGTGATCAATGGGGCGCAAACATACGAGGATTTTGTGACGTGATGCTCAACCATAAAGAGTTATCGATGCACCTGCGCAGTCGTAACCTCATGCCGAAGGATGCAATACGAATCGTACCTATCGGCGTCGATTGCACCGTCTTCGACGGCCTGGCGAACGGCGCAATCGGGCTCGTGGACGTGGGAACAGGGCTGGAACTTACACTGACCAGAAAAGGCCTCGAACTCCTCGAAATAGAAGGGTAGCTCGTCTGCATCAAGTTGCCAGACGGCAAACTCGCGAATACCAGGAGAGTCGACAACACTTCCACCATTCGGTAACGGTACTACCACCGCTCCGGTAGTGGTGTGACGTCCTTTGGCATAGACTTTCGAAATCTCGCCAACAGCAAGACGAGCATCGGTAAGCGCATTGATCAGACTTGACTTCCCCGTTCCTGATGGTCCCGCCACGAGCGTGCTTACGTCGGTAAGCCGTTGACGAAGCTCATCGAGCCCCTCGCCAGTAAGAACGCATGTAAAGTAGACGTCGAGACCTAGATCGTCATAAGCTGCGAGATCCTCCACAATCAGATCCCGAATACCCATCACATCAGCTAGGTCAATTTTGTTGATCACGATAAACGGTTCAATGTTACCCTTGTCGGCGGCAATTAGGTACCGGTCGATCAACCGCTTATTATAGTCAGGATCGGCAGCAGCCACCACTATGGCTAGCTGGTCAACGTTCGAAACAAGCACCTGCTCTCGTCGAGCCCTGCCTGCTGCCTTTCTACTAAGTAGCGTTCTACGAACTCCAACCTTCACAATCGTACCCGTAAGCGTGCCATGCACGTCCGTTGCCCCATCGGGAACTATCCAGACGTCATCTCCTACGGTCACAATCGTGTCGCTATTCTCACAATCCACACTTCCCGACACGTTACACACATGATATCCACACGTTGTCCACACCAGCCACTGTGGCCCAACCGAGGTAACCACGTACCCATCGATGGCAGACTGCGGTAGGTTGCCACGTTCTTTCACGAGCGACCTCGTCCGATGTAGGCGCTTAGCAGTCTGCCGTACCTTCAGTTTCTTATGGCCCTCGCCGTCGTCGACGTAATGCCCTGTACCCTCCTCATGCACAGTCATGGCAGGGGGCAATGTGTGAATAAAGGTTGACAGATGGCCACATTTGTTCGTAGATTCGCAGCAATGATATCAATATACAAGGTCACCGTTGAACTTCCGTTGGGTTTTCCGCCAACACATCAATGAAGATACCGTCAATGAACTAACCCAGACCCTTCGCATTCCTGTCGTTCTCGCTCGAGTTCTGGTGGGGCGTGGCCTTACCACGTCTCAAGACGTCGAGGAGTTTTTCAATCCGTCGCTGGATCAGTTATACGATCCGTTCAGCATGGACGGCATGGAAGCAGCCGTTACTAGGCTTTCACAGGCGCTCGCCAATAACGAGCTGGTTTGGATTCATGGCGACTATGATGTGGACGGCACCTCGAGTGCCGCCATGATGTTGCATTTTCTGCACTCTATTGGTGTGCAGGCGCGATACTTCATACCCGACCGCTCCGTTGGCTTTGGCTTTACGCAGCAGTCCGTTAACCTAGCGCACGAGGCCGGCGCAAAGCTGATCATTACGGTCGACATTGGTGTAACGGCTGTTGATAGTGTTGCCTACGCCAAGGACTTAGGCATTGATGTGATCGTTTGCGATCATCACGAGCCGGCCGAGGAGCTACCGAACGCCAACGCCATTCTAGACCCTATAAAGCCAGGCTGCACGTATGCATACAAGAGTTTGTGCGGCTGTGGTGTTGCTTTCAAGCTTGTACAGGGTATGGCACAGCGACTCGGAAAGCCCGAGCTTGCCCTGAAGTACCTCGACCTTGTAGCAATTGCATCGGCGGCAGACATCGTGCCGCTGACAGGTGAAAATCGCATCTTCTCTTCGTTTGGGCTTTCGAAACTTAACACGAACCCCCTGCCAGGCATTAAGGGCCTGATTGATTGCGCCGGTATCAAGCTTGGCGAAATCAACAACTCGAGCATCGTGTTCGCCATGGCCCCCCGGATAAATGCTGCTGGTCGCCTTGGCGACCCTGCTCGAGCCGTCGAAATGATGATTCAAGACGACGAAGTGATGTCGTTTCGCATCGCGCAAGAACTGGAGCAAGACAACCGCCGTAGGCGGGCAATCGACGAAGTGACCTACGAGCACGCCGAAGCCGTGGCTGCAAAGTCACTCGTCGATGGCGCACGTCGCTCTCTCGTCGTCCACGACAACGACTGGCACGCAGGAGTTATCGGCATCGTGGCCTCGCGTCTCGTAGAACGATTCCACGTGCCAACGATCATGCTCACAACCATCGATGGAATCGCAAAGGGCTCGGCTCGTTCTATCCGTGAGTTCGATATCCACAACGCCCTCAAACAGTGCGAAGACTTGCTTATCGAATACGGTGGCCATAAGCATGCCGCTGGCCTCTCCCTGCGCGTCGCCAATATTCCCGAACTCGCCCGACGCTTCGATGTGATTGCACAAGAAGCACTTACTACTGAAATGTTGACGCCAGATCTCACTATTGATGCAGAACTTTCGCTGAGCGACTTAACACCTAGTTTTTTCAAGCTATTAGCAAAGTTTGCTCCATACGGACATGGCAATCCAAGACCACTGTTCTACTCGCGGGACGTTGTCTCGGCTAACGGAGTTAAGATCGTTGGTAACAACCACTTAAAGTTCCGCGCCTTACAGAACAATTTTGCCATCGATGCGATCGGCTTTAACCTTGGTCATCGCCATGCCGACTGCTCCAATGGTCGCGTTTTTTCGCTGGTATATACGCTCGAAGAGAGCGTGTACCATGGTCAGACGACTCCCCAACTCCGGATTCGTGACATCCGCCCAGTATGAATGCAGTAGGCGGACGCCTTGTTGGCCCGCAGCAGCTCGACGATGCATTCCTTACACTCTCAACGCAGGATGGCCTACGACGGCTGCATTGTACCGATGCCATTCGTTCGACGTTTTCCAACACTCTCCAGAGTGTTATCCACTCGGTTATCCACGGAATTGACGTCCTTGTCCACAATGTCGATGTCCAGGGAACCGACGTCATTCTTACCCCCGCGTCCTTCATCGTTGTTGAACCCAATATCTTGGTCGACGTTACCGATGTTGCAGACTGCTTTCTTCGAACATCTCCCAGCCCAGAAGCTCTCCCACTCGTCCGAGCATCATCGTCTCGCCTAAGCGAGTCAATGGTCGTTGGAACACTCATCAACGGCATGGTCGACGCGCTGGTTTCTCAGCCGGACCTCGACGACGACGACGTATTCGGCATCGCCGTTCACCAGCGCCCCTTACACACGGCTCTCATTGCCCAGAACCAAGGTACGTGGGACAAGCTGGCAAACCAAGCTCGAGCAACCCTACCTGCACTTCGGTCTGGACTGCAACAGTTTGCTGGTAGGGTGATCTTGGCCGAACCTACGTTTCTTAGTCCAAGTCTCGGTCTTCAAGGGCGCTTCGACTTTATCATCCGCTCTGCTACAGATTCTAACGAGTTCGACATCGTAGAGCTTAAGTCAGGAGCGCCTCCATCACCGTCACTGAACAACCCTCACCCCATTCGCCCCAGCCACCAGGCACAAGCAGCCGCCTACAGCATGATGGTTCGGTTGGCGAATCCCAGACGGAATGGCGATACGCTCGTCTGGTATCCCCGTTCTCAAGCCGATCCTTTCCGAGCCGTACCATTGTCGCCCAACC
>JALHPC010000005.1:15116-88070 GCA_022842685.1 Candidatus Kapaibacterium sp.
TAGAGCGGTCAATCGTCGATTGCCGCAACGCTCTTGTTGTCCAACAACTTGCGGCTGCTCACAGGCATCCCAACTCCCTAGGATCGCTTACTCGGCGGGTTGCCATGCTCGTTCCCGACTATGCTCGCAACGAAGCTCTCGACCTAGCAACCGCCATCGAAATGCTTGCGCCAGGCGAACGCCTGTACATCAGAGCGTGGAGCTCGTTTCTTCACAACGAAATCCTGAATACCCACCTTGCTGAAGGGGGCACCGTGGAATTGTGGTCGACGACGCTCGCCGGCAAACGACTGGCCGAGAGATGCCTTACCGACCTACTTCTTGACGAAAACGAAAGCGACATCGAAGCACTTCACCTTCGGTTCAGGCGTTTGTCGACTGATACCAAAGACACATCTCTGCGATTGGGCGATCCCGTGGTTGTGCTCCGACATGCCGATGTAGGCCCCGAAGCCATGGCGGCAACTGCCATTCTGAAGGGCACCATACGCGACGTCACAACAGACTACGTCGACGTTAGTCTTCGAAACAAGCTTGCAGACCGCGATACACTGCTTAGGTCGGGAACGCCATGGCTCGTCGAACGCGAACCGTCCGTTTCATCACTAAAGTCGCTCGCCAGCGCTCTACCACGCTGGGCACTTGCACCTCAACACAGGCGGCAGACGCTGCTCGGCCTTCGTGAACCTAGGCGGATAGCAGCACCAACGATAGAAGCCGATGGCCTGTATCCGCAACAACTCCACGTTGTGCAACAGGCCCTTGCCGCCCAAGACTGGTTCCTCATTCAGGGTCCGCCCGGTACGGGCAAAACCTCGGCAGTACTCCGTCGGCTGGTGAACGCCCTCTATGCCAATCCCGAAGAACGAATCTGGCTTTTAACCTATACCAACCGAGCGGCCGACGAGATCTGTCAGGTTGTCGAGCGCACGATAGGCAGCGATTCTTACGTTCGTCTTGCGTCGAAGGATGGAGCGGGCCGCCACAGCGCTCATCGTCACCTTTCGGCGCTGGCCTCGCAGCACAGCCCTCCCGCCCTTTCGGCGGTCCTCGCCAACTGTCGCTGTGTTGTCGCCACGATTGCGTCCATGAATACGAACGCGGCGTTGCTCGACGCCCTAACACCCACTACCGTGATTGTCGACGAAGCGTCGCAAGTGTTAGAGCCCCATCTACTGCCAATTGCATCGGTCGCAGGTCGGCTTATCCTCATCGGTGATGAATGCCAGCTACCAGCTGTAATTGCTCAGCAGGAAGCTGGACTCGTTATCGACAACAGCATGCTTGCCGAGATGTGTCTTGACACGCTGGGTCAGAGTTTCTTTGAGCGGTTGATGCGTTGCGCAATAAAGAATGGCTGGCACGACTCTGTTGGACGCCTTACAGAACAAGGTCGCATGCACGAGCGCATTGGTAGTGTGGTTGGGCGCTTGTTCTACGGCGGTACCCTAACGACAACACAGTCGTGGCAGCGTTCGGCCCAGCCATGGCGCAATGGGTCTTCGCATCCTGTCCTCAAAGAAGTCTTCGAAAACCGCATGGTGTTTATTGATTCTGATCAATATGCCGATGCAAGCGTCGACCCGGCTTTCCGCGATGCTACCATTGCAGCCAACCTTGCTTCAATACTCATTCACGAAGTTGGCGACGTGAGCCCCTCTACCATCGGAATCATTGCTCCATTTCGAAGTCAAAACTTCCGCATACGAAGTCTGTTGCCCACCACCTATCAGTCGTCGATCACTGTCGACACCGTTGAGCGCTTTCAGGGCAGCGAGCGCGACGTCATGATAATCGCAGCCTCGGTGGCGTCGATGGCCGACCTCGACAGCATAACCTCGGTGGCTCAGTCCGTCCATGGCCCAGTCGACCGTAAACTGAACGTCGCCGTAAGCCGTGCTCGCGAATGCTGTATCGTCAATGGTAGCCGCACCGTCTTGTCCCAGTCTCCGTCTTGGCTAGCTCTCATTACTGCGTGCCACAGCATTCCTGCAAATGCCATCGCGAACACACGGCAACCGTGAACTTCTGCGTAAATTGCAGCCGTCATTTCGACATTTAGGATACCGCTATGATGCGCACCTTTCTGCCAACCCTGTTATTGGCAACCTTGACTACAACCACATGGGCGCAAAGCATCTTTCCCATGCCCAATGGCCGCGATGTTCACGACAACATCATCGTCGACGGCCTTACCTCGCCCGCCCGTCTAGCTGTTGATGGGCAGGGGGCGTTGTGGGTAGCATGCGCTACTGACGGACGGATTTTTCGTCGTTCAGCCGAGGGAGAACTAACGCACATTGGCACCATTGAACTAGATGCCCCTATTGAGTCAGGCGCTCGTGGCCACCTTACGGGCTTAGCCGTTCGCACAGAATCTTCGGGCACGACGTTATTCGTTGCCTATACAAGCAACACTTCGGTGCTTACCATTGCTCGAGCACGTGTTGTTGCCAATGCACTTGATGACGTCACAACCATCCTCGACGTCGACAACGTACCGTACAACCGTCGAAGCGCTATCCTACCGATGGTCGATGGAACCCTGCTGATCTCCGTCCCATCATTCGACACTCCGGCACCATTATCTCCTGCCACGCTTACCGGCAAGGTTATTCGCATTCACGAGGACGGTAGTCCGGCAGCCGACAATCCGTTTGCCAATCCTACAACGTCTGCAACGCCGATGGCCTACGTCTACACCTATGGTCATCGCAACGTGAGCGGTCTTGCGTCGGCAGACGGAACGTTGGCTACAGCCTACGCCGTCGAGGCAGGTCCGGTTGGAGCCGACGAAGTGAACCACCTGTCAGCCGGTCGCAACTACGGATGGTTTCGTCATCAGGGCTACTGTGGCGAGTCGAGCGAAACGAACACATGTCCGGAGATGACGTTCTCGCGAATTCCGTTTGATGTAGCATGGTATGGATCGCAGGCCATTCCGAGTTTCGCCCAGTCGTTGCTTATTGCTACCGTCACCAATCCAGCGCTATTGATTGCTCGTACCTCGTCGACCGGCAAGGTGATCGATCATAATCCCCAGGCAGACCCCGTTTCGACGTATATCGAGGAACCATGGCGTGTACTAACGTTTCAGCGCGATGGAGAGCCCGAGCGCGTGACCTGCGTGGCTACCATGACCGATGGATCGATTGCCGTTGGAACGGAAACGGCCGACGGACGTGGACGCATTCACAGGTTATTTGATCCCGTTTCGACGAGCGTTGCTGCTACTACCGACGCAACTGCGATATCGGCTGCTCCCCTGCCGGCCCATTCGGTTCTCACGTTCAGCCGCGCTGCTGCTGATGCTACAGAGCAGGCAATCGTTCTCACAGATCTCACTGGCCGCCGGCACGTATCGGCAACGTTTGCTTCGGGATCTACACAAGCGTCGCTTCCTGTGCATCAACTTCCGTCTGGCACGTACATCGCCCGCATTGGCACGTGGACGTCGATCGTTGTTGTTCGACACTAAGAGTTTGCCGCCTGCGCAACCAGTGACCCTTATCCGACAACATGGCTGGACATAGCAAGTGGGCAAACATTAAGCATCGCAAGGCCGTTGTTGATGCTCGACGGGGCAAGCGGTTTACGAAGTTATCAAAGGAGATTATCGTTGCTGCTCGCCTTGGCGGCGGCGACCCCGAAGCCAATACGCGGCTGCGCATGGCGATTCAGAATGCGCGTGCAGTAAGCATGAGCAACGATACGATAAAGCGTGCTATTCAGCGCGGCACCGGTGAGATCGAAGGAGCGACGTACGACGAGCTTACCTTCGAAGGATATGGTCCAGGAGGCGTTGCAATAATCATTGAATGCACGACCGATAATCGCAATAGAACTGTTGCCGATGTGCGAGCAGCGTTTGCGAAATGCGACGGAAATATGGGTGAAGCGAACTCTGTTGCTTGGAATTTCGACCGACGTGGACGGTGTGAATTGGCCGTGTATTTAGACGACAACGAGCAAATGGAGCTGGCCCTTGAACTAGGTGCCGACGACGTGTTTGGCAACGACGAAGGAACGGTTCTACTCTGTAGTCCAGATGAACTTGGTCGAGTAATCAACGTGGCCATCGAACGCAAGCTTGAGGTGCGTTCATCGGGCTTTACGTGGGAGCCACGTACACACGTCGAACTAGGCGAAGAACATCTTGCAAAGAAGCTTGTAAAGTTGTTAGATATTCTCGAGGACCACGACGACGTACAGCACGTCTACAACAACGCTGATATTTCCGACGAACTCGTCGACGCTCTTGGCTAAGGCAACACCGACACGACCGCTACGAATTCTTGGCATTGATCCTGGCAGTGTTGTCTGTGGATTTGGCGTAATCGATGTCAACGGTACTTCTAATCAGCTTGTCGAGTACGGTGTTATTGAGCTGAAACGTAGGACAGACTCATTCCCACAGCGCCTAAACGAAGTATTTCTGCGACTTCGGGCTGTGATTGAGCGGACGCAGCCAGACGTGTGTGCGTTGGAAACCGTATTTCATGGCAAAAACGTACTAACGATTGTGCGTCTGGCCCATGCGCGCGGAGCGGCCATGCTGGCATGCATGCAGAACGGGCTCGAGCCGGTGGAGTATACGCCCATGCAGGTAAAGCGCAGCGTAACGGGCCGCGGCGCTGCCTCGAAAGAACAGGTACGACACATGGTCCAGGCCATATTAGGAATAACCGAAGACCATCGATATCTCGACGCAACCGACGCGCTCGCGGTAGCGCTGTGCCATGCCTTGCATGGTGGTGCGCCGCCCCCTATCAAAACGAAAGCACAGCGCAAAGGCAAACGGGCAGCATGGGCGGAATTTATCGAGCAACATCCAGAGAAAATCCGGTAATACTGATAATACCGGTGATTTGATTAGGTTTGGTATTCCCCGGTATCGGTCTGTTGGTCCCACTGTACAAGCACAACCACCGTTGGGGCTCGATCTCACCGATTACTCAAACAAGCGAACAATACCAGTGTTCTTCTAAACTTCTTGCACGCATGATCTTTTCCCTTAGGCGCCATTTTCGATGTATCAGCATCCTCATTGGCGTTAGTCTCTTGCTTGCGGGCGCTAACCACGCAACGCTATGTGCAATGTTCACGACCCAAGGGCAAGCGTACGTGCGAACTTCGATTGCTCAAAGGACAATCGATGATACCGTTGCATCGAAGCCGCGTGACAATGTTGCTGGAGGATGCAACGACACGTTGACAATTCGAGATACTGTCGTTTGCGGCGATGTTGTTGCACATGTATCCGTAAGGCCTATCGGCGATAATTGTAAAGGCATGAGTGCTGTCTATGCCGAAGAACTTTCGAACTACGAGTTTGTCGTTGACTCGGCGTTTCGTAGTGGCGATAGCACTGTTACATACTGGCTGCGAGTTATCGACAAGACACAAGGTGCCAGTGCACGAATTCTCACAGTAACCAGATCAGGCAGGTATATCGAAGCACCCTACGATTACGTTGCAGGCCGAGTACAGTATACGCCGGACCGATTCAACTTTGGAAGCGTAGCTGATGCTGATCTGCCATGTGCGGTGGTGGGTCTAACGAACGCAACCGATCAAGATATCCGTGTCGACAGTATTCTCATAAAGAACCATGTCGAAGTCTTCCGAGTCACGCCCACACGAACCATAGTGCCCGCTAAATCGTCGGTCGATATTGAAGTTTGTGTAGATCTTGGGAGAAACTATTCGATACTGGACACGCTTGTTCTCAGACTTGGTTGCTTCGACATGATGGCAACTGAATTCTCCGCCCACAGAGAAGTGCCTAGAGTTACCATTGGCGATCAGAATTGGGGCACGGTGCCTGCGGATCAGTCGGTTCGACGCCCCGTCGTTATTCAGAATGTCGGTACCCTGCCAGTGATAATTTACGACTACGACCGGTCTCTTCTCGATCCGGCACGGAGTAACTTCTATAACCCGCTCGGCTTAGATGAACATCTGCCACTGTCCTTAGCTGCTGGGTCTCGCCACACGTATACTGTCGTATATAGTCCAAAGGGTGAGATTGATGTCGAGCACCGTCTCGACATTCCCTTTCTCACGAATGCATCGATGTACGATACGGTTGCAACACTCATTGGCAAGGGCGGCTCGCCAAGCGTAAGCGTACACGAGGCGTCAACAGCAGAGGCGCTAGCCGAGTGGTTCGTTACCAACGAGGCCATTGTCGTTCGCAATGTCACACCTGGTTCTTCTATCGTTCTTGTCGACCTCAATGGACGTGAGCTCTTGTCGAAGTACAGTGTTGATGGTGGCACAATAGTGCTCCCCCGACCTCATGGCCTGGCCTCTGGCTTGTATCTCGTCGTCCTTACATCGCCCGCTGGCCGCAGGCTTGTGTCGATTATGCTCTAACCCAGCACTCCTTAATCGTACTTCCTTAATCAGGTGGCCGAGAGTTATCCATCGACGCTTCAGATACGTCCACGGTTGTAGCCAATGACCACCGTCTCGTTCAAACTTGCTCTGTATTTTTGTGGTGCTCAAAACAGCGATTACTCACCACACGCACCATCAACATGCCTATCCGTATTGCCATCAACGGCTTTGGCCGCATTGGCCGCCTTGTTCTTCGCGCGGCGATTCGCCGTAATCTCGACGTGACCTTCGTTGGTATCAACGACCTTACCGACGCCGCAACGCTTGCCCACCTACTGAAGTACGATAGTGCCCACGGTCGTTTCGACGGTGACGTACGCGTCGATGGCAACGCCATCGTCGTCAACGGCCAACACATTGCCGTATCCGCAGAGAAGGATCCAACAGCTATCCCCTTTGCCGATCTCGACGTAATGATCGAGGCAACTGGCGTTTTTACAAGCCGCGAAGCACTCTCCAAGCATCTTGGCAAGGCACGCAAGGTTGTGCTTACAGCTCCCGCCAAGGATGCGCTCGACGCCACGGTAGTGCTTGGCGTCAACGACTCTGTTCTTACTGGCTCGGAGCAGCTTCTCTCCAACGCGTCATGCACCACCAATTGCCTTGCGCCAATGGTGAAGGTCTTACAAGATTCGTTTGGCATCGAACAGGGCTTCATGGCTACGGTTCATGCCTACACCAACGACCAACGTATTCTCGACCTACCGCACAAGGACCTGCGCCGCGCTCGCGCCGCAGCCGTCAATATCATCCCAACGTCGACAGGTGCAGCCAAAGCCGTTACCGAAGTTATGCCCGAGCTTAAGGGCAAACTCGATGGCCTAGCATACCGTGTGCCCGTTCCCGATGGTTCGATTACCGACTTTACCGCCGTGCTGTCGCGTGCTGCTACGAAGGAGGAAATCAACGCCGCCATGAAGGCCGCCGCCGATGGACCGATGGCCGGCATCCTTGAATACACCACCGACCCTATCGTTTCCTCCGATATCGTTGGCAATCCTGCATCGTGCATCTTCGACTCAAAACTTACGATGGCCGCCGGTACCATGGTTAAGGTCGTTGGTTGGTACGATAACGAATACGGATACTCCAATCGGATCGCCGACCTTGTTGTAAGGATTGGCTCGTGATTCCCTCAATTGCCGATGTCGACTGCTCCGGTAAACGCGTCGTTGTTCGCGTCGACCTCAACGTCCCCATTGATCAGTCCGGAAGCATTACCGACGATACTCGCATCCGTGCCTGTCTTCCTACCATCGTGCATATCATCGATGAAGGGGGCACCGCGATACTTTTGAGCCACTTGGGACGCCCCAAAGGCTCCGTCGACAAGCGCTATTCGTTGCAGCCGGTTGCCGACCATTTGGCCGAACTGCTGCCTACCATTCCCATAGTCTTCGTGCCAACGTGCGTGGGCCCCGAGGCCGAAGCTGCGGTGTCTGCTGCACCTTCTGGCAGCATCGTTCTTATGGAGAATGTTCGGTTTTTTGCCGAAGAAGAAGCGAACGACGATGCGTTTGCGGCGAGTCTGGCTCGATTGGGCAACGTGTACTGTAACGACGCATTTGGCACGGCACACCGCGCACATGCGAGTACCGTTGGCATCACTAAACACATGGCTACGTGCTGCGCTGGCTTCCTCATGCTGAGCGAGATTCGCTACCTAGGTCAGGCCTTGGCAACACCTAAGCGCCCACTCGTTGCCATCCTTGGTGGCTCGAAGATTTCAGGCAAAATCGATGTCATTCGGGCCCTCATGGAATCGTGTGATTCCATCCTCGTTGGCGGCGGCATGATGTTCACGTTCCTCAAGGCCAAAGGCCTTGATGTAGGCAGCTCGCTTGTCGAAGAAGATCGCATCGAGCTTGCCGCCGAGCTTATGTCGCAAGCCGAACTGCGCGGAGTGTCGCTGGAACTGCCTACAGATACCGTTGTGGCCGACCGCTTCGCAGGCGATGCCTCACACAAGACGGTCGACGTAGACAGCATTCCGTCCTCGATGATGGGCCTCGACATCGGACCGGCCACTGCCCACCATTATGCCAGCATCATTCGTATTGCTGGAACCGTTGTTTGGAACGGCCCCATGGGCGTGTTCGAGTTTCCGGCCTTTGCAAGCGGTACACAACAGATTGCACGCGCCTTGTCGGACGCCACCGAGCGAGGAGCAACAACCATCGTTGGTGGTGGCGACTCGGCTGCTGCGATAACGCAGATGGGCCTTGCTTCTGCCGTGTCGCACGTGTCTACAGGCGGCGGTGCTTCGCTTGAATTCCTCGAAGGTAAACAACTGCCCGGCGTTGTTGCCCTGCAGCGATAACGCGACGGTCGCGCAATGGCTACCACCGGCAAACGTCAACGCCGCCCATGAATGACAATCCTGCAGGCGGACGTGGCTTCACGTTTCTGCCACCCTTTATAAAAACCCTGCTCATCACGAACGTTGGGTTCTTTCTGTTCGAGATGATGTTTCTTGCCGGCAGAACGCTTGGCGGCGAACCATTGCAGGCCGTTGTACGCGAGCTCTTTGCCCTAATGCCGTGGGAATCTGGTGCGTTTCGCCCCTGGCAGGTGATCACGTACCAGTACATGCACGGTGGCTTTTCACACCTGTTCTTTAACATGTTCGCGCTGTGGATGTTCGGCATGGAGTTAGAGAACATTTGGGGTAGTCGCAAGTTTGCCGTGTTCTATACCCTAAGCGGTATCGCGGCAGCTGTTGTCCACTTGGTGATTTCGCCGCTCCTTGGCTTGCCAGCAAACCCCACAGTTGGGGCGTCGGGCTCTATTATGGGCGTTCTCTTGGCCTTTGGCCTTACCTTCCCCACTCGCCCAATTCTGATGTTTCCCATCTTCATTCCAATTCCGGCACGCTGGTTTGTTGTGCTGTACGCCGGCATCAGCTTGGTGTCGGGTCTTATGTCGTCAGACGATGGCGTTGCCCACTTCGCTCACCTAGGTGGTGCGCTTGGCGGCTTTCTGTTGCTGCGCTTTGGGCAGCCAATCTTTGCTCTCGTTGATCGGTGGGAACAACGCTCACGAACGCCCTATCAGGCCAATGGAAGAGTAATCGAGGTAGACTATCGGCCAATTCCGCAAGACGATGACGATGTGCGTACGCCGATCTATGCACCGCCCCAGCCTCGAACCAATACGCCCACACGATTTGTTGTCGATGGCGAGCCGATATCTCAAGAACATCTCGACGAGATTCTCGACAAGATTTCCAAGTTTGGATACCATAACTTATCGGCCCGCGAGAAGACGATACTGGAAGAGATAAGCCGACAGATGTAACGCATGACCGCATCGTATACTCCCGCCTACTGCACGTCGTACACGTCGTACGCGCGTCGAACAACCATCGACGTTTCCATTGGCGGCTTGGCCATGGGGTCGAGTCATCCGATTCGCGTGCAATCGATGACGACAACGAACACGCTCGACGTCGAAGGAACCATCGCCCAGTCTATCCGCATGATTGAAGCGGGCTGCGAGTTGGTACGCGTTACAGCCCCATCGATTCGCGAAGCCAAGGCCCTTGAGTTCATTCGCGCTGGACTCCGCGAACGCGGCTATGCAGTGCCCCTTGTAGCAGATATTCACTACACACCGAATGCGGCCGAAGTAGCTGCTCGGCTGGTGGAGAAGGTGAGGATTAATCCGGGTAACTACGTCGACAAAAAGCAGTTTGCCACGTTAGAGTACACGGATGCCGAATATGCGGCCGAGATTGAGCGCATTCGGCAGAAGTTTGTGCCGCTCTTGCACATATGCAGGGAGTACGGTACGGCGTTGCGAATTGGTACCAACCATGGCTCGTTGTCGGACCGGATTATGTCGCGCTACGGCGACAGTCCCACAGGAATGGTTGAAAGTGCGCTTGAGTTTTTGCGCATCGCCGAGGATGAGGGCTTCTATAATATCGTGTTGTCGATGAAGTCGAGCAATCCGCTCGTCATGGTTGAAGCGTATCGACTTCTCGTTGTGCGGCTCGCCGAAGAAGGCCTAAAGCCCTACCCATTGCACCTAGGAGTTACCGAAGCCGGAGATGGTGAGGACGGTCGAGTGAAGAGTGCGGTTGGGATAGGTACGCTTCTCGAAGACGGATTGGGCGACACCATACGTGTGTCGCTTACCGAAGAGCCAGAGGCCGAGATACCTGTGGCACGTGCTCTTGCCTATCGATACTCGCAGCGTGGAACATCGACGACCGCTCACAACGAGGTAACGCTGCCATACAATCCGTACGCCTACCATCGCCGCACCACGCGCGCTGTTGCCAACATCGGTGCCGACTTTCCTCCGCGTGTTGTGGCAGACCTCTCCGCCGCACGCATTGTTGAGCCATCGCAGTTATCCGGCGTGGGTCATATCTACGACCCTATTACCGATAAGTGGGCAACTACCGATCAGGGCTGCGACCATATCTACGTAGGGTCTAATCCTCTACCCTTTATGCCACCGGCAGGTACTCGGCAAATTGTTGACTACGCAACGTGGCGTGAACTCGACGACCGCTTCTACAATGTCCCACTTCACTCCTACGCCGACTTTGTAGGGGGCAACGAACGTCACTCCGTGATGAACGTAGTTCGGATTTTTGCCGAACAGGTCACCGACGAAGCCGTGCAGCAACTTGACCAGCCTGGAATTGTTGTGTTGCTTGCGACATCGCAGGCGCATGCCATGCCCACGTTGCGCATGGCCGCTGTACGCTTGATGAATCGAGGGTGCCAAACACCCGTCGTCGTTGATAGATCCTACCGAGACATCGATGCCGACGTTGCCGTGTTGCATGCCTCAACCGACGTAGGCGGCTTATTTGTTGATGGTATTGGCGACGGCGTAATGCTTGACCTTGGCGACTTGGGAGCGAGCAACAGACTAGCGTTTGGTATTCTGCAGGCAGCGCGCACTCGCATGACCAAAACCGAGTACATCTCGTGTCCTAGCTGCGGGCGAACGTTGTTCGACTTACAAGAAACAACAGCCCTCATTCGGCAGCATACCGATCACCTAAAGGGCATCAAGATTGGCATCATGGGATGCATCGTCAACGGTCCAGGTGAAATGGCCGACGCCGACTACGGATATGTTGGCAGCGGGCCGGATCGAATCACACTCTACCGAGGGCAGGACATCGTACGACGCAATGTACCAACTGCAGAGGCTCTAGACGCACTCGTCGACATCATGAAGGACGACGGCGTTTGGCTGGAACGCAGCAGTGCGTAAAAAAAAACCCGGAGTCTATGTTACTAGACTCCAGGTTAGAGCATCTGGCGCAGCATTCAGGGGAGCAAATACTGCTCAACTCAATTGCAAACGTATGGAAAAACCGCCAAAGCGGAGGTGATTACTTCTTGTCGCCGCCTTGTTGTGAAGCCGCAACGCGTGGCTGGTAGCACGACACGATGACGTTTTCGGCACGGTCGATGATGTCGACGCCTTCAATCTTAATGTCACCAACGTGAATCGATCCACCGATCGTTAGGCCGGAGATATCAACCACGAGGTGTTCTGGCATCGTATGTGGGTCGACGCGGGCATGCACACGGTGAATCGTATGGTCGAGGGCACCGCCGCGCTTTACACCCTCGGCTGTGCCTTCTAGGTGAAGCGGCATGCTTACGACGATCTTCTCGCCTGGCTTTACGCCAAGGAAGTCAACGTGTGTAATTGCATCGGTAATCGGATCGAACGTCACGTCTTGAAGCACACAGTTTACCGTACGAGCACCTTCGATTTCTAGGGAAATCATCCGTGCCTTCGACGTGTAGACGACGGGGCGCAAACTAAGAGCTGGAATGGCAACGTGAACGGGAGTGTCGCTTTTGGAGTAGAACACGCCTGGTACAACGCCTTGTGTGCGCATTGTGCGGGCGGCGCTGCGACCTGGAACGCGTTGTGAAGCTTTGATAGAGACTGTACTCATGAGTAGTACCTCAAGATTGTGCTCGCTCGAACAGCGAACTGATGGATTGGTTTTCGTGTGTTCGTATGATTGCCTCGGCAAAAAGGCCTGCTACACTGATCACTTCGATTTTTGGATGCTGTTGAACCATCGGAATCGTGTCGGTAACGTAGAGTTTCGACAGAGCATCCGAAGCGGCAATTTTCTCTACGGCTTGTCCGGAGAAAACTGGGTGAGTACAGAACCCCACTATCGTTTGCGCTCCAGCATTCCGAAGAGCTTCGGCGCATTGGACGAAGGTGCTGCCTGTATCGATGAGGTCGTCGACCATGATGACGTTCTTATCTCGTACGTCACCGATGATGTTTACAACTTCGGCGACGTTGTGGCTTGGTCGGCGTTTGTCGACAACGACAAGATCGGCACCACCGAGCATCTTTGCAAATGCGCGTGCCGTTTTCACGCCACCAACATCGGGTGAAGCCACTGCGAGATTCGTCATGCCGAGCCCTTTCAGGATCTCGACACTCACTGACGAGGCATAGAGGTGATCAAGTGGAATGTCAAAGAAACCTTGCAGCTGCGGTGTATGGAGGTCCATAGTTATTACACGATGGGCTCCAGCATGCATCAACAGGTTGGCAACAAGCTTCGCCGTAATAGCCACCCGTGGTTGATCCTTTCGGTCTTGACGGGCATAGCCAAAGTACGGAATGACGGCCGTGATGCGCCGGGCAGATGCTCGCTTGGCAGCATCAATCAGCATCAGCAGCTCCATCAAGTTATCCGAAGGGGCTATCGTCGACTGAACGATGTACAAGTCGACGCCTCTGACGTTTTCTTCGTACTTGACCCAAATTTCGCCGTCGGCGAAATTGCGGATGGTCACATCGGATAGTTCCCGATGGGTCCCACGGGCGATCTTTTCTGCGATGTCGCGATTCGATCTACCCGCAACAATCTTGATGTCGGAATTCACCCGTTACGGCCTATCTTGCTGTGCTTTAGCTGGGGCGGCTGGATTCGAACCAACGAATGGCGGTACCAAAAACCGCTGCCTTACCGCTTGGCGACGCCCCAGTGCTTTTCAAAGAGCTACAAATATACGGCGGATGATCAAATCACCATCGTGTGAACTACGACTTTTTTTGAGTGAAGTATGAGCTACGTATCTCTTCCGGTTCTCGGCCAGTCGCACGCAGCCCCTTTCAATTGGCAGACGTGGTATGAAGATGTGGGTGGGCGTACGATTTCAATACCTGAGGCCGATGCATGGATGAGGGCGATTGTCGAAGATCAAGTACCCAGGTTCGACGGCCGAGTAGCCCCCATGCAGCAGCACTTTGCTACGCCTCGTGAAGCAGCAGACTGGGTGAAGGCTTCGGCGAAATCCGACATCGTAGGTATATGCAGAGTTGAGGCCGCGGACGTCTACGCTGGGCGTTCTGTCGATGCTCAATATGCCATTGTGCTTGGTTCTCGGATGCGCTACGAGCACTTTGTTGAAGTACCTTCGGAACAGGCGGCCGTTGAGTGTTTGCGAGTGTATCATCAGCTAGGCGAGGAAGTCATTGCCCTTGCCAATGCCATTCGAGCCATTGGGCACGCCTGTACGGTAGAGCATCCGCTGGGAGATTCTTCAGTGATGCACATTCCGCTAGCCCTCAAGGCGGGTTTTGGCGAACTGGGGCGCCACGGTAGTATTATCCATCCCACCTTTGGACCACTTTTCCGCATTGGCAGCGTGTTAACGAATCTCGAGATGGCGATTGATGATCCTGTTGACGCAGGCATCGGCGCCTTCTGTGATCGGTGCAAGGCATGCCGTCAGTTTTGTCCACCCGACGCAATTCCCGACAGTCGATTCGACGACGGCATCGTCGACCACACAGGTCGACCTCGATATGTTGTCGACACAGGCAAGTGTTTCCCCTATTTTGCCCGACAGAACTACTGTTCTGCTTGTTTGGCAGTGTGCGCGTGGGCTCGCAAGTCATGGGCAGTAGGCCTTGACGGACAGCCACTACCCTTTCCTTCGGTACCATTTGGAACAACTCCTCCGCCGCTATCTCAACGCGTGGAACACCATTCGTACCCTCAGATTCGACGTTCCGAGGCGTCGCCTCATCACCGAAGCAAACAGAAGTAGTAGCTCGAATCTGCGTACTCGGCACGACACTCTCTGTAACGCAAACGGGGTGTTGTTCAACGAACAACACCCCGTACAATCGTCAGAAATCGGTGCCCCCCTTATCGGGTATCTTGAGCTACGAATGGTAGCAGCGCCAGGTGGCGTGCATACTTAATAGCACTGGACAGGCGGCGTTGTTGTAGTGCCGAAACGCCGGTAATACGGCGTGGGAGAATCTTACCTTGATCGTTGGTAAAACGACCCAAGAACTTTGGATCGAGGTAATCGATCATACGCGAGCGGCGAAGCGGGTTGAAACGCTTCTTCACTTGCTTACGATTCTGCCGAAACGGCGAATTGATGGCGTTGGGGTTGGGCTGGTTGGTGTTTGGTACTGCCACGGTAATATCCTATGCTTACTTCTTGCTCTTGTCCTTGATGGCCTGCGTCTTCTCGAAACGCTTCTTGAACCGGTCAACACGACCTGCCGTGTCCAACAGCATGTTCTTGCCTGTAAAAAACGGATGCGACTTGGAATCGATTTCCAACACCATACGCTCGCCCTTGTAGCACGAACGCGTTTGGAAGATCGTACCGTCCGTCTGCACTACGTCAATCGTCTTGTACGCGGGATGAATACCCTTCTTCATGATTACCTCGAGATGTCGATTTTTTCTACTTGGCCAAGGTCGTCAACCTTTACGAAGCGTTCGACGAACTTAATCGTGCCCTTGTCGCTACGATAGGCCTTTACAACCTTGACGTTGACGCGCGTGTCAACTGCTTTCTTCTTGGTTTTGTCACCAAATGTTTGGGTTTTTGCCATGGCTCAGCTCGGCTGTCTACGTGAGTTTGATTTTGAACGAATGACAAAGATACGGCAGATACGCGAACTGTACAACACTCTTGTTTCGATTCTCACCGTAGTTTTGCCGCCATGCGTGTGATGAAGTTTGGTGGCGCTGTCCTGCATTCCCCTGATGGGTTCCGACAAATGGCCGAGATCCTACTACGCCAGCAGGGCTCGCCGTGCCTGGTCGTCGTCTCGGCCTTTTCCTCTACGACCCGCGATTTAGAGTTCACCACACGTTTAGCCCTGCAAGGGGCACTGGCAGAAGCGCTGGAGCGACTTACGCACGTTGTCGACGATCATCGCCAGTTGGTTCGAGCTCTCATCGACGACGTTGCAACGCGCGACGCGCTGGCCACGTTGCTCGACGACTGCTATGCGTCGACGTCGCGTCTGCTTACAGGCATCTCCATTACACGGCAGCGCTCGCCGCGGATTCTCGACGAGGTGTTAGCCGTGGGCGAATTTATGGCCCTGCATATTGCTCGTCACGTGCTGGGCGCAGCCGGCCTGTCAACAATGTCGGCCGATGCAACAACGGTTATGGTCACTACAGAGGACTTCGGCAAGGCCGTTCCACTCATCCCGCCTACGACGCTTCGCGCTCGACGCATTCTGCGCCCCCTACTCGAGCATCATGATGTTGTAATGGTGCAGGGATTTGTAGGACAAACCGAGTCAGGCGTTACAACCACCATGGGTAAGGAGTCGTCGAACCTTACGGCTACCGTTCTCGGCGCTGCCTTGGAAGCCGACGAAATCGTGATATGGACCAACGTGGCCGGACTACGCACTGGCGATCCTGATGTGTGCACCAACACGGTCGTCGTACCCTCACTCTCGTGGCAGGAGGCCCTCGAAACCGCCCATGCCGGTGTTAAGGTGCTCTACCCTACGATGATTGAGCCTGCCGCCGCTGCAAACATTCCAATTCGTATTGCCCATGCATTGCATCCCGACGGCGAACAAACGGTTCTGGGTGTGCCTGGACCTGCGCCACCACCCATCGTTGTGTTAGCCGAATCTACCGACGACGTACACCATGCCTGCATCACTACCGTCTTTGCGCCGCGCCAAGAGTGGCTACGCACTATAACAACGGTTATCGACGAGCACAATGTTGGTAACGCATTCTCATGTTCCACATCAGAGTCGTCAGCCGCATCATTGTTGTGCATTCCAGCATCTGTTGCTCGTAGCTCCGCCCAGTCTATTCACAACCTCCTTGTCCATCACACCAATGAAACCGGTTCATGAAAAGATGCCCATCTCGACGTTCGAGCCAGGCGTTGCCTACACATTCAGCCTCAACGGTACCCCATTGTACAAGGCCGACGTGGTGAAATTTCACGGTGGCTGCTGGGCAACGGTGCGCCTTGTGTCCATCAACGACACATCCCTGGCCGGTACGTACCAACCAGGGATGGAATTTGACATTAAGGTAGCCAACTACGAGATAAGCGCCGACTAGTCTTCTTGCTCGGTGGCTTTCTTGACTTCTTCGGCTGTATACTGCTTAATCAGCGCCATCATCTTGCGCTCCAAGTCGCCATTGCTATTCCAGAAGTGCATCTGATTCGTGATGTATTCTTCGAAGCCAGACAACTCGGCTTTCAAGATGATTCGTGTTTCGTTGCGGCGCTCTTCACGAACGTTAAGTCGATACTGTATGCGACCATTTACCCAAACACCATTGCGAATGCGGGGTAATTTGCCGAACTTCTCCATTTCGTCTTCGGTGGTCTCTTCGCCCGAGGCAAGTACGCAGTAGTCGGATACGTAAATTCCACGGTAGAAGCCATCGACGTCCTCGGGCTCGATGACCTTGAGATTCTGCGGCTTGCCACACTTGTTCTCATCCATGGCACGCTGCACGGCAGCCCAGACCTTTCCAAACGAACCCGACACAACTTCGTCGAGAACAAGCTGCTCGGTTTGCTGCGCAAGTGCCGGCACGGCTGCTGCAACCAGCACTAACGCGAGGGCTATACAACGAATACGATTCATGAAGAACCTCGAATCTTAAAAAATGATGTTTCTGAATGTAGGCGACGATTATGCTGTTGCAGGAGTACCGGAAAGGCGAACGCTCACCGTCTTCGAAACTGCCTGCTCCTCCATGGTAACGCCGTAAAGTGTATCAGCCGCTTCCATGGTCTTCTTATTGTGCGTAATCATCAGGAACTGCGTGTTATTCGAGAACTTACGAATCAGCTTCAAGTACCTGTCGATGTTCGCATCGTCAAGCGGGGCATCCACTTCGTCCAAAATACAAAACGGCGAAGGCTTCACAAGGTAGATGGCAAACAGGAGGGCAATTGCCGTCAAAGTCTTTTCGCCACCCGATAGCATTTCAATGGAGTGTGGACGCTTGCCGCGTGGCTTGGCCTCGATTTCGATGGTACACTCCAAGGGGTCTTCGCTGTCGGTCATGCGAAGATCAGCTTCGTCATCCTCGGTAAACAGCACCTTGAACAACTCGATAAAGTTCTCGCGAATGCGATCAAACGTCGCAGAGAACTTCTCCCGTGCTGTTTGATTGATCTCGGCAATCGTATCCATCAAGGTACGCTCACTAGTCACGAGATCGTCAAGCTGCGTTGTAAGAAACGTCAAACGTTCTTGCTCACGCTCATGCTCTTCCAATGCGAGGAAGTTCACGTTGCCCATCCCTGTAAGTTTCTTTCGCAGGTCTTGCACTTCCTGACGGATGTCGGCCGGATCTTCATTCGACATCGGTGCAACGGGCTCGTCTTCAATCTGAAGGTCAAGGTCTTCCGTACCGCGGCGGCGAAGAACTTCCACGCGTAGCTGGACTTCGTTATGTCGTAGCTCAGATTCGTGAAGCTCGTCGCCTGCAGCGTCGAGCTCGCGCCGCAAACGTCGAACCGCCTCCATTGCTTCATGAAAGCTTGCTTGGGCTTCGTTCACGTCACGCTCGCGCCGCTCACGGTTCGATGTGGACTCTACCATGGCTGCTACCGCAGCCGAAGCCCCTAGCGTAAGCTCTTCGTGTTGGGCGCGAAAGCTTGCCAGCTGCTCTACAAGCGAGGCACGCTCCTGTTCGCGTTGTTCTTGGCGCTGGTCGATGGTTAACGACTGTGATGAAAGACGCTGCTCGTCGGTACGGAGCGAGGCGCTCTCGCCATGCAAACGCACAACAACAATTTCCGCCTTGTTTACCGTTGCTACAGCTTCACTTAGCACCGCTTCCATCTGGTTTGCAACGTTTTGCGCCGCAACCACCTCGGCTGCACTTGCCTCTACGCGACCATCTAGATCAGCCAGTTGGCTCACTACACCTTCGCGGTTGGATGATGCTGTGGCAAGCTCCTCGGCACGAGCATCACGTTCACGCTGATATTGCTCTTGTTGCCCTACAATGTCGTCGCGACGTCCGCGCAGGTGCTCTAGCCGCTGCAGGCGCTCATTGCGGGCGATGGCAGCACGCCGTACATCCTCGCCAAGCTTCCGCAAGTCTATACCAGCCAGCTCTGTCTTGATAGCTTGTAGCCGTAGCTCAATCGTCTCTAAGCGCTGCTCAAGCTGCTTGATTTCGGTTGCCAGCGACTCTATGCGCTCACGACGTCCAACGCGAACACCTTCAGTTTTGGAGGCCGAGCCACCACGCACAGCGCCACTTCGATGAACAACCTCGCCCTGCAGGGTAACTGCACTTGTTGCGCTGGAGTTGGCAGCCAGTACCAACCAAGCAGCGTCGACGCTTTCAACAATTACCGTGGTGCCTACCAAACAACGCAGAGCGCCACGCAACGCTTCATCCACCTGAACTTGCTCACTTACCCATCCAATCACTCCGTTGCCTGAAAGGGGCACCGGAGCGTCGACGGAGGGCACGCTATCGCGGCATAAAAATGTTGCCTTGCCTGCGGCGCCACGCACGAGTGCAGCCACGCCTTGCTCGGCATCGGCACGGGTAGGAACCACAAAGTACCGCCCGGCATCACCAAGGGCCGCTTCCACGGCAACGCGCAGATGGTCGGATGCGTTAACAACTTCGGCCAAGGTCACCTTTTCGGCACCCGGCAACCAGTCGCCAGCATTCATCAGGTAGCGGCTGCTTTCGGCCGTATCAACAAGTCCAACCAAGAAGTCGAGCGACGCCTTGGTATGTCCGATGTTGGTACGCAATCCATCGGCTTCCTTCTGCTGTGATTCTTGCTCTGCGCGAAGCGTCGATTGTTGGGCTTCAGCATTATGCAGCACTGTCTCGGCCTGCGCTAGAGCGGCATCCAAGGCAGGCACGTCGGCCTGCTCGCGCTCGGTTTGCTCTACAAGAGCCGCTAGCCGCTCGTCGGCCTGACGTCGGGTTTCGTCGATTTCCTTTAGCCGACGCTGGAGGTTCTCGGAAGCAATGCGGTGACGGTCGGCTTCGTTGCGCAGCTCGGATTGTTGCTGACGTAATTGGGCACTATGCTCGCGCGACGCGGTAACTCGTTGCCGTGCTGCATCGAAGGACTGGCGTCGTTCTTCTACGCGTTGCTGTTCTATGGATAGTGACTCGTTGGCTTGAACGAGGAGTTCGTCGACTTCAACAATGCGCTGACGCACACGCTGGAGTTCTTCATCGGTAGTACGCGCCTGCGACTGCGACTCATCGCGCTCGGCGTCGATACGATGCAGCGACCGTTCCGCAGCAAGGATGCGCTCCTCCAACACCAAGAGCTGTTGCTGAGCCTGAGCCACTGCTTGGCGACACGTATTCTCAAGATCGAGGGCTGTTCGTAGCTCGACTTCACGTTGTTGTTGAAGCGACTCGGCTTGCGTGGTTGCCGCCTCGGCTGCCGCCATGCGCTGTTCCTCGGCCTGACGCCGTTCACGAGCCGCCGTAATACGTGCAATACACGACTGGAGCACAGCATACTCTTCGGCATACTCAAAGGCAAACAACAGGCGCTCCAGCTCGCGAAGCTGCGTGCTGAGCTCTTGATGTTGACGCGCCTTTTCGGCTTGGCGCGCCAGCGAATTCACGGTCTTCTGAACTTCACGAACAATGTCCTGCACCCGCGCAATGTCGCGCTGGGCTGTCTCCAACTTCCGCTGTGCCTCGCGCCGGCGCGCCTTATACTTCGTTACTCCGGCGGCTTCTTCGAACAGGTGTCGGCGCTCGTCGGCCTTATCGCTTAGGATTGTCTCAATCATCTTTAGCTCGATCACCGAATAGGCGTCGGCGCCCATTCCGGTATCCATAAAGAGGTCGACGATGTCGCGAAGGCGACACTGTGTTCGATTGAGCAAATACTGACTTTCGCCGCTGCGGAAGAGGCGGCGGCTTACAACAACTTGCGAGTACTCGGTAGGAAGGATGTGCTTGTTGTTTTCAATCGTCAGCGAAACCTCGGCCATTCCTAGTGGCTTACGTGCTTTCGAGCCGTTGAAGATGACCTGCTCCATGGAATCAGCACGGAGGGTCGACGATTTTTGCTCGCCCAGCACCCAGCGAATGGCATCAACGATGTTGGACTTACCACATCCGTTGGGGCCAACAATGGCAGTGACGCCGTCGGTAAACGTCAGCTCCGTCTTTGCGGCGAAGCTTTTGAATCCGACCATTTCTAGCTTACTAAGGTACATAGCGACGTTATCATTTGAACAACAAGCAAGATGCAACGTCGGCTGCGACCAGCCGCCCTAGATTTTTCCACAGGGTGTGGACAGTGCCCCTTTACCAGTCCTTTTGGCGGTTAACGACAAGCATGGGGAAAACGGCAGCCACGGTGGTGTAGAGTGTGGTGGCGACGCCATACTTGAGGAAGAACATGAGAAAGCCCGTTTCCATGGGGCGTGTATACAGGAAGTAGTAAACGACGTTGTGGATTAGGGCCGCCAAGGCACATATCATAAGGAAGCGTGCACTTCCAATGGTTGTCATGGCAAAGCCCTCCTTGTAGAAGAAACCAGCTACGAAGCCGGCAAGGGTTTTGGCAAGGGCGTTCGAACCCTGGACATCGGTTGACACGACGTCGAACAGTAGGCCGCACAAGAAGCCAGCGATGATACCGGAGAATTGTCCTTCGACAAGGGCGATCCACACTGTGAGGATAAAGAGCAGGTCCGGTGTGACCGAGCTAACCGCAATAAAACGGAGGAAGACAATGTGAATGACAGAGAGGAATAGCGCTAGCACGGCATACGCGATGTAGCGCATAACCGGATTGGTAACAAACAAGGATCTATCGAAGATGATACTCATCGGTTAACGCTCCATTGTCCGTTGGCGGATGCGCTCTTCGACACGACGCTCAAGGTCGCGTCTCTGCTCGTCGGGCAACTCTGCCACCACAAAGACCTGTTCAAGGGTGGTGAAATCGGCCGACGGCTCAACGATGATCTTACGGAATAGCGAGTTCGTCTCCTCCTCGACCTTTGTTACTCGCCCTATCACGATGTTGGCTGGATAGCGTGTGGAGTAGTTTGATGTGATAACCATGTCGCCAGCTTGCACGTCGAACGACGCCGGCACATTCTTAAGTGCTAACGTTGTTTCGCCGTCCCACGCAATTATGCCGTCCACACGCGACCGCTGCACCTTGGCAGCTACACGGGTATCGCGATTGAGGAGTAACTGGATGACGGCGAAGTCTTCGGAGGTGCCTACGACGTGTCCAACCAAGCCGGCGTCAGTTACCACGCTCATTCCCTCCTTAACACCGTTGGCTGATCCCTTGTTCATCGTTGCATAATTGCGCAATTGCGTGGTGGTTTTGCCAACGATATCAGCAGCGATGAGGTCGACATCAACACGCTTGCGCAGGTCGAGCATTTTGCGGAGCGAGACGTTTTCGACCATTGCCTTTCGACCACGCGCGCTTTCGATGCTGAGCTGAAGGTTAAGCTCGCGGAGCTGCGCATTCTCGCTTTTGAGTGCAACGGGATTAGGGATCCATGCAAATACAGACTGCATCCAGCCGATGGAACCAACGATTACGGCACGAAAGCCACCAAGGCGCGACAAATCGCCAAAACTCATCATCGCGAAGCTCATAACGATGAGCACGCAAAGCGTGATGTAGTTCTTGAATCGAACAACGAATTCGATGAAGCGCTGCATGACGGGTCAGCGCGCGACTAGTATCGCTTCGACTTGATGAGTACGCTCGAATAGCCGGCAAGATCTTCTAGTACCTTGCCTGTGCCACGTACAACAGCAGTAAGCGGATCGGCAGCAACAGTAACAGGTAGCGACGTCTCACGGCGAAGGCGTTCGTCGAGACCCTTCAGGAGAGCCCCCCCGCCGGTGAGCCAAATGCCTCTGTCGAAAATGTCTGCACACAACTCGGGCGGCGTCTTCTCGAGAAGGTTCAATACTGCGTGAACAATCACTGCTACGTTTTCGTCGAGCGCGTGGCGAATTTCCTCACTCGAAACGATGATGCTCTTGGGGATACCAGATACCATGTCGCGCCCCTTGACCTCGATTTCAAGCTCCTCTTCGAGCGGATACGCCGAGCCAACATTACACTTTATGACCTCTGCAGTGCGGTCGCCAATGAGTATACTATGCTGACGCTTGAAGTAGTTGACGATCGAGCTCGTGAGCTCATCGCCAGCGATACGGATCGACTCGTCTTCGACAATGCCCGATAGAGCCACAACGGCAATCTCGGTAGTTCCTCCGCCAATGTCAACAATCATGTTGCCCTTGGCTTCGTGAACGTCAAGGCCCACACCAATAGCCGCTGCCATAGGTTCGGCGATAAGGTGTACTTCTTTGGCTCCGGCATGTTCGGATGAGTCGCGAACAGCACGCTTCTCCACCTCGGTGATGCCAGACGGTACGCAAACAACCATCCGACGCGCCGGCTGCCACGAGGCGGAGACCTTACGAATCAGTGCCCGCAACATCCCTTCCGCAATCTCAAAGTCGGCGATCACTCCGTCCTTGAGTGGACGTATCGTCTTGATTTCGCGGTGCGTCTTACCCACCATCTCCTGGGCTTCTCTTCCTATGGCGATGATGTTTCGTGTGGCACGGTCGAATGCCACGATGGAGGGCTCGTTCAAAACGATTCCCTTCCCCTTTTGCCAAATAAGTGTATTGGCCGTACCTAAGTCGATGCCGACGTCGTTCGAAAGGAAGCCGAAACTTGCCATGGAGGAATTGCTTGCAGACG
The DNA here is from genome assembly GCA_022842685.1 of Candidatus Kapaibacterium sp. Lineage (GTDB taxonomy): Bacteria > Bacteroidota > Ignavibacteria > Kapaibacteriales > Kapaibacteriaceae > JALHPC01. The sequence continues at coordinate 38,552 of JALHPC010000005.1, forward strand.
GTGAAAGCACAAACTTACAAGATTGCCGCTGGACGCAACGCGCACAGCGCTCGGACTCGTAGTTTTGCACGATGAAGATTGGCGATATCGAGGTGGAGCAGGGTGTCCTGCTTGCCCCCATGGAAGACGTAACCGACCTGCCATTCCGGCTGATTTGCCGCAGATATGGCGCAGATATCGTCTACACAGAGTTCATTTCTAGCGACGGCCTGGTAAGAGATGCCCGTAGGTCGATGGAAAAACTACGCTTGGCCGACGAGGAACGTCCGGTTGCTATCCAGATCTTTGGAGGCGATATCGACGTGATGACCGAGGCGGCGCGCAGGGCGGCAGAGTCGGGCCCCGACTTCGTCGACATCAACTTTGGCTGCTGGGTAAAGAACGTCGTCGTGCGAAACGCCGGCGCCGCCTTGCTCAAAGACCCGCCACAGATGCAACGCCTTACCCGTTCGATTGTGGATGCCGTCGATAAGCCCGTGACGGTAAAAACCCGCTTGGGATGGTCGAAGTCGTCGATCGTGATTCTTGACGTTGCCCGAATGATCCAAGATGCTGGCGCTGCTGCACTTACAGTGCATTGCCGTACGCGTGACATGGGACATGACGGAGAAGCCGATTGGACCTGGATTCCGCGTATCAAGGAAGTTGTTTCGATTCCTGTGATTCTCAATGGCGACGTGAAAACGCCCGAAGACGTTAAGCGGGCTTTTGATTCGACGGGGGCCGATGCTGTTATGATTGGTCGTGCAGCCATTGGTCATCCATTTTTGTTCCGTCGAGCGAAAGAGTACATGCGCACGGGCGTCGTGCCACCGCCAGTTCACCACCGCGAACGCATCGAGACATGCCTAGAGCATCTGCGGCTGGAACTGGCATGGAAGCCGCAGCGTCGCGCCATCCACGAGTTTCGTAAACACTACGGTGGCTACCTGAAGGGCCTGCACAGCAATGCGCACACGCGGCAGATTGTCGTACGCAGCGAATCCTACGACGAGATTGAACAGGCCATGATGACCTATGCCGACGCGTTGGACGAGCACGACGCAGCTGTGCGTGTGTCGGACTCACAGGTGTAAGATCTTCGCGTGAGCACAGCCCATTCCTTGGTTGACCGGCTTATCGCTGCTGCTGAATCGCTGGACCTGCCAGCATCCGGCCCGGTATGTCTTGCCGTGAGTGGAGGCCTCGATTCTGTGGCCCTCCTCCACCTGTTCAAGCAATCGCCGTGGCAACATCGGTTACACGTTGTACATGTGCATCATGGCTTGCGTGGAGCCGATGCCGACGCTGACGCGACCTTTGTAGAAGGCCTTGCTACTACGCTGGGTGTGCCGTCAACGATTCGCATTGTTAACACACTCGAACGAGCGCAGCGCGATAAGTTGGGCATCGAGGCGGCGGCACGCGCACTTCGGTACGAAGCACTTGCCGATGTAGCCCATGGTATCTCGAGTTTGGTAGTGGCAACAGCGCACACTGTTAACGATCAAGCCGAGACGGTGCTGATGCGCATTCTGCGCGGCACCGGCGTTGATGGTCTGCAAGGTATCCGCCGACGTCGGCTCATTACAGACACCATAGCTTGCATCCGCCCCTTGCTCGACGTAACTCGCACCGAATTGCTCGACGCTGCTGTGGCATGTGGATGGTCTTGGCGCGAGGATTCGTCGAACGTCGACGTATACTTTCGTCGGAATGCAATCCGACATCACGTACTTCCTTCGCTGGTTGAGTTCGGAGGTACAGCCACGATTCATCACTTGGCTCGCCTTGCCGATGCTGCAGCCGATGCTACCAACATCGTAACCGCCTTCATAGGCGACCACGGCGTTGACACCACATCGTTGGCCCTAGCAACAGAAGTGCTTACGATTCTTCCCGAGTACGCTCAGCGGACCCTCATCCGCGCCTGGCTTCGCACGCATGTGCAGAGCAACGTCGACCACACTACGATTCAACGTGTTGCAGCCGCGCTACACAAACAGCCCGGTAGCCAAATCGATGTTGATGGGCAGTTTATCGTCGTTGTCGATCGTGCCTTCCTCACCCTTGTTCAGCGCAACGAAGCCACCGCCGATGTCGCCGCGTCCGACACTGTCATTCCCGACGTCGGCACGTATGAAACTCAAAACAGCTCGCTCGTTGTTCAACGCATTGTAGGTTACCCACAGCCTCCATACAACCCTGCTACGGCCTACGTCGACGCCGCGAAGGTTGCCTTCCCGTTAACTTGGCGGCGCTGGAACGATGGCGACTCCATGCACGTGCTGAATGGTCCCGGTACGCAGCTCGTGAGCGACATCCTTACGAACGCCAAGGTACCACCCTCGATTCGACGTTCGGTGCGCGTTGTATCCGACGCCCACGGCATCATTTGGCTTTGCGGTTATCGCCTTGCTCATCGCGCTCGATGCACCGAGCACACCACTTCGTTCCTCACCCTTCAATGTTCGCCGTCTATGTCCTTACCAACAAATGTTGTACGCGTCTTTGATCGCACGTTCTCGCCCTTCATCTCGCGCGAAGAAATCGACGCAATGGTATTTTCGATTGCCCAGCGTCTAAACCATGACTATGCCAACCAAGAGATCACCTTTCTTGTCGTTCTGAATGGGGCAATGGTGTTCGCAAGCGACCTAGCACGACGCGTAACCGTGCCGTGCAGATTCGAGACCATACGTGCTTCGAGCTATGGCAATGGCATGACGACAAGCGGCACCGTACATGTCGACCAGCCGCTCCCCTCGCTTGCCGGCCGCAACGTCGTGATTGTTGAGGACATCGTAGATTCTGGTCTAACGATGGAGCGGCTCGTGCGCGATGTGCAAGCGAGCGGAGCACAGAGTGTTGCCATAGCGGCCTTGCTATCGAAGCCCGACGTACACCAGTATCGCGTCGATGTAACCTATGTGGGCCGAGAGATTGGTAACGACTTTGTGGTGGGCTACGGACTAGATTATGCTGGATATGGGCGCGAGCTCGATGCCATTTGGGTAGTGTGCAACACAGAGACAGCGTAAAAAATGCCTTAACACGCCTCGGGCGAATGCACCGACCGTACATGATGTCGTTCGGAGTTACGTCAACGGCGCGACTCAATCAGGATTGAAACGCACGGCGGCTTCGATGCCCCTTATCACAAGAACCTTACAACAGCGAGTTGATGAATGTCTGAACGAACCCCTTCCCCACGCCCGCAACGTCCGGATCGCGATCCCGACGACGACGGCGACGTAACGATTTCGAAGGTCCTCCGCAACGTACTCATTTGGGTTGGCATTTTGGTAAGTCTCATCATGGTAGGCATGCTAATGATGAACACCCAGAAGCAGGAGTGGCCGCTTACGTACAACGAATACATGCAGGTGGTAAAGGAGGGCCGAGTACAGTATGCCCGCGTTACCAAGAGCCAGCTGAACGATTTTGAGTTTCACGGTACCCTGCGAGAGCCAATTACGATACAACGTGATAATCGAACGGTTGAAGTGACGAACTTCAAGACGAAGCTGGGCGTGGTGGATTCCTCGACTGAGGCACTGTGGCGAGAGCATGCGATTTCATGGTCGTACGAAGACGGAGATTCGCCGTGGTGGGTGTCGGTACTATCGTTCCTACCGTGGATTCTCCTGCTTGGTGTGTTTCTGCTCATCACCCGTAGAATGCAAATGGGTGGAGCAAACAAGAACATCTTTTCGTTTGGCAAGAGTAAGGCGCGGATGATTGGCGAAGGCAAGACCAACGTCACCTTCAGCGACGTTGCCGGTGCCGACGAAGCCAAGGAAGAGCTACGCGAGATTATCGAGTTTCTGCGCGACCCAACGAAGTTCACGCGATTGGGTGGTAAGATTCCTAAGGGCGTATTGCTGTTGGGCCCTCCAGGAACAGGCAAGACGCTGTTAGCACGTGCCGTTGCTGGAGAGGCAGCCGTTCCATTCTTTTCGATTTCGGGTGCCGACTTCGTCGAGATGTTCGTTGGTGTTGGTGCAAGCCGAGTGCGCGATTTGTTCGAACAGGCTAAGAAGCATGCTCCCTGCATTGTGTTCATCGATGAGATCGACGCCGTGGGACGCCACCGCGGCGCTGGCCTTGGTGGTGGGCACGACGAGCGCGAGCAGACGTTGAACCAGCTTTTGGTAGAGATGGACGGCTTTGAGCAGAACTCTGGCACCATCATCATTGCAGCTACCAACAGGGCCGACGTGCTCGATCCGGCGCTGTTGCGTCCCGGGCGCTTCGACCGTCAGGTTGTTGTTGACCCTCCAGACGTTAATGGCCGCCACGGCATTCTGAAAGTTCACACGCGGAAGGTTCCAACGGCTAAGGACGTCAATTTGGAAGTACTTGCCAAGGGAACGCCTGGCATGAGCGGTGCCGACCTTGCGAACCTTGTGAACGAGGCTGCCCTGCTTGCTGCCCGTCGCAACAGCAACGAAGTAACGATGTTTGACTTCGAGAACGCCAAGGACAAGGTAATGATGGGCGTCGAGCGCAAGAGCATGGTTATGAGCGAGCGCGAAAAGGAAACGACGGCCTACCACGAGATTGGCCATGCCCTTGCTGGCAAGTTGCTGCCAAACAGCGACCCTGTTCACAAGGTTACGATCATTCCTCGTGGCCGTGCCTTGGGCGTTACGTCGTATCTACCAAACGAAGAAATGCACACCATGAGCCGCGATCAGCTAACAACGAGACTGATTACACTGCTAGCAGGACGAGCCGCGGAGAAGGTTGTATTTGGCCACTTGAACACTGGCGCATCGAACGACCTAGAACGCGCTACGATGATTGCACGCCGAATGGTGTGCGAGTTCGGCATGAGCGATGTGATTGGACCCGTGCGCTATGCTAGCCGTCACGACGAGGTGTTTCTTGGTCGTGAAATCACGCAGCCAGCCGACCATTCCGAGGAGACAGCGCGTGCAATCGACTCTGAGATTCGTCGCCTCATTATCGACGCAGAGCGTGCTGCCGAAGAGCTAATGCGAGAGAACATCGACTTGCTTCATAGCTGTTCGAAGGCACTCATTGAACGCGAGATTCTCGACGCGAGCGAACTCGACGTTCTCATTTCAGGCGGTAGCCTTCCGTCGATCGTCAAGGATGTCGAAGCGTTCCGTTCACGTATAGCCAAGGAGTCCGAACGCGTAGCCCCCGCCCCTACCCCACCGCAGCCAACGATTCCGCCTGACGCTATGCCTGGGCCTAGTCCGGCATAGGTTCGCGCCTAGGTTCTGTCTTTTACGTCGACGCCCCTTACCGACAATGTCAGTAAGGGGCGTCGCTGTATTGTTGAAGTACGACGTGGGGCGCTTACAGCGGGTCGACCTTGAACTTGAACGTGAGGGCAAACGTGCCGTTCATAGCAGGCGAGGTGACTGTTCCACCGCCAACGAGCGGGCCGTATTCGCTGCGGATGCAGAACTTAGGACGGCGCGAAATGAGTTTTGCGGCAGGGCTAATGGCAGCGTTATCGATGGCGATCTTATAGCCCTTGAGGTTTTCGGCCGACGTCACAAGGTCTTTAAGGGGAACATTGGTAGCCGTGCCAAGGAGATACTCTTTTGTGTCGCCGTATTCTGGGTCGAACGTCAGGACGTACCGTGCCGAGCTCAAGACGGCGTTATCGAGTGTGGTGCCGGGCGAGCTAAACTGCGGAGATGAAAGGTTGGCGATGCGCACCCATGCCTCTTGCACCTCGGCGCTCTTGATACGGCTCTTGTTGTCGTTAAAGTCCTTGTTGTCGCTCAAGTCGACGCAGTCATTACTTGTGCTTGGAGCAACATTCCCTGTCGACGAGAAGTTGATGTTTGATGTAATGGGAACATCGATGAGAGCGAGATTGGTAATCTCCTCGCACCCAAACAGGCCCACCAGCATGGCAAGCGAGAGGGCAATGGTAGAAAGGCGTTTCATAGCGTGAACCTTGGTTGTGAATGTGTTGATGACAGATCCTAATCTAACACAATCAGGCACACATCTACAATGACTAAAAACCGCTGCGACGAATCAGGCCTTCGGGCAGGTGTCGAACAACGAACATGATTGGACGCCAGAACCAAGGTACGTAGACAGAACTGCGTGAGCCGTCGAGAATTCGTTCGATGATTCTTGCTGCTGCTTCAACCGAGCTACTGATGGGCGCGATCTTGCGACCGGCTGTCATTGGTGTTCGAATCACGCCTGGCTTGATCGTAACAACGTGGACGCCCGTTCCATGAAGGCGCATACGAAGGCCATCACAAAAGGCGGTAACCGCGGCTTTTGCGGCGCAGTAGGCAAAGAGTGTCTTGCGACCACGGTCGCCCGCGACAGACGAGAGAACACCAATGGTCCCTCCACCGTTGGGCAACATGTGAACAGCAAGCGTGTGTACAACGCTAATCACTGACGTGGCATTGAGGTGGAAGCCATGTACGACGGCTTCAGCATTGTGCATCAGTTCGTCGTGATCCTGCAGAACGCCTTGGGCTACAAGCGCCAATTCTATGCGGCCAAAACGCCGAATCATATCGGCAATCATCACTTCGTGCTTCGTGCAGTCGGCAAGGTCAGCCACCACAACGTCAACGCTCAACGCGCCTCGTGCTTTCAGGTCGGCAGCAACTGCATCAAGCCGATCGGCCTGCCGACCTACGAGCACCATGGCCACACCGCGTTTGGCGTGGCAACGGGCGACATGTTCGGCAATCGAAGACGTAGCGGCAAAGTAAACGTAAGCACCAGATGTTGACATGCGGTCTGTAAATGGTTCGTATGAGCGTATTCGTGGCCGGAACACCGGGTAAACAACAAATACAGCGTGGTGATGGTTTGGCCACAATTTACAGCAAACGCCAGTACATGCTGCGCATAGCTACGGCCTTGGGCTAGTCGCTACGCGCACTGCTCACCCCCCCGGCCCCCCTCTCAAGTTTGAGAGGGGGGTGCCGGTTTGTGTCTATCTTATCTATGCGAAGCATGTCGCTGGCCGCAGGCCGTAACTATGCGAAGCATGTCGCTGCGGCGAAGCCGCGTCGCTGTTGGCGAAGCCAACGTCGCTATGCCGAAGGCATGTACTATTGGCACTGCTCACCCCCCCGCCCCCTCTCGAGTTCGAGAGAGGGGGGTGCCGGTTCGTGTCTATCTTAGCTATGCGAAGCATGTCGCTGCGGCGAAGCCAACGTCACTGTTGGCGAAGCCAACGTCGCTATGCCGAAGGCATGTACCTTACGTCTCCGCCACCCTGCGCCACCACGACGACGACATCTTGGGGTCGATATGCTCACGGAACTGCTCCCACGCAGGGTACATCGCACGAAAGGTTGGACCCGATACCCGGCAGTCTTTTGCAACGTAAATGCGCCCCCCGGTTTCACGTACTAGTTCGTCGCATCGATCAAGAAGGGCGTACAGCGCTGCTCCCGTATTTGGAAAGTCGAGGGCCAAGGTGAGTCCAGGCATGGGGAACGATAGCAGTCCGCCAGAGTGGAGCCCACCAAAGGTCTTTAACACCGTTAAGAACGACGCCATGCGTTCCTTGCGAACCATTGTGAGTATGTCTTCGATGGGTTGACGTCCTGCAGCCGTTGGAATCACACACTGATACTGCACCATTCCCCGCCTGCCATATAGGCGGTTCCAGTTTTGTAGCATGTCCAAAGGATGAAAGAACGGCCGAAACGAAGCCTCGGCATGCCGTGCCGACCATCGATGTCGTGCATACCATAGCATGTTGAACATCGACACACTCCATCGCCCAACAAGGCCATTGGGTGCGTCGAAGGGAATGGGTAGGCCTGGCTTGGGCGTCGGCTCCGTGAGCGAATCGCTCGTCGTAGACCAGTTGCCGCTATGTACAACGCCTCGCCCTCGATGGTGTACCGTGTCAATCCACGCAACAGTGAATTCGTAGCCGGCGTCGTGCTCGCTTAGCACGTCTACTGCCGATCCAACGCGGTCGATTGGCGTGTTGGTGACAGACACCTTTGCCGAGGCTATGCGCACACATTGTACCTCGACCCAAGCAATGATTCCAGTAAGCCCAAGCCCACCAATCGTTGCGCGGAAGAGCTCGCCAGATTCGTCCTGCGTAATAACGCCACGCCCTTCGCTGCGAACGAGGCCAATGGCTCGCACATGACATCCAAACGTTCCATGCCGATGATGGTTCTTGCCATGAATGTCGTTGGCCACTGCCCCGCCAAGCGTCACAAACTGCGTCCCCGGCACAACGGGTATGAACCATCCATGTGGAACTATCAGACCATACAAATCACCTAACACAACGCCGGCGTCGGCTCGCAGAATGCCGGTCTCATGATCAAACGAATGGACTCGGTCGAGGGCCGTCATGTCAACAAGTGTTCCGCCATTGTTGAGCGCCGAATCACCGTAACTACGCTGCAGGCCCACTGCCAGGAACGGTTGTTCCGCCGTAGAAACTCTATCAAGTTCGTCGGCCCATGCCGGTAGCCGTACCCCTGCAGGAGTTGAATCGGGAACCCTTCCCCACGTGTGATACGTCCGCATCTCGCCACCCATTACGTTGCCAACGCAGCAACAATTCCTAGCAATAGTGCCACAACCCACCCACGTACGTCGCGCGCTACGTGAATGATGGGATCGTCGTGCACAAGCCCCCGAAGGGCCTGCCGCCAAATGTCCACAATCCAGTACAACACAATTGGCACGCATAACCACAGCCACTGTGGCGTTCGATACAAACGCTGGACGTCCTCGCCAGCTATGTACATCGTCAACACAAGCACCGACAACAATCCAATCGTAGGTCCAACAACCCTGATAAGCTCCACATCGGCACGCTGATAGCCACGCCGCATCACTCCATCTTCTTCAAGGGGCATCGAAAGCAACTCTGTGTAACGCTTCACGAACGCCAACGACGTTGAAACAAATAGCGTCATCATCAAGAGCCATGGCGATACAAGTATGTCGGTGGCTGCTCCGCCAGCCACAACGCGTATGGTATACAAACCGGCCAACACGAGAACGTCGACCACGACAACCTTCTTGAGCACAAAACTATAGGTGGTAGTGGTTAACAGGTAGATAACCATCCATCCCACAAACTGCTCAGATACCGAGATCGCTAGGAAGGCCGCGGCAACAATGCACATTGCAGCCATGATGAGTGCAGTTCGAACACCTAGGCGACCAGATGCTATCGGACGATGACGCTTGCGATGATGTCGACGGTCGGCCTCAACGTCAACAATGTCGTTGATGATATAGACAGTCGACGCGCAAAGCGAAAACGCAAGAAAAGCAATGGAAATCTGTATCCACGCATCAACATCATCGAGACGATGAGCAAGAACCATGGGTAGCACCAGTAGGATGTTCTTTACCCACTGATACAGGCGTAACTGCTTGGCAACGATAACAACGAAGGATGTCATACTCTGGGGTTCACCGCGTGAATGCCTAGTACATCAAGAATTTCAGGGAACAATGCATCGCGCTGTTCAACACCAACAAGCACCGCTTCATCGGCATCCGTAAGTATGCCACCGCCAGCCAGCCGTTCGCATGCATCAGCAAGCGCCAGGGCGTCTTCGACGTGATTGTGGAAGCGCATACTTGCATACTCAGCGGCCGACCCGGTCGACACCAAGAAAGGCCAATCAGATGCTTGGGCAAGCACTACCTCTCGCATCATTGCTCCAAGTACACGGTGCTCATCAGCAGACCACTGCCGCTGCGAATGCTTCTCGAAGAGCATTCGCACTCGATGTTCCAACCGGTACTCACGCTCCCACATCCACTGTGTGGATGAGTGCATCCACACATCGTGGTTGCCATTGCGGCCCCACGATGACTCGGGCAACGCCACCACAGCAGTTGGTGGGTTCACGCTCATCGATGTTTCCAACGTCGACGCCTGTATTCCAGCTGCGGCAAGTCCTCGCAAGACGTGTTCTAGAAACACCGGACCCTCGAACCACCAATGTCCAAACAACTCAGTATCGAACGGCAAACACACCGTGGGCATACGCCCTGTTACACCACTGCGATGGTTGATAGTGGCCCCAAGAATCGACACAAAATGGGCTGCATGTTCTTGGGCCTTGCCTACAGCCCATTCGGGACGATAATAGTCTTTGTGGGCCATGTCGGCCTTCACATCTGTTACGCGCCAATAGCGCAGACTCGACTTGAAAAACTTCTTGTGAAAATCAAGGTAGTCGGGGTCGCCCGGATAGCCCGTTTGTCCACTCCACACTTGCAGGGCAATGCTCATCGATCGTGCAAACACACCCATCCCCTTTCTGTGCAAGGGGTCGCCGGCCCAAAACGCGTCAAGCGCCGAGCGCTCATCGAGCATCGATCGCGTTACGGCATCCGCTTCGTCGATCGCTAGGTATGTACCGTCGGGGCGTCGCATGGCAATGGGCGTCGACCCCGTTATCGATGCCTCGTCGACGACGGTATAGCGCATGCCGTAGTCGTTAAGAACGGTCTCAACGCCCAGCCGAGGTCGAGCCGTAGCGTACGGCGCTACGGGCAGCAGCGTCCGCCACGGATAGGCCGGACGATACGCACATTCTGGCATCCACATTCCCGAGGGTCGCCGGCCAAAGTGCCTGTGGTGAACGCGCTGCGCTAAGGCCACCTGTAGGCGCACACTGGCGTCTTCGGCCAGCAATGGCAGGTAACCATGGGTGGCCCCACAGGTAATAATCTCAATGGCACCGGCATCGGCTAACTCGCGGAACGAGGCGATGATGTCGCTACCATGGTTGTTAGTAAACTCGTCAAGCTTTTGCAAGTACCAGCGTTCCCAATACTCGGCCAGCGCAAGCTGTTCTTGCGGTGCCCCTTCTTGGGATAAATGCTGGTGATCGGCGCGGGCTAACTGGGCATGCGACGTACAATAGTCGCTGAACAAGGCAGGATATGCTGGATGTGCAAGCTGTTCGGCAAGCACAGGCGACATCGTGAAGGTGATGCCGGGGGTAATGCCGTCGTGAACGAGACGACGGCACACGTCCAGCAGGGGCAGGTAGCACTCTGCGGTTGCCTCGCACACCCAATCGCTGCCATGCGGCCATGCTCCATGGTTCAAAACCCACGGCAGGTGTGTATGCAAGACGATGTTCACCATGTGGGGGCCATCATAACGTAGCGCGAGAATGGAACGGCTCGAAACTACAAACGCCATGGCTCAGGAGGGCCATGGCGTTGTCGTAAAACAAGGGCGAGTGACGGGGCTCGAACCCGCGACAACCAGAGTCACAATCTGGGGCTCTACCTGCTGAGCTACACCCGCCGTACGTGCGCCGACGACGTCAGCGGACCGCGAATTTACGGTTTTTTCTTCTTCGACGGTGTGGTTGTTGCTGGCTTTTTTGACGGCGAAGACTTCTGCGCTGGTGATGTTCCTAATGTTGGTTGCTCGGGAGCCGTTGGTAGCACGTCGGGGATGAGTGAATACGGACTGGCTTTGTCGGCAATCGAAATTCTACTCAAACCAGGAATCTGCGCTAACTCGGCTACGGGCAGCGAGCGGATAGCATTGCCTCCAAGTTCGAGAATCGATAGGTTCTGGCAACGCCCTATCGATGTGGGTACGCTACTGAGCTTGTTAAATCGAGCCGATAGCACGTCCAGCATAACAAGGTCGCCGATCGCTTCAGGTAGGGTTGTAAGCCGGTTGGAATCAACCTCCAGACGTTTCAATTGCATGCCGAACAGGGTATCGGGTAAAGCAGCGAGATTGTTGCCATTGACCCTGAGAGTTTCTAAGGTTCTTAGTCGGCGAAGACGCACAGGCAAGGTCGAAAGAGCATTGTTGGATATGTTCAAAGCAAGAAGATTCCCACATTCGAGAACAGATTCCGGTATACTCGATAGTGCGTTGTTGCTTACGTCCAGACGTTGCAAAGCCTGTAGCTGCCCAATCTGTTTGGGCAACGACGTAAGCCGAGCATTCGATACTTGGAGATCGGACAATAGGACGCAATCGCCAATGGATGCCGGTAGCGTTCGGACCTTAGTTCCAGACAAATCCAGCACTCGTAGACTGGAGAGTCCAGCCAGCGCATCTGAAGCGAGACTATCGACAGGGTTGTTTCGCACATCGAGTGTTGTAAGTGACTTCAGTGGTGCGAGCGCCGGAATAAATCGAATCGTATTTCCGCGAAGCACAAGAACTTCCAACCACGGCATCGAAAGGAGTACCTTTGGAATCTGCTCAAGTTGGTTATTCGTAAGCGTGATGGATCGCAATTGTCGAAGATTGCTCAGCTCCGAGGGAAGATCTCGTAGCTCGTTAAATGCCACCACAAGTGTCTGAAGATTCACGCATTGCAACACCTCGCGGGGTAGTTCGGTTAGCCGCTGTCGCGACAGATCAAGTGCCGTCACAGCTTCGGGATTACGGGTAACGTCATCCACCGATCGCGTTATCAACCCGCTCGGAAAGCTCGGTCGGTGCTGCAACTGCGGCATTCCATTGTCCTGCTGGCCACGTACCTGCGCCGTTAACATCACAAACCCGGCCGCTACGGCCACGTACATCATCAGAGTTGTTGTGCATTTCATGGTGGCAAAACTACGGCTCCTACCGCGAAAGGTCTGCGCATGTGCCTGTAATCGTACGCTGTTCGCCAACATTCCGTTTGGTGATACAGTGAATAACAGCGACATTTGTACTTCCCCGTGCGACGTAACGTCCTGTTACGTCCCTTTACACTTCCTCTCCCACTCTCTACTCTTCGTGCCCATGGCATCACGCCCTGCTGAGCAGGCCGAGCGTTCAATGGACCTCGCCGTGCTGAAGAACAAAAAAATCGCTGAACTTATAACCATTGCTCAGGCCTTTGGCATCGACAGCGCTGCCGATATGCGAAAGCAGGACCTGATCTTCAAGATTCTCGAGGCCGACAGCCACCGTGTGGCCCAAGAGGTTCAAGAACAAGAGGGCTATACAACAGCACAAGGTGTCGTTGAAGTCCTTCCCGATGGTTATGGCTTCTTGCGGTCGTCAGACTACAACTACCTGCCATCGCCCGACGACATCTACATTTCGCCATCGCAGGTTCGCAAGATGGCGCTGCGTACAGGCGACACCGTCAAGGGTCAAGTTCGGGCTCCAAAGGATGGCGAACGCTTCTTCGCCCTGGTTCGCATCGACCAACTTAACTACGTCCATCCCGAAGCACTTCGTACAAGACCGCACTTCGAAGACCTTACTCCCCTCTACCCTACCCAGCGCGTGCGATTGGAGTATGCTCCGAACGAGTTTGCCATGCGTGTTATCGACCTTATCTCGCCAATTGGTAAGGGGCAACGTGGACTCATCGTTTCGCCGCCAAAGGCGGGCAAGACCATTCTCTTGCAAACGATGGCCAATGCGATCGCTCGCAATCACCCCGAGGTAAAGCTTATCGTGCTGCTCATCGACGAACGCCCAGAAGAAGTTACCGATATGCAGCGTAGCGTCAACGCCGAGGTTATTGCGTCGACCTTCGACGAGCCGCCCGAACGACACGTCCAAGTTTCGGACATCGTTCTTGAAAAAGCAAAGCGCCTCGTCGAAGCCAAGCAAGACGTCGTCATTCTTTTGGACTCGATCACTCGCCTTGCTCGTGCGCACAATACGGTGATTCCACAGTCCGGCAAGCTGCTCTCAGGAGGTGTCGACGCAAATGCGCTTCATAAGCCCAAGCGTTTCTTCGGCGCAGCGCGTAACGTCGAAGAAGGCGGCTCGCTCACCATCATCGCCACGGCACTCGTCGAAACCAACTCGCGAATGGACGAAGTGATCTTCGAAGAGTTCAAGGGTACTGGCAACATGGAGCTCGTACTCGAGCGCAAGCTTGCAGAACGCCGCATTTACCCAGCTATCGACGTCAACCGCTCGGGCACCCGGCGCGAAGAGTTGCTTATGTCGCCCGACGAGCTTAACAAGGTTTGGATCCTGCGTAAGGTGCTGGGCGACGATCCTCCAATCGAGGCAATGGAGACGTTGTTGGATCGCATGCGCTCTACCAAGACGAACGAAGAGTTTCTCAAGACCTTCAACAGCTAGTCCGCTAGCAACGCCTCATGGCTACCTCGATTGAATCTCGAGCAATGTCCGTCTCGCTCTCCGTGGGCGTGGGTATGCTTGTGGCCAAGTGGGTGGCCTTTCTCCTTACCTCATCGTCGGTAATCTTCTCCGACGCTGCAGAGTCTGTCGTTCACATCATCGCCGTCTGGTTTGCTTGGTATGCCATTCGGGTTTCTGAACGTCCTCCCGATGCCGACCACCAGTTTGGCCACGCCAAGATTGGCTTCGTATCTGCTGGCGTCGAAGGTGGCTTAATCTGCATCGCAGCACTTGTGATTATCGTGAGCGCCGTTACAAAGCTCGTCGAAGGTGTCACGCTCGAAAACGTCGGCATCGGAACGGCCATCACGGCAGGGGCCGGAGCCGTCAATGCCTTCCTAGGTGTTTACTTGGTCCGCATAGGTAAACGTGGTAGATCGCTCATCGTCGAGGCCAACGGGCAACACGTGCTTACCGATGCGTGGACGAGTGCCGGAGCCGTTGGGGGCCTACTTTTGGCATCGTGGACCAACGTGCTGTGGCTCGATCCCGCCATGGCCATCCTCTTTGGAGCAAATATTATTCGCGAAGGCGTTCGCCTTGTATACGCAAGCGTGCATGGTCTGATGGATCGCTCCGACCCTGAACTCGAGCGACGTGCCCGTCAAGTGCTCGACGATGCTTGCGCATCAGGAACTTGCTCGTATCACCGCCTGCGCGTTCGTGCCGGCGGCCAAGGCCCTCATGTGGACTTCCATCTAGCAGTCGACGATGATATGATCATGATTGACGCCCACACCTTGGCCACAACCATCGAAGAACGCCTTCGCGAAGCAATCGGCGCCAACGCCGAAATCATGACGCACTTGGAAAGCAAAACACAGCCCGACGGTCACGAATAGGCACCACCTAGCAATACTTGCCGCCCTCGCGTCGCGTTAGGGCCGAAAGCTCCGGATGCGCGTCAAGGAAGCTCCGCACAGCTCTAGGATCGGTCTTGGAATATTCGCGGAGCGCCCACCCGCTGCCCTTCTGCACAAAGAACTCCTTGCTCGTAGCCCGATTCAAGATGTGACTGAATAGCAGATCAACGTCTGTCTCGCTCTTCCACCCAAGTTGCACGATTATGGCCGCCCGCTGCAGCCAGTAGTTCTCGTCGTCAATCCATGCCTTCGTTACGCGAACTAATGCCTTACGGTCTCTCCGCAAGATTGGTCCAAGCACCTTCGGCACAATGTAGTCAACCGTATCCCACCAAGCATGACGTGTTACGTATTCCTGCAACCATTGGACGTCGCTCGTTTGAAGGTTTCGACGCATCGAAGCCATACAAGCAACATCCCACGCTGCATAGTGGTACTCTCGCTCCTTGCGCTGGTAGAGCGCTTCAACTTCTGCTCGTAATTCGATAGGGGGCACTGCCATAGCTGCTGCGCGTACGCAAGCGCGACGCTGTGGCGTGGCAATGCCCAGAAATGGAAACAGGTTGCGCATATAGGCGCTGGCACCCTGCGCACGATGTGCGTCGATATGCGGGCGGAACGTCTCCGCCAACTGCCTAACGAAGGGCGTTGCGCTTGCTAATGGCATCGCTCACACGATTGAGTGCTTCGTTGATGTTCTCGATGCTGTTCGCATACGAAAACCGAATGAACCCCTCGCCATGCGCACCGAACGCAGTGCCGCTAAGGCAGGCCACACCACCGTCGTACAAAAGGTAGTCGGCACATTCCTGCGACGTCATGCCTGTTTCCGTGATGTTCGGAAACACGTAAAACGCGCCGTGAGGTTTGTGGCATCGCATACCCGGAATGGAGTTCAATCCAGCCACGATGGCATCGCGTCGACGTTCAAACTCAGCAAGGAAGTCATTTACGTACGGCAGCGTCCTGTCATGCAAAGCTTCGATGCCGGCAATCTGCGAAAACGAACTCGTGCAGCTTGTGCAGTTCGTTTGCAACTTGGCAACAACCTTGGCCATGTCTTTCGGGAACATGCCGTAACCAAGTCGCCATCCCGTCATGGCAAACGTCTTCGAAAAGCCGTCAAGAATGATGGTTCGCTCCTGCATCCCATCAAACTCGGTAATCGACGTATGCTTGAAATCACCATACGTTACCTGCGAGTAAATCTCATCGCTCAGCACAATCAGGTTGTGCCGAATAGCTAGCTCGGCAATCTGCTCTAAATCCTCACGCGTTAGAATGCCTCCTGTGGGATTCTGCGGTGTATTCAAAATCACCATACGCGTCTTGGGTGTGATACGCGCCTCGAGGTCTGCAACGTCAAACCGAAACTCCTTCTCTTCCCTCAGTGGAAGGGGCACCGGTGTGGCCTTCAGGAAGTTGATCACCGATTCGTAAATCGGGAAGCCAGGGTTTGGATAAATCACCTCATCCCCTTCGTCAATACAAGCCATCATGCCGTAAAACATGATGGGCTTTGCCCCAGGCGTTATCACAACATGGTCGGCATCCCACATCGAATAGCCACGTGTCTTGTTCACATAGTCGGCCACGGCCTGGCGTGCCTCTGTCAACCCAGCAGACGGACCGTAATGGGTAAAGCCGCGATCCAGTGCATCCTTGGCTGCTTGAATAATGTTCGGCGGAGTGTCGAAGTCGGGTTCGCCAATCTCGAGGTGGACGATATTGCGCCCCTGCGCCTCTAACGCACGAGCCTTAACAAGTACTTCGAATGCGGTTTCGGTTCCAAGGCGAGAGATTCGTTCAGCGATGTGCATACGATGTGGGTTGTGGAATGATTGAAGGGACTACAAAAGTACGGTGCTAAAAACTAGGCTTAGGCCTACAGTTTTGTGGCTCCAATAGGCAGGGTTTGATAGCCAAGCGTAATCTGGCGCACTGTATCCTCGATGGCGTCGGTGGCTATGTGGACGGTATAGTGTGCCGCGGGAAGGAGGTGTTCGGCCTTTTCCGACCATTCGACGAGTTTGATGGCGTCGTGGGCAAATACACAGTCGTCGAAGCCTACCTCTGCCAGCTCTTCCTGAGAGTCGATACGATAGAGATCTACGTGGTAGAGTTTCACCGCGTCGCCGTCGGGAAACACACCATCATACTGATTGATGATGGTGAAGGTGGGGCTGGTTACAAGTTGTTCAACCTCGAAATACGAGCAGATGCCCTTAACAAACTCAGTTTTGCCGGCGCCTAAATCGCCGTAGAGGGCTACAACGTCACCCAGTCGCAAACGCGATGCGAACTCCTTGCCGAGAGCGATTGTGGTGTCCTCGCTGTCGGAACGGAGGGTCTCCGTAGTCATGCTGTGGTGTCTCACGTGGAACAAGTTGCACCGCAGCCAACGTGGTGAACCTCGGCAAGAACGCCGAGCGAATCAACTGCGTGCCTCCAAAACTACGACGGGAAGGATCATTTCCTCTAACGAAATCCCTCCATGTTGGAAACTATCGCGGTACTTGTTCAGGTAGTGATTGTAATCGGTTGGGTAGACGAAGTAGCGATCCTCTTTGGCGATGACGACATTCGTGGTTACTCCACCAGCGGGAATCTTCCACGCTGCGGGGTCACGAATGACGATGGCATCGCGATCGTCGGCCTTGACGTTCTTACCGATTTTGTAGCGGAGGTTGGTGGTTGTTTCGCGATCGCCAAAGACCTTCGAGCCACGCATGCAGCGCACACTGCCGTGGTCGGTTGTAATCACAATGCGAGCACCAGGAACGGCGGCTAACGTCTTAAGGATGCCATAGAAGCTGCTATGCTTGAACCAGCTTCGCGTAAGCGACCGATAGGCGGCCTCGTCAGGCGCGATCTCCTTCAGGATAGGATAGTCGGAGCGTGAGTGTGCGATCATGTCGACGGCATTGATAACAATCGCCGTCAGCTCGTTTCGCGCATAACGCATGATCTCTCCTTCGATGCGTTTGCCAAAGTCTGTGTCGACAATCTTGATGTACTTGAGGTCGGTACTTAGGTTCACGCGGCGGCGCTTCAGCAAGTGCGCCAGCAGTTCTTTCTCGTTGCGATTGAGCGTGTGTTCGTCGCTGCCCCGTTCATCAATGGCAAACTGGGGATAGTGTTTGTTGATCTCGGTTGGGAACAAACCAGCGAAGATGCTGTTGCGAGCGTACGGTGTGGCTGTTGGTAGGATGCCGCAGTAGTAGTCGCGCTGGACGGTGTAGAGGTGACGAATCTCCTCTTCCATCACCAGCCACTGGTCGAGGCGCATGCAGTCGACAACGATGAAGAACGTTGGTGCCTTGGAGGAGAGGCGTGGCAGGACGTATTGGTCGACGATGTGAGGCGACAGCAAAGGAGTATCGCCCTTGCGCTTCTCTCTGTCGACAAGCCAGCTGGGATACTCGTTCTCGACAAACTTCGAGAACTCTGCATTGCATTCGCGCCACTGGTCGCGCAACGACTGTTCGAGACCGACATCTGGGTGGGCGTCAAGGTCGAGACTGCGCTGTACGAGGCGGATGTAGAGGTCGAGCCATTCGGACCATGACAACTGGTCCATCAGGCGGCGCGAGATGGTGCTATACTCTTGGTGAAACTGCTCGGTAAATCGCTGCTCGGAAATGCGCCTCGAGTCGAGGAATTTTTTGCAGGCTGCAAGGATCTGCGTAGGGTTGACGGGTTTCGTAAGGTAGTCGTCGATCTTGCGGCCAATGGCCTCCTCCATCAGCGACTCTTGTTCGTTCTTGGTCACCATGACAACGGGTACCGATGGGTCGATGTCTTTGAGGACAGCAAGTGTTTCGAGTCCAGAGATACCCACCATGGTTTCGTCGAGAAACACGAGTTCGAAGCGCTGTGCCTGCGCCATCTCGATGGCGTCTTCGCCGTTGGTAGCAGTGCTAACGTCGTAACCACGTTGCTCGAGAAGAATCAGGTGGGGCCGAAGGAGTTCTATCTCGTCGTCGACCCAAAGAATGCGCTTGCGATCTGCCATGGTGTATCGGAATGGTTGCTGAAATCGAACGTCTTCGACGTTTGCAGGCGTGTTTATTGTCCGCCTGATGATTCGCCAGCATGGTGGTCGACGTCAATGACGGCCATGGTGGTAGTTGCTCGGGCGATGTGCGTAACGGAACCGTCGTGCGCATGGCAGTATACATCGGCCTCGCAGAAGTGCACCCGTCGACCGGCCTTCACCACGCGTCCTACGGCGCGGAGCGTTCCACGATGCCCCTTAGCAAAGTAGGAGATTTTGATCTCGGCAGTAACGGTATGTTGATGCGGAGCTACGAGAGTGAAGGCCGCAAACCCTGCTGCAACATCGGCAATGGTTGCGGTTACGCCGCCATGCACGAGGCCGAGTTGCTGTTGGTGGATTGCCTCGAGGTTGATTTCGGCAACAACGTGTCCGGGCTCGATGGTTGTTAACATACAGCCAATATGATGCATGAAGCGCTGCCGCTCTAAGTGGCGAAGGATCGTCTGGCGGAAGTCGGGATTGCGAACGGTAAATGAAGTGGTTGACATATCGCAAAGATAGGGCTCTTGGTGCACGGCCAACCTGAGAACACCACAGGATGGAGTGGTTCGTCATAGCGCGTCGAAAACGACTATTGACAGCACCATGAACCTGAACAAATTCACCATTCGAGCACAAGAGGCACTACAACGAGCACAGGAGGCAGCGTCTTCGGCTAGCCACCAGGCCATTGCACCCGAACATCTAATGATGGCACTTCTACGAGAAGAATCGGGTCTTACCAAGGCCATTCTTGATCGCATCGGCGCTAACGTGGCGCAGATTCAGAGCACATTATCGAAGCAGCTAGAGCGCATGCCAACGGTGACGGGCGTTACCGGCACACACCTATCGAACGAGTTGCAGCGCGTTCTGCAGACAGCGGCCAACGAGGCAAAAGACATGAAGGATAGCTTTGTGTCGGTTGAACACCTATTGCTGGCACTGGCAACTCAAGGCGGTACTGTTGCCGATGCCTTGCACAGTCAGGGCGTAACTCGCGCCACACTTACGAAGGCACTTGTGGATGTGCGGGGATCGCAAACGGTGACGGATCAGAATGCCGAGGACAAATATCAATCACTACAGAAGTACGCCCGCAATCTGAACGAAGAAGCCACGAAGGGCAAGATCGATCCAGTGATCGGCCGCGAGGACGAGATTCGGCGGGTCCTGCAGGTTTTGTCGCGTCGCACGAAGAACAATCCGGTGTTGATTGGCGAACCAGGAGTGGGCAAGACAGCCATTGTTGAAGGTATTGCCCAACGCATTGTGTCGCAAGACGTTCCAGAAACGCTCAAGACTAAGACGATTTATTCGCTCGACATGGGAGCCCTGATTGCAGGAACGCAGTATCGCGGACAGTTTGAAGAACGCCTAAAAGCCGTGGTAAAAGAAGTAACCGAAGCCAATGGCGAGATCATTCTGTTTATCGACGAGCTACACACATTGGTTGGAGCTGGCGCAACCCAGGGTGCCATGGATGCAGCCAATATTCTTAAGCCAGCGCTCGCACGTGGAGATCTGCGGGCCATCGGAGCAACAACGTTGGACGAGTACCGGCAACACATTGAAAAGGATCCGGCGCTAGAGCGCCGATTTCAAAAGGTCCTGGTTGCCGAGCCATCGGTCGACGACACGATTTCTATTCTGCGTGGACTAAAAGAACGCTACGAAGTGCATCACGGCGTACGTATTACCGATGCAGCCATCGTTGCAGCTGCGCAACTGTCGAATCGGTACATTACCGACAGATTTTTGCCCGACAAGGCCATCGACCTTGTGGACGAAGCGGCCTCGAAGCTCCGCATCGAGATTGCCTCGATGCCCGAAGAAGTCGACACGCTGGAGCGTCGTATCAGGCAACTGGAAATCGAGCGCGAAGCACTGCTGCGAGAGCTGGCGTGATGATATCAACCCACGCCACGACAACAGAAACTCGTTAACTTCGAAACAATCTTTTTGAGGAAGAAGCAACCATGAACCTACGGTATCACCTGCTGTGGCTGGCTATAACAGCACCGCTCTTTGCGCTGGGATTGACATGGTTTGAAAGCCAAACAGACGGAACAGAATTCAGTGGCAGAACCTTCGGAATTCTCTTCTGTTGTTATGTAGTGGTCGGGGTACTCTTGTATCCACTACAACGTCGGCTTAGTACATGGACGACGAAACAACCGTAGCGCTTAACGCCACTGGCGCAAAAACTCCAAGCGGTCCTGCAGTTGCGATACGGGAATAAGCAGCTTTTCCTTGCCAAGGATGCCTTCGTCCTGTGATCCAAAGACTAGCTCGTAGTCTTTCGACATCACGATGGCTTCTTCCGGACATACCTCTTCGCAAAAACCGCAATAGATGCAGCGCAGCATGTTAATCTCGAACAGCTCTGGATAGCGCTCTTTTTCTTTGTCGGTTTCGGCTGCCCGTACCTCGATGGCCAACGCCGGACATACGCGCGAACACAAACCACACGCAACACAGCGCTCGCCATCTTCTTCCTGTACAAGCACAGGCCGGCCACGATACGAACCTTCTGGCTCCCAACGCTCTTCTGGATACTGTCGCGTAAACTTGGGCCTGAACATTTGTCGCAGCGTAAGCCCTAACCCACGTGCAATCTCGGGAAGGTAAATCCTTTCCCAAAAGGTCATCCGTTCTGATTCAATGTTCGTCGTAACGTTCGCCATAGCGTCTACTAAAGAATTAACGGTTTAACAACAGCATAACCGTACCTGTCACAGCAATGTTTGCCAACGACAGCGGAAGCAAAATCTTCCATCCAAGGTTCATCAACTGGTCGTAACGGAAACGTGGCAACGACCAGCGAATCCAGATAAATACAAACACCAAGAGCAGCGACTTCCCAACAAACGCACCGTGCTGCAATAGGACAAGGGGCAACGATCCTGGCTCTAGGCCTAATATGGTGGCGTCATCAAGAAACGGAATGATGTCCCAACCGCCCAAAAACAATGTGGCCATGATTGCACTCGACGCCAGCATGTTGGCATACTCGGCAAGGTAGAGTAGTCCAAACTTCATGCCCGAATACTCGGTGTGGTAGCCGCCAACAAGTTCCGGCTCGGCTTCGGGAAGGTCGAACGGCGCACGATTGGTTTCAGCGAGCGCCGTCACCAAAAAGATGATGAAGGCGATGGGCTGGTAAAACACGTTCCATGCGCCAGCACTTTGACCGCGGATGATGTCGACTAAGTTCAACGATCCGGCAATCATCACGACGCCAATGATGGACAGACCCATCGAGAGTTCATACGAAATCATCTGAGCCGATGAACGTAAGCCCCCCATCAACGAATACTTGTTGTTCGACGACCAGCCCGCAAGCGCAACACCATAAACACCCACCGACGTCATGGCAAGGATTACGAGCAAGGCCACGTTCATGTCGGGTGCCATGGTAAGCGAAATCATCCGTCCGCCAATTTCAACGGCATCACTCCACGGAATGACCGCATAGACGGTAATGGCCACCGCAATTGATATCACCGGAGCAAGCGCATGAAAGCGGTAGTCGGCGGCTGCAGGAACAACGTCTTCCTTTAGATACAGCTTGAATACGTCGGCAAATGACTGAAATAGTCCCCATGGCCCTACACGGTTAGGTCCAATGCGGTTCTGAATCCATGCGGCAATCTTGCGCTCGGCAAGAACCATGTACGCCGCCGCGATAAGCATCGCGTTAACGAGGATGCCGCCCTTGGCGACAATGATGGCGAAATCTATCCAATCCATGCTGTGCGGTATGTGTGGTTCATATTCAACCGTCGTCTAACTGTCCGAAATCTTAATTGGGCTTCAATACGTGCGATTCGTACACCGTTCCAACAGGATCCGGCTGTCCACCCTTGCCAAGAACGAGACCGTAGTTGGCGTCCAACGAGGCGTATGTCATGCTCTGAAACGCAGCCACGTGCTGGGAAATGTCGGCAAACACGTCTTCGGCAGACTTCCACGACCACGTTGTACCCAGCGCAGCGGCAAGGTCGCGAATGACTCGCCAAGCCGCCCGGCTGTTGCGGCGCGTGCCGTCGGTCCAGCGGTCATTAGGGGCGCCAAACTTGTCCCACCGGCTCATGGCCATACCCATGTACCGCACGTTCTCCTGCGTAACAACTGCAGGCTTGAAGTGCTGCACACGATGCATCGTGTTGGTAAACGTGCCGTGACTTTCTGCGAACGAAGCCGCAGGGAACAGCACCGATGCCTGCATCGCTGTTACCGATGCCTTCGACGAGAACACAATCATGGCGTCGACGCCTGCCGCAAGTTCTGCTAGTCGTTGCGACGAACTGTCCAATGTATCCTCGAGTACAACCAGAACCTTTACGCTTCCACTAGCAATGCGTTCTGCAAGCTGCCCTAGGTTGTACCCCCCGTTGCCCGGAGCCACACCCACGGCATGGGCGCCAATGGCATTGGGTGCCGTTTCTGGAACGCGAAGCTGGCTGTCGCCAAATGTGGCGTCGATGTGCTTGATGAAATCTACATTAGCTGTTTTGATAACCTTAGAGGCCAGCTGAGCCAATGCATAGTTGTCTTCGTTGCTGGCGTGGGCTGAACCCAGCACAACGACGTCCTGCGGGCGTGCTGCCTTGAGGATGGCGGCAGCGTGCGCTGTAGCTTCCTCCCACGATGCTGACTGAAGCTGTCCATCCCTGCGAATCATTGGCCCGTCGGTGCGGTTGTCGTTAATGGCTGCTGGAGTCGTCAGGCGTCCATAATCGCACATCCAGTACGTGTTCACGTGCATGTTCGTGCGCGGCTCAACACGCAACACCTCGTTATTCATCACACCAATCTTGATGTTGCAGCCACGAGCGCAGCCCGGGCACACGCTATCGGTGAACGACATCTCCCAAACGCGAGCACGGAAGCGGAAGTCGATGCTTGTAAGGGCACCGACCGGACATATATCAATAACATTCATCGAGTATGGCGAATCGAAGGTCGTTCCTGGGAACGTCTCAATCGTCACTTTGTCGCCACGCTGCACAAACGTCAGCACTGGCTGATGCGCAACTTCATCGGCGAATCGAATGCACCTCGAACATGAGATACACCGCTCGCCGTCGAACATAATCTGTGGTCCTAGCTGCACGCGCTTTGGCTTGTGCACCTTTTCATCGTCAAAACGGCTCTTGCCTCGGCTATGCCTGAAGGCATATTCCTGAAGCTTGCACTGGCCGGCTTCGTCGCAAATCGGACAGTCCAACGGATGGTTCACCAGCAGGAACTCCATAATGGCTTCCTGGGCATCGACGGTCCGCTTTCCAGCGGTATCCACCACCATGCCGTCTGCCACTGGTGTTGCGCAGGCAATCTGCATCTTAGGAATCCACGCGACATCTGGCTGGCCATCGGCCATGAACTGCAGTGCCCCCTCGCTGTCTTTTTTCTGGTTGCCTACCTGTACAAGGCACATGCGACAGTTGCCGGCAACCGACAGTGCGGGGTGCCAACAGAAGTGAGGAATGGTGATACCATGGTCAAGAGCAGCCTCGATGATGGTCTGGCCCTGCTTGGCTACAATGGATTGTCCGTCTATGATGATCTTCGGCATGCTGTATCGTCGTTGATTTCGTTGCTGGCGTATTCTACCGAAAGGCCCACCAAAATACGACATTCACCGTATCCCTTTGGCATTCCCCTATCCCTCAGTTGTAGGGGGCGTCGAATTGGGCTTCGCGAGTACACTGATGCTCGACTGTACGGTGCTCGCCGATTGATGGTGGGCAAGCTCTGGTTCAATAACGGCTTCGGCCATGCGCCAGATGGCTTGGCACGGAAAACGGTTTTCGTAGAGGGCTCGGCCGATCACAACAGAGTCGACATTCGGCGGAGCGTTGCGCTGGACGTCCCACAAGTGTTCCGGACCGGCAATGCCACCTGCGGTGGTAACACGCAGGGGCGCTACCGAGGCAATCCGTCGGATCGTGTCGATACTCTCTCCAGTTAGGTGTCCCTCCCAGTCGGTTTCGGAGTAGATGAGACGACGTCCCCCAATCGCATAGACATGCTTGATGTAGTCTTCGTCGGTCGTTTGCTCTCTACTAGCGCCTAGGTCTACATCTCCATTGTGCGCTCGCAGCCCAAACACAACACGGCTAGTACCATACTGCTCCAAGAGCTCTGCAACGCCGTCTGGCTCTGTATATGCAAGCGTGTTGATGGCAACTCGATACACGCCACGTTCAAGTATACGCCTGTAGGCATCAACATTGGGTAGCGTAGCCACAAACTGCACAGGTATATCGACGGCCGCCTGCATGGCTACCACCTGCTCGATGGTCTCGGCATCGTCGACGCCTCGAAACGAGTCGATGTCGGTAACGTGAATGCACTTTGCGTTCTCGCGCCGCCAAAGCTGGGCAAGGCGCACGGGCTCGTCGCTAAACTCCGTGTACATCCTCTCGGTGCCGGGCAGGCCTGCAATGCAGCGCCCGCAGCGCCCCCGCACTAAGTCCACCGACGGTATGATCAAGATGTTTGGCATTGGTGTTGTTCTCTTATGCTCCCGCAACCCGCAGGGCCTTACGCAGCAAGCGCTCGGCAGAGTCGGCCACCTCGGGCTCGGCCGCAAGCACGGCTCGCACTGCCTTCTCGGCGGCTGCTCGCCCATAGCCCAAGGATACAAGGGCAGCAATCGCTTCGTCGCTGGCAGCTCCAACAGCTGGGGTCGATTCGGTACCAGCCGACGCCGTCGCCAAACTCATTGCCTTGTCGCGTAGCTCAACCACGAGTCGTTCAGCAGTTTTCTTTCCAACACCGGGCAAACGTTGCAAGGCAATGATGTCGTTCCTCACCAATCTGTCACGCAATTCCACAAGGGGCACCGCCGAAAGTATGCCTAACGCCGTGCGAGCTCCAATGCCGTTTACTGAAGTAAGCATGGTAAACGCATCGCGCTCGGATGTCGTGGCGAAGCCAAACAACTGCATGGCATCTTCGCGAACCACCATTACTGTGAACATTGTGGCCTCACTGCCTAGCGCAGGAAGAACATCGGCCGTTGATGTGGGAACCATAACAGCATAGCCCACGCCAGCACATTCCAGCACAACGTCCATGGTGCCAATGCTTATCAACGTTCCCCGCAGTCGCGCAATCATGCTTCGGCCGCTAGTCGTGTTTGGATGGTGCCGTTCATAGGGCGGCAAAGATAGCACCGTCACATTCGGCAATGGTTACAACACAAGGATGCACCACCATCAGCGCAACTAGCCGTCGAAAGAGTCCGCATGAGAGCGCACGAACCACGTACAACAAAGTCGATTGGCGACATCGCCGAAGATATAGCCGTCGACCACCTCGAGTCACTTGGGTGGTTCATTATCGAACGCCAGTGGGCTTACAAGAAGATGGGTGAATTGGATATCGTTGCCGACGATGGCACCGACATCGTCTTCGTGGAGGTGCGCTATCGCGCCCGGACAGATTTCGGACTACCCGAGCAAACACTGTCGCCAGCCAAGGTTTCTAAACTGCGCCGAACAGCGCAGATGTACCTGCTCATGAAGGGCATACGAACACGGCCCTGCCGCTTCGACGTTGTCGCACTCGACATGATGGGCGGCAAGCCCAATCTGCGGCACTATCGCAATTGCTTCTAACAAGCGCTCTGTGCTGCGCGGTGTCGCAACTGCCTTGACCGCTCATCTTCCTGCTTTCCTCTTCCCTTGGGCCGCCAGTGGCGACAAAACCCACAGACCCTGCCTCAGGCAGGGAGCGCCCCTGGCGGTGGGGTATGTGTTGGTAGCGCAATGTAAGACTGGTAAACTATTCATGGGTTAACGAAGGAGTATGGCAAGGTGCATAAATTACCCCACCCACCGCCGGAGGCGGTCCCGGCGAGACGCCGGGTCTGTGGGGTTGGTGGTAACTGGCCGAAGGCCGTAACTGTGCGAAGCACGTAGCTATGCGAAGCATGTCGCTGGCCGAAGGCCGTAACTGTGCGAAGCACGTAGCTATGCGAAGCACGTCGCCGTGCGCTTCGCTAACTTCGCGAATGACCGAACTGTCGCTATGGCTTACGCTTGTAGGCATTGCCGTTGTGATTGCCCTTCCTGCGACGCTGCTCGTCTGGTTCACGCGACGGCGTATCATCGTTACCGTTGTAACCTCCAAGAACGAGCCCGTGCATGATGCCGTTGTTGTTGGACATTGCACGCGCCGCTATGGAGGTTATGTTACGAACTCTGGATGGCAGACCGTTGAACACTCATCCGATGAGGTTCATACGACGTTGGGACGAACAGACGCCAGTGGCTGCCTAGACCGCTGGCTGTACCTAGCCAATCCGTGGGCACTGCATGCACGTCATCCCACGTTGGGCGAGAGTCCAGTACGCATACTTCGCGACGTTGGACCGCGGTCAGTTCACGAGGTGCGCCTTGTGATGCAGGATAGGCCGTCGTCTGCTACGGCACCATAGTGCTATCTTTGACACCACGCCGTTGGCCCGATTTTTCTTCCCTTACGTTCCTTCATGTGGACCTACATCGCTAAGCGCACGCTGCTGTTTCTTCCTACGCTCTTCATCATCACGGTTATATCCTTCGGTATAAGCCGCCTTGCACCTGGCGATCCAGCCGCCAATAAGGTAGGCCAAGGTTCGGACGGAGGCATGAGCGGCCGCAGCACCATTAACGAAAAAACCGTCGAACTTATCCGCAAGCAGTGGAATCTCGACAAACCCGTTTGGCAACAATATGTAATCTGGACCGGAGGCCTGATGGGCTTCCGTTTTACGAACGTCTTCACGCCCGAGGGCACATCGTGGTCGAACCTTACCTGGGTTGGCACACCCGACTTCGGTAATAGCTTTTTAGACAACCGACCTGTGTTCGACAAGATGCTTGAACGGGTACCGGTTACGCTGGTCATGAATATCCTGGCCGTCATCATTGCCTATGCCGTAGCCGTCCCGCTGGGCATCTACTCGGCTACGCACACAGGCACCGTTGCCGATAGAGTTTCGACGTTTGTGTTGTTCGCCCTGTATTCACTCCCCGTGTTCTGGGTAGGTACGCTTGCCGTGACGTTCCTAGCGAATCCCGAATACCTTGCATGGTTTCCAAGCGGCGGGCTTAAGTCACCCGGCTTCTCTTCCAATTGGTCTGTCTGGAAACAACTGGCAGACTACGCCAAACACCTAGCCCTGCCCATGATGGTATATGTGTATGCCGACTTTGCGTTTATCTCACGTCAGATGCGAAGCTCGATGTTGGAGGTTATTCGCCAAGACTTTATTCGCACGGCCCGAGCCAAGGGTCTTCCCGAGCGCGCCGTGATTCTTCGCCATGCCTTCCGCAACGCCCTCATTCCGCTGGTTACCATTCTAGCCACGTTAGTGCCTGCGCTTATTGGCGGCTCGGTAATCATTGAGTCGATCTTCAGCATTCCAGGCATGGGCGAGCTATCATTCAAGGCGCTGGTATCGCGCGATTATCCCATGATTATGGCCGTGTTTACGATTTCGGCAGTACTTACGTTGGTGGGACTCCTTCTGGCCGACATCTTGTATTCGATTGTTGATCCGCGTATCTCGTTTGGAAAGAAGTCGTCATGAGCGCCCCTTCTACGAAGCCCCCTTCCGAAGAAACAACAATGGCGAAGAGTGTGGATGGTGAAACGTACGGACAGTTCGTACGGCGCCAATTTTCGAAACATACACTTGGTGTAGTTTCGGTTTGGATAGTTGCCGTCTTGGCCATTGTAGCCATTACAGCCGATTTCCTTGCAAACGACAAACCAATCATCTGCTCGCATCAAGGCAGGGTGCAGTTTCCCATTTTTAAGCAATACGGCGTGAGCTTAGGGATTGCCGAATGGGATCGCGAATACGTTACCGTTGACTGGAAAGAACTGCAGTACGATTGGAGTCTGTTTCCGCCAGTACCGTATGCACCCGAAACCACAGACAAAACACTGGTCTCGCTGAAAGATCGTGCGCCATCGGCGGCGCATTGGCTTGGTACCGACGATATAGGCCGCGACGTTATGGCTGGCCTTATTCACGGTTCGCGGTATGCGCTCTCGATTGGATTTATAGCCATGGGTATTGCCCTTGTGATAGGCATCATTCTGGGCGCAATGGCTGGTTTCTTTGGTGGCACCATCGACGTCGTTATCTCTCGCATCATCGAGATTGTTATCACCATTCCTCGCTTCTTCCTCATCATCACCATCGTTGCTATGGTTGAGCAAGGTAGTCTGTGGCTCATCATGGTGTTGATTGGTCTAACCGGTTGGACCAATATTGCACGGTTCATGCGTGGCGAAGTGCTACGTGTACGCAACCTCGATTACGTGAGTGCGGCTACAGCTCTAGGGTATTCCACGCCACGTATCATTCTGCGCCACGTCGTACCTAACGCCATAGCTCCGGTACTCATTTACGCTGCCTTCGGCATCGTTAGTACCATTCTCTTGGAAAGTGCCCTATCGTTCTTGGGCTTTGGCGTTCCGCCCACTGTTGTTACGTGGGGATCGGTACTTTTCAAAGCCCGCTCAAGCACGTATTCGTGGTGGCTGGCCGTGTTTCCCGGTGCCATGATCTTTCTAACCGTCAGCGCCTTTAACCTCATTGGCGATGCCCTGCGCGACGCCACCGATCCGCGTCTGCGGTCCTAATTCTTCGTCACGGCGAAAGACGGCACAATGTCCACTCTCCGGTGGGTTGAAGTCGGTATTCTAGCCGATCATGCAGTCGTGATGGCCTTCCCTGCCAAAACTCTACCAATGTAGGCACTACCCTGTATCCTCCCCAGAAAGGGGGCATCGGCACAATGCCGTCGGCATGACGTTCTCGAAGCTTCGCTTCGGCCTGCTCGAGCTCCCTTCGGTCGCGTAACTCGGCGCTCTGCGCCGAAGCCCAAGCGCCTATCTTGCTGCCCAGTGGTCGCGAGGCGAAGTAGGCCTCGGACTCTTCACGCGATACTCGCTCGACGCTTCCTTCGATTCGAACTTGGCGCTCAAGTTCGGCCCAAAAGAACAACAGTGCTGCCTTGGGATTCTCTGCAAGTTGACCTCCCTTGCGACTGTCGTAATTGGTGTAAAAAACGAGGCCATGATCGATACCCTTGAGCAACACGATGCGGGCCGATGGCTGCCCCATCGTATCGCACGTAGCCAAGGTCATGGCATTGGGTTCTACAACCTCGGCCTTGACTGCCTCGTCGAACCATGCTCGAAATTGTCGCATGGGATTAGCGTCGACGTGCGACTCGTCCAGCTCCTCGCGAGCATATTCGCGTCGGAGTGATGCTATGGCTATCGAATGATCAGACATGGTAGCATGCGAACATTGGTGGGCGTAACAAGGCGAACCATGGCAAGGCCCGGCGCAAGGTTGGCCGTCGAGAACACAACGACGTCATCGGGCGACGTTACAGATTGTCGAGCAACAACGCGACCAACGGCGTCGGCAAGCTCAAGCTGCGCGCCGACAGCGTTGCGCACGTGAACAGCCATGGGGTCCTGCGACTGATGCGGATGTGCCGATGCAAGGCGCATGGACGGCTGGGTGGCATCCTCATCGTCAGCCACCGAGTTTATGGTCTCTCGAGCTTCGAACAAGAGAGTCCTGTTAGGGTCGATCTCGATGGAAGTGACTTCACGGTCCAGCGTCATATCAAGCGTTACTGAGCGCGACAGCATGACGATGGAGGTGTCGATGCTGGTAGGACCTTGCCACAGACGTAGCGTCACTGGTAGTTCAAAGACCTCGGGGCTGGTGGGGTGCGACTGAATCTGGGCGAGTGTAACGGATGTGCGCCAGGTTCCATTGGTCTGTTGCTGGTTGTCCAATACCGTGCTAAACACCGGATGACCGGTTTCGTACAGCCATTGCCGAAAAAACGTCTTCCACGAAATAGGAGCATTGGGAGCGAATCGCTCGACACCTGCAATGAAGTCCGACGTTTGAACGGCACGTTCTGGCCCTCCGGCCTCGGTCGTCCACCATGACATAAACGCTCGGAACGCCTCGTCGCCCATGATCGACGCCGTCATGTGGTAGACCCATGCAGACTTGCTGTACGTGGTGGGTTCGTTGAAGATGTTGCTGATAGGGATGTTGGCGATTGGCGGAGCATTAAAGCCCTGACGTAGGTAGCGTTCTCTTCGAGAAGCCATATGATTACCGAATGCCTGACGTCCGTACTTCTCGCCTTGCCATAGGGCCTCTGTATACGAGGCGCCACCTTCGTTAATCCATATATCGCCCCAATGAGCGCAGGTAACAAGATCGCCTAGCCACTGGTGGCCTACTTCGTGGGCATAGCCCACTTCGGCGGTGCCCCTTAGCCAGTCGCGAGAGATGGTGGACATGGTGGTATGTTCCATGCCGCCAAACGCTATTGGCCAGACCGTCATGTGTCCGTACGTCGAGAATGGGTACGGGCCAAGCGTTCGTTCAAGTGCAGGAATCATCTCGGGGATGTTACGAAGGGCGTGTACGGCATTAAGTGAGTCACCTTCGTGGTCGATGTCCCAGTGATAGTTCAGAATTGGAATCACGCGGCCATCGAGCGTGGTTGATGACTGTTTGTACTCGCGATAGACCGAGGCAGCAAAGGCAAAGAGGTACGATGGCATTGGATATGGGCAGCTCCACGTTTGGCGCTCGGCAGTTCCAACGGCCTCGGTAGAAACGTGCGAACCGTTGGCAACTACGGTAAATCCTTGGGGAACAGTAGCGGCGAAGGAATAGAAGGCGCGGTCACTCGGCACATCGTTACAGGGGAACCAGCGCCGGGCCCCTTCGGGCTGCGAAAACGAAAATGCAATGGGATGCGGAACCCGCACTTGGGCGATGCCACGCCCAGCAACAACGGTAATGCCAGTGGCAAACGAGGTACGCTGCACACGATAGGCAATGGTTGCTTCAAGGGTATCCGACGGTGTGACCGTGGCCGTGGGTAACTGGATTACCAAGCTGTCGCTGCCGCGACGTTCAAAGCTTGCCACGGTGTTGCCAACACGTACCGACCCAATTGTTGGAATCATGCCTGTGTCGGCAAAGAACACAACTGTCGATTGCCCGGCACGCTCCGGAACGAAGGTGATGCGCACAGTACCGTCCACGATTCGAGGGGCTATAACGCTGGTGTCGGTTACAGACAGGACGGGAACCAGGTCCAGCTCGACATGCATTCGCACCACGTCGACATCGGTTTTGAGAGGCCTATCGGCCCACGGCTCGAAGCCCATGGGAAGTACACATTGATGCGGCGGGTTTTGGGCATCGACCCATGAAGGGTCGGCGCCAATGCGTGTAATGAGCGACTTGTCTTCTCGAGCGTGGAGCTGAGTGACAAATAGGGCGATTACGCCGGCGGTGAAGAGCTTCATACGATTGTAGTTATGCACCGTGCGGACCGGTGCGAGGAAGGGCTGTGTTCGACTGAACGTAGGTTGAAAGCCACCAGCGCATGTCGGTCATCGATTCTATGCGGCGTCCGGCAAGCACATGGTCGGCGTTCTCATACATGATAAGCCGGTAAGGAAAATGTAACCGTTGGAGTTCCGCGGCAAGCGCTAAGGCATGTTCGCCGGGCACTCGTCGATCGCCGGTGCCATGCTGCACGAGCAATGGAGTGGTTGTGCAGAGCTCGTCGGCCCAACAGACGACGGATCGTTGTTCGGCTTCGAGTTGTTCGTTGGCGCCAGCAGCAAGGTACTTGCGCATCGTGGAGCGAATGTAGGCGTTTTTAAGTTCAGTGTTAATCGCCGTAGGTGCACCAAACGTAATGGCGGCACGAAAGCGGTTTGTACGGCGCAACATCTGGAAGGCCATCATTCCACCACGACTTCCACCAACGAGGCCAAAGCGCGTTGGATCGACGTACGGCAAACTATCTAACAGCGGTAGTAGATTCAATGCGTCGTCAACGTCGCCGCCACCCCACTCTTCCACGCCGTCGCTACCACCCACGCCACGGTAGTTCGAGGCCACGGCAACGAAGCCCCACGAGGCAAACAGGCCGGCATACATCATGGCACCTTCGGCCGAAAGGGCTCCCTTTGGACCAGAGCCACCCCTGTTAAACACGACGGCCGGGAAGCGCTGGGCTGTTGCAGGCGGTAGCGCCATCCAGCCCTTGATGCGTAGTCCGTGCGACGCATACGTGATGGCATGCAACGAAACGGCAGAAAGCTTTTCGAATGCCTGCGTGGGCATGGAACGCTTTGCCATGGCCAGCGAGGATGCTGGCAAGGGAACCTGGACCGAATCCAGGAGAGTACCGTCGATCACCGCTTATACCGCTCTCGGTATTTCTTGGTCATTCGGGTGTGGCGCGACGTGAGGTCGACCTGTCGTCCGTCGATGAAGGCCTGGGTTACGACGTTCGAACGTGCGTCGAGGGCGTCGCCCTTGCTCACAAAGAGCGTTGCCGACTTTCCAACCTCGATACTGCCGTAGTCGGCATCAACCTTTAGCATCTGCGCCGGTGTTAACGTTAGACTTCGCAATGCTGCGTCGGCACCAAGCCCATAGGCAATGGCCGTACCTGCATGAAACGGTAGGTTACGTTGCTGCCATCCACCGTCATCACTAAAGGCAAAGGGGATACCAGCCGCGGCCAAGGTGGCAGGCAGGGTGTAGGCAGCATCGTAGGCGTCTTCGTCGCGGATTGGTAACGCATGTACCCGACGTATCACGACACCCACCCCTTCTTTTTGCAATCTGTCAATCATGTAAGGGGCATCGGCAGCACCGACGATAACCATGGAAAGACCGAACTCGCGGCGGAAGTCGAGGGCAGATTCCATCTGTTTGCGCGACGAAGCGCGAACAAACACTGGCAGTGTGTCGCGAAACACGCGAGCCATCGCCTCGAGGCGGATATCGCGCTTAGCGGTATCGCCCACCGATGTAAGCAGGGCGTAGGCCTTGGCTTGGCGGAAGAGCTCGCGAAGGGCGTCGACGCGCTTCCCCGTTTCTCGGCGCTGTTCGTCGGCGCTTCGCGATTCCCACGGTGCCGTGTTTACGTCCATCTGCGGCCAGGTAAGCATCAGGGCCGACCGTGATTTCACGGCGATGTCGTCGCGCGTCCAACCGTCAAGCCGCATGAGCGAAGCCATGCCCGAAACGACGCCCCCTTCGGGCGTAACGTTAGCGAGTAGAATGCCCTTGTATCGGATGGTTGGAATGATGTCGGAATCTGGGTTGTACGCTGTCTCGCCGCGAGCGTTGGGGTTAAACTCGCCAACTTCTGCCATATCGCGGGTTGCGCGTACGGCATCGATTTCAGTAAGGCCGATGGTTGAGACAGGAGCAATGAACCCTGGGTAGACGTGCTGTCCAGAGCAGTCGATAACACGGAAACCTTGCGGAACAGCAACGTTGGCTCCAACGGCCGTGATCCGGCCGTTGGCAAACAGCACCGTGGCACGTGCAATGGTGCCCTGTGTTACTGTGTGGACGGTGGCATTCGTAAGGGCAATCGGCGTGGATTGCCGGGCGCCCGGCATTTCGTCACCCCCGTTGGCATTCCAAACCAACAGGCAGACTACGGCAATGGCAGCAAGTGTTCGAATCATGAACAAAGATACGAGGCGAAGGGCTAGATGTGAGATGCCCCCAGACGTCACCACGCGTCTGGGGGCACTCCCCGGTCTCACCTGCCTACCTCAACGTGCGGTCACTAAACGTGGCATTCACGATGGGTAAGCGTACTGTAGATGGAGGCATAACATAGTAATCTTAGCTTGGTCACTCCCAGGATGTTGTGAAGTCTCGAAAATTTTCTGCATCTTTGCGCTCCCTTCGACCGCGCTTGGTTTGCCCATGGCGCGGTCGGTATGTCTTCGGGGCGTAGCGCAGCCCGGTTAGCGCGTCTGCTTTGGGAGCAGAAGGTCGCGAGTTCGAATCCCGCCGCCCCGACAGAAAAGCCCAGATTACCACTCGTAATCTGGGCTTTTTCTTTAGCAGCTGTCGATTGACGTCAACGATACCTTCATCGAGTGTCAAGCCCCGTTGTAACAGCCGCCGCGTAGTACTACCGAAACGGCGCTACGTACTCTCCATCAATGCAAATACGTAGTGATTACGTAAGCGGTTGATTACAAACAACATACAGCTTTACGTGTTTCAGCTCTTGAAGTCCGCCGTCCAAGACGATAACTTCGCAGCATATGCAAACACGATTTTCTCCACGTCACAAGACGAGCATTTTTGTCCTAGCGGCTCTCCTATTTGCCGCTGTGGGTACATCCCTAGCAGGTCGTCCGAATCAACCGCTGTGGTCGCCCGTTGAATGGCAATCTTGTACTGAAGTCGTCGCTCCTTTTGGCAGCTCGGTTAACGACGTATACTCTGCGCTTCGCCGTAATGCTATCATTGGTGCCGAACGCACTGGAGACGTGCAAAAGGGAACGTTTGCCCTGATGTTTAAGGACCACCGCCGCACCGAAGCTATACAATTGATCTTCGACAACGCCGGTCGCCTAAATGGTGCGGCCACGTGGCACACTACTTCCTCTGCAGCTAATGCTCTTGAGTTTGTTCGTTCACTGACAGGCCGCCTCGTTGCGCATGGGGCGAAGGTCGTCAATCGTTGGGATGCAGGTGTTGAGCTCCGCGCCACGTGCTCGGGCTCGACCGTGACCGTCACTCTCGGTATTGATGCCGAGAATGACGCACGGGCCTTCATTTCGGTCATCTCCGAAAAGCCATCTGCCGCAAGCGATGGCATCACAGAGAACCGCCGATAGACTTCCAGCGCGAACGATCAAACGATTACGAACGAGGCCTCTGATTTCAGAGGCCTCGTTCGTTTTTACTACGTACTCACGCTGCACTACATTGCAGCGTAACCGGCCACACCAAACTGCTCGCCAAACGCCCGCGCTTCATCAATCGACGAGATACCTGTGGCCTCGACACGTAGAACGTATCGTCCAGCGATCGCCCACGTTACCGTCCCTCTACCCTCCCCCTTGTAAAACTCTAGCATGCCACTAACCATAGGATCCGACGTCTGGAATGTCTCCGTTCGTTGCGTGGCATTGTCAATCTTCATGCGCTCTTGATGCCGTTGCAAAGGCAAGCCCAGGAATAGCTACCGACTCACCCGTAGGGGCTTCCCCCGTCCACCCGTTAACGTCACGAAGTCGCTTTTGCAGCTCTTCGTAGGCAATCGGTATGGTGTCTCCTGCTGCCCTACGCTCCTGAATTCGTTGTTGCACCTTGTCCATCGATTGCTGAGCCTGCTCTGCCGAGTTGGCGATGGACTCAACATTCTCCATGGCTTGCTTCATTTCGTCGAACTGTTCTCCGCAACCAGTGGCCATCATTGCAAGAATGACTGATCCTGCACTGACAATGTGTTTCATATTCTAGCCCCCAACATGTGGATGATTTTGGTTCGATCTCGCGGCTTTCACGAGTGACCCAATATGCACCGATCAATGCAATCACACACATTGTCGTATGGACCCCACCCTGCAAATTCTCCGTAACTTTCTGTTTGGCATTGTGTTATGCGAATCTTAGTACCACCTACCAGCAATCCCATGTCCCATTCGCTTCGCCTTTTCACCACATTGATGTTAAACGCGGTCTTGTGTCTTTCGGTCTACGCCGAATCCACCGACCATGAAAGCCGGTCGTTTCCTCCTAGTGTTGCGATAGGTACTGCCCTGCCGAATCTAGGACTGCCATACGTAGGCCCAACGAACACGGTCATCGTTGTCCGTTACCTAGGATTCTCTTGCACGCACTGCGTTCGTCAGCTTACTTACCTTAACTCGTACGCTCGCCGTCTGTCGGCAGCCGGCATTCGTGTTGTAGCATTCAGTTCCGACGATGACCGTACCAACATGCGCTTAGTGCAACGGATGGGCTATGACACGTCGGTCATCACGCTTGTATCAGACCCGGACAATCGCCGTGCGCGAGCTCTTGACCTCCTTCGCACGGTCGACGGCGAGCAGCTCGACTTGCACGCTGCACTTGTGGTTCGAAATGGTATCCTAACGTTCGGCATCCTGTCTACACAGCCGTTCATGGATGTTGCCCGCCTGGTTCAGGCAGCCGTCGTTGCACCAACCACGCAACTGCGCAGCGGTAGTTCCCTTTCGCATTATGTGCAGGGCTCGGTGCGGCCGCGTGTAGTCGCAAGTGCTGCCGATGGAATCGTGAGCCCCGTCGACCTCAAGTTTAATCGGACCCTGCTTCATAGCAACGACCTATGGGTTGTAACGTCGCCAGATGTCGCCGCAGGCATGGCCATCCTCCACAATGCAGGCACATCCAGCCAGACGATAACGCTCAAGCGCGACTCGCGAGCCAGCCACTTTATGTATCGTACACAGGCCCTTGCCTTTGGATCGAATGGCACGTTCGCCACTGCCCAAAGTGGCTGGCCTGGTGGCGGATATCCCAACTACATGTTCATGGGCCCTACGCTTTGGTCATCCGATACTGCCATCTTCGCCTCGCTGTATCAAGATTCTCGAAATCGACTAGCATCACACCTCGACATGTTGCATCAGAGCCCGTGGTGTTTAGGGATTGCTCACGAACGCGACAACGTCTACTGGGTAACAGACGCACGATATAACACTGTTCACCGCTACGATTTTGCAGACCCCCATGAAGTAGGGGGCACCGACCACCGCGACGGCGTTATTCGTCGGTATACCGAGGCGACAATCACAACATCTGATCGTGAACAACCAGCCCATATGGCTATCGACGATGCTACTGGTTGGCTTTACTACGTCGACCCAGGCGCAGGCCGTGTTCAGCGTCTTCGCATTTCGTCGGGCTCTGTTACCGGCGACTTAGAAATGCCCGAAGAAAGTGGCGAAAACCTAACCGAGTTTTCCGAAGTACGGGGCGCCACCATCGAGACGGCGATCGCCGGCCCTCTTGGTCAGCCAGTAGGACTTGACATCAGAAACGGAATGATGATTGTCGGCGACCGTGCAACAGGTCGCATTTCGATGTATCGACTGTCGGAAGACCAACCAGAACTCATTGGAACCGTGGCAACCGGAGCTGGCGAACTCCTTGGCATTACGATTGGTCCTGACGACCACATTTGGTGCGTCGATCGCGCTAATGCTTCAGTTATTCGTTTGGAAACGGCCGAAGCGGCATACGTCAACGTTACCTCAGACGTGGCGGTAGTTGATACAACAGAAGGGTCCGTCGTGTTTGTCGACCTTGTCAACGATGGCTCCGCCCCTGTAAGGTTTTCGGTTGAGGCAACCGTCGGCAATGGCTGGCAAGCGCTCATCGAACAGCCGGAAGTTACGGTCGCAGCGCAAAGTACCGAGCGTATTGGCGTGGTGGTGCGGCGCGACACCTCAGCAATGCCAGCGCAGATGCACATAGGTGCCACCGTTCGGCCGACTGGTGCGGGCGATGACGTAGCCACACCGGCAATGGGAAGGGTCGTCCATCTTGTACCATCGAATCTTCGACGTGTACTCGTCCTTGATGGCACCACTGAAGGCTTCGACATCGACGAAGCGCTTATGGCAACCAACCGTCAGGGCTATGTAGCGCTGTCCTCTCTCGTCTTCAATCGTGCCGCTGGCAGCTTAGGTAATCTTGAGACGTGCGTTTGGTTCAGCGGTAGCTTTGGTGACATTAGTGTAACCGACGAAGCCATCATCGCTGACTTACGCCGTAAGAACGTCGACATGCTCATGCTTGCCGATGACCCCTTCGCAATTCGTGCTGAAGGTGAAAACTCTGCGGCCTTGTTTCAGGTGTTTGGCGCCGTCTTTGGTGGGATTGATGCTCCGACGTCGGTAGATAATGGGCGACGTGTGTATGATGGCGTTGCCAACGACCCCGTTACCAATGGAATTACACTTGTTGATTGCCAGCTGCCACGATTGGACCATCACCGTGGTGAGTCGTTTGTGCCGAGTGTGTTTTTCCGCACCGCCGGAACGGGATCTAGCGCAATGCTGCGTAATCGTACAACACAGCGTGCCATGGCTATTCGGTATGTGAGCGGTGAATACCGAAGCATCGTCATGGGAATCAATCCTGCGCGTATGCTCGATGAACAGCAACGAACAACAATTCTCGACAAATCCATCGAGTGGTTGGAAGGCGCAGCGCCCAAACCAGTGGACCCAGATCCAACCTCTGTTACCGATCGCGATCAGCAGGCCTTGGCCTTGCACGTACTCGGCAACCCAGTGCGCACGTCGACAACGCTGCGAATAACGACGACCGACGTAATGACTGCTGCGTCGGTTGCGCTGTACAGCGTTGGCGGGCAAGAGCTACGTCGGCTGTACGATGGTGTTCTCGACGGCGTTATGGAGTTTCCTGTGGATGCCACCGCGTTGGCATCTGGCACATACTTCATCATCGTTAGAACTCCTACGTCGATACACCACGTGGCAATTATCAAGGACTAACCACCAATGGGCACGTTGCTGAGCAAATCGGCCAAGCCGCGAATCGATTTGGCAACGCATACCTTTGGCGTCTCTGTCGAGTCCGATCTTGAAGTGTTACTTCAGCAAGCTCGTAGCAATCTCCCCCGTTTGAATGAGGACTTCGTGACGCGTGCCTTTCGGTTCTGCGTAGAAGCCCACAAACGTGATGTACGCAGCAGCGGTGAGCCGTACTATACCCATCCGGTACAGGTCGCGATCATCGTCTGTCGCGAGATCCCACTCGACGACATCAGCGTGGCAGCGGCACTATTGCACGATGTTGTCGAGGACACCGAGTTCTCGCTTCGCGACATTCGCGAGGAGTTCGGTGCTGAAGTCGCAGAAATCGTCGACGGTGCCACGAAAATCAGCGATGTATTCAAGAGTCGCGAGATAACGCAGGCAGAGAACTATCGCAAGCTCTTGCTTTCGCTTGTGAACGACGTGCGCGTCATCCTTGTCAAGTTCGCCGACAGACTTCATAACATGCGTACCATCGACGTGCTGCCCGCAGAGCGGCAGGAGCGCCTTGCGCGAGAGACGATGGAAATCTATGCCCCCTTCGCACATAGGTTTGGATTGGGCAATATCAAATGGGAGCTGGAAGACCTGGCGTTTAAGGTGTTGAATCGCGAGGCCTATGATGACATCAAGCGCCAGTTAAACTCGACGCGGGAAGAACGCTCGGACTACATCGCACGTTTTGCCAAGCCGATTGAGGAGCGACTAAAGACGATTGGACTTGCGTGCGAAATTAACGGACGTCCCAAGCATATCTACAGCATCTACAAGAAGATGATAACGCGTGGCAAGAGCATCGACGACTTGTACGATCTCTTCGCAGTGCGTTTGATTCTTGAATCTGAAGATAACAACGATTGTTTCTTGGCCTATGGGATTGTGAGCGAGATCTATGTGCCCGTGCCTGAGCGATTTAAGAATTACATCTCGGTTCCGAAAAAGAATGGCTACCGCTCACTGCACACCACGGTTATTGGCTCTGACGGCAAGCGCGTTGAAGTGCAGATCCGAACTCGTGCCATGCATGAGTTTGCAGAGCGAGGCGTAGCAGCTCACTTTCGCTATAAGGCCGAAACGGGCGCCACAGCGTCATGGATCGACTCGAAGGACCTAGCCGAGTGGGCCTCGTGGGTACGGGATGTATTCGAAAATGCTGGCGACGAGGCTGCTGAACAGCTCATGGAGAGCTTTAAGCTCAATCTGTATCAGGACGAAATCTACGTTTTCACTCCAGCGGGCGAGCTGCGAATCCTGCCACGAGGTGCTACTCCCATCGACTTTGCGTTTGAGATTCACTCTGCAGTAGGAGCACGGTGTATTGGGGCAAAGGTAAACGGACGCATCGTGCCGTTAGATCATGCCCTACAAACCGGAGATCAGGTTGAGATCCTAACCTCCAAGAATCAGACGCCCAACCGAGACTGGGAACGGATCGTCGTGACGCACAAGGCCAAGTCACACATACGCCGCATTCTTAATGAAGAACGCAGGAATCGTGTGACCGAGGGCAAGGAGCTGTGGGACAAGAAAGCGAAGAAGCTTGGCCTGCATATCAACGAGGACGAGTTGGAACGCATCTGTGTACAGTTGAAGTATGACTCGCGTACAGACATGTTTTACGCGATTGGAATGGGTACGCTATCGGCTGATGCAGCGGCAGACATGGTGCAGGCCAAGATGGGACCTCAGAGTGCCGAACTCGACCGAACGGAAGAGGTCTTTACTGCTCATCAGTTTCGCGAAACCGCTCGCGGCTCAACGAACGGTGTCCAGATCGTGGGCGACACGTCGCCGTCGGCGCGTATGCTCTACTCCTACGCACGGTGCTGCAACCCAGTCCCAGGCGATGCCATCGTCGGCGTCATTACCATTGGCACCGGGATAAAGGTCCATCGCGCCAATTGCCGTAACGTCACCGAATTCCAAGACCGCCTGAAACCACGAATCGTTGACGTAGCTTGGACTGGTCATCCAAAGGGAGAATTCCTTGCGGCTGTTAAGATTACCGGAGACGACCGACCTGGCATGCTGAACGATATCACGAGTGCCGTCATTAGTATCGACAATACGAACATACGCGGCGTTAACATTGACGCGTTTGATTCGATGTTTGAGGGCATCCTTACGGTTTACGTTCACGACACCGCCCATCTTCGTAAGATATTCGACCGATTACTGCGCATCAAGGGTGTTCGATCGATAGAACGTTTCGAGGGCTAACGCCCTCAGGTCCCTATCACGTATATTTGCCACTGTTTCAACGAGTCATCATTGGACCATCTGTGACTACACCTGTCCTGCTCTTTTCGCTGTTTGCCATTGGCGCCATTGCGTCTGCGGTACTAACGATAACGCGACGCAACCCTGTTGCTGCTGCGATGTCCCTTGTTGGACATTTCTTCATGCTCACTGGGCTATACCTTACACTCAACGCACAGTTCGTTGCGGCTGTTCAGGTACTTGTCTATGCTGGTGCCATCATGGTGCTTGTCGTGTTCGTCATCATGTTGCTGAATGTTGGCAACGAACAACATCTCAGTGAAAAGCCGGGGATGAGAAAGACCGTTGGAACGTTGCTGGCAGTTCTGTTTGCCGCTCAGATTATTGGGGTCACGACTGCTCGTCCAACGGGCATGACGGCGCTTCCGGATTCCTCTGTTGCCATTGGCACGACCGAAGCCATCGGCCAGAGCTTATTCACGACCTATCTCTTCCCGTTCGAGGCAGTATCGATCCTGCTGCTTGCAGCACTCATCGGGTCTGTTATCCTTGCCAAGCGTCAACTTAGCTAACACGAAGCCATGCCTACAACGATTCCTCTCGACTACTACCTTGCCCTATCGGCAATCCTATTCGTCACCGGCGTGGTTGGAGTTATCACACGTCGCAATGCCATTATCATCTTTATGTCCATCGAGTTGATGCTGAATGCCGTCAACCTTACGATGGTTTCCTTTAGCGCCTTCCTTGGTGACATCGCCGGCCAGATGTTCGTGTTCTTTATCATGGCCGTGGCTGCTGCCGAAGCTGCAGTGGGTCTTGCTATTGTGCTCGCACTCTTCCGCAAGCGTCAGACGGTGTACGTCGACGAGCTCAACATCATGAAGTGGTAAGCAGAAACAACGAAGGCGGCCTCTCGGCCGCCTTCGTCTACGTTTACGTAAGAATGTCGTTTACAGCTTTCTGTGAACCGACGTTACCACACCAAGAATACGGAAGTCGTCAC
Source organism: Candidatus Kapaibacterium sp. (assembly GCA_022842685.1). GTDB lineage: Bacteria > Bacteroidota > Ignavibacteria > Kapaibacteriales > Kapaibacteriaceae > JALHPC01. Next base: position 81,229 of record JALHPC010000005.1, read on the forward strand.
CCTCACCTATCGATATTGGCGCGTAGCATGGGTTTTCAGGGACAAGGGTCACTGACACACCATCGGTTACGATACGCTTTACAGTAAGCGAACCGTTGTGCCATGCTACAACGATATCTCCGCTGCGCACTTCGCGGCCCGCGTCGATAACAAGCATGTCTCCCGCAAAGATGTGCACGCCAACCATGCTGTCGCCCGTAGCGATTACCGAGTACGAATCCTTCGGATTCGGAACCCAGTACGCCGTGAAGTTCAGGTCGGTGCCTTCATCTTCCGACACGGCAGGGCTTGTACCACATGGTGCTGCCATCAGATGAAAGCGAATCGTCGAACCGTCAGATGCTGAAAGCTTCGTTATCATAACGCTTAGCGTAATAGTGTTGCAACGAGTGAATCGGCATTAGCGCCGTTGAAGTCCTCGTCGAGAATCATCCGTGGGCTGACCATTCCGGCGCGCTCGACAAAGACGGCAGGCAACGACGAAAGCGAGATGCGATCTGCATGTGGATGCTTGTCCTGGTTAGAACGCATCGAAAAAATTTCGATTTGGTCTTCTCGGACACCTGCTTCGGTAAGCGTCTTGATTACATGCGGAAACAACTTCTGGGTGCCGCGGCATGAACACGTCGGCCGTACGAAGATGATAGCGCGCGTCTCGGCAGTAAAGTTCTTCGCAATGTCGGTAACGAACTCCTGACGTGGAGAATACACCTGTGTCTCCGCTGGGAACCATACGTAGCCAGCCGATGTGTTAAGCTCGGCAATCGAAAGACGCTGTGCGTCCACGTTAACCTGGTCAGTAGAACATGCTGCAACAAGCAGTGCCACTACCACCGGCATCGATAATTGGAACAAACGAACTGTGAACATCTTAGTGGGGTATATACGTGAAGGAAGATGCCGAAATTACAAAGAATCTCGTGACTGACCTACAATCTTGATCTCACAGGGGAACCCTTCGTACAGTGTGACGTGTTACGCGGCATTGTATACCATCAATCAGGCTCAGGTCGATTGTACCGCGTAACCATCCTCGTCCTTGTGTGTCTCTGCACACCGGTTAACGCCACCATCATCTGCACATTCATTGTAACCGTCTCACTAACACATTTTGGAGTTATTTATGGTACGTCTACTTCTTGCAGGGCTCACGGCCTTGTTCATCGCTGTCCCGGCGCTGGCCCAAAAGGTTCAGCTCCAGGTTATCCACAACTCTGCCGATCCCGCTGCGGCGCTAGTTGATGTCTACGTCAACGGCGAACGCGCCCTTCAGGACTTCGCATTCCGTTCAGCCACGGAATTCCTCGAATTCGAGCCTGGCGTAGCACTCAACATCGCGCTAGCGCCTTCGGGCAGTATGTCGGTGGAAGCCGCCATCAAGACGTTCACCGTCACGCTTCCTGCTGGTCGTTATGTTGGCATCGTCAATGGCGTTGTTGCCGCCGACGGCTTTGCCGCCAATCCTGGCGAACTGCCAATTACGCTCGAGCTGTTCGCACAGGCAGGCGTTCCCGAGTCGGCCGCTGCCGGCTTTGTTAATGTCATGGTGTTTCACGGCGCAACAGACGCTCCTGCCGTTGACGTCTATGCTGGCGACACGCGCGCTATCGAAGCATTGCCATATGGATCGTTTTCATCTGTGCTTCCGCTTCCAGCAAGCATATATCAGATCGGCGTAGCTGCGGCAGGTAGCGAGTCGATCCTTGCACGCTACCTTGCTGACGTAAGCGGTCTTGCAGGGCAGACTGTCACTATCGTTGCTAGCGGTTTTCTTGTACCAGGCGACAACAAGAATGGCCCAGCCTTTGGTCTGTTCGCTGCCACGTCGACTGGCGGACCAATGATTGAACTTCCGCTCATTCCAGACCTTACAGGAATTCGCCTGCAAATCATTCACAACGCTGCTGATCCGGCCGCTGCTCTCGTCGACGTCTACGTCAACGGCTTTAAGTTGCTCGATGATTTTGCATTCCGCACAGCCACGCCATTTGTTGAACTTCCTGCGGGGGTCGCGTATCAAGTTGCTATCGCCCCGGCTTCGAGCGACACCGTTACCGACGCCCTAGCGACGTTTGACTACGACCTCGAGCCAGGCACGTACATTATCGTTGCAAATGGCGTACTCAACAGGGACGGCTTTGCGTCCAATGCCGACCCTAATGCTGCTCCAATCACATTTGACCTGTATCCAATCGCAAACGCTCGCACGCAGGCCGCGCAGTCGGGCAATGTTGACGTGCTTGTATTCCACGGTGCAACCGATGCACCAGCAGTTGACATTCTCGCTGGCGAGGCTCGCCTGCTTGAAAATGTGTCGTATGGCAAGGCCTCAAACTACCTTGAGGTTCCCGCAGGAGAGTACATCCTTGGCGTTGCTCCTACCGGCGGCGCTCCGATTGCGTTGTTCCGTGCCGACCTTGTTGAGGCCGCTGGAGCGGCAGTTACAGTACTGGCTTCTGGCTTCCTTAACCCCGAGGCAAACAAAGAGGGTCCTGCGTTCGGACTGTTTGCCGCACTTCCAGCGGGTGGCCCGCTACGTGCACTCGAGGCAGTGCAGGCTTCGGTTACTTCGTTCGATGCAATCCCTGGTGGCGTAACCGCCGTACCTAATCCATCGGCTGGTGTTGCACGCCTCGACTATGTCCAACCTGTCAACGGTACAGCAACGGTCAACGTCTATGACGTAACCGGCAACATCGTATACACAACCACCGTTGATGCTGCTGAAGGTGCAACATCGCTTACGCTTCCATTGAATGGACTTCCACTTGGAAACTACCGTGCTCGTGTTGTTACCGGGAACTATGTGGCCTCGACACCTGTTGTCATCGTTCGTTAAGCGGATAGCTAGAACGTCTCCCCACGCCCTCTCTCCTTTCCTTGGTTAACTGAAGGCCCGATACAGCGCAATGCCGTATCGGGCCTTCGGTCTTTTCGTCTGTGTACAAGAGGCGGGAGTCGAACCCGCACGAACTTGCGTTCGCTGGATTTTGAATCCAGTGCGTCTGCCAATTCCGCCACTCTTGCAAACGTGCGTCGATAAGTTGTGGGAGGTGAGGGATTCGAACCCCCGACCCTCTGCTTGTAAGGCAGATGCTCTGAACCAGCTGAGCTAACCTCCCGCTTCAGTGGGATGCGAACCTACGAAAAGTTCACGAAATAGCCTCAACACGTCGTACTTCTTTTGCTTCAAGCCGTACGGCTCGCTCGATTCCGGCACGGAGTGTCATGGCCGACATCGCACATCCCTTGCACGCCCCCATAAACCGCACCTCGGCTACACCAGTATGTGCATCGAAGCGCACAAACTCAATGTCTCCACCGTCCGACCGCAGGTGATCGCGCATTCTATCGAGCGCAGCCACAATCTTCTGTTCGGTCGTCATCATTAGAGCGAAATCTGCACGTGGGCGTCGGCCGCAGATGCGTTATGGCGTCGAACCTGCCGTACGACGTTGCTAGCAATCGCTCGAAAGGCATCGCCAAGGTCGGGCCGCTCAGGGTCGAGTACGAACGGCAGTCCTTCATCGCCACCCGAACGGATTCGCGCATCAATTGGTACCTGGCCAAGCAGCGGCACGTCGTATTCGGCTGCCACTGCCGCACCACCACCTTCACCAAAAATATGGTATCGACGGTCGGGCATGTCAGGAGGCACAAAGTAACTCATGTTCTCTATCACGCCTAGTACGTCGACGTTGACCTTACGAAACATCTGAATGCTGCGTCGCACATCGGCCAACGCAATCTCCTGTGGTGTCGTCACTACAACAGCACCAGTCAGAGGAATCTTCTGTGTAAGGGTCAACTGGATGTCGCCGGTTCCCGGCGGCAAGTCAAACACAAGGTAGTCTAGCTCGCCCCACATGATTTGCTCGACAAGCGTCGTAAAATAGCCGGCAAGCATCGGACCACGCAGGATGGCGGCTTGATCGCGCTGCATTACGAAACCAATGGAGGCCACGGCAACGCCATAGTGCTCATTGGGGTAACCGCGAATCCGCCCAGCGTCGTCCTTCTCGGCTCGCATGGTCTCTCCCGCCAAGCCAAACATCGTGGGCTGGCTTGGGCCGTACACGTCGGCATCCAACAGGCCTACCGCTGCCCCTTGCTGAGCAAGCGCGACGGCAAGGTTGGCGGCTATTGTTGATTTGCCCACTCCACCTTTGCCCGAGGCGACGGCTACAAGGTTCTTAATGGTGCTGAGGGCTGGATGGGTTCGCTCTGAGATTCCTGATTCGCGAACAAATATCTCGACAGTGGCCGATGGATACGATGCGTGAATTGCTGTGGTACAAGCAAGGTCAAGGCGCCGCGCAATCGTGTGCAAGGGCTGAACAACGTCAAGATATACTCGCACGTGTGCCCCGTCGACCTCGACGTTGTGAATGGCACCCAACGCCCCAAGCGAGCGATCCAAATCTGGGTCGATGATGGGGTTGATGAGCGAGATGATGTCGGCAGAGGTCATAAGGAGAGGGACCAAGGTGTGTAACAAAGGCAATGCTGCTTGTCTCTTACAAGCCATGCAAAACTACGGTAGTTGATTGGCAACGACGGCCTACGTCGGGTTGGACATTCAGAAAACTCCGTACTTTTGCAGCTTGCCAAGCACGTAACTGCGTGGCAAACCACCAAGAACATCACATTACCATTTTGGAGTTCACACTATGAAGCAATTGCTTCTTTGCATCGGAGCCAGCGTTGCGCTCTCCGTGCCTTCCATGGGCCAGCTTGTCCTGTCGCCTGCTGCCCTGCAAGCGTCAGCATCGTTCAACCCAACTACAGAGATTCCCGTTGCTATCGAGCGATCGAACCTTGCTAATGCAGCTTCGTTGAATGCTGTGAAGCCTGCCGATGGATCGCACATGCTTACCTATCGCCTACTTGGCTTTCCTCGCTACCTAGCACATGCCGAGAATGGAAATGTAAATACGACGTTCCATTACGACCCAACAAGCCGTCGCCTTTATCTTGCTCGCATCGCCGACCAGCGCGATGCCAGTAACAACGATCTTGGCGACATCGTGCTGTTGCTATCATCCTCTAACAATGGCACGTCGTGGGATACGACAGTAACGCTGAATACGCCAGGTCAGAACTACATCTATCCAAGCATTGGAACCTACACACCGCAAGGTCAGGCGACATCAAGGATCGTAACTGCCGCAGGTATCGCGATTGGTACCACACGTATTAGCAACCTGCCCACGGGTGTGTGGTTCGAAAGTGGTCCAGGAACCGCATTTGCCGATGTTCTTACTCCTCCAGGATCGCAGGCCAGCAACCCAGAACGCACGCAAATAGGAGCGGCCACGAGTGTTCGCACCTTCGCGATCGACACAGACGTCTACGCAATCGCCGGTTCGTCGCTCCAAGATGTTCCTGCCCGCCCAACGGATCCTGCAAACACGCTTCGTCTGGGTGGCTACGGCTTCTTCATGTATGACTTCCTTGGTGGCGACTACGTGGCTGTTGATGGTGTGCCCGAGGCATGGCGCAAGTCGGCCAATATCGACCCCACTGCTACCGGTACGTACAACTCAGCCCTTCTGCTAGATACCGACGATGACGGAACTCTCTATGCGGCCCATACAACACCAGCAGCTGGAACGCCTAGCGACCAGATTGGCCAACGCTTGCCACGCGTAAGCGTCAGCGAAGACCTTGGCGCAACATGGTCGACGTTTGCTAGCAGAGCGCTTCCAACAAGTGCGCTCCAACAGTACGGCACAAGCCGCGGTTGGTCCGGTACTCCACGCCTTTGGTTCCCATATCAACGCGATGGATTTATCGTCTACGGCAGCGACCGCTTCAGCTACTTCTTCCACGTTATCTCGGTTATCGATAACAACGTTGAAGCTCTTGATCTCGTAGAAGCCGCTCACGACAACGGTGTGTGGACGATTCGCCAAGTCGCAGAAATGAATGATTTCCCACAAGAGCTGTTCATTGTTGATGAAGAGCGTACAGAAGCGAGCAACAAACTTGAACTCCGTACACTTACGGCCGACACTCGCCGCTTCCAAGGTGTTGCTGGCTGGGAAATCAATGTTGCTAAGACGGCCGACGGACAGAACCTTATCATTTCATGGATCGATTCTCGTGCTAACACACCGTTCACTCGCCTTTCGCCCGGCGTAACCGTTCAACAAGAACTGGAAGCCGGTGGCACAATCGACCGCCAAATCGACAGTCTTCCCGTTGCCGACTTGTTCATGGCTTACCGCCCAGTTGGCGGAACGACATGGACGCGTTCGAACATCACGAATGACGACAACACAGAGTACGGCTCGGTTATCCCACGCATCGTTCCGTCACTTACCGAGATTCCTGTTATCATGCACATCACGCTGCCATTGGCTAACTGGAACACCCAGCACCCTTGGTATCCTAAGGTTCAACGTACAAATCCAGCACTCTATAGCCGTGTTTCGTACCTTGGATTTACGTCGATTGCCGTTGGCAACCTGTTGGAAGCGTCTGTAAACGAGTCGACTGAAGCACGTGGTGCCTCGATCGAGCGTATCGCTCCTAATCCGTCAATCACTGGCTCAGAAATTTCGTGGGCCCAAGTTAATCCAGGTCACGTCACCATTCAGGTCGTCAACGTTTTGGGTGCAGTTGTAAAGACAGCTGTCAACGGCATGCAAGAAGCAGGTCAACACTTTGTAAACCTCGACGTACATGACATGGCAGCAGGTACATACAGCATTGTGTTAACGGTTAACGGCGCATCTATCTCGCAGCCGTTGGTTGTGGTTCGATAAGTTCCGTAACACTCCGTTCACCTTTCGCTAACTTTGGGGTGACCTTGGCAACAAGGTCACCCTTTTTTTGTT